>NZ_CAMLHM010000015.1 GCF_946479885.1 uncultured Devosia sp.
GAGATCCGGAATAGTGACTGGAGTTCAGACGTGTGCTCTTCCGATCTCACGAGGCGCGAGGCCTCATAGCGCCACTCGAACCGGATCGCGGCGCGGTATGGTCCGGTCTCAACCACCTCGGCACTCACCAGGGCGTCCACCGGCCAGCTGCGATCCTCGAAATAATCGTCGATATCCCAGGCATCGAAGTCGATCGGGATATCCTGGTGCGCAACAAAGGCATTGCCCACCTTGCCCGCCATGATGACTTCGCGGCCCGCCCGCTTGTCGAACAGCGAGATCAACTGCCCTTTTTCGTTGAACCGGGCACGCAGCGCGGCATTCTCCAGCAAGACCGGAGAAACCACCAAGCTTTCTTGCGGCAAGCTTGACGCTGCCTCGGTCAGCACCACCTCAAGCGTCGAGAGCCCGGCAACATCAGTGACCGGCACCGCGCGAGCGCGCCTGCCATCGGCAAATGTCACCGTTTGCGCAGCGACCTCGACACCCCCGATACGGGCCGCTCCGGTGCCCTCAGGCAGATGCACCAGGCCCGACCGGCTGTGGCTGGCGGCATTGAGCACCACATGCCTGCCCTGCCCCGCCAGCGCCCCGGCGAGCCGCTGCTGCAGCGCCTCCGCCTGGGCGAAGAAGCCGGCATATTCGCTATCGCTGTCATCATAGACCGGCCCGATCGACGTCCCCGGCAGGATGTCGTGGAACTGGTTGAGCAGCACGACTTCCCAGAGCTTTTCCAGCTCCTCATGGGGATAGTCCACGCCTTGCCGGCGCGCCATGACACCCAGCAGCTCAAGCACGTGCAGCGCCTGTTCGGCGCGGCGGTTGTTCTGCTTGTTCTTGGCCACCGAGGTCAGCGTACCGCGGTGATATTCGAGATAGAGCTCGCCCACCCAGCGCGGAAACGCCTCGGGCTCCCGGCGCATGCGGTCCACCAGCCGTTCGAAATAGGGCGCCATCGGCTCATGCCGGATCTTGGGGCAACCCGGAATGCCGCGCTCCATGCGGCGCACATTTTCCAGCATGCCCCGCGTCGGTCCGCCGCCACCATCGCCATGGCCATAGACCAGGAACAGCTCGTCATGCAGTCCCTGCTGGCTGAAGCGCTTCCAGGTCCCCATCACATGGCTGGGGACCAGATCGGGGCAATAGGTGGTGTTGATCCCGTCATACTCGTAGCGCTGGGTGGTGAGGAAATAGGTCGGCACCTGCGTGCCATCCAGCCCCTGCCAGAAGAAGATCTCATGCGGCATGCGGTTGGTGTCGTTCCAGCTCATCTTGTGTGTGATGAAGATGTCGAGACCCGACTGCGCCATAAGTTGCGGCAGCGCCGCGGTATAGCCGAACGTGTCAGGCAGCCAGACGATACGCGGCTTCACGCCGAACTTGTCCTGGTGGTAGCGCGAGCCCTTGACGATATGGCGCACCAGGCTCTCGCCCGAGGCGATCACCACGTCGGGTTCGAGCCACAACGCGCCCTCGATTTCAAAGCGCCCGGCCTTCACCTGCCCCGACAGGCGATCGAACAGCTCCGGATAATCCTTATCCAGGTAATCGAGCAGCACGCCCTGGTTGTACATGAAGCGATAGTCTTCATACTCGTCCATCAGGGCCAGCGCATTGGCCATCGAGCGGGCCATCTTCTGGCGCGTCTCCCGCACCCGCCACAGCCAGGCCACGTCGATATGGGTATGCCCCGTCGCCACGATCTCCGGCATGGCATCGGCATCGGCTTCCGCATAGATCGCGTCGGCGCGAGCCCGGGCCGCCTCGAGGCTGGCGGCGAAGCGCTGGGCATCGCCTGGGCGGAAATCGATCAGGTCGAGCGCCTCGTCGATATGGCGCAGCAACCGCGCCCGCCTCGCATCGTCCGCCTTGAGCAGCCGCGCCACGTCCAGCGGCACCTTGAGGTCATAATAGACAATCTCGGCCAGCCGATCATGCGTCACCAGCTCGACGCCGAAGCCGAGCTGGCGCCGGTCCTCGATCGTCCCGGCCTCGATCAGGATGTCGAACACCTGTCCGGCAGCGGCACCATCGGTCAGCCTGAATTCCCGGTGATTGCCGTCGCCGCCCTGGGCAATCCGCCCATCAAGCCGCACCAGCAGTTGCGGATCGCTGCGGCCCATCACCGAGCCGAACTGGGCATGCACTCGGCCAAACAAGGCCCGGCCCGCCAGCTCTTGCGGAATGGTGACCTGCCCGCCAAACCAGTAATAGCCGTCCGGCTCGCCCCAGATCAGGTCGCGATCGACCCTCGTCCAGCCGCTCCAGTCCTCGTCGGGCACGGTACCGCGCTCGACATTGTCGGCCGCCCGATAATGCAACGATGCAAAAACTGCTGATGGCACAAAGATTCGCTCGCGCAGAACGGCGAGCAGACGGTCAAGCTTGGCAAGGCGGGGCATGGAACATTCGCTGGTTTGCTACCAGCGCCTTCTAGGCCAGATCGCGCCGCATCGCCAGATATCTGGACCGGCAATCACCAACGCCGGATGGTCGATCCACCGCTTGTTTCCAGACGGATTGTAGCTATTATTACCGAATGCTTGACCTTCCGTCTCCCGACCCGGCCCCACCACTGGCCATGGACGCCCTGAGCGAAGTCCTGCAGGATTTCCGCCTCACCGGCGTCAGCTATGGCCGCTGCGAATTGCGGGAGCCCTGGGGCCTCGATTTTGCCGAGCAGAAGCTGCTCCGCTTCCACTTCGTCAGCGAGGGTACCTGCTGGCTGCACACCGACGCCAATGGCTGGCAGCAATTGCAGGAGGGCGATCTTGTCCTGCTGCCGCAGGGCGTGGCCCACAAGCTGGCCGGTTGCCCCGATACGCCAGGCGGTACCCTCACGGGCTGCCAGATCACCGGCTTCGGCGGCAATGTCTGCTCGGTGGTGCAACCGGGCGATGGTGTCACGACCACCCTGTTCAGCGGCTCGATGGAACTGGGCTCGCTGGCACTGCACCCCCTGCTCGAGGCCATGCCCGAGGTGTTGCAGGGCTGCGACGTCGCCTCCCGGGATCCCCTGGTCAAGCCGCTGCTCGACACCATGACGATAGAAGCGGCGCAGCCGCGCATGGGCAGCGCCACCATCCTCTCGCGCATGGCCGACCTGGTCACGGCGCGCCTCATCCGGTGCTGGGCCGATTCCGCGCCCAATTCCACTACCGGTTGGCTCGCCGCCATCCGCGATCCCAGCATCGGCCGGGCACTGGCCGCCATCCATCGCGATCCGGGCAGCAACTGGACCCTGGAACGGCTGGCCTCGGTTGCCGGGCAATCGCGGTCCGTCTTCGCCGAGCGCTTCAGCGCCCTGATGCGCGAGGGACCGGCGCACTATCTCGGTCGCTGGCGCATGCAACTGGCCCATGCCTGGCTGGCCGGCGATGGCCTGGCGGTCGCTGACGTGGCCTTCCGCCTGGGCTACGAGTCCGAGGCGTCTTTCTCCCGCGCCTTCAAGCGCATAGTCGGCAAGCCGCCCGGTCTGGTCCGGCGCGAAGGCTCCGGACGAAAAGACATATCTTTCGGATTTTAAGCCGCAGTTCGTCCGAGAATAGCCGCCTATATACGGGCTCCAATTTCCTGGAGCTCCCCATGACAGACGCAACGTATGATGCCGGCGCGTCGGGCATCCCCAACCGCTGGTCGCCCAGTATCTGGATGTCGGTGGTCTCGATGGCCGCCGCCACCTTTGCCCTGGTCTCCGCCGAATTCCTCCCCGCCGGGCTGCTGACGCCGATGGCGGCTGACCTCGGGATCAGCGAGGGCACGGCCGGGCAGGTCGTCACCGCCACCGCCACGGTGGGCGCGGTCGCTGCGCTCTTTGCCAACGTTGTCATTGGCCGACTCAACCGCAAGACGGTGCTGGTGGGTCTGAGCGCCCTTGCCGTCGTCTCGAACCTAGTGGCAGCCTTTGCCACCGACTTCTGGATATTGCTGCTGGCCCGCGCCGGGCTGGGCATTGCGCTGAGTGGCTTCTGGTCGCTCTCGGCCGCGGTGGTCGCGCGCCTGGTTGGCGTCAAGGCCCTGGGCCGCGGCATGTCGATCATCTTCATCGGCGTTTCGCTGGCCACCATCGCCGCCCCCTCGATCGGCGCCGTCATCAGCGACTGGATCGGCTGGCGCGCCGCCATGACAGCAACCGCGGCCGCCGCGGTCCTCGCCATGCTGCTGCAGGCAGTCAGCCTGCCGAGCCTGCCCGCCAGCGAGAGCAACAGCCTGTTCGAAGTGTTCCGCCTCACCGCCCGGCGCGGCGTGCAGCTGGGCATGCTGGCCATCATTCTCGTGGTGACCGGCCATTTCTCGGCCTTCGTCTATGTCCGCGCCTATCTTGAGCAGGTCACGCAATTGCCGACCGCCACCGTTGCCCTGGCTCTGCTCGGCTATGGCGTAGCCAGCGTCGTCGGCAATGTCGTTGGCGGCAAGATGGCGGACAGCAATGTGCGCACCGCCCTGGTCTTTACCGGCCTGGTGCTGGGCGGCGCCATTCTGGGGCTGATGCTGTGGGGCGGTTCTGCAGCGCCGGCTTTGGCTCTGGTGGCGCTCTGGGGCTTCGGTTTTGGCACCGCCCCCATCGTGCTGCAGACCAAGCTCTCCAAGGAGGCGCTCGATGCCCTCGAAGCATCGGGCAGCCTGGTGGTGGTCTGCTTCCAGGTGGCCATCGCCCTCGGCGCCGCCATCGGCGGGCAGCTTGTGGACGTCTATGGCGTCGCCAGCGCCCTGCTGTTCGCCGGCATCGTGGCCCTGCTCGCCTTGCCGGTAGCCCTCGCCTCCAAGCGCACCTGACCCCGTGGCGCCGCCCCTGACGGTGGGCGGCGCGTTCTCCATACCCCTGTCTGGCGTGTTCACAGTCCCCGCCGCCCCGTCGCTCAGCCTCTGGGCTCCTTCCAGACAAGACGCCGATACAGCGTGGAGCGATCGACGTTCAACGCACGGGCCGCCGCGGACAGGTTTCCCTTGTGCAGGTCGACAGCGCTGCGCATCGCCGCTTCGGTGAGTTTGCCGAGATCCCCGTGCAACGATGCGGTTGACGCGGCCTGGACCACGGATCGCGGCAAAACCGCCAGGCTGATCGGTTCGCCCGGATCGTGCAGAGCCGCAATGGTTCGCAGGCAGCCGGCCAACTCGCGGAAGTTGCCGGGCCAGTGACAGAGCGCAAGCTGCTCCAATACCGGCTCCGGCAGAAGGCCATGCGCTGGCGAGATTTGACGCCACAAGGACGAGACCACGG
The DNA here is from genome assembly GCF_946479885.1 of uncultured Devosia sp. Next base: position 5,225 of record NZ_CAMLHM010000015.1, read on the forward strand.
CGCGCCGATCAGGCAGTTCGGCCAATGTGGGAAGCCTGATCGTGTATTGCGCGATGCGGAAATAGAGATCGGCACGGAAGGTGCCGGCTTCCACCATGGCATTGAGGTCGCGGTTGGTGGCGCAGATGGGAACAAAATCGGCCTTGTGAGGCGTTCCCCCACCAAGCGGCGAGATTTCCTTGTCCTGCAGGACGCGGAGCAGGCGCGATTGCAGCAGCAGCGGCATGTCGCCGATTTCGTCGAGGAAGAGGATGCCACCTTCGGCCTGCTGAACCAGACCCTTGGCGCCCTGCTTGCGCGCCCCGGTGAAGGCGCCCGGTTCATAGCCGAAGAGCTCCGCTTCGATCAGCGATTCAGGGAGCGCGGCGCAGTTGACGGCGACAAAGGGCTTGCCGCCGCGGACGGACTGGGCGTGCAGGTGGCGAGCGAAGACCTCCTTGCCGACGCCCGTCTCGCCAGTGATGAGCAAGGGTATTTCGGCATTGACCAGGCGAACCGCCTTGGCAAGGTCGGCGCGGGTCTGCGGGGTGAGAAAGGGCGCGGGCTGGACGGACCTGGCGACGCCCGCAGGCAGGCCGGCAACACGGCTCCTGACGACGCGTGGCTGGCTGATGGCGGCAAAGTACCGCTCGCCGCCGCGGGTACGGAGCTCGCCGCGATCCATGGCAAGGTCAGCCCCTTCGAATATCTCCTCACGGGTGGATTGGCGCAGCGCCTTGCGGTCAAGGCCAACCAGATGAAGGGCGCGCCGATTGCCCGCGACGAGCCTGGCGCCATCGAAAACGAGAATACCCTCGCGCGCCGTGCCCAGCAGATCGGCCGAGCGGTGGAAGCGCACCACGGTCATCTCCCCAAAATCGCGCGCGAAGAAGCGATGCTCGATCTGCTCGACGGCGAGGCGGATCAGGCCCATGGCGTGGGTGTGCTCGGCGGATGCGTGGCCTGACATGTCGAGGACCCCAGCGAGCTTGCCGTAGGGGTCGAAGATCGGGCTGGCGGCGCAGTGGAGAATGCCGTGCGGCTCGAAGAAGTGTTCGGCCCCGTGCACCTCGATGGCGCGGCGTTCGGCCATGGCCGTTCCGATAGCGTTGGTGCCGGTGACGGTTTCGGACCATGCAACGCCGGGGCGCAGGGCGACCGCTGCCGCCTGCCCCGCAAATTCGGGGCTGCCGGCAGTGTCGAGCACGATGCCCTTGGCATCGGTGAGGATGACCACGCTGTCGGTCAGCTTGGCTTCGATACGCAGCGAAACCAGTTCGGAGCGCGAGAGCAGGCGCAGGGTCTCGTTCCGCTCGTGCAGGGCTCGCAATTCGGCGGTGGTCATCGGCTCGGCCCGGATGGCGCTGCCCGCGTCGAGACCCTGCTCGGCGCAGCGCTGCCACGACCGCAGGATCGGTGGCGGTACCAGGCCATCGGGTGGCATGTGGCCAGAGAAGAATTTTTCGCGGGCCGATGCAAGGGCCGTGGCAGACGCCAAGTTCATCTCTCAATCCTCCCTATTGTGGCAGTTTGCAACAGGTGTTGCGCCCGCCATCGTTCTAGGTTGCGGCAAAGTGTTGCACCTGAACTTCCGGTCCGTCCAGAAAATTGCGACGCGGGAATAGCTCCGCTTTTGCATCAATGACTTAGCCTCTACTGGCACAGCGGTTGCAGAGACATGGCCATCCAATAAAGGGAGGATGCCATGAACAAACCGGAATTCGTCGGCCAGCGGACCAAGTCTCCGTTCAACGCCAGGTACGGCAACTATATCGGTGGGCAATGGGTGGACGCCGCGGACGGCGAAACGTTCGAGAACATATCGCCGGTCACCGGTCAGGTGATCTGCGAAGTGGCGCGGTCCAAGGCGATCGACGTGGAGCGGGCGCTGGATGCGGCGCATAAGGCGGCTCCGGCCTGGGGCACGACCTCGGTGGCGCAGCGCGCATTGCTGCTCAACAGGATAGCCGACCGGATGGAGGAGCATCTGGACGAAATCGCGCTGGCCGAAACCTGGGACAATGGCAAGCCGATCCGCGAGACGACCGCGGCCGACATTCCACTGGCCATCGACCATTTCCGCTACTTTGCCGGGGCGATCCGGGCACAGGAGGGCGGCATTTCCCAACTCGACAATGACACGGTGGCCTATCACTTCCACGAGCCGCTGGGCGTGGTGGGGCAGATCATTCCGTGGAATTTCCCGATCCTGATGGCAGTATGGAAGCTGGCGCCAGCACTGGCGGCCGGCAATGCGGTGGTGCTGAAGCCGGCCGAGCAGACGCCGGCTTCGATTCTGTTCCTGATGGAACTGATCCAGGACATCCTGCCGCCCGGCGTGGTCAACATCGTCAACGGCTTCGGCCTCGAGGCCGGCAAGCCACTGGCCTCGTCCAACCGCATCGCCAAGATTGCCTTTACCGGCGAGACGTCGACGGGCCGGCTGATCATGCAATATGCCAGCCAGAACCTGATCCCGGTAACGCTGGAACTGGGCGGCAAATCGCCCAATATCTTCTTTGCCGACGTACTGGCCGAGGATGACGACTTTTTCGACAAGGCGCTGGAAGGGTTTGCGATGTTCGCGCTCAACCAGGGCGAGGTGTGCACCTGCCCCAGCCGGGCGCTGATCCAGCAAAGCGTCTATGACCGCTTCATGGAACGGGCGATCAAGCGCGTGGAGGCCATCAAGCAGGGGTCGCCGTTCGAGATGTCGACCATGATCGGCGCCCAGGCATCCAGCGAACAGCTCGAAAAGATCCTGGGCTATCTCGATATCGGCAGGCAGGAAGGCGCCAAGGTCCTGACCGGCGGCGAGCGCAACCATCTGGATGGCCAGCTGGCCGGCGGCTACTACGTCAAGCCGACGGTGTTCGAGGGCCACAACAAGATGCGCATCTTCCAGGAGGAGATCTTCGGGCCGGTCGTGTCGGTCACGACCTTCAAGGATGATGCCGAAGCGCTCGAGATCGCCAATGACACGCTCTATGGCCTGGGGGCCGGCGTTTGGACGCGAGACGCAAACCGCGCCTATCGGTTCGGGCGCGGCATTCAGGCCGGGCGAGTATGGACGAACTGCTATCACGCCTATCCGGCGCATGCCGCCTTTGGTGGCTACAAGCAGAGCGGCATCGGGCGCGAGAACCATCGCATGATGCTCGACCACTACCAGCAGACCAAGAACATGCTGGTCTCGTACTCGCCAAACAAGCTCGGCTTCTTCTGACGCGACAGTGTGCCGGAGTGGCCCGCGGATCGGTCCGCGGGGCACTCCCGGCCCGCCCATCGCCGTTTCAGGCGGCCGCGGGCAGCACGACATCCAAACCCCGGGCGATCCTCAGATCGTTCACGACGTCGTCGCAGCAGTAGAGGTCTTGCAGGATCGCGGTGGCAAGGTCGATTTCCTCGTCGGTATCGACAACGCCTCTCAGCACGACGCGGCTTGCCTCGACGGCCACCGCAATATTGGACGGATCGAGGAATGGATTGGCCCAAAGCGCCTGGGTCACCCGCTCGGCGATGTTGTCATCGATGCGTGCTCTGCCGGGCCTGCTGGCCGCTGCAAACACGCCTGTTGCTGTCATTGCCATTTCCAACTCCTTGGCTACGGCGACAGATTGGCCTCGGACGAACCGACATTCCTTGCGCCAGATCAAATCCGTCTCCGGCTTCAATCTGCCGCCATCTCGCGCGCAAGGAAATTTATCGTTCACTATCATTGGTTTAGTTTCAGGCATCTCCGAGTATGCTCTTGCTGCATCGCTGGTCTGAACTGGGCGGGCGGCCCGTGCCGCGGTGCCGCAGTACCGGTCCGGCAGCTATCTGGTAGGGCATGGAACGAAGCAGCTTGGGGACGACAAATGTCAATTTTCGTCCCGCCAATGTCCTTAGGATGGTCCCGCGCCAAGGCGTGACTTGTCGCCCAACCAAGAAGCACCGATGTCGAGCATCCATCTGCCTGAGGAAGAGCCTCGCGCGTGCCAGCGCTGCAATGTCCGGCATAGTGGCATCTGCGGCGTGCTGGATGTCGCGCAGTTGCACGCGCTGGCCCGCCACACGCGCTTAAGCCGCCACGAAGTCGGTTCCGAGCTGTTCGGCGACGAGACCGACATCACCAGTTACGCCAACATCGTGAGCGGCGTGATCAAGCTGATGAAGGTGCTCGAAGACGGCCGCCAGCAGGTGGTCGGTCTCAAGTTCGCCAATGACTTCATCGGGCGGGTGCACGCCACCTCCAATACACTGTCGGCCGAGACGGCGTCGGAAGTCGAGCTCTGCCAGATTCCCCGTTCGATCCTCGAGGCGATGCTGGAGGACAACCGGACGCTCGAGCAAAGGCTCATGCGGGAGACCCTGCGGGAGCTGGACGAGGCACGGGAGTGGATGGTTACCCTGGGCCGCAAGTCCGCCGCGGAGCGCGTCGCGAGCTTCCTTTACCTCATCGCCGTGCATGTTCGCCCCGGCCTCGGCCATGCCGCCACCGAGATCGAGTACGACCTGCCCCTGACGCGGAGCGACATGGCGGACTTTCTCGGTCTGTCGATCGAAACCGTGTCGCGACAGCTCACCGAATTGCGGCGGATGGAAATCGTGGTGATCCGCAACAAGCGCCACGTGACCATCCCCGATACCGAGCGGCTGCGCCAGCGGGCTGGCTAGACGGCCTTGGAATACCGCGCGCTTCCCACCTGCAGATAGGCGTCCAGGCCTGCCGCGATCGAGCGCACGAAGGGCTTGCCGCGCTCGGTGACTTCGAGACGCCCCGGCAGCAGCCGCACGAGACCGTGCTCGTCCGTCATCGCTATCGCGACAGCATCCTCCACCACCGGACTGGCGTCGGCGCCAAAGCTGGCGCGCAGTGCCGCGAAGTCCAGGCCGAAGTCGCAGAGCAGGCGTTCGATGGCGTGGCCCCGGACATGGTCGTCCCGCGTCAAGGCAACGCCCCGCTCGACGGCGCCGGCACCGGCCATCGCCCGGCGCTGGTATTCGTGGGTCGAAACCACATTCTGTACATAGCCTTGCGGCAGGCGGCCGATCGCCGAGGCGCCAAGCCCGATCAGGGCGTCATGCTGGTCGGCGGTATAGCCCTGGAAGTTCCGCCGCAGCCGGCCGGTCTGGCTGGCGACGGCGAGGCGGTCATGGGCCAGTGCGAAATGGTCGAAGCCTATGCGCTCATAGCCGCTGGCGACGAGCTCGGCCGCCGCGGCCTGGCTCTGCAGGTAGCGCTCGGTGGCGTTGGGCAAGGCCTGTTCATCGATCATCGCCTGGTGCTTCTTCATCCAGGGGACGTGGGCATAGCCGAACAGGGCAACCCGCTCCGGGCGCAACGAAGCCACCTGCCGGGCCGTTTCGGCAGCGCCGGCAACGGTCTGGTGCGGCAGGCCATAGAGCATGTCGATGTTGAGCGAGCGCACACCAACCGCCCGGACCGATTCAACGACATGACGGGTCTGTTCGTAGGTTTGGATGCGATTGATGGCTGCCTGGACCTGCGGGTTGAAATCCTGCACGCCAATGCTGGCGCGTGTGAGGCCCGCATCTGCCCACGCGCCGTATTTCTCCGGCGCCATGTCGTTGGGATCCAGCTCGACGCTGAACTCCACCTCTGCGGCGAAATCGAACGCCTCTCGCAGCAGCCGGGACGTCGCGGCAATGTCTTCAGGTTCGAGCAAGGACGGCGATCCACCGCCCCAGTGCACGGCGGTAACCGGCCGACTGCCGACAAGGGGGCCGATCCGCCCGATTTCGGCCCCGAGGGCTTCCAGATACGCGGTGATGGGCGTGTACCGATTGATCTGCTTGGTGTGGCAGCCGCAGAACCAGCACAGGCGATCGCAAAAGGGCAGATGCAGGTATAGCGAGACGTGGGCTGCCGGCGGCAGGGCCTGGAGCCAGGCTTCATACTGGCCCTGATCTATCCCCGCATGGAAATGCGGCGCGGTCGGATAGCTGGTGTAGCGCGGGACGGGTTGGGAGAGCTTGGTCGCCAGTTCTTCGGTCATCGGAGGCCCCGGATCAGATCATGCCCATCTAGCCGGGATCGACCCCGGGCACTTTGATCCCGGTCAATTACGGCTCCGGTCAGGGCATATCGTCATCGAGCAAGATGCGCTGCGCCGATCCTTCGATGTCTTCGTACTGGCCGGTACGGAGGGCCCAGAAGAAGCCGGCAAGCGCCAGGGCGCCAAGACCCATCGCCGAGACCACGAGAACGACCAGACCACTCATTTCATGCCATCCTGGCTGGGGTCGCGAAGCGAAGGCGCAACGCATTGAGGACCACGATCATCGAAGACGAGGACATCGCCACGGCAGCGACCAATGGCGTCACCAGACCGGCAGCGGCCAGCGGCAGAACCACCAGGTTGTAGGCGATGGATATTGCAAGGTTTTGTCGAACCACGGCGTCGGTCTTTCGCGACAGCCATAGGGCAAAGGGTACCCCCGCCAGTCGGTCGTTCGTCAGCACGAAATCGGCCGCGGCACGCCCCACATCCGCCGCTGTGGCGGGAGCGAACGAGACGTCGGCGCCGCGCAGCGCGACCGCGTCGTTGATGCCGTCGCCGACCATGGCAACCGGTCCCGCCCGCCGCAAGGCGTCTATGGCGTCCAGCTTGGACTGAGGGCTCAGGCCATGCGATGCATCCGAAATCCCCAGCATTGATGCAACGCGCCGCACGCTGGCGCCGCGGTCCCCCGAAATAATGCTGGTGCCCAGGCCTGCTTTTTGCAGCGCGCGCAGCGTCGCGGCGGCATCGGCGCGCAACGGGTCCTCGAATTCGAAGCAGGCGACTATCGCGTCGTCGCGCGCCAGCCAGACGCGGCTGCGATCGCCTTCGCCATCATCTGCCGCGCCGCAGAAGCTGGCGCTGCCCAGGCGCCAGGTCCGGCCATCGATCCTGGCTTCGACGCCGCCACCGGGCACCTCCCGGCAATCGGCGGGGACGGGCCCGTGGCTGGCTGACGCCAGCGCGACCGACAGTGGGTGATTGCTTGCCGCTGCGATGGCGCGGGCAACGGACAGGCTCTCGTCGCTGCCAAAGATCTTGCCCACATAGACCGGCCGACCCGATGTCAGGGTGCCGGTCTTGTCGAAGGCAATGTGCCGCACGGTGGCCAGGCGTTCCAGCGCCGCGCCGTCTTTCATCAGCACGCCCTGCGCAAACAGCCGGCCGGCCGCCACGACATGGGCGATGGGCACGGCCAGGGCCAATGCGCAGGGACAGGTGACGATCAGCACCGCCACGGCATTGATCAGGGCGGTGTGCCAGCCAGCGCCCTTGCCCAGCCAGAACACGAAGGTCAGAAGGGCCGCCAGGTGAACCAGCGGCGCATAGAGATCCGCCGCCCGGTCGGCGACGCGGCGATATCGCGTACGGGTGGTTTCGGCTGCCTCCATCAGGGAGGCGGTGCGGGCGATGAAGGATTCGACGGCCGGTCTTGCAGCAATCGCAGCGATGGGGCGGTCGACGACCAGCGCTCCGGCCGGCGCGGTTTCGCCCGGTCCGACCGCCAGCGGCATCGCTTCCCCGTTCACGAGGGACATGTCGACTGCCCCTCCTTCTCCCACAACGTCACAATCGACGGCAACACGGTCGCCGGCCCGCAGCAGCAGCCGCATGCCCGGGACGATATCGGCAGACCTGACAAAGGCGGTGGAGCCGTCCTCAAGGACCTGCTGGGCGCCGCGCGGCGCCAGGCGGGTCAGGCTGGAGACCGCCTGCCGCGCCTGGCCACGCATCACATGATCGAGGGTGCGGCCGATCAGCAGGAAAAACAGCAGCATGGTGGAGGCATCGAAATAGGCATGCTGCCCGGCCAGCCGGGTTTCAAGCAGGCTGATCGCCGTGGTGGCTATCAGGGCGATGGCAATGGGCACGTCCATATTCGTCTTGCCAACGCGCAGGGCGGCGCGCGCGGAGCGAAAGAAGGGGCGGCCGGCAAATGCCACCGCCGGCACGGCAACCAGGGCCGACAGCCAGTAGAACAGGGTGCGGGAATCGCCCTGGACCCCAGACCACACGGCCTCGGAGAAGAACATGGTATGGGCGGAGGCAAAGCCGGCGACGACCAGGGCCGATACCAGCTCGCGGAGGGCAGGATCCTTGCCGTCCAGCTCGAGGGGATCGATCGGATGGTTACGGTAGCCGCTCCGGTTCACGGCGTCTTCGAACCGCCCCGGATCCGTGGCCGGGTCGAAGTCGATCTGGACCCGCCGGCGATCGAGGTTGACCCGTGCGGTTCTGACCCCCGGGAGCCCGGCCAGCGCCCCCTCGATCGTCTGGATGCAGGTGGCGCAATAGGCGTCCGGAACCGACAGGTTGAGCCGGCTGGCGCCGTCAGGGCCAGGCTCGATGAACTCCAGTAGCTCGGGCCCGGCGCTCACCCTGCTCACCTCACCGTTATCCGGGTCTCGCGCTCAATCGCGCCCAGGGCGGTCGGAGCCGTGGTGACGGTGACGTCCCAGACCCCAGGCGCGAGATCGATGGCGCCTTCATAACCGCCCGGGCCAAGCGACAGCGGCACCGTGGCGTCGTCGTTGCCGCCGACCGGCCGGCGCACGAAGGCCTCGACCTGCGCCAGTTCAAGTTCGCGCCCATCGGCGGCAATCTGAACGATCAACCGGCCATCCCGGTAGGTGATGTCCATCGTCCAGCCTGCCGCGTTCTGGCGGTGGGCGGCGTCCGACTTCACCTGAAACTCCTGGCTGGCGACATAGCTGTTGGCCACCACCAGGCCAGTCCAGGTGCGGGACGCCGAGACCGCCATCGCCACGTTGACCCCGATGACCACGGTGAAGAAGGCTATCGTGATCAGCAGCATATGCCCGCCAGTGAACTCCCTGGTTCTGGCCATGGTCATTCCTCCTGTTCCGGGCCCTCGAAGCGGACGGCCGTGGACGCGCTCATGGCGCCGTCCTGACTGGTGACGACCATGGTGAAATCCGACTGGGACGGAAGGTTCTGGTCGGGCGAACGCACATAGAGGCGGAGCGGCAGAACCAGGTCAGGTTCAACGCTCACATGCAGCTCGCTCGCCCCGCCGTCGGACAGTCCGGGTCCGGCCAGCGTCGCGCCCTCCAGACCCTCGATCGACAGCACCAGCTCGCGCGGCTGCTGCGTCATGTTCAGTATCTTGATGTCGTAGCCATTCTGGATCGAGCCGTCGGCCAGCATGACGAAAAGCGGATTGCGGTCGTGCAGCACGTTGAGCCCGATCGACGGGCGCAAGGACAGGGCCACCAGCATGGCCATGCCGATGGCCGACCAACCCAGGAAATAGACGAGCGTTCTCGGACGCAGAACCGAGCGCCAGTTGGTGTGCCTGACGCCATCGACAAAGCGACCCACGGCATCGCGGACCCGCTCGGGACGGATGATATCATCGGTGCCCCGGCCGATCTGCATGTTGGTGCTGTAGTCGTTCAGGGTCGCGTAGGAGATCAGGCCACGCTCGCGGCCCAGCTTGTCCATGACCGCGTCGCAGGCGTCGATGCACAGTGCACAGGTGATGCATTCGAGCTGCTGGCCATCGCGAATGTCTATGCCCATCGGGCATACGACGACACAGGCCTTGCAATCCACGCAATCCCCGACCGGCTTTCCGCCCGAAGCCTCTCGCTTTGCGGGCTTGCCGCGGGGCTCGCCGCGCCAGTCGTTGTAGGTGACTGTCAGGGAATGCTCGTCGAGCATCGCGCCCTGAATGCGGGGCCAGGGGCACATATAGGTGCAGACCTGCTCGCGCATCAGGCCGCCGAAGGTGTAGGTCGTGGCTGTCAGGATCGCGATGGTGAAATAGGCAACGGCCGGTGCGCGGAAACTGAAGATGTCCCCTGCCAGCGTTGGCGCGTCGGCGAAGTAGAATATCCAGGCGCCTCCGGTGGCCACACCGATCAGCAGCCATATGCCGTGCTTGAGGACGCGCTTTGCCACCTTTTCCGCTGACCAGGGCGCAGCGTCGAGCTTGATGCGCGCATTGCGGTCGCCCTCGACGAACTGCTCCACCCCGATGAAAAGGTCCACCCAGACCGTCTGCGGACAGGCATAGCCGCACCAGGCCCGGCCGACGGTGGAGGTGATGAGGAACAGGCCCACCCCGGCCATCACCAGCAGGCCGGCGACATAGTAGAATTCGTGCGGCCAGATCTCGATGAACAGGAAGTAGAAGCGCCGGTTGTTGAGGTCGAGCAGCACGGCCTGATCGGGGGCATAGGGACCGCGGTCCCAGCGGAGCCAGGGCGTCAGGTAATAGATCGACAGGGTGAGGGCCATGACGATCCACTTGAAGGTTCGAAACCGACCTTGCACGCGCTTGGGAAATATCTTGCGACGGGCCGCATAGAGGGGCTGCCGCCGCGAGGACGAGTTGACCGCCTCCACGTCGTCATGGGATTCAGGGAGTCTCGTATTGTCGATGATGATCATGGGTGCCCGTCTTTCGAGCGCAGTTTGATACCCGCCGACACCCTCGCCCCTTGATCTGCGTCAAAACCAACGGAAAAAGGGAGCGCCACGACGCCCCCCTCTCGATCCCGGATCGCTTTTGCATGCCGATCCCGGGTATCGCTATTGGCCGCCGCCAAGACCGTGCACATAGATTGCCAGTTCCTTGATGGTGGCGTCGTCGAGCTTCTCGGACCAGGCCTGCATCATGCCGTGCCGCGGGCGGTCGATCTGGGCCGTGATGGCCTGGAGTGAGCCGTCATAGAGCCAGATCTTGTCCGTCAGGTCGGGGCCGCCGACATCGGGCATGCCGATGCCACGATCGCCGTGGCATCCGGCGCAGTTGTCTGCGAACAGTTGCTCGCCCTCCGGCGTGGCCGCCGCGCCATCGACACCGGACAGGCTGGCGACGTAGGTGGCGATCTGGTTGATCGCGCCGCTGTCGAGCATGCCGTCCACGCCGAAATTGGGCATGAGGTTGTAGCGGGTGTCCGGATCGGTGGGCGACCTGACGCCATGGGCGATGGTCGAGTAGATTTCGTCGACCGTGCCGCCCCAGATCCAGGCGTCGTCATTGAGGTTGGGATAGCCGGGACCGCCTGCGGCGCCCGTTCCGTGGCACTGCGAACAGTTGACCCCGAACGCGGATGCTCCGGCGGAGGTGGCAAAACGTGCCAGTTCCGGATCGATCAGAATATCCCCGAGCGGCGCCTCCGCGATGCGCGCCACGATTGCGCCGTTGGCCTCGTCCACAGCCGCCATTGTCTGCTCGAGCTCGGCGCGGCTGGAATAGCCGAGCAGGCCCGAAGTCGCGGATGAAACGAGCGGCCAGGCCGGATACATGACGGTGTAGCCGATGGCCCAGACGATGCAGGCATAGAACGTCCACAGCCACCATCGCGGCAGCGGGTTGTTCAGCTCCTTGATGCCGTCCCACTCGTGGCCGGTGGTTTCCACGCCACTGAGGTGATCGACATCCTTGTCCTGCTTGCCGCCGGTATTGTCGTGCCCGCTCATCGTGGTGCGTTCCCTTCGTCGTTCTTGAGAGGAATGAGTGCCGCGTCCTGCGCCCGGGCCCCGGCGCCCGGTCGCAGCATGAAGGCGCCAACGGCCAGAAAGACCGCGAACAGGTAGACCAGACCCCAGGAGTCGGCGAAGTGGCGGAGGGTGTCGTAATGCATGGTGCCCCCTCCTACCGCGCGTTCGCCGCAGGGTCGTAGGTGTCGAAATCCACCAGGGTGCCGAGCATCTGGAGATACGCCACAAGGGCGTCCATTTCCGTGATGCGCATGCGGTTCCCGTCGAAATCGCCGATGACCGCCTTGGGGTAGTGCTCCAGGACATCGCTGGTGTCGGCGTCCGGCGTCGCCTGTGCGATCAGGTCGGCCGCCGCAGCGTCAATCATCTCGGGTGTGTAGGGCACACCAACCGTGGCATTGGCCTGCAGCATCCCGCCGATCGTGTCATAGTCCAGCGTGGCATTGGCCAGGAACGAATAGCTCGGCATGATCGACTCGGGCACCACGGACCTTGGGTCCATGAGATGCTGAACCTGCCACTCGTTGGAATACCGACCACCGACGCGGGCCAGGTCAGGCCCGGTGCGCTTGGAACCCCATTGGAACGGGTGGTCGTACATGGACTCGGCGGCCAGCGAATAATGGCCGTAGCGCTCCACTTCGTCGCGGAAGGGCCGGATCATCTGGCTGTGGCAGACGTAGCAGCCTTCCCGGACATAGATGTCGCGACCGGCCAGCTCCAGCGGCGAGTAGGGGCGCATGCCCTCCACCTTTTCGATGGTGTTCTGGAAGTAGAACAGGGGCGTGATTTCGACGATGCCACCGATGCAGACCACCACCAGCGAGCCCACCAGCAGAAGGGAAGCGTTTCGCTCGATGACGCCGTGTTTGTCGAGAATGGACAAGGTGAGGGCTCCTTACTCGGCGGGTTGAAGCTGGGGAGAGACGGGCATTGGCGCTTCGGTGCGAACCTTGCCGGCGATCGTCATGGCGATGTTGAACGCCATGATCAGGGCACCGATCAGGTATAGAAGCCCGCCGAGAGCACGCATGATGTAGTAGGGATGAAGCGCCGCTACGGTCTCTGCGAAGGAATAGACCAGGAAGCCTTCGCTATCGTATTCGCGCCACATGAGCCCCTGCATCACGCCGGAAACCCACATCACGGCGGCGTAGACCACGATGCCGAGGGTCGCCAGCCAGAAGTGCCAGTTGACCATGCGGAGCGAGTAGAGGCGTTCACGCCCCCACAGCTTGGGAACCATGAAGTAGACCGCGCCAAAGCTGATCATGCCGACCCAGCCGAGGGCGCCGGAATGGACGTGGCCGATTGTCCAGTCGGTGTAGTGGCTGAGCCCGTTCACCGACTTGATGGACATGACGGGACCTTCGAAGGTCGACATTCCATAGAAGGCGATGGCGATGACCATCATGCGAATGATGGGGTCGGTGCGCATCTTGTCCCAGGCGCCGCGAAGGGTGAGCAGGCCGTTGATCATGCCGCCCCAGCTGGGCATCCACAGCACCACCGAGAACACCATGCCCAGCGTCTGCGCCCAATCGGGCAGAGCGGTGTAGTGCAGGTGATGCGGGCCGGCCCAGATATAGAGGAAGATGAGGGCCCAGAAGTGGATGATCGAGAGGCGGTATGAATAGACCGGCCGCTCGGCCTGCTTGGGCAGATAATAGTACATCATGCCCAGGAAACCTGCCGTCAGGAAGAAGCCGACGGCATTGTGGCCGTACCACCACTGCGTCAGCGCATCCTGGACACCCGAGAACAGGGAATAGCTGCGCGCGCCGAACGGGGAGACGGGCACGGCCAGATTGTTGACGACGTGCAGCAGCGCAACGGTGACGATGAAGGCCAGGTAGAACCAGTTCGCCACATAGATGTGGGGCTCCTTGCGTCTGAGGAGGGTGCCAAGGAACACAACCAGGTAGGCGACCCACACGACGGTCAGCCAGATGTCGACATACCATTCCGGCTCGGCATATTCGCGGCTCTGGGTGATGCCCAGGAGATAGCCGGTGGCCGCCATCAGGATGAAGAGCTGGTAGCCCCAGAAGACGAACCAGGCCAGGTCCCCGCCGAAAAGGCGGGCACGCGTGGTGCGCTGCACGACATAGAAGCTCGTGGTCATCAAGGCGGTGCCGCCAAAGGCGAAGACCACCGCGCTCGTATGCAGCGGCCGCATGCGCCCGAAGTTGAACCAGGGCCCGAAATTGAGTTCCGGGAAAGCGAGTTGGGTGGCGATCACCACGCCGACCAGGAAGCCGACCACGCCCCAGAACACGGTGAGAATGCTCCCCAGCCGAACCGGACCATCCATATAGCTCGAGACGGGCTCGGCGACCGCCGGTTGTGGCAGCCGCATGGCGACAATTGTCGCCAGGCCCAGAACCAGGCTGAGGACGCCCATATGGACGCGGAAGGGATCGTCAACCGCCAGCCCGGAAAGAGCCACTGCCACGAGCGTGCCCGCGGCCAACCCAATGATCCAACCCGTATATCTCACGATGCCCCCTTCAAGTTTGACCGACGCGTTGGGCAGGCCGGCATTTCGGCAATAGCGTCTGTCGGCGGGGACCACTTTGACTTTTGTCAATGTGAAGCGCTCAGACGCGAATAAGTCTGGGCCCGTTGCCCCTGATGGGAGGAGACGCGAAAATGCTGGACTCTCTGAACGGCTCTGCCCTCCGCGAGATCGTCGTCGGCCACCGGGAACAGATCGGCTTGTGCAAGACGCTCGAGCTGATCGCCGATGCCTTGCCCGACAATATCGATCCGGCTTTGTGCAAGGCGGCAGCGGGCAGCATTCACCGGGTGATGACCAAGGTCGTCCAGGTGGAGCAGGAAGCGCTGACCGACGATCTGGCCCGGCGCGGTCCGGCCCGCGTCCTCGACCTCACCGCCACAATCGACCGGCTGCTGCGCGAGAATGCCGAAGACCTCTGCTATGCCGAAGAGCTGCAGGAGACCCTGAGGGAGCTGGGGAACGGCCGCCGCACCGTGTCGGCCGACGCGATCGGCTACATGCTGCGCGGATTCTTCGAATCCCGCCGACGCCGCATTGCGCTCGAGCGCGAGATCCTGGCTGCGCTGGTCTCCTCGCCGCCATGATCCCATCGCCACTCGTTTGGGGCCTGCTTCTGGGACTGGGCTCGAGCCTGCATTGCGCGGGCATGTGCGGACCATTGGGATGTTCGCTGCTGCTGCTGGGCGGGCCCGACCGGTCCCGGGCGACGCTGCTGGGTCGGCTGGCCGCCATGCAGCTGGGCAGGGTCATGTCCTATCTCGGTCTTGGCCTGGCATTCGGCACATTCGGGGCCGGCCTGCAGGCCGGGTTCGATACCACGGCGGTGCATCTGGGCTTTCAGTGGGCGGCCGGTGGCGCAATCGTCTGGCTCGGGCTGGCGACGGCCGGCGTCATTCCCTCGCTGGCCATGGCCGACCATCTTGCAGCCCCGGTCGCGCGCGGCCTTGCCGGGGTGCGAGGCAAGCTGTCCGGTGGTGGCCCCGAGATTGCCCTGCTGGCCGGCATTGTCTGGGGCATTACGCCATGCGCGATGGTCTACACGGCTCTCTTCAACTCGCTGCTCACCGGAAACGCCGCCGACGGCATGCTGCTCATGCTCGCTTTCGGTCTGGGGACCGTGCCCGCCGTGGTGCTCTCAACGCTCGCCCTGGTGGGCGCTCGCTCGATGGCGCGGCGGCCCGGGCGCAAGGTCGCAGGCGCTTTGATGGTCGGCGCCGGCGCCATCGCTCTGCTGTTCACCGTTCCGGGCAGCCCCCTCTGCATCTCGGCCTGACGCCCGGACTGGGCCCTTGTTTGCCCTCTGACAAAGACGATCGAGGATCGGCGCTTCATCTTGCCCACGGGGAGGAGATGAAGATGCGCCACCAACCTGCAGCACTGGACGATTTGAGCGTCAAGGAGATCATGGATCGATGGCCGGAAACGGCGTCGGCATTCATCGCGCGCCGCATGCATTGCGTGGGCTGTCCGATCGGTCCGTTTCACACCCTGACGGACGCCGCCGGCGAACATCGGCTCGATGCGGCGGCCTTCGCAGTGGAGGTCGAAACCAGGATCAAAGCAAGCCAGGGGCCAGGCCGTCGCCGATGAGCAGGATGCGGTGGGGGTTCTTCAGCAGCAGTTTCTGCCGGCCCCCTTCCACCAGCCCGGCCGCCTCCCATGCGCTCAATATCCGCGAGACCGTGTGCAGGGTCGTTCCCGACAACTCGGCGATATCCTGCTTGCTCACGGGGAAGTCGATACGCACGCCAGCGGCCTCCTTGCGGCCGGATTGATTGCCCAGCCTGAGAACGGTGTGGGCCACGCGCCGCTCTACTTCCTCGGTCGCCATTTCGCGCAGTCTCGAATGCGCCTCCTGCAGCCGATCGCCCATCGTCTGCATGGCCTCCACCGCCATTGAGGGATAGGCCGCCATGAAGGATGACCATCGCGCGGTCGGCCAGGACAGAACCACGCTCTCCGACAACGCCGTGGCGGTGCCGGGATAGTCGGTACGCTGCAGAGCCTTGGCTATCCCGAACAGATCGCCGGGCGTCACGATGCGCACGATGACCTGCTGGCCCTCGGCGGTAACCTGGGTCACCCTCAGCCGCCCGGACACAAGCACGAAGAACGACAGCGCGTCCTCGCCTTGCTCGAACACCGTCTCACCGGCCGCCACCTGCCGGTGCGACGAGGCGGAGAGCACGTCGTCAAACTGCGTGTCCGACAGGGTGGAGAATATTTCGAAGGACCGGATCGTGTTCCGATCGACGCCACTGCTCATTGGCACTCCGGGTGTTCGTCCGGCCAAGCCGGCGTCGCCAAATCTGTTCGCCTCGAATACTATCCGCTTCGTCTCGAATTCGCCATGCGGAAGCGCCCGTTCATGAAGCTGCCCTATCGTTACCAATGGATCGCGCTGGGGGTGGCCGCTTGCGCCTTGGCTGCCGGATTCGCCCTCAGGCTGCTGCTCAACGATCTTCTGGGCGCCTCCGCCGCCGGCCTGCTGTTCATGCCCGCCATACTGGCGGCGGTGGTGCTCGGCGGAACGGCTCCCGGCCTTGTCGCCACCGTGGCGTCCCTGCCGCTGTCGTGGTTCTTTGCCCACCAGAACCAGTCCGCAATGGCGGCCGGCACCAATGTTGCCCTGCTGCTGCTGGTCGGGGCGATGTTCTCCTGGCTGGGCGGCGCCTGGCGGCGCGAACGGCAGCGATCGCTGGACAGCGTCCGCACCATTCTCCAGCAACAAGCCCATCTCCAGTCCATTCTGGACACCGTGCCCGACGCCACGATCGTCATCGATACGCGCGGGCTGATCGAATCGTTCAACGTCGCCGCGGTCCGCCAGTTTGGCTACCAGCCGGGCGAGGTGATGGGGAAGAACATCAGCATGCTGATGCCGTCGCCCTATCGGGAGCAGCATGACGGTTACCTGCATCGCTATCTCGGCACCGGGGAGAAGCGCATCATCGGGATCGACCGGGTGGTGGTGGGCCTGCGCAAGGACGGCTCGACCTTTCCCATGAAACTGGCCGTGGGCGAGACGAAGTCAGGCGACCGGCGCTATTTCACCGGCTTCATCCGGGACCTGACGGAGCGCGAGGAGCATGCTGCGCAACTTCAGATCGCGCAGACGGAGCTGGCCCGCCTGGCGCGTCTCAACGAGCTGGGCGAGATGGCGAGCACGCTGGCCCATGAGCTCAACCAGCCCCTGTCGGCCATCGCCAATTACGTCCAGGGCTGCAAGAGACTGCTGCTGAAGCTGGAGGACCGCTATGCCGCCCAGATGCGGGACGCGTTGGACGAAACGGCAAGGCAGGCGCTGCGCGCCGGCGACATCATCCGCCACCTCCGTGAATTCGTGACGCGCGGCGACACCGAAAAGCATCCCCAGGACGTCAAGAAACTGGTGGAGGAAGCCGGCGCCCTGGCCCTTGTCGGGTCCCGCGAGCGCGGCGTCAAATCGACCTTTATCTATGAAGACGATGTGGGCCTGGTGCTCGCCGACCGCGTCCAGATCCAGCAGGTGCTGATCAACCTGCTCCGAAATGCCATGGAAGCGATGCGGGACAGCCCTGTTCGCGAGCTTGAGGTCCGCGTCTCAAGGACCGATAATCACAGGATATCCCTGGCGGTGTCCGATACCGGCCCGGGCATAGCCGAGGACATAAGACCCCAGTTGTTCCAACCCTTTGTGACCAGTAAACCTGGCGGCATGGGTATCGGGCTGTCGATATCCAAGCGCATCATCGAATCGCACGGGGGTGACCTTCAGGTGGACCGCAGCGCAGCGGGCGGAGCCCGTTTTGTTTTCACATTGCCCCTGGTGACGGAGGATCTGGATGAGCAGCCCTGATATTGTGGTCCATATTGTGGACGACGAGGAAGCTGTCCGGAATTCTCTCGCCTTCCTGCTGGGCACCAGCGGCTTTGCCACGCGGATCCACGAATCGGCGTCGGCATTCCTCGACGTGGCGCCGGGCATCCGCAATGGCTGCCTGATCACCGATCTGCGCATGCCTGATCTGGACGGTGTCGAGCTTCTGCGTCGGCTGAGGGAGCGCGACGCCATGCTTCCGGCCATCGTCATTTCCGGACACGGCGACGTCCAGATGGCCGTCGAGGCCATGAAGAACGGCGCCCTGGACTTCATCGAGAAGCCGTTCAGCGACGAGGTGATGATCACCGCAATCGAGCGGGCGGTGAGGCAGGCCGAGACCTCGACGCGGGACGATGCGGCCACCAAGGAAATCCTGGCACGCCTGTCATCGCTCAGCGAACGGGAGGCCCAGGTGCTCAAGGGTGTGGTCGAGGGTCTGCCGAACAAGGTCATCGCCTACGAGCTGGGGCTCAGTCCGAGAACGGTGGAAGTCTACCGCGCGGGCCTGATGGGCAAGATGAATGCGGGCAGCCTGTCCGAACTGGTGCGCATGGTGCTCAGCGTCAGCGGCAAGGCCGCCCAGTAATCGGACGCCCGAACTTGATCTAGCTCAATTCGGCGCCTTTGCCGGAGCGATAGAAGCGTAATTCGCGAGGGAGATTGGCAATCTCGCGTGGAGACGTTCCCTATGGACTCCGGCCGCATCCTGCTGGTCGCGCCCGACAATGACCTGCGCCGATCCCTGACCTTTGCCCTTGCGGCCTATGGATATGCGGTGACGGCCGAGCAGGCCTGGCCGGTCGATGTGGTGCCCGATGCATTTGACTGCACGGTTCTGGATGAACACGTCCTGGCCGGGGCCGCGATCCGTGCACCCGCGCTCCTGTCCGGACGGCGGCCGGTGCTCCTGCTCGCCTATACCGACGAAGGAATGGCAAACGAGGCGGTCACCGAGGCGATCGCCATGCCGCTAAAGGGCGAGGCCGTTATCCAGGCCGTGGCCGCAGCCATCGCCACAGCCCGTCACAACGCTAAGTAGAGTCCCTAAGAGGCCCGCCGGAATTTCGCGATTCGACGCCAACTGGCAGTTTGATGTCCATGAACAACGAGGCATCGACATGCTGATCCAAACCAAATTCCGCACCAGCAGCAACGACGGCATCCTTGCCTTTTCGCAGCCCAGCGCCGTGACGCTCTATGAGGCCGGGACCACGATCTATGGCCAGGGCGATGCGTCGGGCCCGCTCTACATGGTGGAGTTCGGTACGGTTCGGCTCTGCCGCGTCTCCGCCGATGGGCGCCGTCAGATCAGCGCCTTCTATTTTGCCGGCGAGATCTTCGGCCTGGAGGCCGATCAGCAGCGGCATTTCTATGCCGAGAGTGTTGATAGCACCGGCATCCGGGTGCTGCGTCCCAGCCAGGGCGACATGTTCAACCAATCCATGTTCCAGGTGGCGCTGAAGGGCCTGACCCGCGCGCAGGAACATCTGATGGTCCTGGGTCGCCAGAATGGCACCGAAAAGGTCGCCGCCTTCCTTCTGGACATCGCCGACCGCCAGGCTTCGGACCGCTATGTCGATCTGTCGATGCAGCGCTCCGACATTGCCGACTATCTGGGCCTGTCGTTCGAAACGGTCAGCCGCATCCTCACCAAACTGAAATGCGCCGGCACGATCCGCATTCCGCATGTGAAGCAGATCGAGCTGGTGGATATCGAAGAGCTTGAATACCTGCGCGGCTGATATCCGCGCCGACCGGAGCATCATGACCGCCTCTGCCGCCATACGCCGCAAGACCTCATCCCGAAAGCGCCGACGCCTCGCAGTCATTGCGGGGCTCGGCGTCGTTTTCGCATTGGCATCCGGTCTGGTACTTTATGCCCTGCAGGATCAGATCGTGTTCTTCTACTCGCCCAGCGACCTGCAGGAACGCCACATCGAGCCCGGAACACCGATCCGCCTGGGCGGACTGGTCAAGGAGGGAAGCTGGATCCGTGAGGGCGAGTCCAGCTCGTTTGCCATCACCGATGGCGTCGCCGACGTCGCCACCCACTATACCGGCATGCTGCCTGACCTGTTCCGCGAGGGACAAGGCGTGGTGGCCGAAGGCAGGACGCTGCCAGACGGCACGTTCGAAGCGACCAATGTGCTCGCCAAGCACGACGAGAACTACATGCCAAAGGAAGTTGTCGAGGCTCTCAAGGCGAGCGGCGAATGGCAGCATGGCGAGACCGCCACTGATCAGTAAGGTCAAGCCTCGTCACTCGGGGCGCAACGACACCGTCACCTGATCGAAATCATCGACACGCACCCTCAGCTCCACCATCCATTGCGTCATGAGTCCGGCAATGGGCAGCTTGGTCATGGTCGACCAGCGTCCACCCATAAGGTGCAGTGGCGCCTCCAGCGGCACGGGGCCGTCGCCCGCTGGAATGAAGATTGCCGTGATCGAGCGGGGGGCCAGAGGTTGCCCCATGCAGTCGGTCAGCCGCACGTCGAAGGCAACGCCATCCCTGGTTTCGGTGGTCTCCATCACGGCATGGAATGTCTCCGTGCTGGCCGAGAGCTGCGCCACACCAGCGGTGTCGATCGCCCTTGGCGGCGTGGTGAACCGCCAGGTCGAGGTCAGGACCAGGACAAGCACGATCAGCATGGTCTCAACGACGATGGCGCGCCGCAGGTGCCTGACAGCCCGGACCTCGCCGCGCGCGGCTGGCGCCGTCAGCATCCAGCGGTTGTAGCATGCAATGCCCATCACCAAGCCGACGAGCGAGAGCTTGGCTGCCAGAACAATGCCATAGGCGGATAGCCACTGTGCGCCGGGCGGCCCCAACTGCACGGTAGCCAGAGCTATGCCCGAGACGAACAGCAACGCCACCGGCACGGGGACAACCCGCGAAAACCGCACCAGCGAGGCGCGCGCGGCGTCATCATTCACCGCCAGAAGCGCGAAGAGCGGCTGCAGCGCGCCGACCCAGGCGGCGATGGCGGCAATGTGGATGACGAGGGCCGTCCGTGTCAGCCATTGCGGATCCGCGGCGCCCGCATGGCCGCTGGCGCTGATCGCCACACCGGCCACGACCGGGGCCAGCAGCGCGGCCGTGGTGAAGACGGGAACGGGGACCCGGAGCAGACCCGCCGCGGTCAAACCGAAGGACAGCAGGCAGAGAGCGCTGGTCGTCGCGTAGCTGCTCTGGAGGCCCCTGCACCAGGTAGTCAGGTGCAACAGGCCCGCCAGTCCAAGACCAAGCATGTCGAGCCCCTGAAGGCCGACGACGGCGATGGCAGCGAGCGCGCCGGTGCCCAGCAATGTTCCCGCCAGGCGTGTACTCGAAGGCGGCAGGGCGCCGGCCAGCACCCGGAATGCCGAAATGCCGACGCCGAAGAACAGGGCGCAGAACAAGACGGCGCGCGCGATGACCAGGGCAATCGAGCCGTCGACGGCACCGGTTTCCACCGGCGTCGTTGCCGGAGCAGATTGGGCGCCGATGGTGAAGGCAATGGTGCCTGAAACGGGGTGACCGTCCTCCGACACGACCCGCCAGGTCAGAGCATAGCCACCATCGCTCAGATCATCGGGCAAACCGACGACGACACGGCCATCAACACCCCGCCCATCGAGGGGCATCGCATTGCCCCCCGATGCGAGCAGGGTTGCCTGGAGCAGCTCGACGGGTTCGTTGAACGTCAGGTCGATGCCCGAGGGCCGCTGCATCAGCATGGCGCCGTCAGGCGGCGAGGAGCGCATCAGGCCGGCATGTGCCATGCAGGCGGACACCAGCACCGCCCAGATCAGGAGAGCGAAGGGAAGTCGCCTGGCAATGTGCCGATGGTGCGCGTGCATGGCCGTGATCCTGCGCCAGTCAGTGCGAATGATCGCCCTCAATGATGGTCAGGGATGGCGCCGGCATGTCCGCCCCCTCGGCGCCGCTCGTGTCGATCCATGCCTGTTCCGCCGAACCGCACATTTGCAGCACGGGAAAATGCAGCACCGCACCGTGCTCAAGCTCGGCATCGATGGCGATGCGAAACACGAACTCGTCGTACCAGGCGTCCGGCAACTGGCCGCCTGCCCAGGAGATCTCGACCACGCCGGAGGTCACTTCGGTGCCATGCGACAGATAGGTCTTGCCGAAGGCCCCTTCCCTTGTGGTCAGCTCCCAGTCGGGCTTGGGCATGGGCTTGGCGTTGAACACGCCCTCGGGCAGCTTGACGCGAATGGAGGTGGTTGCCTCACCGGCGCAACCATGGGGAATGCGGAGCACTGCCTTGTAGGTCGTGCCGGCCGCTGCCTCTGCCACTTCGAGTGTCACATGCGCGAAGGCCGGCTGGGCCACCAGCGTCGTGAGCACGGTTGCGGCAAGGGCGGCTTTCCAGTTCATTTTCAGCTCCTGAATGTTCATGCCCTGCTGTTTGTCAGGTTCGCCGCCCCCAATCTTTGACGCGGGTCAATAACCGCGGCGCTCCCTGTTCTTGACCCAGCGCAAAGACGCCAGCGCGTATCGCGGCGATCAACTGGACCGTGGCGTTCAGGAGTGTGAAATGACCCAGGTGGAGAGACTGAACCGAGATCCCGTCCCCAGGGGCCTCGCAAGGACAGGCCCTGTCATCCTCTCATACGGCTTCCGGCCGTTCTTTCTGGGTGCCGCGATCTGGGGCGCGCTGGCCATGGTCCTGTGGATCCTTGAGCTGCTGCTCGGGCTGGGCCTGGGCGGCGGATCGGGCGCCGCCTGGCATGCCCACGAGATGCTGTTCGGCTATACCTCGGCGGCGCTGGCGGGTTTTCTGCTGACCGCGATTCCGAACTGGACGGGGCGGCTGCCGGTTTCCGGACGGCCGCTGCTGGGCCTGTTCGCGCTCTGGACGGCCGGACGACTGGTCCTGCTGTGGCCGAGCGCGCTGGGCGAGGTCGTCGCGGTGGCGATCGATGCGTCCTTTCTGCCGGTCCTGTTCCTGATCTGCGCCCGCGAAATCGTCGCCGGGCGGAAGTGGAAAGACCTCAAGGTACTGGGAGCGCTGCTGGCGCTCGCTTCCGCCAATCTCTTTTTCCACTACGGCAATATCGTGCTCGGCGATGTGACGCTGCCCTCCCGGCTCGCAATCGGCGCCTACCTGATGCTGATCATGATCATTGGCGGCCGGATATTGCCGAGCTTCACCAGCAACTGGCTCAAGAAGCGTGGCGCGACGCGGATGCCGGCCCCCTATGGCCAGCTCGACACCGTCGCGCTGTTGGTGGCCCTGGTCGCCCTGGTGTCATGGACAGTGCGTCCCGACGACCCGATCACCGGCCTCGCATGCATTGCGGCCGCCATTCTCCACGGCATCCGGCTGGTCCGGTGGCGTGGCTGGGCGACCACGACGGAGGGGCTGGTCCTCATTCTCCACCTGGCCTATGCCTTCGTCGTTCTCAGCTTTGCGACCCTGGCGGCAGCGGCCTTTGGCCTCATCGAGCCGGTAGCCGCGCTGCATGTCGCGACCGTGGGCAGCATCGGGGCAATGACCCTGGCGGTGATGACGAGAGCCACGCGCGGTCACACAGGCCTGGAGTTGCGTGCCTCCGGCGTGACCACGGTCAGCTATGGCGCCATGCTTGTGGCCGGTGCGATCCGGCCGCTGACCGCCGCGGTGCCGGAGCTCCGGTCCGAGATCATCGAACTGGCGGGCGCGGCATGGATACTCGCCTTCGTCCTCTATGCTGTCGAATACGGCCCGGTGCTGCTGCGCAAGCGCAAGGACCTGCTGGCACCGCGCGGTTCACTCTAGCCCGGCATAGGCGCTAGTCGCCTGTTCCCTGCCAGGCGACCGCCTCCTGCGGCCCTGGCAGACACAGCAGATCTATGGCACGACCCGCGAGGTGATCGACGATTTCGCCGACCGTCCCCGGCCGGTGATAGAATGCTGGTACCGGCGGCATGACGATGGCCCCCATTTCGGTCACGGCGACCATATTGCGGAGGTGGCCAAGGTGAAGCGGCGTCTCGCGCGCCACCAGCACCAAACGGCGGCGTTCCTTGAGGTGGACGTCCGCCGCCCGCACAATCAGATTGTCGGCGAGGCCGGCGGCTATCGCGGCCAGCGTCCGCATCGAGCATGGGGCCACGATCATTCCTGCGGTCGGGTGCGATCCGCTGGCCAATGTGGCGCCGACATCGTCGTGGCCGTGCACCGCGCCTGCCGTGGCCAGAAGCTGGTCCAGGGCCTCGGGCGAAACTTCGTGGGCGATGGTACGGCGGGCAGAGGGCGAGATGACCAGTTGCGGCATGATGCCCGGTCGGGCGCGCAGGCGTTCGAAGACACGCATCCCGATGGCGGCCCCGGAGGCGCCCGTGATGGCGACGACGATCTCGGTCATGGCCGCCCTGCCCCCAGTCCCAAGCGCCCGACCAGGTCATCGACGCGCGTCATCACATCGGCACTCATGGTGAGCGGGCGGCCCCATTCCCGATCCGTCTCTGCGCCCAGCTTGGTTGTGGCGTCCAGGCCCAGCTTTCCACCCAGCCCCGGCTTGGCGGAGGCGAAATCGAGATAGTCGATAGGCGTGTCGGAGACGACCAGGAGGTCACGCGGGGCATCAAAGCGCGTGCTGAGCGCCCACAAGACATCGCTCCAGTTCCGCACGCCGATATCGGGATCCACCACGATGATCAGTTTGGTCATGCTGAACTGCGGCAGCATGGACCACAGCCCCATCATCACCCGTCGGGCCTGGCCGGGATAACGCTTGTCGATCGATACGACCATGGTGCGATAGGAGCATGCCTCGGGCGGCAGCCACAGGTCGACGATTTCGGGGAATTGCTGGCGTGCCAGAGGAATGAAGAGCTCGTTCAGCGCCTCGCCCAGCCGAGACGGCTCGTCGGGCGGCCGTCCCGTATAGGTCGACAGGTAGATCGCATCCCGGCGGCGTGTCATCGCCTCGATGGTGACGACGGGAAATGGCTCGACCCCGTTATAGTAGCCGGTGTGATCGCCGTATGGGCCTTCCGGGGCGGTTTCGGTGACCGATACCTTTCCTTCCAGCACGATCTCGGCCGAGGCCGGTACCGGCAGCGCGACGGTGACGCCACGCGCGAGCAGACTCGGCCGGCGCCGCAACATACCGGCAAATGCCAGCTCGTTCATGCCCTCGGGCAGCGGCATCACTGCCGACAGGATGGTGGCAGGGTCAGCGCCGATAGCGATGGCCACGGGCATGTCCTGCCCAAGCTTCTGCCACAGCCGATGATGGCGGGCGCCGCCCCGGCTGGGCAGCCAGCGCATGATGGCTCGTCGTCGGCCGAGAACCTGCATGCGGTAGATGCCGACATTGATGTCGGCCGGATCATCCGGGGAACGCGTGATGACCAGGGGCCAGGTGATCAGCGGGCCCGGCTCATCGGGCCAGCACCATTGGACCGGGAGCATACCCAGATCCACGGCGTCGCCATGCTCGATGCGTTCCTGGCAGGCGGGGCGATGCGTGGTACGCGGGCGCATGTCGAGCGCGGCGCGCAGCATGCCCCGCTGTGCCCAGGCGGTCCTGATATCGCGCGGTGGCCGCGGCGACCGAAGCGCCGCCATGGCGTTGCCAAGAGTCGGCAGGGCGGACGGCTCGATGCCCAGACCCCAGGCAACCCGCTCGACTGTGCCGAACAGATTGACCAGCATGGGCATGGCGGATCGCTGCCCGTCGGGCAGTATCGGCTGCTCCAGCAGCAATGCCGGCCCGTTCGCCGAGAGCACACGCCGATGCAACTCGGTCACCTCCAGTTGCACCCGCACCGGCTCGGCGATGCGGCGCAACTGGCCGCGGGCCTCGATCAGGTCGAGGAAGGCTCGCAGATCGGTGAAAGGAGGGTGCGCGAGGGCGGGCAAGCCGGGCATGGACATGCCCCTTCATAGCGCTCTGTTCGAGGGCGCTCTTTGAGCTAGAGCAAAGCGGGGCGCGTGCGACCTGGATAAAGCTGGGTCGAAACATCGAAGGAACGCCTCATGCTCCTGCCCCGCCAACTCACTTCGGTTCTCGATCGGGTGCCGCTCACGATTGTCCAGCGCGTCGTCAGCCTCGTCTTCGCCCAGGCCATGAAACAGCATCCGGGCCTTTTCGATCGGCTCGGCGACAATGCCTCCCGGCGCTACCGGTTCACGCCGGCCGAGCTCGACTGGAGCTTCGTGATCCGGCCATCGCTGCGACACATCAAGGTCTATCGCAAGGACAAGGCGCCCCCCGTTGATGCGGCCGCATCAGGGCCCATGGTAACGCTGCTGGCCCTGCTGGAGGGGCGGCTGGACGGCGACGCGGTGTTCTTCTCGCGCAGCCTCACGCTGACGGGCGACATGGAGGCGATGCTGGCGCTGCGCAATGCGCTGGACGACTGCGATTTCGACCTGCCGACCGATCTCTCGGCCGCGGCGGGACCGTTTTCATCGGCATTCCGGCGGCTGGGTGAAAGGGTGCGGGACCGCGCGCTTGCAGGCCTCGCATGATGGAATTGATCTGTCCGGCAGGCACGCCGGCCGCCTATCGTGAGGCCGCCGAGGCGGGCGCCGATGCAATCTATTGCGGCTTCCGCAACCAGACCAATGCCCGGAACTTCCCCGGCCTCAATTTCTCGCCCAGGGAATTGTCGGACGCGGTCGCTTACGGCAAGGCGAGGGACGTCGCGACCCATGTCGCCCTGAACACCTTCATGAAGGCGGGCGAGGAAGAGCTTTGGTACCGCGCCGCCAGCGACGCGGTTGCGGCGGGAGCGGACGCGTTGATCGTCGCCGACCTGGCGCTGATGGCCCATATTGCCGAGCGCTATCCCGAGCAGCGGCTGCACGTTTCGGTACAGGCCTCGGCATCGAACGTGGAAGCGATCAACTTCCTGGTCTCCTCGTTCGGCGCCAGGCGGCTGGTGCTGCCCCGGGTGCTGACCATTGCCGAGATCGCCGCGCTGGCCCGCGAGGTCGACTGCGAGCTAGAGGTCTTTGCCTTTGGCGGTCTCTGCGTCATGGCGGAGGGGCGCTGCAGCCTGTCGTCCTATGTCACGGGCCTGTCGCCCAATATGCAGGGGGTGTGTTCGCCGGCCAGCCACGTTCGCTATCGCGAGGACGGCGACGAGATGGTGTCCGAACTTGCCGGCTTCACCATCAACAGGTTCGGCGCCGGGGAAGCCGCCGGCTATCCGACGCTGTGCAAGGGCCGCTTCCACATCGCCGACGACGACGGCTATGCCTTCGAGGACCCCGTCAGCCTCGACGTGATGAACCACATCGAGGCCCTGGCAGCAGCAGGCGTCAAGGCACTCAAGATCGAAGGGCGCCAACGCGGCAAGGCCTATGTGGCCGAAGTCGTCCGCCGGCTGAAGGACGCCCTGAATTCCCTGCCCGCCGATCGCGCCCGACACGTTGAGGCGCTGCGGCGTCTCAGCGAAGGCCAGCGCACAACGGCTGGCGCCTACGAGAAGAAATGGCGGTGAACATGGGCAAGTTGCGGATAACGGTCGGCCCCGTGCCATACCTTTGGGACGGCCCCAAATGGCGCGACTTCTACTTCAGGCTGGCCGATTGCGCGGCGATCGACGCCGTCACGCTGGGCGAGGTGGTGTGCTCCAAGCGCGATCATTTCGTGCGTCCCTTCACCGATGCGGTCGTCGAGCGATTGCTGGCAGCGGGCAAGGAGGTGGCGCAGGCGACGCTTGCGCTTGTTACCCTCGACCGCGAGCGGCAGGCCACACGCCAGGTCGTGCAATCGTCCACGCTCGTGGAGGCCAACGATCTGTCGGCGCTGGCCATGCTGGCCGGGCGACCGCACCATGTCGGGCCATTCGTCAATGTCTACAACGCGCCGACAGCAGCACTGCTGGGGCGTCAGGGCGCCCGGCGCATCTGCCTGGGCGCGGAACTGCCGGCGAGTTCCCTGGCAAGCATCACCGCTGGGGCGCCGGGGCTGGACTACGAGCTGGTCGCCTTCGGTCGGCTGCCGCTCGCCATGTCGGCGCGTTGCGCCCATGCCCGTGCCAAGGGCCACACCAAGGACAACTGCAAATTCGTCTGTGGGGAGGACCCCGATGGCCTGGACGTCGATACCCTCGACCGCCAGGCCTTCCTGACCATCAACGGCGTCCAGACCATGTCGCGCCACTGCCAGGCGCTGATCGGTGACCTCGACATGCTGGGCCGCATCGGCATTACCCATCTCAGGCTCTCCCCGCAGGACTGCGACATGGTGGCTGTCGCCGAGGTGTTCGCGCAGGTGCGAGACGGAGCTTTGGGCACCGACGAGGGCCTCGGGCAACTCCGCGACATCTACCCAGCCGCGCATTTCTCCAACGGGTTCCTCCACGGAGCGCCGGGGATGGATTGGGTGGCAGCGTGAATCGGGGAGGAGAGATCGAGGCACAGGATCCGGGACGCCTTGTCGCCCGCATCCGGACGCTCATTGCGACGGCCGCTCTCGATTGCGATTGCCGGCAGAAAGTTGGCGATGCCCTGCAGCGCTTCGTGGACCAGGAGCAGCAGCGCATCGATCGGCGGCATCTGCTGGAGGCACGGCAACACCGCACCGCCATCACGGCGCTGCTGGAGCTGCTGGCCGATCTGGAAGACGTAAGCTGGAGCGAAAGCGAATCGCTCGGTCTTCCACGAACTGGCCCATCTGTTTGATGACGTAGCCGCCCAGGCACACCGCGGCGCCGAGGCTCTGCGCTGCATCGGGGGACTTTGACTGTGGCGGGCATCGGCCGGGTCGTGCTGATGATCGCCGGCAGCGTGTTCGTCGTCCTGGGGATCGTCGGCGTTGTCGTCCCCGTCTTGCCGACGACGCCATTCGTGCTCCTGGCCATCGCCTGTTATTCGCGATCGTCGCCTCGGCTGGCCGCCTGGCTGGAAGCCCATCCTTGGCTCGGCCCAACGCTTCGGGCCTGGCGGAACGAGGGGGCGATCGCCGGCAGGGCCAAAGTCGCGGCGGTCTTCGCCATGGCACTGGGCTATGGCGCCGTCCTCGCGGGGACGCCCATGCCCTTGGCCGGAAGCGCCGCCATTGCAGCCACTCTGGTTTGCTGTGCCGCGTTTATTGTGACCCGTCCCCGGCCGACGACCGATGGTTTGTCGCTCCGGCACGCTGCTCAGTGCGAGAGCAGTATCGGCAGCCTGGGGGCGGCAAGTACCGATCTGGTGGCTCCGCCGAGGACGAATTCCCTCAGCCGGTTGTGACCATAGGCGCCCATCACCAACAGCCCCGCGCCGATTTCGTGCGCTCCATCCTGGAGGGCATTGCCGATACCATTGGCCGCTTTGGCGGAAATCTCTCTGTGCTCGGCCTGTATGCCGTGACGGTTCAGATAGGCCACCAGCGCCTTCAAGTCGTTGTCGCCGACAGGCTTGTCGTCCGACGCCGTAAGCAAGGTCACCTTGCGCGCTCCAACCAGCAGCGGCATGGCGTCAAAGACGGCCCGATTGGCGCATCGCTCACCATCCCAGGCGATGGCAATATTGCCCAGGTCGGCAGAGGCGAGATGCTGTTCGGGCACGACCATGACGGGTCGGCCAGTCCCGAAGATGAACGTCTCGGCCAATCCTGTCTTTTCATCCGATCCGGCATCGATGGCGACCAGAGACAGATCGTGGCTCCTGGCATGGGGCAAAAGGGCGGACCCGACCTGCCCGAAGGCGGCTCGAACCATTTGCTGGTGAACGGCCAGCGGTCCGCCGACGCCGCTGGTCTCCTGCTTCAGGTGCTGGGCCAGGCGACGGCTCCTTGCTTCGACCTCGGCGATCATTTGCGGCAAGGAGATCAGCGCGGCACCCCAACGGTTGGCGAGATCGGGCACATCGATCTCGGTGGGGCAGAAGGTGACACTTGAGGCGAAGCGGCCAATGAAGTCCGGCAGGGTCTTCGCAAACTCAACCGGTGTCGGGTCGGGGTAGGTCAGAAGGGGCACAAAGACGTCGCTCAACATGGTTTCCTCCGTGCTTCAGCGTTCTGAAAGTCGTGGGATACGCCGGGGCGAAAGTGGTCAGACAGCGAGCGCGGCCACATGCTGGCCGATGAAGTAGGGCCACAGGAGCAGGCCCAACAGGCCCTGCCAGAAATCGAGATGCAGGTAGCCGATGGTGAACAGCCACCCGGCGAACCAGAAAGCGCCAAGTGAGGTATGCTGGGTAATCTTGATGCGTTCCATCGAGGCCTCCGGTGTTTGCGACGCTTGGTGGCGATCCCACGATGTCAAAGCACGATCGCCTCTCGCTGTAATTGATCCATGGCAAATTCAACGCCGCAACCGGGCGCTATGCTCGTCGAAACGCCATGCCAGGCATCGGTCGGCCGCTGCCCAACCAGGTGGCCATCGTGGTGCTTTGGCAGCCCGCGCGTTATCCTGAACGTCGCAGCGCATCCGCGGTCCCGTCGGACGAGTGTGCCCAATCGATCAACCGACAGGTGACCCATGCCGGACTTACTCGGCTTCATGCTGGCTTCGGCACTCATCGAGCTGACCCCCGGCCCGAACATGACCTACCTGGCCATTCTTGCGGCGCGGGAAGGTCGCGGGGCGGGATATGTGGCCGTCGCAGGCGTCGCGCTGGGCCTGGCAATCCTTGGTGCGACCGCCGCCCTGGGGCTGGCGACGCTGTTGGCCGCTTCGCCTGCGCTTCATTCCCTCCTGCGTTGGGGAGGCGTCCTCTATCTGCTGTATCTGGCGTGGAGTTCGTGGAACGAGGCGGACGATCCGCCCGAAGTGTCGGGACATTCCCGTTTCTTCATCCAGGGCGTGGTGACCAACCTGCTCAATCCCAAGGCCGCGCTTTTCTTCGTCGCCGTGATGCCCAACTTTCTCCCGGCATCTGGCGACAATCTATGGCCGCCGATCATGCTTGCGGCGGTCTATGTCTTGATTGCCACCGTCATCCATCTGGCGATTGTCACGGCTGCCGGTGCCCTGGCCCCCGTGCTCGAGCGCGGCGCAGGTCGCCTGGTGGTCACACGCCTCTTCGCTCTGGCCCTTGTCGGCGTTGCAATATGGCTTGCCTGGGCGACCCGCTGACCACCCGGAGGGGCTATGGAGCGCTTGCCGACACCGCCGGCTGCCGCGCCAGCCATTGCTGCATCTCGGCAATCTCGGTCCGCTGGGCGGAAATGATCTCCTGCGCGACCATCTTCACCCACGGATCGCTGCCGTGATCCAAGGCGACCTGCGCCATCGCCACCGCCCCCTGGTGGTGGGGCAGCATGCTGCAGACGAAAGCGACATCGAAGTCTGGCGCCGTCATGCCGCGCATCATGTCGGAAAGCATCGGCTCCATCGTCTGTAGCAGCGCCCCGTGGGGCTGGTCGACCATCGCCGCCATCATGTCGATATGCGCCTGAGTGGAGCCCGCCTCGTGGTCGCTCGCGACATCTCCGCAGATCGGCGGCATAGGCATTGTGGCGACGGCCATGGGCTGCTGGTCACGGACGAACAGCGATCCGGCGAAGGCCGCGAGCAGCACTGCGCCCGCGCCGTATTTCAGAAGGTCCATTGGTGTTTCCTTTCAAGGACCGTCTTGGCCCAGCTCCAATGCCGATCGGTTGACGTAGATCAACAATGGTCGTCCGTTGGGGTGTATTTCGTAGGCAACTGCGGAACCGCAGATTTTTCAGGAGCTTATTGATGACCACGTTTTTGCAGGACACCAAAAGGGTGCCGATTGCCCGAAATTGGCTGCCCAAGGTCCAGCGCATCGGCGGCGCGGCCGCCTTGTTCTCCATCCTGGGTGGTCTCTCGGCCGCGACCCCTGCCAGCGCCCATGTGAAGTGGTTTGCGCCCTATGTCGTGGGCAATGCGCCCGCGCCCATCACACGGACGCTCACCAACGGCTGGTTCTGGCTCGGTATCATCCTGGTATTGGCGTTCTTTGCCGTCACCGTGATCATCGAGCGCTTGCCGTTGGGCGTTCAGACCAATGCGGGGCTGGACCGGTTGGGCGCACCGCTGTGGAACAGGTCCGACGATTTCATGCGGGCCGTGATCGGCGCGTTCTTCGTGGCGATCTTCGCCGTCGGCGGTGTCTATCTGACGCCGGACCTGCAGACGCCAAACGAATGGGTATCGTGGCTGCAGCTGCTCATCGCCGCCCTGGTCTTTTCGCGCCGCACCATGCCCCTGGCGGCTGCCGGCATTATCGGGCTCTGGGTCATCGCGTTGCGCGACTATGACTTCTTCCACCTGCTCGACTACCTGGCCCTCGGTGTCGGTGTGGCCGGCTACCTGGTGCTGGCCTCCAACCCAGACGCCGGTTGGTACAAGCACCGTTTCGCCGTGCTGCGGTGGGGCGTTGCCATTGCGCTGATGTGGTCGAGCCTGGAGAAATTCGCCTATGCCGAGTGGTTCTACCCGCTCGTGGAGGAGCGGCCGTTCCTGACCTTCGGCATGCCGCGGGACACCTTCATCCCGATGGCCGGTGTGGCCGAGTTCACCATGGGCTTCGGCCTGCTGTGGACGCCGCTGATCCGCCGGCTATCGGCGCTCGCGCTCATCATCATCTTCACCACGGCGGTCTATCCATTCGGCCGCATCGACCTGGTCGGTCATGCGCTCATCATGGGCACGCTGTTCCTGATTGCCGCCGATCCGTCGCCGTCGGGCCTGAAGCTGCCCAAACTGGCACCTGCCCTGGGCAGCGTGCCCGCCGGCCTGCTGGCTGCGCTGGTGATCATTGCCGGGGCCTATTGGGGCCTGCACGGCGTGTTCTATGCCGGTGCCGTGCCCACGACACCCGGGCAGAGCAGCGGTGAACTGCTGACGCACCTGCCCAATGCGGAACATCCACACGATGCTGCCCCGGCGCCGACGGCGCAGTAGCTGATGAGTGAGCGGGCCGTCAGGCCCGCTCACTTGTAGACCGCCTGCAGTATCTGAGCTTGGTAGAAGGCAAAGTAGTCCGCGGTGCCGAACATGTTGCCGACCTTCACCACCGAGGGGATGGTGTAACCATCAAAGGTCGCCTCTTCCGCCATGGTGCCGCCAAAGGGCTGGAGCTGGAACCGCTTCTGCGGATTGGCATCGCTCCAGCGCAACCCCACCACCGCCTTCAGGGCGCCAGCCTGATCCACTGTCAACTGCAGAACGACAGGGCCGCCAGGCAGGTCAATCGTGACCGATGCCGTGTCCGGACCCTCGGCCTTCCAGGCGATGCCGTCGCGCGGCAGTATTGCCGCCGGGGCCCAGATGCTCTCGATGGCCGAGCGGAACTGGGCCGAGCGAACCAGATCCGGCGATGTGGCGACGTCGGCCACCGGCAAGAGCGACGCGATCCAGAACCGCGTCCAGGCCCTGCCATCCAGTGCCGCATCCGACCCCGTGATGGTCAGCGGGCCCGAGCGCAGAACGGGCATCCACACGAACCTGTCCGGCGGCGCCAGTATCTGACGGGCCTCCATGTCGTAGCTCTGGCTGCTGTTCTTGTCGCCGAGCAGGAACACGCCCTTGTGCCGCAATTCGACGGTCGTTTTCAGGGGCGTGCCAGGCGCGATGGCGTGCAGGAAGTAGCGCTGGGCCACCTCTGGTAGCCCTGACACCATAGCAGGGTCGAACACGCCGGACGGCGGAACAGCGGCCTGGGCGATCTCGGTCCAGGCCCGCTCGGCCTCCCCCATGGCCAGTCGATAGGATGCGAACAGGTATCCCACGACAACGATGATCAAAACGAGAAATACGGCAACCGCTTTCAGAAGCATGTGTCGACCTCCAATACGCTACGCGACTATGATGCAACGCCGTGCAGGTCCGCGAATCGTCGGTCAGGGCACGGCTACGAAACGAAGGGTATCCGCCACGCGGAGCCGGGCTCGCGCACAAGCCTGAAGCCGAGATTGTCGGGCGGTGCTCCAACCGAACAGCCACCGCCGCGCGCATCGCGGACAAACACGCTCATGGGTGTCAGGTGGCGGCCTTCCAGATAATGTACGCCGCAGCTCTCGACCACGCTGGCGATGGCGCCATCGGGGCCGAGCGTCGTGCGATTGGCGCAGGTCGCCGTCCATTCCCAGACATTGCCGCCGATGTCCATGACCCCAAGGTCATTGGCGCCGAACGAGCCGGGAGGCTGGGGCATGGCATTGGCCGAAACGGCGCGGCTCGTCTCCTGCTCATAGGCCGCGAGCCAGCGGGCGGCCGGATTGGCGGCGTCGGTCTGTTTCTCGATGGCGTGGTCGACAGCACGATCGCCGGCGACAAATATCCACTCGGCGACCGTGGGCAGGCGCCATTGGTCGCCGGTACGGTCCGACAACCATGCGGCATAGGCAACGGCGTCATCATAGCTGACGCCCGTGACAGGTACGTCGTCCCGCGCCGGCCGAACGGCCGGTTCGGGCGTGTCGCAGAAGCCGTCGTCCACGCATCGCCGATAGTCGGCCAGCGTAACCTGGTGGCGCATCACCTCGACCGGCTCCATGGCTGTGTGCTGCAGGATGCCATTGACCGGGGCGCCGTTCATCTGGAAATCGCCGGGCATGCGGTGGTCATAGGGCCGGGCCTCGACGGTAACCGTCTCGGGGCCAAGGGCCGCCCGGTCGCCAGGGCCGACCGTGATAACGCCCGCCTGCACCAGCACCAGGGCGCTGAGACCCACCAGCAGCGCCGCTGGCAGCAGCAGATCCCCGAACGTCACGTCCTTGATGGCCTGGGCAGTCATGATCTGGCTCCATATGGAGAAGCGGCCCGCCAACAGGTGGCGGGCCGCAGACGCGGTCAGGCGATCGGGCTAGGAGCCTGTACCTGCGTCATGAGGTCGTCGTTCCACTCGCCTTCCACTTTGAAGTGCGCAGTGGCCCCCAGTTCGACGGCCTCGATGAGGTTGTGGTTGACATAGGCATAGATGCCCGGCTGCAGGAACGTGTAGAGCGCGGCACCGGCGCAGCCGCCGGGGATATGCCAGGTCTCGAGGTCGACCTGCGGCGGGTTGCGGAACTTGCCGGTATTCCAGACGTAATCGCCGTGGCCGCCGATCAGATGCGGACGGGTGTCGCGATTGGCCTGGCTGTGGATGATCAGCACCGTCTCGCCGACATTGGCGGTCATGGCGTTCTCGCCCGTCAGGGCACCAGCGGCGCCGTTGAACACCTCGTGGGTCGGCGTAAGGGTCTTCATGACCTCGAGCATGTCCGAGTAGCCGTCGCCGGCCGATTCATAGGTCTTGAAGTTGCCGTCGGCATCCTTGGGCACGTAGAAGTCCTGTTCGCCGATATAGTAGATGCGATCGTAGGTCAGCTTGTTGCCCTGGCCGTCCTTCAGGCCGTCGCGCGGCAGGACCATGATGGCCCCGTTCATACCCGACACCACATGCCACGGGATCATCGGACCCCCGGGCGCGCAGTGGTAGACGAACACGCCCTGGCGGGTTGCCTTGAAGCGGAGCTTCACCTGCTCACCGGGGTTGATCAGCGTAAGACCGCCGCCGCCCAGCGCACCGGTAGCCGAGTGGAAGTCGATATTGTGCTGCATCATGTTGGTGTCGGGATTGGTCAGCGTCAGCTCGACATAGTCGCCCTCGTGGACCACCATCAACGGGCCCGGAACCGAACCGTTGAAGGTCATGGCCTGCACCGTTGTACCCAGGTCGTCGATGACCAGTGCCTTCTCCTGAATCTCCAGGGTGAACTCGACCACCTTGGGGCCGCTGCTGGCGACCTGCTCGTGGTCGTGCACTCCGGGAGGGGCAACCAGGTCCACCTTCACGCGCGGCAGGGCGCTCAGATCGGGTGCAGGCCCGGTCACTACACCGGTTTCTTCGGCGCCCGCCGGAACCGACGCGAGGACGGCGCCGAAAACGCCTGCGAACGCGACGCCGGCCATCAGGTTGCGGCGTCCTAGGTTGATGTCGTCGTCATGGTCTTGCATTCAAGCTCTCCAGCATTGCCGCCCCGTTATCGGCGTCGGTCGATGCTGGAATAGTGCCTTGCGAGCCGCCATTCTTTGACGCGGCTCAAATTGTGCCAACGATTAATTTGGGCCTGCCTGCGACATTTCGGCTAATTTGACACGCGTCAAAGAAACCGAGCCTCCATCCGAGCAAAAGGGCGGCAGGAGACGCGAATGGATCGCATCTCTCGATCCAGGAGAACAAGATGAACACGCTCTTCAAAGCAACCATCGCCACGCTGATGCTCGTCACTGCTGCGCCCACCTATGCAGCCAACTTCGAAGTGCAGATGCTCAACAAGGGCGCCGACGGCGCCGGGATGGTCTTCGAGCCCGCGCTGACCCAGATCGCGGTCGGCGACACGGTGACCTTCATACCCACCGACAAGGGGCACAATGCCGAAACGGTCAAGGATATCCTTCCCGACGGGGCCGAGGCCTTCAAGGGCGCCATGGGCAAGGAAGTTGTCGTCACGTTCACCGCGCCGGGTGTCTATGCCGTGAAGTGCGCGCCCCATCTGGGCATGGGCATGATCGCCGCCATCATTGTGGGCGATGCGGTCAATATCGACGCCGCCAAGGCCGCGCACTTGCCGGGCAAGGCAAAGGAACGCTTCGACGCAGCACTTGCCGGCGCCGGCCTCTAGCACACTGGCATGCAGGATTGCTTCCGGCGATCCTGCCTCCGCGGAGAGCGCGATGCCCCACGACGCCCAGTTGTGGATCCAGTTCGCCGGATCCATGGCCGCCTTGCTCGCAGCGCACGCCGTCCCGGCGAGACCGCCTCTCAGGAGGCGGCTCGTCGGCGCCCTGGGCGAAGGCGTCTATGTCGCTCTCCACTCGGCAATGTCGCTTTTGCTCCTGGCCTGGATGTTCCGGGCGACCGCGGAAGCGCCCTATGTCGAACTCTGGCCGGCGATGGACTGGCAGCGGTTCATCCCCCGCCTGCTGGTTCCCGCGGCATTCGCATTTGGGGTGGTCGGATTGTGTACCCCCAATAGGCTGTCGCTCTCGGCCAACCGGCGTCCAGA
This sequence comes from uncultured Devosia sp., assembly GCF_946479885.1. The sequence continues at coordinate 41,964 of NZ_CAMLHM010000015.1, forward strand.
CGACGCCAGCGGGAGCATTCTTGGGATTACGCGCCATCCGGTCCTGTGGGCCCTCGCGCTCTGGGCTGCCGCGCATATCGTACCAAATGGCGATCTCGCCCATGTCATGCTGTTCGGAACATTGCTCGCCCTTTGCCTGGCCGGAATGGCACTGATGGACAGGGGGGCGCGCAGGCGCCTTGGGCAAGATGAGTGGAAGTCACTCGCGGCGCGCCGGCCACTGGTGCCGTTCTCCCGACCGGCGTCGCTGAGCTGGCCCTCGCGCCGGGACCTTCTGCTGGGCTTTGTCGGGCTCGCGCTCGCCGGCGCCGCGCTCGCCCTGCACGAAATCATCATAGGGGTGCCGGCCGCCTAGCTGCGTCCAGTCGTTGCGCTGTCGCAAAGATCGGTCCGCAAACATCGTTTAGTCATCCTGCGTCCACCTGGGGATATCATGACCTTCCAACCATGCATCTCGCCGGCGTTGCAGCCCTGCCTTGAGCAGGTGCTCGACCCGGAGATCGGCATCAACATCGTCGACCTCGGCCTGGTCTATCTCGCCCGCGAGCAGGACCGGCAGATCGAGGTGCAGATGACGCTGACGAGCCGCGCCTGCCCGATGGGACGGCTCGTGGTCGACGAGGTTCGTGACCGGATTGCTTCGGGCTTTCCGGCTGCCACCCGGGTGAACGTCGAACTCGTCTGGGATCCGGTATGGACCTCCGACTTCATCAATGATGCCGGGCGCCGCGCGCTCGGCAGAACACCCAAAGGAACCTTGTAATGTGCAGCGATTGCCAGTCCGGCGAAACCATCATCGACGTGCGACAGATCGCGCCGCGGCTGCGGCACCCAATGATCTTCAACGCCTTCCAGAATCTCAACGCGGGTGAGGCCTTTCTCATCGTCAACGACCACGACCCAAAGCCGCTGCACTACCAGTTCGCTGCGGAATATCCGGGCACGTTCGATTGGGTCTACGAACAGCAGGGTCCGGAAGTTTGGCAGGTACGGGTCAGCCGCACCGCAGCCTGACCGTGTTCGCGACCAGTCTGATACCGAGGTCGTTGTTGGCCGCCACTGCCGTCCTGGCGGTGGCGGGCCTTTATGGTGGGCTCGTCCGCATCGGCGTCCCCTTGCCCAATGCGGCGGTGCCCGCCGAACTTCACGGCCTCATCATGATGCAAGGGGTCTTCGGCACCTTGGTGCCGCTGGAAAGAGCGGTCGCCCTGCGCGGGCCGATCTGGTTTGTCTCGCCAATCCTGTCCATCCTGGCAACGGCCGGGTTGCTGGCCGGCTTTCCTGCAATCGCCGCGTTCGTCGCCTACGCCGCCGCGGCAGCACTCTTCTGCTGGATGTCCGGCCACGTGCTGCGGCTGCAGCCCGCCCCGTTTACCGTCGCACTCCTGCTGGGTGCCGTTTGCCTGCTCATCGGTTCGATCCACACTGTGGTGGCCACCGGCGCGAACGCGACCTCCATCCCCTGGTGGCTCGCCTACCTCGTCTTGACGGTGTCTGGTGAACGGCTGGAACTCAGCCGCCTCATGGGGCATAGCAGAACAATCGTGGCGGCATTCTTCGCGGCGGCGCTCGTTCTGCTGATCGGGTGTTTCATCGGTCTTGCGGATGCCTGGGGCGCCAGGTGTTTTGGCCTCGGCCTGCTGTTGCTGTCGATATGGCTGTGGCGCCACGACATTGCCCTTCGCACGATCCGAACGCGTGGTCAGGCCAGGTTCATGGCGGCGGCAATCCTTTGCGGGCATGCCTGGCTGGGCATCGCGGGCCTGCTCGGCCTCGGTCTTCCGGAATACGGTGCCGGACCCGATGCCTTGATCCATGCCGTCACGATCGGCTTCGCCCTCTCCATGGTCATGGGGCACGCCCTGGTGATCCTCCCGGCCGTCGCCGGGGTCAGGATCCAGTATTCCCGGTTTCTCTACGCCCCGCTCGCCATCCTCGAGGCTGCGGTGTGCTACCGCGTTCTGGCCGACGCGTTCTTCATCGACTGGCGCTGGGTGTCGGGCCCTGTAACGGTGCTGGCGCTTGCCGTGTTTGCCACGCTCGTCGTCGCGGCGCCCAGGCCCCGCGTCGACGCCTAGCCGACCTCGCCGGCATCGCAGCACGCACCGACGGCTGCCTCAGGGGGCCAATCTCGCCGCTGACCAGACGCCGGCGCCGATCGGCCTGGTAAAGAGCAGCCGGTCGTGCAGCCGGTCGGCCCCGTCCTCCCAGAACTCGATCGCAGAGGGCACCAGGCACATGCCGCTCCAATGCGCAGGACGGGGGACTGGCCCGCCCGCGAAGCGGTTCGCGATCTCGCCGGCTTGGTCAATGAGCGTGGCGCGGTCGGCGATGACCGAAGACTGGGCGGACGCATGGGCTCCTATCTGGGAGCCGCGCGGGCGACCAGCGAAGTACTGGTCTGCATAGGTATCGTCAACCTGATGCACGGTGCCGCGAACACGGACCTGCCGACCCAGCGCCGGCCAGTGGAAGCACGCGGCCGCCTTGCCGCTCGCCAGCATCTGCTTGCCCTTGGGACTGGTGAGATTGGTGAAGAAGACCAGACCATCATCCCGAATGGATTGCAGCAGGACCATCCGCACGTCCGGATCGCCGGTGGGCGTCACAGTGGCGAGCGACATGGCGGACGCGGCAAAGCCGACCTGGCTCCTGGCTTCGCCCAGCCATCGCTCGAGTACGAACATCGGATCGTCCTGCGGGCGATCGTACGTCGCCAGGAATAGTGCATCTGGTCTATGCTGGGTTTCGCTCATCCCAAGCTCCTGTTTCCGGATCGGTCGGCGGGATTCGTCACCGCACTCGATCGCCGTGCCAATTGATCTCGCGCAGTACGTCCACCGACTCTGGTGGCAGGTGCTCTTGCCTGATCGGTGCCCCGGCAAGACGACCGCCAAGGCGGCGCGTCAGTCCCATGGTGGTCGCGAGCAGCCATGAGGCGAACAGCAACTCGCTCGCCAACGTCCAGACATCGCCAGTCGAGCCGGCCAAAGCGCGCGCGATCGCTTCGCCCAGTTGCAGATTGGCCAGCATGGCGAAGGCCGCCGTCGACCATCTGGTGCCCCTGACGTTTCGCCCCGCCGTTGACCAGGCGAGGGCCGTCATTCCCATGGCGCCCAGTTGGGCGGCTCCATGCAGACCTTCGATACTGAAGCGCGCGATTGCCGATGGGGTCACGAAATGCTCCGCTGCGGGAAGCAGCGCCAGTGCGATCCCGCTTGCTCCGACCAATCCGAGAAAGATCAGCGCCGGAGCCCAGCAGCGACGATAGGGGCGGTTGGCGTTCATGACGGCGAAGAGCAGCAGCGCGACATTGCCACCCAGACCGGGGCCCACCGCCTCCGCCTCGCCCAGTGCGGCCATCAGTGCCGCAGCCGCCATCATCGCGGCCGCTGCACAACCGGTGACAGCGAGCGTCGCCGGGTCAGGCCTTAGGGCACGGACGTGCTTGGCAGTCGTCCGCTCCAGGGCGGCAAAGGGTGAGATAGCGTTCATGGGCTGCTCCAGATTCGCGCCAGATCAGCACGCGGCCCGGGCTCCATCGTTGATCAAGCGCAAATTGAGCCAGGAACAGGGGGATATTTCGCCAAGGTCCGTTGGGGATCACCAGACCGTTTGCCGGATCCTCAACCCGCCGTTTCTGCCGCGCCCCGCACCAGGACAAGGACGCGATAGGTTCCGTCCTGCCATCGGCCGAAGCAGAGGTGATTGTCGTCGAGAAGCCGGAAAGGCAGGTCCGTGGGCTCCTCGCGCAGGAGGGCGAAGAGCACCTGCTTGTCCAACATGCCGTCGAGCGCTTCAAGGACTGCATCAGTGGCTGACCTGGTAGGCGTGGCGCTGAGGTCGACGAGCACGGCGGGTTTCGGCCAGGTGAGCGGGTTCCTGGCATCCACTGATGCTTCCGGTTGGGGCCGGCGCGTGAAAAGCACCTGCCAATTGCCATCCTCGCCGGAACTGGCCCGGTGATCGAAGCCCTTGCTGTCGAGCAAGCGCAGCAACGGTTCGGGCTTGAACGGAGCAGTCAGCAGCAGCGGCTCGCCGGGCCGCAGCGCCTCGACGGCCGCCATGATGCTGGCGAACGGCTCGCCCTTCGCCCGGGAAATGTCGCTTACGTCCAGGGTCTTCGGTTCCATTGCAGCTCCCTTCGGAAGTCGTTCAGCGATGCCCGTCCTCACTGCCCTCCGCATTGACGCAGCTCAAATTCCTCGCCCCTGCGCTGTTCGCTTCAGGAAGCCGCGGAAATTCCCTCGAGGCGCACAGCCACCTCGCCATTGCGCGCGAGGCGATTACTTCCTCGACCCAAGAATGGCTGGAAGGGGGGCCGAATGCGCCTGTCAGCTTATGGGAGCGACGACTGGATACCGGGCATCGATGCCGTCAGTATTCGGCAGCGGGCCCGCCATTGGATATGGCCGCAGTAAGTCTCAAGCCCGCGCGGAAGGTACCCTCCCGCAGTCCTGCCTCGCACCGCGGCAGACAGGTCAGGGCCAAGGGTACTCCGCGACGTCATAACCCTGGGCTTCGAGTTCGGCAGCGATCTGGCGGCGGTAGGATACGACGTTGCCCACGTCCTGGGCCCTGAGGACGGCGACCTCGTCGGCCGTGAAGGGCTTCCAGGCCTCGGGCATCGATTCACCGGCATAGGTGTTCATGATGTAGTTGAGAAGGTCGGCCGTTTCCTTGTTACCCAGGCCCGAATTGATCACGCCTGGCACGTGAAGCAGGTAGCGCCGCCCGTTGTCTGAGCGCGCGAACACGCCGACCTTGCCGACGAAGTCGGGAATGCCGGCCGACGGCAAGCCGGTACCATCCTGGAGGTGGCAACCAAGGCAACGCAGCACGTAGTTTACGGGCGCCGACCGCTCCGCTGCCACGACCGGCATGGCGAAAATGAGCGCGAGGGCCAAACCCCATTTGCCGATCATTGTGTGGCTTCCTTTCTGATAGCGCGGAGATCGCCATGGGATGGGGGTGCCTGACGCAGCGTCACAAACGTGTCGGCCGGGATATCGAGACCAAGTCCATTGAGGTCGTTGAGGACATAGTCGGCGACTGCCTGCAGTTCCGCGTCCGTCATCCAGTCCTGCGGCGGCATGGCGAGGCCAATGAAGCGTTCGCCGCCGGCCACGATGGTCCCGGTAAAGCCGCCGATCATGACGCCCGCGAGGTATTCGGTGCTGCGCGGGCCAAGCCCGGTCCACAGCGACTTGTCGACCAGCGGCGGGGCCAGCCCTGATTGCCCTGTACCACCCACCTGGTGGCAGCCACTGCAATTGTCCTCGAACAGCGTCCGCCCGGCATCGTCCGCGAAGGCTGGCGCTCCCCAGAGCGCCAGCATGAGGACGGAGAAAGTCCGCAGTCTCATTCAGCCAGACCCACCACGATGGCAACAGTGCAGTGGATGCCCTTGTTGTCGTTGGCCTGGCACCAGCTCGATTCACTGGCAAGACCCATCAGATAGCCCGGGCGATCGCCTTCCTGGCGTGAGCACATGTCGCCACAAGCCCCACCCTTGCCGCAGCAATCGTTGTAGGAGACCAGATAGTCCTTGTCGTCGTTGGGATTGCGGCAGGTGCCGACCCAGGCGACCTTGGATGGCTGGGTGCCCGGCGGGCATTGGGTCACCGCGCCGCCACACTGGCTGCAGAGCGAACCATGCAGCGAGCAGTAGCGCCAGTATTCGCAATCTTCCGGCAGTTCGTCGGGCTCGCCCAGGCCGCGCGCATAGGCGGCGCCGTTGGAATTGTCATAGGGCAGCATGGGCAGGACGGCGCCGCCCACCAATGCCCAGCCCGCCTTCTGCAGGAAACTGCGTCGGCCGGCGCGATGGGCGATATTGCGGGCACGGTTCTCGGCGGCATCGTCCATCCATCCGAGAAGTCTTTCGGTCAATGTGGCCATAGCGGCTCTCCTTGTGGTGAGGTGTTCGCGGACTAGTGTTGAACCGCCGGCTGCTGATCGATGTAGGACTGGATCGACGCAACGTTCATGTCGTGGGCGTTGAAGAGGCTGTCGAACTGCTCGCGGCTGTTGATCAGGCCCTTGGCGCGGATGGTGCCGTGCTCATCGAACAGCACGGCATAGGGCAGCCGGGCCACGCGATAGGCCAGACCCAGTTCGGTCGAAACGACATAGGGGTAGTCGCCAAGCTTGGCCGTTTCGATGAAGCGTTCGTGCTGGGCCTTCTGGCCGTCGCTGGCCAATACGACATCCAGCCAGCGCGACTCCGCCTTGCGGGCGGATTCCACGATCGGCAGCAGCTTCTTGCAGACCGGGCAGGTCGGCGAGAGGAAGAAGACCAGGGTTGCCCTGCCCGGCTTGGGGCCCAGGGTGACCGTGCCCCCGGTGAGGCTGGGCAGGCTGAATAGCGGGGTCTGCTGCCCGACTTCAGGGCCGGAGTCATTGACCAGCGCACCCATGGGCGAAACCCGTTCGAACAGGATGCCGACCTGCCGCCCAAGCGCCAGAAGGCCGACGGTCAGCGCGATCACCAAGGCAAAGAGGATGGCAAGAGCAAAGATAACGAGTGTCATGTGTTGAACTCCGAAGCGGCGTCAGCGGGTGAGCCGGGCGAGTGAGGCGTTGGACAGGATCTGTTCGACGAGGAGGAAGGCCATCCAGACGGCAAAGCCGGAAGCGATTGCCGCAATGGCATCGGAGGCGTTCATCGGACCGAGCGGGAGGAAAAGGGCGAGCAGGCCCATCGTCGCGAGCAGCCCGTTGCGGACCACCAGCGACCAGGCAAGTGGCTGAACCGCGCCGCCGCAGCCGCATTCTATCGCGGTGCGACCGCGGCGGATGTTGATGGTCATGGCGCCGGCATAGGCAACCAGCATCAGCACCGCGAGGACCAGGCCAAATGGCCGTCCGTACGGAACCAGTTGCAGTGCCACAGTCAGCACCTCGACCCCGGCAATCGCCCAGGAGGCTGGAATGACCAGCCGTTCCGGCACAAGCTTGTAGTCCGCGACAAAGCCGGTGAATTCGGTGAATTCACCGAGCTTGTGCCAGGCGGCCCGGGCAAAGATCAGGCTGATAAAGACGGTGAGGGCTGCCGCCAGCAGGGAAACCAGGTTGGCGTCGGTCATGGCTTGGCCGCGAGCGTGGTGGTGAAACCCGACGTGCCATGCTCGGCAACCGGCCTGGCCGCGAACTTGGCTTCCGGATCCACGTCGTACTTCACCACCCTGCTGCCGCCGATATCGAGACCGAACAAGGTCGGAACCGCATCATCGGTGGTGATGACGGAGGTGATCCCCTCGACGGGCGAGCGGTAGAGCAATTTCTGGTTGGCGAGATCGTAGGCCCAGATTTCCTCGGCATCATGGTGGTGCGAGCCGTCGTAGCGGCCCGATGCCATGGGCACGAACAGGATGCCGTTGGGCTCATTGTAGCTGACCACGGTGTAGCCCGCGGTGCCCCAGTCGCCTTCGACGCCTTCAGCGATGGGCGTGGTGGACACCGCCGTTATCACGCCCGCCCCATCGGCAAGTCGGTGCACCACACCCTTGAAGGAGATGAACAGCAGATCGCTGCCGGCCCGGTCAAACGACAGGTAGATCGGATCCTCTTCAGGATCGAAGATGACCTCGCTTTTCTTGGATTCGAAGCTGGTGCCATCAACGCTCAGCGTCATGGTGGTGAAGGTGCCATCGCCGCAAATGGTCGAATAGGAGTGGCCTTCCAGCGTCGGATAGATGCCGAAGCAGCCCGGTGAGGGCACCTCCTGGACCACCTCACCCTTTTCAAGGTCGACCACCGTGACCGACGTGGCGGGTGTGGCATTCTGCAGGTAGAGATACTTCTCGTCGGCGCTGAGCTGCATCAGCGATGCATCGTCGGTATATTGCGATACCTTGAGCGGCAGCTGGATTTCCTTGGTCAGGGTGGCAGTGTCGACATCGAAAATCTGCAGCACATGCTCGCCCTCGCCGGAGCTGAGTCGGCTGTAAAAACCGGAAGCCATGTAGACGGTCTTGCCGTCCTTGGAGATGGCGAAATGGCTCTGCGCCCCGGCATCCACCGTGCCGACCACTGACAGATCATCGGCGGAATAGAAGCGCACCACGCTCGGTCCGCCACTCCAGTTCTGCACATTCACGAAAACCTTCGGGCCCGGATCGACGGTTGCCTTGGCACTCAGGGTCTCGGGTACGAACGTGTCGTCTTGCGCCCAGGAATGCGCAGGCAGTGCAAGCTGGCTGGCGAGCAAAGCCGAGCAAGCGAGAACCAGATATGTGTTGGCCATGGCCATCTCCATTGTCACGGAGGGGCACCACACCAGCGTCTGGATCGCCGCGAAATCCGAAACCAAAACATATTCGGCCTATTTTTTAGGCACGAATTTCGGTTGCTCCAATTCTGATCACAAGTTACGAGTCCATCGTCCCAGAGGCACAGATGCGCGCGCAGCCGAGCTTTTCCATTGCCGCCTTTGCCGACGCATCCGAGCAGGAACGCGGGCTAGCCGGTTGGGACCAGCGCTACACCCAGATGAGCAGCGGCCGTTTTGAGGGCACGGTGGTCCGGCTGGATTTCGGCCGCGTCAGCATCAGCGAGGAGCGGCTTAACGTCAGCGTGGCGCAATCGACGGCACCACCACCCGGCAAAGTTGTCCTGATCCTGCCGGGACCGACGCTGGACGCCCGCATAAACGGCGTGGCGCGGCAAGGGCCGGGGTTTCTGCATTTTGGCGGTCACGAGATCAGCGTCGTCACCGCGCCAAAGACGCACGGTTACTATGTGACGCTGGACGAAGCGGACCTGCCCAGCCTTGATCGCCGGCGGACCGGTCCGCTTTGCAGCATCGAGGCCTATCCCGGGGCACATGAAATGGGCACCTGGATTTCCTCCGTCATGGCGACAGCACCCGAGGGCATGCGCCGCTCGCCGAGAGAGTTAGGCGCAGTCTTGCCCGGCTACATTATCGACCGGGTTGCCGAACTGTGCGCCCATCTTTCGTCGATCAATCACAAGCGGATCACGGAAACCTATGCCCAATCGGTGGTCCGCAAGGCGCGAGCCCATCTCGATTCCATGCCGCCAACGCAACTGAGCGTAGCGGCATTGGTGAAATCACTCGACCTTCCGGACCATATCGTGCGGAGCGCATTTGCACAGGCTGTGGGCGTCAGTCCGCAAATCTGGCTGCGCCAGTTGCGGCTCGATCAGGCGCGACGGGCCTTGCTTCGCCCCGAAGAGGCGCGCAAGGGCGTTACCCAGATAGCCATGGATAACGGCTTTTTCCACCTGGGGCGCTTCGCCGCCTACTATGCCCAGACGTTCCACGAGCTGCCGATCGAGACGATACGCAGCGTAATCGGCTAGCCGAGTTGCATTCGGAGCTGCGGCCTTGCCGAAACCCTGTGCAGCGGCATGCCGTTCTGTCCGGGACGTTCGCTTCCCTTGCAGGCCGCTGGCGTACCATCAGGACTGCTGGAACGAGCCAGGTCTATTCCGCACCAGCCCAGACCACCGAGTTCTCATGGCGTTGAATGGTGTGCTTGAGCTCGTCGAAGACGCCGATCACATGCTGAGCAAAGCGCTCGGCAGCGGGCGACCGGGGGCCGTCGAGCCGGCGCAGGATACCCAGCGAGCGGTCGGGTTGGGGGATGGCGAATGGGAGAGCCGTGACGCGATTTTCCTTGCGCAGGGCAAAGAGCACCGAAAAGGGCAGGACAGCCAAGGCCTCGGAATCGGCGAGGAAATTGATCACGCTCATCAATGATCCGCCGGAATAGCGGATATTGAGTTCGGAAAGCCCGATGCTGAGCAGGATCATCTGCAGATCGGTCAGGAGGGGAGAGCCGGGCAGGGGCGCGATCCAGGGATAGGCAGCCAGATCGGTCGCCTGTGGGTTAGGGCGCTTCAACAACGGATGGCCAGTCCGGCAGGCAACCACATTGCGGCCGGGCAAAATGTCGATGAACTCGTAGGCACCGCCCGGATGGGCCGAGCCGATTGGGACTATGCCGATATCGATCAACCGCGCATCGAGAGACGAAACAAGATCGGGAAGATTGCCATAGCTCTGATGGATACTGATTTCGGGCTCGTCCTGATGGAATTTGGCGATCATCTGGCTAACCAGCGCATCCATGAAAAACGGCACGCCGCCAACCCGGACCACCCCGCTGGTGCCCTTGAGATGCCCCTGCACGGCATCGGTGGCCCGGCGCGAAGCGGTGAGAATGGCTCGCCCGTGAACGGCAAGTTGTGTCCCCAGCGCCGTGGCCTGCAGCGGTCGGCGCCCCCGGGCAAAGAGCGGTTCGCCGACCCGCGCTTCCAGCATGGACAATGAGCGGCTTACGGCAGATTGCGTCATGCCCAGAATGGCGGCGCCCTCGGATACCCCACCGGCATCCAGAACCGCGGCAAGTTGCATCAGGTGGCGCTCATTCAGCCTCATAGCAAAGTGCTATAATTGCTATCGCAACATTCATCAATGCCGGGCCCGGACCGTGCCAAGTTGGAAGTGGGCGAGGAGGCCCTTTCAGCAGGACGAGTGGAGATCGCGGGCGCAGTGGTGGGCGAAGCGCCGCCCGCTTGCTAGGTTCCGCGACACGTCCAGACAGTCCCAATCTTGCGCTCCACCCCGGCGTCGAGCGCAGTCCATGCCAGGAAGGAGCTCATTTTGAGTGGCATTAACGGCTATCATCACCTGACACTGTCGACCGACGGCGCGCAGGAAGATTTCGACTTCTATACCAAGACCCTGGGACTGCATTCGGTGAAGCGCACCGTGCTGTTCGACGGCGTGCTGCCGGTCTATCACCTCTACTATGGCTCGCCGAACGGCGATGCCTCGACCATCATCACCACCTTTCCGTTCCGCAAACCCGGCGTGTTCGGTCGTCGCGGCACCAATCAGTCGCGCGCCATCCTGCAGGCCATTCCCGTCGGGGCCGCCGACTTCTGGGTTGACCGGCTCAATGGCCGGGGTATCGAGGCGCGCAAGATCACGCGCTTCGGCGCCGAGCGGGTTGTCTTCGCACATCCCTGCGGCATTCCGCATGAACTGGTGGAGAGCGACAGCGACCGGCGCGAGCCGATCACCAATGCGGCTCTGGGCATCGGCCGGGAGCAGGGCATCAAGGGCATCTATGGCAGCGTCGTCGCCACGACCGACAAGTCCGCGATGAACGACTTCCTGACCATCGCACTGCCGCTGCAACTGGAGTCGCGGACCGATGACGGCGACGTCTATCGCGTGCCCGATGCCAGCGGCGTGATCCAGCGTGTCGAGGTCATCAATGATCGTGACAGCCCGCAAGGCACCTGGACGCTGGCCGGTGGTACCATCCACCACCTGGCCCTCAATACCGGCGACGAGGAAAGCCAGCTCAAGCTGCGCGCCCATATCGAGGGCCTGGGCTTCACCGACATTTCCGAGCAGAAGGACCGCAACTACTTCAAGTCCTGCTATGTCCGCTCGCCCGGCGGCGCCCTGTTCGAGCTGGCCTGGACCACTGCGCAGGGTTGGACCTCGGACGAAGCTCCGGGCCAGATCGGCAAGACGCTGGTGTTCCCACCCTGGTTCAAGGATCGCGAGGCCGAGCTGCGCGAGGGCCTCGAACAGGCGGAATTCGTCTGATGGAAACGGCGGCCGGCCTGCGGTTGGGGGCGACCGGCTCCAGGGTGAGGGCGCTATGCGTCCTGGTCCATGGCCGCGGCCAGTCGCCCGAGGAGATGATCAGGCTCATCCTGCAGCGCCTCGAGGCTCCCGATGTTGCCTTCGCCCTGCCGCGCGCGGCAAAAGGCGCATGGTATGACGCTCGCGCAGTCGACCCCTTGACCGGGCCGACGCGCGAACAACTGGACGAGGCGCTGCAGCAGCTGGCCGGCGAGATCGCCCGCCTGCGCGGCGAGTACCCGGATGTACCCTTGCTGCTGGCCGGGTTTTCGCAGGGCGCGTGCCTGTCGATCGAGCATGTCTGCCGCGGCCAGGACCTGCCGGATGCGTTGCTGGCGCTGACCGGCTGCCGCGTCGGCACGCCCGATTGCGACCGTCCGAAGGCGGCGCCGGCGGGACTACCGATCTATCTCAGCGGCAGCGACAGCGATCCCTGGATTCCGCTGCAGGCTATGCTGGAGGCCGCAGGCAGCCTGGGCGGGCAAGGCACAAACCTGCGTGCCGATGTGTTCCCCGGTCGGGGTCACGAAGCGTCGGATGCCGAAATCGCCATGATGGGGGGCATGCTTGCCGATCTGGCGGCGGGACGGTCTCCGCGGTTTGACGCCACGCGATGACCGCCACCACGCGGCATCGTCGTGTTCTGGGGTGGCATTGATGTCCCATTTCACGGCAAGCTTCGCCGCTCAGTTCGCCCAGGTCAGGGTTCGGTTCGGCCCCGGCATCCGCCGTCAGGTCGGCGAAGAGATTTCTCGCCTCGGCTGCAAGCGGGCTCTGGTGTTGTCGACGCCGCCGCAAGCCGATCAAGCCATGGAGATGGCGCAGGAGATCGGTGACCTTGCCGTCGGCGTCTTCACGCGGGCCACCATGCACACCCCGGTTGCCGTCACCCAGGAGGCCGTGGCCCATGCCCTGTCGGTCGGCGCTGACTGCCTGGTTGCGGTCGGGGGCGGCTCGACGACCGGGCTCGGCAAGGCCATCGCGCTCCGCACCGACCTGCCGCAGATTGTCGTGCCCACCACCTATGCAGGCTCGGAGGCCACCAACATCCTCGGGCAGACCGAAAACGGCGTGAAGACCACGCTGACCGATGTCAGGGTGCAGCCTGAAGTCATCCTGTACGACGCCGAACTCGTGCGCAGCCTGCCGGCCGGCCTGACCGTGACCAGCGCCCTCAACGCCATGGCCCACGCCGCCGAAGGGCTCTATGCCCGCGACCGCAATCCGGTATCGACCCTTCTGGCGATAGAGGGCCTCGAAGCCTTTGCCGAAGCGCTGGAGAGAGTTGTGGCCGTTCCGGATGACCTCGAGGCCCGCGGACGCACGCTATATGGCGCGTGGCTGTGCGGCACGGTGCTGGGTCAGGTCGGCATGGCGCTGCATCACAAGCTTTGCCACACGCTGGGCGGCTCTTTCGATCTGCCGCACGCCGAGACCCATGCCGTGATGCTGGCTCACACCATCGCCTTCAACGCCCGCGCCGCTGCACGGGAACTCGAACCGGTGAGCCGTATCTTCGGCATGGCCAATCCGGGGCAGGCCCTGCACGCCTTTGCCCAAAAGCTCGGGGCGCCGATGGCGCTTCGGGACCTTGGTCTTGACGAGACCGATCTGGACAAGGCGGCGGAGATCGCCACATCCAAGCCCTACTGGAATCCGCAGCCGGTGACAAAAAACGACATTGCCACTCTGCTGGCCGCCGCATGGAGAGGCGATCCGCCGGCATTCTGAACCTGCCACGCACCATGAAGGTACGGCGTGACCTGGGTCGGGGCGGGACAAGTGCCCGAAGGCGACCAGGGATCCGTCCTGAAGGCGAATACCGTTGCATTCGCACCACAAAATCGGCTCACAACATCGCGAGCGATTGCTCCTGTTAAGAATCGCAGCGTATTGCTGGAATCGCGGTGCGGCCCGTCAGCTTCCGTTCAGGAAAGGACGTGTAACCCGTCGAAGCGTCGCCGTGCTGGAGCTCACATGAACAAGATACTGGTCTGCCTTGTCGCCGCCCTCGCGGGCATTGGCAGCATGCCCGCCACCATGGCGCAGGATGTCGCCAGCCTGGCACTGAGCCCCGTCATCATAGCTCCGCCGCAAACCCCGCTGGCGCAGACCATCAAGTCCGGCCTCGGCGCGGTCTATTACGGCGCGGCCAAGGATAGCGCGGCCTATCTCGAGGCCCAGAAGCTCTATTTCTTCTATGGAAACCGCCACTTCGAGCCCATCTGGCTCGATGAAGGCGCCAATGGGGAAGTCGTCTTTTCCGAGCCGGCCCGTAAGATCCTCAAGCTGTTCGAAGCGGCGGCCAGCGAAGGCCTCCGCCCGTCGGACTATTTGACGCCGGATCTCGACCCGGCGGGCGCCAAGGGCGATCCGATCAAGATGGCGGCGCTCGAAACCGCTTTCTCCGGCGCCACGCTGCGCTATGCCAGCCACATCTATAACGGCCGCATCAAGCCGCAATCGGTCAGCGTCCTGCTCGACATCACGCCCAAGCCGCTCGATACCACCTCGTTGCTGGTCGAGCTGGCTTCGAGCCCCGACCCGGTCGCCGTGCTGGCGGCGCTCGAGCCGGCTCACCCCGAATTCCTGGCGCTCAAGGCCGCCTTGGCCACCTTCGATGATGCCAATGTCGACCGCCCGACACAGGTCGCCGAAGGCCCGACGCTGCGCCCCGGCATGAGCGATCCGCGCGTGCCCGCCCTGCGCGACCGTCTCGGCCTCGCTGCCCAGGATGGCCTGGTTTACGACGACGTGCTCGTCGATGCCATGAAGGCATTCCAGGGCACGCTCGATCTCGACGTCGATGGCGTCATGGGCCCGGCAACCCTGGCCGCCCTCAATGGCGGCGTGCCGGTGACGCGCGCCGATATCATTGCCAATATGGAACGCTGGCGCTGGATGCCGCGAGAATTGGGCGCCTTCAACGTCTTCGTCAACATCCCCGAGTTCCGGCTGGCCATCAACCGGGACGGTGCCGAGGAATACACGACGCGCGTCGTGGTCGGCACCACCAAGAACCAGACGCCGATCTTCTCGGACAATATCCGCCACATCGTGGTGAACCCCTACTGGAACGTGCCGAGCTCGATCCTGCGCGGCGAAGTCGCCCCGGCTGTGATGCGCAACCCCGGCTATGTCGAAAACCAGAACATGGACCTGCTCTATAACGGCTCGCCGGTCAGCCCCTGGCAGGTCGATTGGAGCCAGGTCTCGACCTCCAATTTCCCGTTCCGCGTGCGCCAGCGCCCCGGGCCGGGCAATGCCCTGGGCCAGATCAAGTTCCTGTTCCCCAACAAGCACGACGTCTATCTGCACGATACGCCGTCCAAGTCGCTGTTCGCCCGCTCCTTCCGCGCCTATAGCCATGGCTGCGTGCGGGTGCAGAACCCGATGGAATTTGCCGATGCGCTGATGGCCAACGAGCCCAATATCTCCCGGGCTTCGCTCGAGGCGATGTTCGGATCCACCGAGCGCTGGGTCAATCCAGACCACCAGATTCCGGTGCACATCACCTATTTCACCATCCGCGTCCAAGCCGATGGCTCGCTGAAATCCTTTGGCGACGTCTACGGCCACAATGCCAAGCTGATCGCAGCCATGGACCTGGTGCAGCCCGAAATCGCTCCGGAAATCGTCGCCGAAGCCGCGCCCGTCGTCGAGCTGTCGCCTTAACTTTCCAAAATTCGGCAGTCGACACCCTCCCCCTTGCGGGGAGGGATCAAGGGTGGGGGATGTCTGGCCCGGATAGCGGGAGGTGCCGCCCTGCAGACGCCGCGCCTCAGCCCCCTAACCCCCCGTTTACAATTTCGCCTTGGTTGCGCCCGCTTTTGCCCTTAGTATTTTATGGTGAGGGGTCCGGCACTGGCCGATTGAGATCTCGTTAGCGTTAATCAATTCGATCAATTTTCGCGCTAACGTCCGACGACAACTGGCAATAACCGGGCAGAGTTTGGCGTGACGGGGACTTCCTATTTGATACGGAACCATATCGTGCGGCTGTTTGCTGCCGCCCTTATGAGCATCACGGTCATCCTGCCGCAGGCTGTCGTGCCCGCCGCGGCCGCCAGCGAACGCGCGCTCTACCTCTATTATACCCATACCCAGGAAACCGCCCGGATCGTCTTCAAGCGCAACGGGCAATATGTCCAGTCCGGTCTCAACGAGCTCAACCAGTTCCTGCGCGATTGGCGGCGCAACGAGCCGACCAAGATGGATCCCCGCCTGTTCGACCTGGTCTGGGAAGTCTATCAGGAGGTCGGCGCCAGCCAGCCGATCAACGTCGTCTCGGCCTATCGTTCTCCGGCCACCAACGCCATGCTGGCGGAGAAATCGTCCGGCGTCGCCGACAATTCCCAGCACATGCGCGGCACCGCGATGGACTTCTTCATCCCCGGCATTCCGCTGGCCAAGCTGCGCGCCACCGCGATGCGCAAGCAGGTGGGCGGCGTCGGCTACTATCCCACCTCGGGCAGCCCCTTCGTGCACCTCGACGTAGCCTCCGTCCGCGCCTGGCCGCGCATGACCCGCGCCCAGCTCAAGGAAATCTTCCCCGACGGCAAGACCATGCACCTGCCCACCGATGGCACGCCGCTGTCGCAGGAGGGCTATCAGGTCGCCATGGCCGAGTGGAAACGCTGCCACGCCTATCCCTGTAACGGGAATACCTCGGGCACCCAGGTCGCCGAGGGCGGCAGTGGCCGCTCGCTGATGGACCTGTTCTTCGGTGGCGGCGACCAGCCGACTTCGGCTGCCGCTGCAGCACCCGCCCCCGTTCAGGTGGCCACGGCTGCGCCGCAGCCTGCAATGCCCCAAGCCGCACCCATGCCCGCCTTGCGCCCCGCTTCGCTCGGTGGCGTTGCGGCGCCGACCGAAGTCGCGGTGGCAGCAGAGCCGGCCATGGGCGCCATCCCCTTTTCCAGTGTCGGCAGCGCCCCGCTCGATCCGTCCGAGCTGACCACGGCCATGACTGCGCCGGTCCCCGCCATGAAGTCTCAGGCGCTGCAGGTGGCCACGGCCGCCGCGCTGCCAGCCGGCGACGCTGTCACGGCGCTCGCCGCCCTCACCGCCCCTGTGCCGCAGCCACGCCTGATCATGAGCGAGCCCGCCCGGCCCGAGATCATGACGGCTTATCTGCCGACCACGGCGCAGGACCCCGAGGCGCAGCGCGCCCTCGAAATGATCATCCAGCGTGAAACCACGGCTGCCGTTCCGCCACCCTCGCCCGCCACCCGCCTGCCCGTCCTGCCGCCGCTCACCGCGGCCACCGGCCTGCGCACCGCATCGCTGGGTGGCCAGCCCGTCAACGCCCTGGCGGGCCTGTTCAGCGGCACCTTCGGCGCTGCCCAGCAGAGCGAACCGGTTGCCGCGGCCCTGGCCGAGCATATCGCCCGGCGTCCCGCGCCCGGGGGCATGCGTCGCCCCGATCTGATCGCGCCCGATCTCGAACATGTGGCCGAGGTCTTCATGACCCCTGATGTCATGACCTCGTCCCACTTCGCGGTGATCTGGGATCACGACGAGGCGGACTTCGATCCGACCGCCGAGATGGGCAACTACGTCACGACCATGGGTGTCGGCGACTTCCCCACCGGCCTGCCCCATACGCGCTTCGTCGCCGCCATGCCCGTGGCCCTGGCGTCGAACTGACCGGTCTCGGCCTTTAGGCCATCCCCGACAACAACCCCTCTCAGGGTTTGGCCATTGCGCCACGGCTCCCTCTCCCCTCAAGGGAGAGATCACCCGTTCCAGTCACGCCTCAATTCAGCCCTCTCTCGTCCCTAGCACTCCCTGCCGCAGATTGGCGCAGGCGGGCTGGCGTTATTGCAAAGCCTTGACCCGAAGCCTAAAGAATTGACTTAGCGCCGTTTTGGCAAAGGACCGCCCGCTTGGCCGACAAGCCCTCCACGCCCCTTCTCGACACCGTCCAGTCTCCGGCCGACCTGCGCGCCATGCCGCGGGAAGACTTGCGGCAGCTGGCCGACGAATTGCGCGCCGAGATGATCGACGCGGTGTCGGTGACCGGTGGCCATCTGGGCGCTGGGCTTGGCGTGGTCGAGCTGACGGTAGCCCTCCACGCCATTTTCGATACCCCGCATGATCGCATCATCTGGGACGTCGGCCACCAGGCCTATCCGCACAAGATCCTGACCGGCCGCCGCGACCGCATCCGCACCCTGCGCCAGAAGGATGGGCTTTCCGGCTTCACCCGTCGGGCCGAGAGCGAATACGACCCGTTCGGCGCCGGCCATTCCTCCACCTCCATTTCCGCCGGCCTCGGCATGGCAGTGGCCAGCGATCTCATGGACAAGCCGCGCAATGTCGTGGCCGTCATCGGCGATGGCGCCATGTCCGCTGGCATGGCCTATGAAGCGATGAACAATGCCGGCGCCATGGATGCCCGGTTGATCGTCGTGCTCAACGACAACGACATGTCCATTGCCCCGCCGACCGGCGCGCTGCGCACCTATCTGGCGCGCCTCGTCTCCGGCCCGGTCTATCGCGGCACCCGCGAGGCGGCCAAGACTGTCGTCAGCAAGCTGCCCAAGTTCATCCACGAACCAGCCCGCAAGACCGAAGAATTCGCCCGCTCCTTCTTCACCGGCGGCACGCTGTTCGAAGAACTCGGCTTCTACTATGTCGGTCCGGTTGACGGGCATGACCTCGAAAACCTGCTGCCCATCTTCGAGAATGTGCGCGACGCCGCTGAGGGCCCGATCCTGGTCCATCTGGTCACCCAGAAAGGCAAGGGCTATGCCCCGGCTGAGCATTCCGCCGACAAGTATCATGGCGTTTCGAAGTTCAACGTCATCACCGGCGCCCAGGCCAAGGCTGCGTCCAACGCGCCGTCCTATACTTCGGTCTTCGCCGAGAGCCTGATCCAGGAAGCCAATGACGATCCACGCATTGTCGCCATCACCGCGGCCATGCCATCGGGCACCGGCCTCGACAAGTTCGCCGAGATCCACCCCAGCCGCATCTTCGATGTCGGCATAGCCGAGCAGCATGCCGTGACGTTCGCGGCGGGCATGGCCAGCGAAGGCATGCGCCCCTTCTGCGCCATCTATTCCACCTTCCTGCAGCGCGCCTATGACCAGGTCGTGCATGACGTGGCCATCCAGCACCTGCCGGTGCGCTTCGCCATCGACCGTGCCGGCTATGTCGGTGCCGATGGCCCGACCCATGCCGGCAATTATGACGCCGCCTATCTCGGCGCCATCCCCGGCATCGTGCAGATGGCGGCCGCCGACGAGGCCGAACTGCGCCATATGGTGGCCACCGCCGCCGCCTATGACAATGGCCCAATCGCCTTCCGCTATCCGCGCGGCGAAGGCCTGGGCGTCGACATGCCGGCCCGCGGCCAGGTCCTGCCCATCGGCAAGGGCCGCATCGTCCGCCAGGGCGCCACCATCGCCATCCTCAGCTATGGCACGCGCCTGGGCGAAGTGCTCGCCGCCGCCGACAAGCTGGCCGCACTGGGCCTCAACCCCACCGTCGCCGATGCCCGCTTTTTGAAGCCGCTCGACGAAGAGCTGATCGCCCGCCTGGCCACCACGCATGACGTGCTGCTGACGACCGAGGAAGGCTCCATCGGCGGCTTCGGCAGCCATGTCGCCACCTTCCTCGCCAGCAACGGCCTGCTCGATGGCAAGCTGCGTTTCCGCCCGCTGATGATCCCGGATACCTTTGTCGAGCATGCCAGCCAGGCCGACATGTATGCCGCCGCCGGCCTGGACCGGTCAGGCATCGTCGCCACGGCGCTGACCACGCTGGGCTATGACGAAGCCGCCATGGCAGCAGCCCTGGGCCAGATCAGCTAGCCGTTCCTTACCCCGGTCGAGAGCGCGATATCGGCCTCGAACACCGTGCCGCCCTCATTGCGGAATGTGTGCGTGCCGTCCATTTGCGCGACAACGCCCTTGATGAGCCGCATCCCCATGCTGCCGCCCGTCAGGCGCTCCGGCTCGATCCCGACGCCTGTGTCGCGCACCGACAACTGTGCCCGTCCACCCGCACTCTGGCGCAGCCCCACCGTGATGGTGCCGCCACCATCGGCAACAGCATATTTGCAGGCATTGGTCACCAGCTCGCTCAGCAGCAGGGCCAGCGGCGTCGCATGGTCGCGATCGACCGGGATATGGTCGACCTCGTAGTTGACCACCGCAGCCGAGCCATAGGCCATCATCACCTCATCGACCACCGCGGGGATGAAGTCATGCGCGTCGATATCCTCGTAGCGGTCGTGCTTGTAGATATGCTCGTGCATCGCCGCCATGGCAGCGAACCGGCTCTGCAGGTCGAGCTTGGCGGCCTGTGGCAAGTCTTGCATGCGCACGAGCGACTGCACCGATTGCAGGTTGTTCTTCACCCGATGGTGGATTTCGCGGAACAGCATGGTGTTGGCCTCGAGCGAAGCCTGCAGCGCCCTCGCCTGGGCCGCGTCGCGATAGAGCAGCCGCACGATCCAGGCGCAACCCAGCACCAGCCCGAGCACGATGGGCGAGACGATGATGAACACCGCGACCACCGCACCTCTGAAGTTCGCCCAGGTCTGCGCCGAACCCACAGAGGCTATGGCGATGATATTGGTGTCCGGCACGCGGCGATAACTGACGACGCGCGCCACCCCGTCGACCGGCGAGCGCTCCGAAGTATAGGTCCCGGTATCGGCCGCTGTCAGATACTGGGTGAAGAGCGGCGTCGAGCTCAGATCGACCGGCCCTTCGGTCGGCGGAAAGCGCGCGATCAGTTGCCCGTCGTCGCGCACCAGGCTGATCGTCGACGTATCCTCGAAGTCGAGGTTGCGCCACAGCTCCTCCAACAGCGTCTCGGGAAACGAGACCATGATGGCGCCGGCGAATTTGCCCGCGCGTTCCACCCGTTTGCTGAACACGAAGATGCGGTCGCCCGTCAGCCGGCTGACCAGCAGCGGCGAGGTGTAGAACGGCGCGCCGTCCCGCACGGCAATGTAATAGTCGCGGTCGGCCACCGACACCGCGCTGGCCCCTTCCACCGTCGCGTAGATCGTCTTGGCCTCTGCGTCGATGATGTAAACCTGCGTTACAGACGGCAGCCCTTCGAGCACCGGCCCCAGGTCTGCGATGGTGCCCGACATGGCCGGGCCCAATGCGGCATCCACGCGCCGCAGCGTCTGGTGCGCCACCTCGGCGATCCAGAACGCATTGCTTGAAACGACCTGCACGGCGGCGCTGGAGCGCTCGACCAGCCGCTCCTCCGTCTGCCTGATGCCAATGGCGAGAAAGTACCCGAATATCGCCGCAAAGACGGCAAGAAACACCAGCATGAGACCGATGGCGGCCGGGATGGCGGACACTGTCCTCCTGGCGATACGTGGCTGCTCCAGTCTTGCCTCCCCCATGACCACATCGACGGGCCACGCCAGTAACGAACGGCCGCCGCGCCAGTTGCGTGCTAGTCGATGTAATTCGTCGGCACGCCGGTGGCCAGTTTCACCGTCTCCATCGAGATATAGGCCGACATGTCGAACAGCTCGACCCGTCCCACCAGGCGCCGATAGATCACGTCGTAATGCTCCACATTGGGCAGCACCAGCTTGAGGATATAGTCGAAATTGCCGGTGAGCCGATGCACCTCGACGATTTCGGGGATGGCGCTCACCGCCGCGTGGAATTCGTCCAGCCACCCCGCCTCATGCTTGCCGGTGCGCACGATGACGAACACGGTCGTCGGCAGACCCACCTTCTTGCGGTCGAGCACCGCGACGCTGCGCGCGATATAGCCATCTTCGCGCAGCCGGGTGATCCGCCGCGAACAGGCCGACGCCGACAGCGCCACCGCATCGGCGACATCGTTCACCGCCATCTCGGCATTGGCCTGCAGCAGATCGAGGATTTTGCGGTCGCGGTCGTCAAGCATGCGCTATTTCTGCATGATTCAGCACCGCTGCGCAAACAGGAAGCGCCGTCAGGCAATTTTACAATCGCAAGATGCGTGCACTTTGTGGGGACGGGCCCACTTTGCACACCGCTTGCACGGCATCTGCCGCACACTGGTGTCACTAGAGGAGTGCGTCACCATGAAGACCATCGGCCTGATCGGCGGCATGAGCTGGGAATCCACCGCAGTCTATTACCGCCTCATCAACGAGGCGGTGCGACGCCAGCGGGGTGGCCTGCACTCCGCCGAGATTGCCATGCGTTCGCTGGATTTTGTCAGCGTGGTCGAACTGCAGAAAGCCGGTCGCTGGGACGAGGCCGGCCGGTTGCTGGGCGAGGCAGGCGCCGGCCTCGCGCGCTCCGGCGCGGCCTGCGTGCTGATCTGCACCAACACCATGCACCTGGTAGCCGACCCGGTCGCCGCCATGAGCGGCGTCCCCCTCATCGACATCATCGATGAAACCGCCTCTGCCCTGCGCGCCGATAACAGGCGCAAGCCGCTGCTGCTCGCCACCCGCTACACCATGGAACACGGTTTCTACGTCGAGCGCATGGCCCGCCATGGTATCGAAGTCGTCGTGCCCGACAGCGATGATCGCGGCGTGGTGCATGATGTGATCTTCAACGAGCTCTGCCAGGGCCAGGTGCGCGACGCCTCGCGCGCCCGCTATCTCGCCATCATCGAGGCGGCACGAGCCAGGGGCATCGACTCGGTCATCCTGGGCTGCACCGAAATCTCGCTGCTGGTCGATCCCGCCGCCCTGCCCCTTCCCGGCTATGACTCCACCGCCATCCACGCCGATGCCGCCGTGCGTTTCGCATTGGCAGACGAGCTGGAGCGCGCCGCCTGACGGCCGGCCCGGCGACGCATCGCTTTTGTATGGTTTTGGGATCGCGCCGCTAAGACATCGTCAAGCACTTGCTGGCTTGGTGAAACCAACCAGCAAGGGCCCATTCATGAGCATTTCCGCTATCAACATCGCCGTCGGTGGCATGCAGCGCGCCGCTGACCGCTTCGAAGCCAGTGCCGGCAGGGTGGCCCGCTTCGGCACGGGTCTCGGCGACGACGTGGACCTCACCACTGAGATGGTCGACGTGATGATGGCCAAGACCGATTTCGAGGCCGCCACCAAGGTCGTCCGCGTCGCCGACAACATGACCGGCGCGCTGCTCGATATATTGGCTTAGGGTATCCGGATCGTCACCCTCAGCCTGAGCCGAGGGTTTCCTTTCTACTTCCGCCCACCGGACCGGATTGAGGTCAGGCCGAGTCGAAAGGGGTGATCCGCGAGAACCGGAGCGGAGCGTACTTCAGTACGTGAGCACCGGAAGCGCAGCGGATCACCGCTTGCAGGCCGGCATCACCTCAATCCTCGGGCGGCGCCGCCACCATGCCGAGCGCAGCCATGTAGAGCTCCAGAATCGCTTCCTGCTCCATGCGCTCATTGGCATCCTGCTTGCGGATGGCCACGATCTTGCGCAGGATCTTGGTGTCGAAGCCGTTGCCCTTGGCCTCGGCGTAGATTTCCTTGATATCGGCAGCGATCGCCGCCTTTTCTTCTTCCATGCGCTCGATACGCTCGATGAACGCCCGGAGCTGGTCCTGGGCAACGCTGTCTTCGACGGCCATGGCACTTCCTTTGAGTTTGCTGGCCCCGTTCAACCCCACCCGGACGCGTGGTTCAACCCCTTTGTCCACCAATCCACATGGCTTGGCCGATGCATGGCCGCAATTCCGTCAAATCGCCCCTTTTGCCATTGACCAATGCCTTACCATGGGCTCAAAGAAGGCACGTTTTTCCGATGTTTGCTGGCACCACATTGCATATCCCCCGTCTCGGCATGACCCTGATCGGCGCGATGCTCGCAAGCCTCGCCTTCTTCGCCACGCCCGCTCATGCCGACCTGCGCGTCTGCAACGAGAGCGCCAACCTGGTATCGGTGGCCCTGGGCTACCGCGCCGAGCGCGGCTGGATGAGCGAAGGTTGGTGGCAGACCCCGCCCGGCGATTGCCGCGTGCTCTACCAGGGCGACCTCGAGCGCCGCTTCTACTATCTGTTCGCGGTCGACGATATCGGTGGTGGCGCCTGGGACGGTTCGGTCTTCATGTGCACGCGCGACGAAACCTTCACGATATTCGGGGTTGAGGATTGCCTCGCCCGCGGCTATGAGCGCACCGGTTTCTTTGAAATCGACACCCAGAACCGCACCGACTGGACCCTGCAGCTCACCGAGAGCGCCACCGGCCCGGCCGTGGTGGGCCCGGTTGGTGGCGAAGACCTCGAAGATCCCACATTCCTTGTCGACCCTGACGACGTCACCACGGACGCTCCGCAGGACGACATAAATACGCAAGAAACGGACACGCAATGAGACGCATGAGACGCGCGAAGATCATCGCCACCCTCGGGCCCGCCAGCCACGAAGAAAAGATGATCGAGGAACTGGCCAAGGCCGGCGCGGACGTGTTCCGCATCAACATGAGCCACGCCAGCCACGAGGTCCTGCATCAGACCGTGGCCCGCATTCGCGCAGTCGAAAAGAAGCTCAACCACCCGCTTGGCATCCTGGTCGACCTGCAGGGCCCCAAGCTGCGCGTGTGGAAATTCGCCGAAGGCTCGGTCAACCTCGTTGCCGGCCAGAAGTTCATCCTCGACAGCGACAAGAACGACACCGGCAATGCCGAACGCGTCTACCTGCCGCATCCTGAAATCATCGAGAGCGTCTCGGTGGGTGACCGCCTGCTGCTCGACGACGGCAAGCTCGCCCTCAAGGCCACCAAGGTCGGCGGCGGCGCCATCGAGACCGAAGTCATCTATGGCGGCAAGCTGAGCGACAAGAAGGGCGTCTCCCTCCCCGATACGCTGCTGCCGACCGGCGCGCTGACCGAGAAGGACCACGCCGATCTGCTCGAAGGCCTCAAGGCCGAAGCCGACTGGATCGCCCTCAGCTTCGTGCAGCGCCCCGAAGACATCATCGATGTCCGCAAGATCGTCCAGGGTCGTGCCGGCGTCATGGCCAAGATCGAAAAGCCCCAGGCCATCGATCGTCTCGAAGAAATCATCAAGCTGTGCGACGCCATCATGGTGGCGCGCGGTGACCTGGGCGTCGAACTGCCGCTCGAAACCGTGCCGGGCCTGCAGAAGCGCATGATCCGTATGGCGCGCCGCTACGGCAAGCCGGTGGTCGTCGCCACCCAGATGCTCGAATCCATGATCACGGCGCCGGTCCCCACCCGTGCCGAAGTCTCGGACGTCTCGATCGCCGTGTTCGAAGGCGCCGACGCCATCATGCTCTCGGCCGAGTCCGCCTCGGGCCAGTATCCCGTCGAAGCCGTCGCCACCATGAACAAGGTGGCCGTTGCCGTCGAAGGCGATGCCAACTACCGCGGCATCATCCGCGCTGCCCAGACCGAGCCGGAAGCCACTGCCGCCGACGCCATCTCGGCCGCGACGCGCCAGGTTGCCGAAACCCTCGACCTGGCGGCCATCGTCACCTACACCGCCTCGGGCTCCACCGGCATCCGCGCCGCCCGCGAGCGGCCCAGCAAGCCCATCATCGTGCTGTCGCCCAACCAGCGTACCATCCGCCGCATGTCGGTCGTCTGGGGCGTCCATTGCGTGCAGACCGAAGATGCGGTCTCGCTCGAAGACATGGTCGATCGCGCCTGCGTCATCGCCTACCAGGAGGGCTTTGCCCGCCCCGGCGACCGCATCGCCATCACCGCCGGCATCCCGCTGGGCACGCCCGGCGCCACCAACATGCTGCGCATCGCCTTCGTCCGCCAGGACGGCGCCGGCTCCAGCTGATCGTCCGACACACGTACCAAAAACGGTAAAGGCCCGCGAAAGCGGGCCTTTTTCGTTGCACCGGCAGATCGGATCGACCACGGCCGCCGACCTTCGCACCGGGTGAGAGCGATCTCGTCCCTTCCTAATGGGTGTCTTGTGAGGGCTCCAGGGCCCTCTGTATTGTTGGCGCAATCTGATCCATTGCCGATGCCAACCAACCGGCCAGGTTGTCCGGCAACGTGTCGTGAATCCACACAAGCCGGCTCCGGCCCTCGCCCTCCGCAAACACCTGCATCGAGGTGTTGTCGTGTACGACCTCGTCTCCGACCCACCCCCAGACAATTCGCCGTGTTTGCTCATCGCGAGCGATAAGCCGCTCCTTGGCGACAGTGCCGTCGGCAAAGGTCAAAGTCCGAACGCCGGAGCCGTCCACTTCACAGGCCGTGAACACGCCTGGCACCCCCTTGAGCGGGCCGTTCGCGAAATCGCCGTGAACCGCCCAAACCGTCTCCGGCGTCGCGTTGATGATGATCTCTCTCACTACAGATGCCATGGTAATCCCCTAAACATGTAGACAGGTCTGTCTACATGTTGACTAAAGACAGACCTGTCTGTAGATGTCAACTATGACAACCAACGACCCCCCCCGCGCCGGTGCGAGCGCCGCGCGCCAGCGCATCCTCAGTACGGCCACTCGGCTCTTCTATTCGGAGGGGGTGCATACAATCGGGATCGATCGCATTATTGCCAAGGCCGAGGTGGCCAAAGCGACTTTCTACAATCACTTCCCGTCCAAGGACGATTTGGTTCGTTGCTATGTAGAAGAGCAAGATCGCATAGGCCGCGCATCGCTTGGCGCCTTGGCGAAGGGAGCGCCGCGCGACAGCCTATTCGCGCTTTTCGATACGATTGGGGAAGCCGCTACCCAACCGGGCTATCGCGGTTGCCCCTTCTTGAACGCGGCAGCGGAGTACCCCGACCCGACCACGCCCGTGCGGCAGGCCATAGACGCTCACCGTCGCTGGCACCGTGATTTGCTGCGCCGGCTATTGGCCGAGGCCGGTCACTCAGATCCGGACGTTGGGTCGAACATACTCCTTGCTATATGGGACGGACTGATGGTGTCAGGTCATGTCGACGATCCCGGCCGCATACGCGTGCTCGCCCGTCAGGCGTTAGCCGGTGTGATCGGCGTGGAGTAGGCCTACGCCTCCATCAGACTTTTCAGCACCAGCAGGTCCGATTCCATCCACTCTTCCTCCGAGGCAAACATCGCGTCCGAGACCAGCGGCTGTTGCACCGACGTATGGGTCAATACAGTCCCCGCGCCATTGCGGATCACCCGCACGAAGGCGGCATGGATCACCTGCGGCCCCATCTGCATGCGATAGTCCAGCACGAGGAACGGATTGGGCGCGGTGAAATGCACCACCACGGTGCCGCGCGGACCATCATAGGCCCAGCTATGGGGCCCCGCCTTGGGTTCGGGACGCCCATTCTGCACCAGGGTCCAGCGCGCCAGATTGGCGGGGTCGACCAGGAACTTGTAGACATCATCGGGCGGGCGGGCGATCTCGACCGTTAGCGTTCGGGCCTTGAGCAACCGTGCACCTCTTACTCAGCGGCCGGCACAGTTGCGCAATTATCCTGTATTATCAAGAGCTTCGCAGTCCAATATTCGACGTGGCTATCGGCGCCACGACTCCAGCAGCGTCTTGAGCGTCAGAAAGTCGGTGGTGATCCACTCGATGGCCGAAGCGAACGCTTCGTCGTCCATGCCGGGTCGCTGATAGAAGGTGAACGTCAGCTCGGTCCCCTCCTCATTGGGCGTCACCCGCATAGGCATCCAAAGCAGCTCCTCGCCCGGCATGAACATGGCATGATCGAGCACGCCGAACGAGTTTTCCGGGGTGAAGCGGAAGTGACGCGTACCCCCGGCATTGGTCATGCCCTCCCAGTCGCCATTGCCGAGCGGCCGATAGGTGTGCTTGTCCAGCGCCGCCCATTCGCCATAGTTCCGCGGCTCGGCGAGAAAGCGGTAAGTCGCCTGGTAGGGGTAGTTGATAGACACCGAAATCGTATGCGAACGCCGCATCGGTCCTGTCTCCAGCAACGCCTGATTGCAGAAAAACAAAAGCCCGCTTTCGCGGGCTTAAGTCAACAGCTCAGAGATCAGATCGCCTCAGCCCTGACGGGCCTTGAAGCGCTTGTCCACCTTGTTGATGATGTAAACCCGGCCGCGACGGCGGACGAGCTTGTTCGCGCGGTGGCGAGTCATCAGCGCCTTCAGCGAGTTACGGACTTTCATCGGTCTATCCTCAGTCAAACAAAATGGGCGCCTGCGCGCCCGGAAACTTGGGGGCATACATAGGGAAGTTGACCTTGCCTGTCAACGCAGGAGAACCAGGCTTTTTACCCCGGCGCCACGCTTTCCCACATTGGCATTGCCGCCGGCCATTAACGGCTCATACGCAAAGCCGGGCTAATGTAACAGGCTCCCAAACCATCAAATGCAGCGAACCGTCATGGCCATCGAGGAAATCACCAAGCGCGGCGTTCTGGTTGCTGACTCCTCCCCCCATATGGCCTCGCTGGTCACCGTGATGCTGCGCAGCCTGGGCCGCAAGGATATCCGGGAAGCCTATGACGCCAGCCGGGCTCTGCTCGAAGTTCGCCGCCGCGCCTTTGATGTCATCATCATCGACGATGCCCTCGACGGCATGGACGGCGTGGCATTCACGCGCAAACTTCGGGCCATGACCGACTGCCAGAACCGCCTGGCCCCCGTCATCATGATGAGCGCGGCGCCCGACGCCAAGCGGATCGCCGACGCCCGCGATGCCGGCGTCACCGAATTCCTGCGCAAGCCTTTTGCCGCCAACCACCTGCAGACCCGCCTCACCAGCATCGAGACCAATCCGCGCGGCTTTATCGAGGCCGCCGAATATACCGGCCCCGACCGCCGCCGGAAGGTCGTCGACGTGGGCGAAAACGATCGCCGGGAAGGCGAGCCGAAAGCTGGGTAGCTTTCCCTGGAGGTAATCCTCCAACGCCTGATAGCAGAGCGGCCACTTCGGTGGCTCCCACCACCCCACCCTCAATCCCTCCCCCTCAAGAGGAGGGAGGCGACAGATCAATTTGCAAGGTTTGTCTCTGTCCCCGCAACCGCCGGACAGGCTTCCCTCCCCCTTGTGGGGAGGGAGTGAGGGTGGGGGTCGGTCCCAGGCTCGGAGCCAAAGAAAAAGCCCGCCGAAGCGGGCCTTTGCATGCCTAAACCCCCAATATCGCTTCCTGCGGCACTTCGATCTCGCGCCAGCGATGGCAGGCGACGAGCCGGCCGTCTTCGATCCGCTCCAGCGGTGGGCGCGTCTCGGCGCAGAATGGCTTGGCAAACCGGCAGCGCGTCCGGAAAGTGCAGCCCGAAGGCGGATTGATCGGCGAGGGAATTTCGCCCCGGAGGGCATCGATATTGCGCTGTCGCGCCAATCGCGGATCGGGAATCGGCACCGCCGTCAGCAGCGCCCGCGTATAGGGATGCTTCGGGTCCTCGTAGATCTCGTCGCCCGTTGCCAGTTCGACGATGCGCCCCAGATAGAGCACGAGGATACGGTCCGATACGTGCCGCACGACCGACAGATTGTGCGAGATGAAGATCAGCGTCAGCCCGAACTCATCCTTGAGTTCGGCGAGCAGGTTGAGGATCTGCGCCTGGATCGACACGTCGAGCGCCGAAACCGGCTCGTCGCAGACGATCAGCTTGGGCTCGGTGATCAGCGC
>NZ_CAMLHM010000016.1 GCF_946479885.1 uncultured Devosia sp.
ATGATCGTCGTCATCATGGTCGTCGTCATCGTGGTCATCATCATCATGGTCGTCGTCGTCGTCATCATCATCATCATCATCATCATCGTCGTCATGATCATCATCGTCGTGACCGTGATCATCGTCGCCGTGACCGCCCTGGCCGCCACCCTGGCCGCCGCCTTGACCGCCGCCCTGGCCGCCGCCGCCACCATGGTCTTCGGAGTTACCCTTCATTTCTGAATTGGAACCGCCGTTATTTGACCGATCATTCGCCAAGGCCGACGTGGCTACTGACGTCAACAGACCAGCTGCCAAGACCGCAAGTATTCCTCGAAAACCAAACACGCGTGACATAATAACCTCGCAAATTTGCCCCACGCATGTGATAATAAACCTGTGGAAATGCGGGCGCACTGGACCTCCGTCGCCTGAACTTTCCATCATCGTGCGACCATGGTCGCATCCGTTGGTCTGATGCTTATTTGGGTCACGTTCCCCTGTTGGCCCAACGCTCACCCGCCTGCGCTCCAGCGTGGAATCGGCTGCCGTGGCGCAAAAGGCGTTTCCTGCCTTCGCGGGGATGACCCCTTGGTTTATGTAATGTTCTCGTTTGCGACTGATTCAGGGGATGCTGCCGATGGAATACCGCTATCTTGGTCGCTCGGGGCTCAAGGTTTCCGTGCTCACTATGGGTACCGCTGCCTTTGGCGGCACCGAGAAATGGGGGCATGCCGGGCAGGAGGATGCGACGCGGCAGATCGACCTCTGCCTCGATGCGGGCATCAACGTGCTCGATACATCCAATATCTACAGTGCCGGCGTCTCCGAGGAGATGATCGGCGTCGCCCTCAGCCAAAGCGGGCGCCGCCAGCGCATGCTGGTTGCCACCAAGGTGCGGTTCAATACCGGGACGGGCCCCAATGACGGCGGGCTCAGCCGGCATCACATCATCGCCCAGGCCGAAGCGAGCCTGCGTCGCCTCAAGACCGATGTCATCGATCTCTACCAGGTGCATGAATGGGACGGCATGACGCCCATCGAGGAGACGATGGAGGCGCTCGATACGCTCGTGAAATCAGGCAAGGTCCGCTATATCGGCTGCTCGAACTATTCGGGCTGGCATATCAGCAAGGCTTTGGCCGCCGCCGGTGCCCGGCACGGCGAGCGCTTCATTTCCCAGCAGATCCACTACACGCTGCATTCGCGCGAGGCCGAATACGAGCTAGTGCCGATTTCGCAGGACCAGGGCCTGGGCATCCTGGTCTGGTCGCCGCTGGCGGGTGGTTTGCTGAGTGGCAAGTACCGGCGCGATGGCGGGCCGAAATCGGGGCGGCATGTCGGTGGCTTCCGCGAGCCACCGGTCTATGACTGGGACAAGCTCTACGACATCGTCGATGTGATCGTCGGCGTCGCCCATGCGCGCGGCGTTTCGGGCGCCCAGGTGGCGCTGGCCTGGCTGCTCGGCCGGCCGGGCGTCACCTCGGTGATCATCGGCGGCCGCAGCGATGCGCAGTTCCAGGACAATCTGCTTGCTGCCGAATTCAAGCTCAGCTCAGAGGAACGCGCGCGGCTTGATGCGGTCAGCCAGCCGCCACTGATCTACCCCTACTGGCATCAGAACTTCACCGCGGCTGACCGACTGGGCCAGATCGACCTCGACCTCATCGGACCCTATGTTGAGGGCGCCTGATATGACTGATTTCCTGTTCGAGCCTTACGCCCCCACCACCATCCCGATCGCGCGCGGCGGCCTGTTCGCTGTGCGCCGGGTCTATTGCGTGGGGCGCAACTATGCCGAGCACGTTGTCGAGATGGGCAATGACACGCGCGATCCGCCATTCTTCTTCGGCAAGCCGGCCGACGCCATCGTGGTCGGCGGCGGCGCTATCCCCTATCCGCCGCAGACCGGGGATTTCCACCACGAGATCGAGCTGGTTGTCGCCATCGGCAAGGATGGCGCCGACATCGCGGCATCGGATGCGCTCGACCACGTCTATGGCTATGCCGCCGGGCTCGACATGACGCGGCGCGACCTGCAGGCCGTGGCCAAGAAGGCCGGACGCCCGTGGGAAATGGCCAAGAGCTTCGACTCTTCCGCCCCCATCGGCACCATCGAACCGGCGAGCGCCATCGGCCATCCCGACAAGGGTGCCATCACGCTTGATGTCAACGGCACCGAGCGGCAGCGCGGTGACCTCGGCGACCAGATCTGGAACGTGAGCGAGACCATCGCCTATCTCAGCCGCTTCGTGACGCTGCGGGCTGGCGACATCATCCTGACCGGTACGCCGGCTGGCGTGAGCGCAGTGGTGCGCGGCGATGTCTTGGAAGGCCGCATCGAGGGTGTGGGCACGGTCAGGACCAGGATCATCTGATGCCCGTCTGGTCACCCCAGCAGGATGCGGCGCTGGTCGCCGTCTCCAATTGGCTCAAGGACAAGAACGGTCCCCAGGTGTTCCGGCTGTTTGGCTGGGCGGGGACCGGCAAGTCGACGCTGGCAGTGCATCTGGCGCAGGATGTGCGCTCGGTCAAATACGCGGCGTTCACCGGCAAGGCGGCGCTGGTCATGCGCAAGCGCGGCTGCAAGGGCGCCCAGACCATCCACAGCCTGATCTATACGCTGGTCAGCGAGAAGGAAGGCGAGCCGCGCTTCGTGCTCGACGACGAAAGCCCCGCCGCCGATGCCGATCTCATCGTCATCGACGAAGTGTCGATGGTGGATGAGCAGCTGGGCAAGGATCTCCTCAGCTTCGGGGTCAAGGTGCTGGTGCTGGGCGATCCGTTCCAGCTGCCACCGGTGCAGGGGGCGGGCTTCTTCACCGCCGACGAGCCCGACATCATGCTCACCGAAATCCACCGGCAGGCGGCAGACAACCCGATCATCCATCTCTCTATGCAGGTGCGTGAGGGCGGCTTTCTCGAGCGCGGTTCCTATGGCGACTCCATCGTGGTCGGGCGCGACAATGTCGACCGCAATGCCGTGCTCGAGGCGGACCAGGTGCTGGTCGGGCGCAACAAGACGCGGCTGCAGTACAATGACCGGCTGCGCGAGCTCAAAGGCCTACCCTTTCACGAGCCGGTTGAGGGCGACCGCATGGTGTGCCTGAGGAACAATCCGCGCAAGAAGCTGCTCAACGGGCAGATCTGGATCGTCACCGAGACCACCAAGCGCTCCAATGGCAAGTGGAGCCTGCTGCTGGGCGCCGATGAGGGCAAGGGCGAGGCGCGCGTGCTGACGCACAAGGCGTTCTTTTCGGGCGAGGAAGACGCCATGAGCTGGCCGGAGCGCCGCCAGTTCGACGAATTCACCTTTGGCTACTGCCTCACCGTCCACAAGGCGCAGGGCAGCCAGTGGGACAATGTCTATCTGTTCGACGAGAGTTTCGTGTTCCGCGAAGAGCGGGCGCGCTGGCTCTATACCGGCATCACCCGCGCCGCCGAAAAGATCACGGTCGTCTCGTGACCCTGCTCCAGGTGCGGCACGAGACGATCTACCGCTATGCAAGACCGGTCCAGTTCGGCGAGCATCGCATGCTGCTGCGGCCGCGCGACAGCATGGAGCAGACGCTCGAGAGCTTCGGCCTCGCCATCCGCCCCAAGCCGGCGACGCTGCGCTGGATCCACGATGTGTTCGGCAACGGCATCGCCATTGCCAGCTTCGACCAGCCGGGCGAGGAACTGCATATCGTCGCCAACATGGTGCTGGAACACACGCCGGAACTGACACCGGCCTTCGAGATCGACCAGCGCGCCAAGAGCTATCCGTTCGACTATGGCGATATCGACGCCATCGATCTTTCGCCGAACCTGCGCCGGCAGTTCCCCGAGGAAACAGAGGTCGATGCCTGGGCGCGGCGCTATCTCGATCCGCGCGGCGTCACCAATACCGGGCATCTGCTGGCCAATATCACCATGGGCATCAAGGAGAGCTTCAAATACCTCCGCCGCTATGATCCGGGTACGCAGCGGCCCGGCCAGACGCTTGCCACGCGCCAGGGCACCTGCCGCGACTTTGCGCTGCTGATGATCGAGGCAGTGCGTTCGCTCGGCCTCGCGGCGCGCTTTGTCACCGGGTACCTCTATTCACCGGCCCGGGACGGCAATCACCGCGGTGGCGGCGCCACCCACGCCTGGTGCCAGGTTTACCTGCCGGGCGCCGGTTGGGTCGAGTTCGATCCGACCAACGGCATTATCGGCACGCGCGACCTGATCCGTGTCGGCGTCGCCCGCGAACCGCGCCAGGCCATCCCCATTGCAGGGACCTTCGTGGGGAGCAAGGAGGATTACCTCGGCATGGATGTGGAGGTGATCGTCGAACGCGTCACCAGCCTGCAGGACGGGATGGGGTAGAATTTTGCGGTGGCTCGATCTGGCCACACCCACCGCACGGTACCTCCCCCTTGACGGGGGGAGGCTAGGAGGGGGCGTTGGGAGCCCCGATATCTGGGCTAAACATCCCCCACCCTTGATCCCTCCCCGCAAGGGGGAGGGTGTCGACTGAAACAGCGGTTCCTAGTCCCGCACCACGCTCACCGCATCGGTGGTCCATTCGCCGCCTCGGTCGCCATCGATGGCCTCGCTCCATACCTTGATGGGCTGGGGGAGAACCTGGCCATAGATGGTGGCAAAGGCCGTGTCGGCCGCGTCGCGCCCGCAGCCGATGCGCACCATGCCGTCGAGCGCCGCCATGCGGGTCGGATCGAACAGGTACCAGCGGTCGCCCAGATAGGCCTCGAACACGGCGTGAAAATCCTGCGGTTCGAGCTGCCAAGCGTAGCAGGAGACGAAGCGCGCCGGGATGCCCAGGGCGCGGCAGAAGGTGATGCCCAGATGGGCGAAGTCGCGGCAGACCCCGGCCCGCAGGGAAAACGTGTCGGATGCGGTGGTCGTCGTGTCGCTGGTGCCAAAGAGGTAATCAACCTCGCCATTGATCCAGTTGCAGATTTCGACCACCCGGCCGAAGCCGGGTGCGACATTGCCGAATTGGCGCGTTGCAAAGCGCGCCAGCTGGTCGGACGGGCAGTAGCGCGACGGGTTGAGGAACGGCAAGGTATCGAGCGGCAGTGTCGCTACGGGCACCTCATCGAGCCGGGCCGGCGCCTGGTGCAGCGGGTCAAGCTCGATCTCGGCGGCATAGCGCAGCTGGACCAGGCCCTTGGGCGCCGTCAGCCGCAGGTAGCGGTTGCCGCTTTCCTCCGAGGTCTTTTCATCGGCGGCGATGTCGGGCGTGATGGTCAGCTGCTCGCTGAGCACGCGCTGCCGGCCGCCATGCATGGCCTCGATATTGAAGATCAGCGTCGCGCTTTCAGCAACGTCGTAGCCGATCTCGCATCCTATGGAAAAGCGCAACGCAAACCCCCTGGTTGTCCTGCCGTCAACCGTGTGGCCTGTCGACAGGTTCCCGCGGGGCGACTGATATCGCCAAACTGTCTTGCACTCATGTCGGCGTCATAACAAAGCCAAACTTGGGCTCCTGCATGATGAACTGGGAGTTTTCTCGCCAAGTAGGCCAAATTGCTGACATTTCCTGCGTCGGCTGCGCTTGCGCATCGCAGGCCAATACCCCATCTTGGCCGTAGAGATTTCCGAACAGCATCAGGTCGATAACCCGCCACGGAGGCAATATGCAGCACGATACCCCCCTGATCACAACGATCGTCGCGGGTCTGGTGCTGGCCTATATCTTCGGCATGATCGCCAATCGGCTGAAAATGCCGCCGCTGGTGGGCTACCTTTTCGCCGGTATTCTGGCTGGTCCCTATACGCCCGGCTTCGTGGCCGATCAGGCGCTGGGGGCGGAACTGGCCGAACTCGGCGTGATCCTCCTCATGTTCGGCGTGGGTCTGCATTTTTCGCTCAAGGACCTGATGAGCGTGCGGGCGCTGGCCATTCCGGGCGCCATCGTGCAGATCGGCTTTGCCACCCTGCTCGGCCTGGGCCTCGCGCTGCTGCTGGGTTGGGATATCGGCGCCGGCCTGCTGTTCGGCCTGGCTTTGTCGGTCGCCTCCACCGTCGTGCTGCTCAAGGCCTTGCAGGACAAGCGCCTGATCGAGACCGAGCGTGGCCGCATCGCGGTGGGCTGGCTGATCGTGGAAGACCTTGCCATGGTGCTGGCGCTGGTGCTGATTCCCGCCATTGCCGGGCTCAACGGCGCCGATACCGGCGTGCATGATCCCTTTGTCTCCTTTGTCGAGCGCCTCATTGGTGGCTCCGTGGGCATCTGGGGCGTGCTCGGTCTCACCATCGTCAAGGTCGCCGCTTTCGTCGGCTTCATGCTCATCGTCGGCCGCCGGGTCATTCCCTGGGCTCTGCATGGCACGGCCCATACCGGCTCGCGTGAACTGTTCCGGCTGGCCGTGCTGGCGATTGCGCTGGGCGTGGCCCTGGGTTCGTCGGTGCTGTTCGGCGTGTCGCTGGCGCTGGGTGCGTTCTTTGCCGGCATGATCCTGAGTGAGAGCGAGCTGTCACACCGCGCCGCGCAGGAGACGCTGCCGCTGCGCGACGCCTTTGCCGTGCTGTTCTTCGTCTCGGTCGGCATGCTGTTCGATCCCTCGATCATCATCACCAATCCGCTGCCGGTCATCGCCACGGTCTTCATCATCGTCATCGGCAAGTCGGTGGCGGCCTTTGCCATCGTGCTGCTGTTCAAACGGCCGGTGGGCACGGCGCTGACCATCTCGGCTTCGCTGGCGCAGATCGGCGAATTCTCGTTCATTCTCGCCAGCATGGGTGTCAGCCTCGCCATCCTGCCCCCGGAAGGCCAGGACCTGATCCTGGCCGGCGCGCTCATTTCCATCGTGCTCAATCCGGTGGTGTTCTGGGTGCTCGACCTGCTCAAGCCGCGCTTTGAAGCCAAGGCGGCGCAGCGCAAGGCGGAGAAATCCGAGCGCGACGGCGTTCGCATCGAGCCCACCGAAACGACCGCGGCAGCGGAAGGTCCGGCCACGTCGGATGCGCCCAGCGAGGCGGCGGTCGATCGGGGGGCCCCTGGTGCCGACGACGATACCGGCGAGCCGTCGCACCAGAGCGGCCACACCGTGCTGGTGGGGTATGGCCAGGTTGGCCGTATCGTCGCATCGGGCATCAAGGCGGATGGCGGCGGGCTCGTGGTGATCGAGGATTCCGATCATGACGTGGCCGCGGCGCGGGCCGAAAATCTCGAGGTGATCTTCGGCAATGCGGCGAGCGAGGATGTGCTCAAGCTCGCCAACCTGTCCCAGGCGCGCAACCTCCTGGTTGCCATCTCCAATGGGTTCGAGGCCGGCTCCGTCTGCGAATCCGGACGCAAGCTCAATCCGGGCATTTCCATCATCGCGCGGGCCTATTCGGAAGAGGAAGAGACCTTCCTGCGCAGCCTGGGGGCCACCGCGGTCATCCGTGGCGAGCGCGAGATCGGCAAAGGCATCCTGACCTTCCTGCGTGGCGACAGCAGCGCGGTGGCCGCGCCGGCCGTGCCGGTGCCCGAAGAGCCCAAGCTGCCCGTCGTCGAGAACCTGCTGGAAAAGGCGGCGGCGGTCGTGCCTGTCGCCGCAGCGCCGGTGGTCGAGGCTGTCTTGCCGACAACGGTCGTCATCGACGCTGAAGCGGCCCCCGCCGAACCGGCCGAGGCCGCGCCGGTGGAAGCCGCCGCCACCGTGGCGGCCGACGCGGTGATCGAATTGCCCGGCCCGGTTGCAGAGGCCGAGCCTGAGGCGGAGGTTGGGGCGACGCCGGAGCCGGCCGAGGCCACTGAGCCCTTGCCCGCCGAGCCCGCCGCGACCCCGTCGGAAGCGCCGGCTACACCTGGTGACCCCGTGGTCATCGATGCGGTCGAGACCGCTTCTGTCGCGGACAGCGTGATTGAACTGCCCGGTCCGTCATCGGAAGGCGAGCCACCAGCGGCCACGCTGGAATCGGTGGCGACCACGCCCGCGGTTGGCGAAGCGCCGGCGGCGATTGACGAGATTGTCGTGACCAGGCCGGACGACGCGGCGCCCGCACCTGCCCCGGTGACCGAGACCGAGGCTGAAATCGCGGCGGAAACCGAGGCCGAGGCAGAAGCCGAGACCAATGAGGGCGGTATCGCGCCGCCCGAGGATGAGCCCGATGCAGCGGAACGGCCAGTGGTACCACCGGTCGTGCCGGAACCCAAAAGCTAGGCTCTTGTCAAAGGCTTGGGCGCTGGCGCATAGAGTTTGACGGGCGGCAGGTCCGCTCGATCGCGTACGGTGCGCCCGATTGGCGTGGCGGGAGTAAGTTGGGCCGATGATCTCGCAGAAAGCCAAGTATGCCTTGCGTGCGCTGGTTTCCCTGGCCCGGGCCGGCCGCGGCGAAACCATGATGATCGGCGAGATCTCCAAGGAGCAGGCCATCCCCAAGAAGTTCCTCGAGCAGATCCTGCTCGAGCTCAAGCGGGCGGGGCTGGTGGCCAGCCGGCGTGGCCGTTCGGGTGGCTATGAATTGCTGCGGCCGCCTGAGCAGATCATGTTCGGCGAAGTGCTGCGGTTGATCGACGGTCCCATCGCGCCGCTGCCCTGTCTCAGTAAGATCGCCTACCGCAAATGCGAAGATTGCCGTGACGAGGCGAGCTGCGAAATCCGGCACGTCTTCGAGCGGGTGACGCTGGCGACCCGAGAAGTGCTCGACGGCACCACGCTGGCGGATTCCCTGCGGCTGGAAGACTTGCCGGTCTGAGAACCGGTGTTTCAGCTAAGCTCGATCGGTCCCTCCCCCTTTTCAGGGGGAGGTTAGGAGGGGGTACTCTTTGATGCCCCGAGGCATACGCCAACCTCCGACCACACCCCCTCAGAATTGGTCAATACATCAAGGTTGGTGAAGCGAACCACGCGGTAGCCGCTGCTTTCGAGGTAAGTGGTTCGCGCGGCATCGGCAGCAACCGCTCCGTCCGCGTAGTGGCTATCGCCGTCTATCTCGAAAATGAGGCGGGCCTGCTTGCAGACGAAGTCGACGACGTACGGGCCAATCGGAGATTGGCGGCGGAAGTGCCAGCCATCTGCACGGAATGACTGGATGACCAGCCAGAAGCGGCGTTCGGCTGCCGTCTGCTCCAGGCGCAACTTGCGGGCAATCGTGGTCGCCATGGATACTCTCCCTGCGAAGAGGATACCCCCACCTAACCTCCCCCTGATAGGGGGAGGGACAGATCGAGTTTGGGGCTAGCCGCAGGAGCTAGCCAAACACCACCGTCTTCTTGCCGTTCAGCATCACCCGGTTTTCCAGGTGCAGCTTTACCGCCCTGGCCAGAACCCGGCTTTCGATGTCGCGGCCGGCGGCGACCAGGTCGTCGGGGCTCATGGCGTGGGTGACGCGGGCGGTTTCCTGCTCGATGATCGGGCCTTCGTCGAGGTCGGGGGTCACGTAATGGGCTGTGGCGCCGATGATCTTGACGCCGCGCTCGTGGGCCTGGTGATAGGGCTTGGCGCCCTTGAAGCTGGGCAGGAACGAGTGGTGGATGTTGATGATCTGGCCGAAGAGGCGGGTCGACAGGTTATCACTGAGCACCTGCATGTAGCGCGCCAGCACCACGAGGTCGGCGCCACTTTGCTTGACCAGCGACAGCACCTGCTCTTCCTGCGTGGCCTTGGTGTCCTTGGTCACCGGCAGCAGGTGGAAGGGAATGCCGGCATCGGCGGCGATCTTGCGGGCGTCCTCGTGGTTGGAGATCACGGCCGCCACCTCGGCGTCCAGCCAGCCGACGCGGATCTGGTAGAGCAGGTGCAGCAGCGTGTGGTCGAACCTGGAGACCAGGATGACGATGCGCTTCCGCCGCGCCTCGTCGCTCAGGGCCGTCTTCATCGAGAAGCGCTCGATGGGCGATTTCAGCGCCCGCTCGATGGCGTCGCGGCCGACGCCATCAGGGGCGGTGAAGGCCAGCCGCATGAAGAAGCGGTCGGTTTCGCGGTCCCAGAACTGGTTGGATTCGGCGATATTGGCGCCCAGGGCCGCCAGCTCGGTGGTGATGGCGGCGACAATGCCGGGGCGATCGGCGCAGGAAAGGGTCAGGACGAAATTGGCCGAGGACATCGCAGGACTCCAAAGGTGCGTCGCGCTGCCGAACCGGAAAACCGGGCCCACTTTTCCTGGCAGCGCTTTCAATCTGGTCAGCGGTATCAATGGCTTGCGCGGCTTCGTCAAGTGCGCAGCAAAAAGGGCCACCCTCGCGGGCGGCCCTTCCTGAGTTTCGGCCTGAGAGCGCAGTGCGCTCAATCTCGAATGTTGCGCCGGGGCTGACCCGAGGCTTCTGGCCTAGAAGGAGCTGCTAGCCGAGTGACTCCCGAACCAGCACCAAAAATCCAAGACCTTCTTCGAGCGCCGTAATCTCATAAGACATTGGATCACCTCCTTCACGTTGGTTGAACATGACGGCAGCATGACACGTTTTTTGCGTCTGTCCAGTCACGGATTTGCCGCTCTAGGCACGGGCCTTCTTTGGGCGCGAGCGCAATTGCAGGATGGTCGCGGTCAGCACCCCGAACGCCACGATGCCGATGATGATGGTGGCGAGCGCGTTGACGTCGGGCGAAACGCCGAGCTTGACCTTGGAAAAGATCACCATGGGCAGCGTCGACGAGCCCGGACCCGAGACGAAGCTGGCGATGACCAGGTCGTCGAGCGACAGGGTGAAGCCGAGCAGCCAGCCAGACACCAGGGCGGGCGCGATGATGGGCAGGGTGATATCGAAGAAGGTGCGGAGCGGACTGGCGCCCAGGTCCATAGCGGCTTCTTCGAGGCTGCGGTCGAAATCGGAAAGACGCGATTGCACGACCACACAGACATAGGCCGTGCAGAAGGTGGCGTGGGCGATGACGATGGTCAGCATGCCGCGACCGCGCGGCCAGCCGAGCGTGGATTCCATGGCCACGAACAGCAGCAGCAGCGCCAGGCCGGTGATCACGTCGGGCATGACCAGCGGCGCCGAGACCATGCCGGAGAACAGCGTGCGGCCCTTGAAGCGGCGGAACCGCACCAGCGCAACGGCGGCCAGCGTACCCAATACCAGGGCGATGGAGGCGCTCAGCGCCGCGATCTGCAGGCTCAACCATGCGGCGCCGAGCAGTTGCGGGTCGCTGAACAGCGCGCCATACCACTTGGTCGAAAAGCCCGACCATACGGTCACCAGGCTCGACTCGTTGAACGAGAAGATCACCAGCGACACGATGGGCGCGTAGAGGAATGTGAAGCCGAGGGCGGCGGCGATGGGCAGGAACCAGCCACGACGCATGCTACTTCTCCACCACGGCGCTCTGGGCGCGTTGCAACAGCATGATGGGCACGACCACCACCACCAGCATGGCCATGGCCACGGCAGCGGCGCGCGGCCAGTTGGTATTGGTGAAGAACTCGTCCCACAGCACACGGCCGATCATCAGCGTACCGGGCCCGCCGAGCAGGGAAGGGATGACGAATTCGCCGATGGCCGGGATGAAGACCAGCATCGAGCCGGCAATGATGCCGGGCATGGAGAGAGGCAGGGTGACCGAGAGGAAGGTGCGCAGCGGCCGCGCGCCCAGGTCCGCCGAGGCCTCGAACAGGGAGACATCGAGCTTCACCAGCGTCGTATAGAGCGGCAGGATCATGAAGGGCAGGTAGGTGTAGACGATGCCGACATAGACGGCGAAATCGGTCTGCATCATCACCAGCGGCTCGATGCCGAACAGCCCCAGGAACTGGTTGATCACGCCATTGCCGCGCATGAAGCCGGTCAGCGCATAGACGCGCAGCAGGAACGAGGTGAAAAAGGGCAGCACCACCAGCATCAAGAGGATATTGCGCCAGCGGTCGGGCGCCCGGGCGATGGCATAAGCCATGGGATAGCCGATCAGCAGGGTCGCCACCGTGGCGATGGCGGCGATGCGGATCGAGCTCAGATAGGCCGCGACATAGAGATTGTCGGTGAAGAGGCGGATGTAGTTGGAGAGATGCAGCGTCAGCTGCACCGTGCCCTCTTCGGTCGAGAGCAAAGCCGAATAGGGCGGGCGACCAAACTGCTTGGTGGCCAGCGAAATGCCGAACACCACGGCCAGTGGCACGAGGAAGAACACCAGGAGCCACAGCACCGGCGCGATCAGCACCAGCACACGGCCGGAAATACCGACCTTGGCCAGGCGCCGCTCCACCGCGTTCCACGGGCGCAGCCGCCGCGGCGGCGGAATGGTGGGTTCGTGCTCGGTGGTCATACCGTCAGCACCGATCCGGCATTGTCGGCCCAGGACACGTAGACATGCTCGTCCCAGGTAATGGCATCGGGATTGCCGCGCACCGAATTGGTCTGGCTGACGCGGACACGTTTGCCGCTGTCGAGCACCACCTGGTAAAGGCTCATGTCGCCGAGATAGGCGATATCTTCCACCATGCCCTTGGTGACGTTGGCGCCGAACT
Source organism: uncultured Devosia sp. (assembly GCF_946479885.1). The sequence goes on from NZ_CAMLHM010000016.1 coordinate 12,361, forward strand.
GGCCCTCGGGTTTCTCCCGGCTCACATGCATCTTTTCGGGGCGGATGGCCCACCACAGAATCTGGTCTGGCGCGCAGTCGACGCCATGGCCGACATAGATGTCGCAACCCAGTTCGGCCGAGCGGATGCGCACATGATCCGGCTCGTCCTCGGTCACCACGCCCTCGACCATATTGGCCGAGCCGATGAAGTTGGCGACGAACTTGGAATTGGGAAATTCGTAGATATCGGTGGGCTCGCCGATCATGGCGATTTCGCCCTGGTTCATCACCCCGATGCGGGTGGCCAGGGTCATGGCCTCTTCCTGGTCGTGGGTGACGACGATGAAGGTGACGCCGAGGCTTTCCTGGATCTTGACCAGCTCGAACTGGGTTTCCTCGCGCAGCTTCTTGTCGAGTGCGCCGAGCGGTTCGTCGAGCAGCAAAAGCTTGGGCCGCTTGGCCAAAGCGCGGGCGAGAGCCACGCGCTGGCGCTGGCCGCCCGAGAGCTGGTGCGGCTTGCGCTTGCCGTAGTCCTGTAGCTTGACGAGGGTCAGCAGTTCGGCGACGCGGTCCGCAATTTCGCCCTTGGGCATGTGATCGCGCTTGAGGCCATAGGCGATGTTCTGCTCCACATTCATGTGCGGGAACAGCGCATAGCTCTGGAACATCATGTTGACGGGGCGGTTATAGGGCGCCACCTGCGTCATGTCCTGGCCGTCGATCTCGATGGTGCCCGAGGTGGGCTGCTCGAAGCCGGCCAGCATGCGCAACAGGGTAGACTTGCCCGAGCCCGAGCCGCCGAGCAGGCAGAACAGTTCCGACTTGTAGATATCGAGCGAAACGTCATGCACCGCCGAGACGTCGCCAAATTTCTTGGTGACGTTCTTGATGCGCACGAATGGCTTTGCCTTCGGGTCGCGCCACGGACGGGTTTCAAATGCAAGCTGCGGCTTCTTGGCCATTGGCGGACTCTTGAAAGGCTGAAGGGGCGGCTGGTGCCGCCCCTCGGGATAGGTGTCTTACTGGCCGGTTTTGATGCGCGTCCAGGTGCGGGTCAAGACCTCTTCGAAAGCCGGGTCATGCGCCTTCATGACGAAGGCCTTGGCGATGGTCTCGGCCGGCGGGTAGATGCCCGGGTTCGACTTGACCGCTTCGTCCACGAATTCCAGCGCCGGCAGGTTGGGGTTGGCATAGAAGACGTAGTTGGTGATGGCGGCGACGACTTCCGGCTTGAGGATGTAGTCGATGAACTTGTGGGCATTTTCCGGATGCGGGGCATCCACCGGGATTGCGAGGAAGTCGAACAGCGTCGCGGCGCCTTCCTTGGGGATCACATACTTGATCTCGACCGGGGTGGCCGCGGCGGCACCAGCGTCGGCGGCGATGAAGATATCGCCCGAATAGCCCAGCGCCACGCAGATCTCGCCATTGCCGAGGTCGTCGATATACTGGCTCGAATTGAAGTAGCGGATATAGGGCTTGACCGAGTTCAGCAGGGCTTCGGCCTTGGCGAGGTCTTCTTCGCTTTCCGAATTGGGGTCGAGTCCGAGATAGTTGAGGGCAATGCCGGTAACTTCGGAGGGGCTGTCGAGCAGGCTGATGCCGCAATCGGCGACCTTGGCGGCAACTTCGGGCTTGAAGATCAGGTCCCAGCTGTCGACCGGCACGTCGGCGCCGAGCGCCTCGGTGACCTTGGCGACATTGTAGCCGAAGCCGATGGTGTTGATCATGTAGGGCACGGCATGGGCATTATCGGGATCCTGCGCCGCGGCAGTGGCCATCACGGCAGGGTCCAGATTGCCCAGATTGGTCAGCTTGGACTTGTCGAGCGGCAGGATCAGCCCGGCCTGGATCTGGCGCTCAAGGAAGTTGCCCGAGGGCACGACGATGTCATAGCCCGAATTGCCGGCCAGGAGCTTGGCATCGACGATTTCGTTGTTGTCGTAGACGTCGTAATTGACCTTGATACCGGTCTCCGCCTCAAAATTGGCGATCGTGTCCTCGGCAATATAGTCGGACCAGTTATAGACATTGAGCACGGCCTCTTCCTGGGCCAGCGCCGGGCTGGCGACCATGATCGCGCCAAGGGCAAGTGCGAGCGACTTGTTCATCTGGATTGAGCTCCTTCGGAAAGTTCTGGTTTTTGGTTGGCGCGGGCGCGGCAGGACAGGAGCGCCGAAGCGCGACATCAGTCTCGGGCGCTCATCTGGGAGTGCCCGGATCATCCGATCCGGTCTGGCATGCTGGTACGGAAAAAGAGCGCTCGGAAGCGCTGGGCATATCGGCGGAACTGGGCCCGGAGCCGGGCGCGTATCGATCGGCGCGCGAAGCGCGACCACCAATGACCGTCTGCAGCGAAGTGCCCTTTCCACGCTGGCGTTTGTGGGGGCAACCTAGAACCAAAAAGCAGGGGCGACAAGCGTAGAGGGGCGAAGTTTTCGCAGCTATTGACGCCATCAACCAACAAGGCGCAAAACCCGCGGCAACAGAGGGCGCACGGCCCATAACCACACAAGACCAGCGAGTGATCCGATGAGCGCCAAGGCCTATCTTTCCATCAGCCCCGAGGTGAAGAAGGCGCTCGCCGACGGCAAGCCGGTGGTGGCGCTGGAATCGACCATCATCACCCATGGCATGCCCTATCCGCAGAACCTGGACATGGCCAAGAATGTCGAGGCGGTGATCCGCAAGCATGGCGCGGTGCCGGCCACCATCGCCATCATGGATGGACGCTTCTGCGTGGGCGTTTCCGGCGAGGACCTGGAGCGCCTGGCGCTCGAGGGTGGCAAGGCCGCCAAGGCGTCGCGGCGCGATGTCAGTGCGCTCTTGGTCAAGGGCGCCATTGCCGGCACCACCGTCGCCACCACCATGCAGATCGCCGCCCTGGCCGGCATCCACGTGTTCGCCACCGGTGGCATTGGCGGGGTGCATCGCGGTGCCGAGGAGACGTTCGATATCTCTGCCGACCTCGAGGAACTGGGGCGCACGCCCGTTGCCGTGGTGTGCGCCGGCGCCAAGTCGATCCTTGATATCGGCAAGACGCTCGAAGTGCTCGAAACCAATGGCGTACCCGTCATCGGCTATGGCACCGATGAATTCCCGGCCTTCTGGGCGCGCCAGAGCGGCCACAAGGTCGATCACCGCTTTGATGATGTCGCCGATATCGCCCGCGTCGTCACCATGCAGACAGATCTGGGCCTGGGCGGCGTCCTGGTGGCCAATCCGATCCCCGAGGCGGATGCGCTCGATCCGTCGGCCATCGAGGCGCGCATTGCCGAAGCCATCCGTGGCGCCGAGCAGGAAGGCGTGTCGCGCAAGGACCTCACCCCGTTCCTGCTCAAGCGCATCTTCGAATTGACCGACGGCAAGTCGCTGGTCTCCAACATCGCGCTGGTCGAAAACAATGCCAAGGTTGCGGCGCAGATCGCCGTCGCCATGGCCGCCCGCGCCACGCCCAAGCCGGCTGTCCGCCGCGCATGAACAGTCGGGTCCTGGTCGTCGGTGACGTGATGACCGATGTCATCGTCGTTCCCGAAGGCCCCATCGTCAAAGGCAGCGACCGCCGGGCCACCGTTCGGAGCAGGCCGGGTGGTTCGGGCGCCAATCAGGCCGTGTGGCTGGGTGCCATGGGTGCCGACGTGGTGTTCGCAGCCCGGGTCGGCGCCGACGACAAGGCGATGTATGAGAATTACTTCCGCGGGCTGGGCGTCGTGCCGGTGCTGGCCGGAGACCGCGAGCAGCCCTCGGGCGTCCTCGTCACCATCGTCGATCCGGACGGCGAGCGCAGCTTCCTCACCGATCGCGGCGCCAATCTCAACCTGTCGCCTGATGACCTCAATGCGAGCCTGCTCGACGATATCGGCATGGTCATGGTCTCGGGCTACAGCTTCTTCGCCCCCGGTCCGCGCGCCGCGGTGCAGGGCCTGTTTACCGCGGCGCGAGCCCGCGGCATCGCCGTTGCGGTCGATCCGGCCTCAGTCGGATTCCTGGTGGAAGTTGGTGCTGCGCAATTCCTCGACTGGACCTCCGGCGCCGACTGGATCTTCTCCAATGAAAGCGAAGCTGAAGCGCTGACCGGAATTGTCGGCTACGAAGCGCAGATGAGAGCGCTGGGTGAGCGCTTTGGCACCGTGCTGATCAAGCGCGGGCGGCTGGGCGCGGCACTGGGCGGTGGTGACGGCGTCCGCGTCCTGCTGCCGGCGCCTGAGGTGAGGGTGGTCGACTCCACAGGCGCCGGCGACGCCTTCGCGGCTGGTTTCATTGCCGCGCATCTGGCCGGGGAAAACGAGGCGACCGCATTGGCAAAGGGCATCGCCGCGGGGGCGAAGGCCGTGCAGTCGATTGGCGGGCAGCCAGGCTAGGGACGGGGGTCCCATTGTCGTGCAGAACTCGGTGCGCGCTGCGCCACGAGTGGAGCCCATCCTCCCCCGCCTGCGGTGGAGGGGGACCGCCGAGAGGCGGTGGAGGGGGGTGCCCCCCTCGATGTTCGGGACAACATTTGTCCTGCGCGTGAGACTCCCCTCTCCACCACGCTTCGCGTGGTCCCCCTCTCCCGTAAACGGGAGAGGAATGACCGCGGCACGCCTTCAGCAAGAATTTCGCACTGCTCCAAAAACCGGCACCCCGAGACGGCTTCCGTCTCATGTTTTTGTTTACTCAGGGGCGAAAGCCGTCTCGGGGTCCGCCCGTTGCCATCTTGGCATACGGCCCGTTGCTGCCCTCTTGGGCATGCGACCACGACAACCCGGCGGCGCCTGCGCTCGCCAGGCGGCGCCTTTGCACGCCGCCGCAATTCCAACCCATGCGCAAGCCAGCTTGCCCGGCCCGGCCACGGCGTGGCACACCATCAACGCGGAGACACCACATGAAGCGCTTGCTTGCCCTATTCGCTACCAGCCTCGTCCTGACTGCCCCCGCTTTTGCCGACGGCAAGGTCTATGTGCAGTTGCCCGACCTGACCGGCTTCAGCGGGGCCGAGGCCGAGACCTTCCTCAACGAAGTGGTGCTCGCCAATGTCGTCTCGTCCAACTGCGAGGACTTTGCCGTCACCGACGAGGAATGGTCGCTGCTGACCGACTCGGCCGATATCCTGGCGCGTGGACAACTGCGCCTCAGCGTCGATGACTATGATAGCCAGTACTACGGGCCGGCCTTCGATGCGCTCGATCAGGCCGATGCCTGTGCCACACACGGGCCGCAGGTGCAGCCTGTTATCGACAAGCTCGTCGAGCTGGGCGGCGCGCGCGAGGCGCTGCCCGATCAGGATGCCGCCTACCAGGCCGAGCAGGCCCGCCAGTTGGGGTGGGACGCGATGGCCCTAACACCAGGAAAGACCAAGAAAAAATGAGCGTCGTCGCTATCATCCTCGTCGCCCTCGTGGCGCTGCTGCACGTCTATATCCTCGTCCTCGAAATGTTCTTGTGGACCGCGCCGCAAGGTCGGAAGGCTTTTGGCTCCACGCCGGAATTCGCCGAGCAGACCAAGGTGCTGGCGGCCAATCAGGGGCTCTATAACGGATTTCTCGCGGCGGGCCTGATCTGGTCGCTGCTGCATCCGCAGCCGGAATTTGCCTGGCAGATCGCCATGTTCTTCCTGGCCTGCGTGGCCGTGGCCGGCATCTATGGCGCAGCCACGGCCAGCCGGAAGATCATCTTCGTCCAGACCGTGCCGGCTGTTATCGCCATGCTGGCGGTGATGTATTTGTAGCCCATGCCGTCGCTCGAGGAGGTCGAAGCGACCGTTCAGAGGATGGAGCAGCGCTACGGCGGCTCCATCCATTTTGCGGCGTACAGGGCTGTGTGCCTGCGGTTTGAAGTCGATCTGGATGATCGGCGCGACCTCGCCTTGGCCAAGTCCGCCGCGCTTATGCTGATCAAACAGCTCGAAGGCGAGGTCTAGCCGGCCAGGCTTGCCAGAACCCGCACCCAGCTGCGGATGCCGCGGTGGTAGCTGTCGAGGTCGTACTTTTCGTTGGGCGAGTGGATCTGGTCGTCCACATGGGCGAAGCCGATCAACAGGGTATCGAGCCCCAGGATGCGCTTGAAATCGCCGGCCACCGGGATCGAGCCGCCCGAGCCGGTGATGACCGCCTGCTTGCCCCATTCACCCGATAGCCCGGCCAGCGCCTGGCGCAGATGCACGCCGTCCGATGGTACGGTGATGGCCGGCGAGCCGCCATGAGCGTGGAATTTGACCGAGCAGTCCGCCGGGATCATGGCCTCGACATGCTTGCGGAACGCCGCGCGGATCTTGTCGGGCTGCATGCCTGAGACCAGCCGGAACGAGATCTTGGCGCTGGCCTTGGCCGGGATCACGGTCTTGAAGCCGTCGCCGGTATAGCCGCCGATCATGCCGTTGATCTCGCAGGTCGGCCGGGCCCATAGCATTTCGAGCACGGAGCGGTCCTGTTCGCCGGCGGGTATCGAGAGACCCGCTTCGCCCAGGAACCTGGCCTGGTCGAAACCGAGACCCGCCCACTGTGCCTTGAGTTCGGGGCTGATCTCGGCCACGTCGTCGTAAAAGCCTGGCAGGGTCACGCTGCCGTCGGGGGCGCGCAGGCTGGCGATAATCTCTGATAGCAGCTGGTTGGGGTTGCGCGCCGCATTGCCGAACATGCCCGAATGAAGGTCCTTGTCAGCGCAGGTGATCTCGATCTCCTCGGCGACGAGGCCGCGCAGCATGGTGGTGATCGAGGGGGTCTGGCGGTCCCACATGTCGGTGTCGCAGACCAGCGCGATATCGGCGGCGGCCAGTTCGGCGCGGTTGGCCTCCATGAAGGGCGGCAGGTTCTTGCCGCCGCTCTCTTCCTCGCCCTCCAGCATCAGCGAGACCTTGACCGGCAAGCCGCCGGTCACCGTCTTCCAGGCGCGGCAGGCTTCGATGAAGGTCAGCATCTGGCCCTTGTCGTCGGAGGCGCCGCGCGCCACGATGATCTTGCGGCCCTGCGCGTCGGTCTTGAGCACCGGCTCGAACGGGTCGGTGTGCCAGAGATCAAGCGGGTCGACGGGCTGCACGTCATAATGGGCGTAGAACAGCACATGCGGGCCGGCCTGTTCGGGGCCATGCGCCACAACGACGGGGTGGCCCGGCGTGGGGCGCGCCGCCGCATCAAAGCCGAGGCCGTTCAGTTCGGCGGCAATCCAGTCGGCGGCGCGCAGGCATTCAGCGGCATAGGCCGGATCGGTGGAGATGGACTTGATGCGCAGCAGCGCATAGAGGCGCTCGAGGCTCTGGTCGAGCCCGGCATCGACGCTGGCAAGGACGGCATCGAGTTGGCTGGTGGTGGTCATGCGGCTGATTCCCTATTTGCCGCTACACTCGCCGCCGTCAGCGCCCCTGTCCAGCACCGGTTGCCCTGCGGCTTCGGGTCGGATAGTTCATATAGTAACACTAATGCGGCCAGGGGGACTGGCGGCGCCGAACGGCAAGGGAGCCGCCAATGGTCACACGCGAGGTGCCGGAAAGGACGACGGGCGATCTCATCGCCTCCATCGCCGGCCGCGTGCCGATGCGCAACCTGCACTCGCAAGTGCTCTGGCAGCTGGGCGTGGCCATGGTCCGGGGGGACTATCCGGAAGGCTCCATTCTCCCCTCCGACACCGATCTGCTGGCCCGTTTCTCGGTATCCCGCACGGTGCTGCGCGAGGCGCTCAAGACTCTGGCGGCCAAGGGCATGATCGAGGCCCGCGCCCGCATCGGCACGCGTGTACTGCCGCGCCAGCGCTGGAACCTGTTCGATTCCGATGTGCTGTCTTGGCATTTCGAAGCCGGCCCGGATGTCGAATTGCTGCGGAGTCTCGCTGAGATCCGCATCGGCGTCGAAGTGGAGTCGGCGGCGCTGGCCGCCGTGCGTCGGACCGACAGTCAGGCCGCGGCCTTATTGGCTTGCGCCGTCCGCATGGGCGAAGCCAGGACAGCCGAGGAATTTGCGCGCACCGACCTGCAGTTCCACCGAACCGTCGCCGAGGCTTCGGGCAACCCCTTCATGGCTTCGATCAGCGCCCTGGTCGAGCTGGCGCTGACCGCGGCGTTCACCATCAGCTCGCCGGTCGAGGACGAAGCTGCCATGCGGGGCACAGTGCGGGCCCATGGGCGCATTGCCGAGGCCATCATGGCCGGCGATGCCGAAGAAGCGCGCCTCGCCATGAAGGCCGTGATCACGGAAGGCTTCGGTCGTGCCGCGGGCCGCATGGCGCAAAGCGAGCCGGCCAAGGCCTGATCAGGTGGTTGCTAGACCCCGAGATGCTGCAAGGTCGCCGAGGTGAACTGACCATTCGCGGTGAGGCCATTATCGGCCTGGTAGGCCTTGAGCGCCGCTCTGCTCTTGCTGCCGAAGATCCCGTCGATCGAGCCGGCATAGTAGCCGAGTCCCGCCAACTTGATCTGGATGGATTTGAGACGGGCAATCGACAGGGACAACGGCGCCGAGGCGGCATCAGCGGCCGAAAGCGGCCACGGTACCAGCCCCTGCACCTTGGCCAGCCAGTTGAAGCGATCCTGTAGCCCGGTGGTGCCGCCATTGATCCCCTTGGTCACCCCGTTGAAATCGCCGGCGTCGCATTTGGGATTGAGCTTCTTCCAGGTCCAGAACGCGCAGGCCACCCGCAAAGCGTGTTCGGGGTCGAGCGCCAGGTCAGGCTGGGTTTCGAGCGGCAATTGGGCAATGGCGCCCACCTTCTGGTATCCATCCCGCCCGGTGATCTGGATGTAGCCCCGCCCACGATAGGTCCAGCCGTCGTCGGGCTTGGTATTGCCCATGCGCCCGCCATAGACATTGTTGGCCAGGGCGCGCGGATTACCGGCGAGGCCATTGGTGTCGGACAGTTTCTTGAACCGCGACGGCCAGACCACCATCATCCGCGCGGCCGAGTAGTTGAGGTTCTCCTCGCTGATTTTGAGGCCGCCCGATTCGTGCCCTATCTGCGCCAGGAAGAAATGCAGGCGGTTTTGCGTCTTAGATATTTCGTAGGTCGCCAGCAGCGCCGGCCCCTGCGCGGCAAAGGCCGCGATGCTTTGCGGGCTTGCCGACGGGTAGAGTTGGGCGAGCAGATCGGTGCTGAGCATGAAGGTCACCTGAATTGGAATTGCTGCCGTCAGGGCACGCGGGCAAAGCCCAGAAGCTTGTCGATGGCGCCCAGCGTGTAGACGAATGAACCGACCTGGGAGGTCTTGTTGCCTTCGATGGTGCGGACGATGCCGTTGTCGTAGCTGTGCACGATGCCGATATGCCCCTTCCAGCTCGAGGGTGCCTGCCGCCACCAGACGATGATGTCGCCGGGGATCGGCAGATGGGTGCTGTCCGGCTGGACCGCCCAACCCTTGGTCTTGAGCTGATCGAGAATGTTCCTGGCGCCAACCGAGTATTTGAACGGCATGGGCTGGCCGGACGTCGCAAAACAGAAGCTGACAAAGCCGGCACACCAGTCATTGGGCGTCCCGACGATGCCGTTGAGATATCGGGCGACATGGGGGCCCATATTGTTGCCGCCGACCTCGCCATGACCGGCATTCATCTCGTTGACTGCCACGGCGAGTGCCGCCCGGGCAGTGGCCGAGCCGCCGGCTGGCACATTGGGGGCGCCGCCGCCGGCCGAGGCAGGTGTCGGGGTCTGTCCGAGCCGATTGGCGATGGCCCAGCCCGTTACGGGGCCAACCACGCCATCCACGACCAGCGGGCGCCCCAGGCTGTCCACATTCTGCATCTGGAAGGCCTTGACGGCCCGCCGCAGGTTATCGTCGAACGCGTTGATGGAGCTGCCGGCAAAGTACCCCAGTTGCTTGAGGTCGCGGCCCAGCTTGGCCACGCCGGGTCCTGTGTCTCCAAACCGGATCGTCATCGCCGCCTACCCCTCTTCGCCTGTGGACGAATGCTGTAAAACCGAGGGTGTTTGGCGCGAGCAGTCCTGGGCGCCCGTCAACCAAGTCGGGCGCTGAAGTTGCGATTATGTCGATCGGCCAGTTTACCCGCAAATACTGTATTGCCGGCGGGCAATGCTTGGATATTAGGGCCTTTCCGGATGGCCCGGGCCGCGGCGGAAAGGTTTATCGACGCTGTGGGATAGTATCGGAATGGTGGAGCTGAGCGGGATCGAACCGCTGACCTCGTCATTGCGAACGACGCGCTCTCCCAACTGAGCTACAGCCCCGTTCCGACGGTGTTGATATGGACAATAATCGGAACGAGGGCAAGAGCTGGTCGGCACTAAACCTTGCCGATGGCGATGAGGCTGCGGGCGGTGTCCACGGCGGCCTCGGTCGCCCCGGTCAGCGGCCGTCCCAGGCGATTGCTGGCGCGGCTGCCGTTGACGCGCTTGGGCTTGCCCAGCTCATGCAGATTGTCGCGTATATCGCGATCCAGCGGCGCCATGAGCCGCACAATCCAGTCCGGCACGTTGCGGGTCGGGATACGCCTCTCGGGGAAGGCGGCCTTGAGGCGCTGCCCCAGTTCGCCCATGAACAGGGTCTCGACCGACGCAATGCAGCGCTCGCCGGCGGCGGCTGGGTTAGTCAGGGCATCCACGTGCAAGGCGGCGACGTCGCGGACATCGACAATGGCGAACGAAAGGCGCGGCGCGGCGGGTAGCTTGCCGTCAAGCAGGCGCTTGACCAGGATCGATGAGGTGCCTTCGTCGTCGTCGAGCAACGGCCCCAGAATGGCTGCGGGATTGATCACCGCCAGGCTGTCGTGCCGGCCGGCCGCATCGACCAGGCGCCAGGCTTCCCGCTCGGCCAGCGTCTTGGACCGGGCATAGGTGCCGGTTTGGTCGCTGGCAACCTCGGTCCAGTCGGCCTCCGTCAATTGGCGGGAATAGTCGCCGTGGCCATATTGGATGGCGGCGGTCGACGAGGTGAGCACGATGCGTTCGACCGCACTGGCCAGGGCCGCTTCGATGGCGCGGCGCGTACCGTCGACCGCCGGCCGAATCAGCTCCTCGGGATCCTTTGGCGCACGCACGACGAATGGCGAGGCGGTGTGCATGAGATAGCGGCAGCCCGCCATGGCCTCGTGCCAGCCTTTGTCGCTGAGCAGGTCGAGCGCCACGAAATCGAGTCGCGAGACGTCGGCGCCGTGGCGAGCAAGGGTTGCGCGCACCTTGTCGGCTCTGGCCAGATTGCGCACACTGCCTCGGACGGTGTAGCCAGCGTCCAGCAGCTGGAGGGCGACGTGTCCTCCAAGAAAGCCCGATATGCCGGTCAGCAGGACGCGATCAGAGGTCGAAATCATGAGTGGTCTCCCAATTGACTGAACGATATATACGAATATCGTTCAATTAGTTCAACCGAAAGGCGTGCGATTTGTCGGTGACTGCGACGACCAAGGGTGAGGCGAAGCGGGACCGTATCCTGGAGGCGGCCCGAAAGCTTTTTTTGCGCAATGGCTTGCGCGGTACCACCATGGAAGCGATCGCTCGGGAGGCGAGCATTGCCAAGCCGACGCTTTATGCGCAGTTCCCTGACAAGGACAGCGTGTTCGTGGCCATTGTCGAGCAAATGCTGGCCGCCAAAATTGCCGCCTTCGAGGCAGGGCTCGAGGGGGACGGCCCCGTCGACATCCGCATTGGCACGGCGCTGGCCGCCGAATTCTCCGTCGTTGCCGCCACGGTGGCCGGTTCGCCCCATACCGACGAATTGTTCGCCGCGCATCGCCAGGGCGCGGAGCTGTTCCGGCAATCGGACGAGAAGGTGGCGACGCGTCTGGCGGCAGAACTGACGACAGCCGGCGTCGTCGACGCGGCCGCCTTGGCGCGCCTGCTGCTCGACGCGTCCTTCGGGTTGGCGCAGAAGGCTATCGGGCGCACCGACCTTGGCGCCGATATCCGCCTGTTGGCGACAAGGCTGATCGGTCCGGCCCTGCCGCGCTGAGGGCGTCAGACCGGCGCCCAGGCACCGGACTTCTCGCTGGCAAAGACGGCGTCGATCACCTTCATGGACGCAATCGCATCCTCGATGCCCCAGGGCAACGGCCTTTCGCCGAGCACGGCAAGCGCGAAGGCCTCTGCCTGCTCGGTGTACTGGTCCACTGCCGGCAGGATTTCGCGCCGCGCCAGCGAGCCGTCGAAGGGGGCGCCGGTGTCAATGGTGATGGCGGTGCGCTCGTCCGGTGGCGCGTTGAAGGGGATGATGATCTCGAGCTTGGCCTTGCTCCCCAGCACCTGCACCCGCTGGTGACCGGCGGTCTGGGTCGAGCAGATGAAATTGAGCTGCCGGCCATGGCCGAAATCGGCGATGACGCTGGCCAGCCGGTCGGTGCCGAACGTCTCGTCGCGCTCGACCAGGGAGACGACGCGCCTGGGCTCCGCCTCGAACAGGAACCGCGCGGCGGTTATGGGATAGCAGCCGATATCCATGATGCCGCCGCCGCCGATATCGGCCTGATTGCGCACATTGGCGGGGTCGGCATTAAAATAGGTGAAGACCGCATTGATGGCGCGGACCTCGCCCAGCTCGCCCGAGCGGATGATGTCGCGGGCGCGCTGCCACTGCGGATGGAAGCGCACCATGAAGGCCTCGAGCACGATGCGGTCGGGCGGGCACTGGCGCAAAGCCGCGGCCTCGCCAGCGTTGAGCGCGATGGGTTTTTCGCACAGCACATGCTTGCCGGCTTTGGCAGCCGCCACGGTCATGGGCACGTGGAGATGATTGGGCAAGGGATTGTAGATGGCGTCGATATCCGGATCGGCGAAGAGCTCTTCGTAGGAGCCGTAAGCCTTGGGAATGCCCAGCTCGGCAGCGGCCGCCTGCGCCTTGCCCAGATCGCGCGAGGCGATGGCGACGACCTCGGAATGCGCCGATTTCTGAATCGCCGGCGTGACCTTCTGCATGCCGATATTGGCGGTGGAGAGGATACCCCAGCGGACCTTCTTCGTGCTCATCGTCATCTCCGTGTTTGCCGAAGACTTAGCGGCGGGCGGGCGGCTTGGCTAGTATGGAAGGCGTGCCGAGGCGCTGCCTGGAGCGTGGTTGTCAAAGAACGAGCGGCGGGCGTGGGGGCAGGGATGGCTGGCGTGGCGAGGATTCGGCGTTGACTGAGCGCGGCGACGGCCTATCTAGAGGCGATCCCCGACTTTGATGAAGGTCGCAGCGATGCACAGCGCAATCTACGAAACTTTTGGTCCGCCGCAGCAGGTGCTCCACAGCGCCGAGCGCGAAAAGCCTGTCGCCGGGCCAGGCCAGGCGCTGGTGCGCATGGTGCTGTCGCCGATCCACAATCATGACCTGGCGACCATTGGCGGCAATTATGGCTTCAAGCCTAGTTTGCCAGCGGTGCCGGGGACCGAGGCGGTCGGTGTGGTCGAGGCGCTGGGCGCGGGCGTCACTCATCTCGCGGTGGGACAACGCGTGGCAGGCGGCGCGGCCGAGACCTGGGCCGAATACTACCTGGCCGATGCGCAACGGCTGGTGCCGGTGCCTGACAGTGTCAGCGACGAGACGGCCTGCCAGCTGGTGTCGATGCCGCTCAGCGCCAAGATGCTGCTGGTTGACCTCAATATCGAGAAGGGCGACTGGATCGTGCAGAATGCCGGCAATGGCGCGGTGGGCAAGCTGGTGGCGCAGTTCGGCCCGCAGCAGGGCATCAATGTGGTGAGCCTGGTGCGGCGCGACGCTGCGGTGGCTGAACTGACCGCGCTTGGCATCGGCAATGTCGTTTCCACGGAAAGCGCGGGCTGGCAGGAGCGAGTGCGGGCCATTACCGGCGGCGCACCGATCGTGCGGGCGGTGGATTCGCTTGGTGGGGCGGGCGCCGACCAGGTGGTCGAGGTTGCGGCACAAGGCGCGGAACTGGTGAGCTTTGGCGCGATGACCGGCGCGCCGATCACGCTGACGCCGGCCCAATTGCTGTTCAAGGGGCTGACGGTACGCGGCTTCTGGGGCGCCAAGCCCAGGCTTGCGGGCGAGGTGATCGGCCGACTGCTCGGGGAATTGGTGACCAGTGCCGCCAAGGGCGAACTGGTGCTGCCGATCGAAGCGGAGTTTCCGATTGCCGACGTGGCCAAGGCGGTTGCCGCCAGCGGCGAGCCGGGCCGCAAGGGCAAAGTGGCCATCCGCGGGATGGCGCGCCGCTAAGCCGCGGCGCGCGTCAAATCCAGCCGAGCATCTTTTCCTGGAGCTGGCGCAGGGCCCAGAGGCGGGTGGAGGTATCGGGCTGGCTGTTGGCCGAGGTCAGGAGCTCGCCCTTCTTCACCGCCGCCGTGACCTTGCCGCCTTCGAGCAGGCCAACCGGCACGGCCTTGGCCGCGCGGCTGTCCGATATGGTCATCGTGTAGGAGCGATAGCAGGTCTCGCCGATGGCGTCGAAGGTCTCGCCGGGCTTGAGATCGCGCTTGGCGACAGCGCAGACTTCGGCGACTGGATTGGGCAGCGGCACCATGTCGGGCTTGCCGTGCAACATGATGCGGGCACAGGTCAGGGGTACTTCGAGGCTCGTCAAGTGATAGGGCCGGAAGAAGCTGTAATAGGGGCCGTGGCCGATATGGAGATCATCCATGCGCTCGATGATGCGGGGGTGCTCGGCCTTGACGATGACGAAGACGCCCGGGGCCACGCCCTTGCCGATGGTGAAATCGACGACCCCTGATGTGTTGAGGATGCCGCCATCGGCCTTGGGGATCAGCACCTTGGCCATGTCATCGCGGTCGGCCTTGGGGCCGTGCATGCCCGGCACGTCGGGGACGAGGCCGGTGGCATTGGCTATGGCGCACATTTCCACCATGGTCTTGGACCCGTCGACGAACTCCACCAGCATGCGTGGGTTCATGTTCCGGCGCGTGGCTTCCTCGCGGTAGTCGTCGGGCACGGCGTCATGGCGCAGCGGATTGTTCTTGCCCTTGCCGGCCGCGACGATCGGCAAGCCGAGGGCGGAAACGAATTCGATCAGCTCCATGCAGGAGCTGGGTTCGTCACCCGCGCCCACCGAATAAACCACGCCGAGCTTGTCGGCCTGGGCCTTCAGGTAAGGGCCGATGGTGACATCGGCCTCGACATTCATCATCACCAGATGCTTGCCATGCTCCATGGCCAAGAGGTCGTAGTCGGCCGCGACGCCGGGTTTGCCGGTGGCGTCGATGACGACATCGATACTGTCGGTCGTGACCAGCGTTTCGGCGGAGGTGATGGCGATCTTGCCGGCCTCGATCGCGGCGAGCGCCTGGGCCGGGCTATCGGCGACCTTGCCCTTGCTGTCCTCGCCGTAGGCGATGGTCATGGCCTCGAGCGCCGTGTGAGGCCGTCGGGTGGCGATGGCCGCCATCTCGATGCCGGTCATCAGGCTCATCTGGGTCACGAGGTCGGTGCCCATTTCGCCGGAACCGATGACGCCGACGCGGATGGGCTTGCCCGATGCGGCGCGGGCGGCGAGGTCGCGGGCGAGCCCGGTCAGGGCGATTGTGGTGGTCATGGCAGGTCCAACGCGAATAGGCGTGCTTGGGTTACCCCCCTGCTTATTGGCAAGCAAGAGAAAGTGCAGCCGGGGCAAGGGACTGCTATGGCGTCCTATCGGTGGCATGGCCGGCAGGTGAATTGAATCAGTGGTGTGATTTCGCCCCACGAAACGAACCGCGTTTAGGCTTCTTAAACCGTTCCCGTGGAAAGTGGGACGTGGAGAGAACTCCGGGGGCATGCATTCGCCATGGTCAGCCAGGCCAAGAAATCAGTCGCTTTGCCAGCGGTCATCGATCTGGACGCGCTGGACGATATCCGCGACGGCCTGATCGACGCGATCGAGGAGGGGCCGGTCACGGTCACGGCCGCCGCAGTCGAGCGGGTGTCGACCAATGCGCTGTTCATGCTCATCAGCGCGGCGGAAGCGGCGCGCAGAAACCATTTCGACTTCGCTATTGAGCAGCCAAGCGCGGCCCTCGTGACCGCGATTGAGCGCCTGGGCCTTAGCGCCCAGTTTTCAGGGATGATGAGAGGATGACGACTTTGCGGGTTCTGACGGTGGACGATTCGAGGACGATCCTCGCCATGCTGCATCATACCCTCTCCAATGCCGGGTTCGAGGTGCTGCAGGCCGAGGACGGCAAGCAGGGTCTTGATGTCCTCAAGACCGAGACGGTCGATGTTGTCATCACCGACATCAACATGCCTGTCATGGACGGCATCGAATTCATCAAGAACGTGCGGGCGACGGGCAATCACCAGAGCCTGCCGATCCTGATCCTCACCACCGAGACCAGCCAGGACAAGCGCGACCAGGGCAAGGCAGCCGGCGGTACCGGCTGGATCGTCAAGCCATTCGATCCCGAGAAACTCATCTCGGTCATCCACCGGGTCGTGCACTAACCCATAGAGCCCAGAAGGGTTGGACGTTTCGCATGAGCGATCTCGACGACTTCAAAGCCACATATTTCGACGAGTGTTCCGAGCTGCTGACTGCGCTCGAGGAGGAATTCGCGGCGATCGAGGCCGGCGAGCGCGATGCGGACCGGCTCAACGCCGTGTTCCGCGCCATCCACTCGATCAAGGGCGGCGCCGGGGCCTTCGGCTTTTCGGCGCTGGTGGGCTTTGCCCATGCCTATGAAACGCTGCTCGACTACGTGCGCGATGGTCGCATCGAGATGAGCGACGACGTGGTGACCCTGTGCATCCGCGCCAATGATATCGTGGCCGATCACGTCAAGGCCGCCCAGACTGGCGAGGCCCTGCCGGCCGATTACGGCATGGACGAAAAGGAACGCTTCGACGCCCTGGCGCGCGGCGATGCCGCGCCCGGCGACGACGAAGGCGGTGATCCGCTCGACGAGTTCGACATCGAATTTACCCCGGTCATGGTCAACCTGGACGCGCCAGAGGCGCCTGCCATGGCTGACGACGAAGCGTCGATGGACGATGCCTTCGAGGCAGCGCCCATGCAGGTCGAGCCTGGCCACTGGGAAGTCCGCTTCACGCCGCACCGGGCGCTCTATGCCCGCGCCAACGATCCCCTGCTGCTGTTCCGCGAACTGGCCGCCCTGGGCGAGATGCATGTGCGCGCGGTGCTCGAAGAAATTCCGCCGCTGGCCGATTTCGAGCCCTTTGCCGTCTACTGCTCGTGGGAGATCACCATGATCTCGCCCGACCTGACCGAGGCGATGATCCGCGAGGTCTTCGAATTCGTCGAAGGCGACTGCGATATTGCCGTGGCCCAGCTGGGCGGCGCTGTCGGGTTCGACATTCCGCCTGCCGCTGCGCCCAAGCCGGTCGAGGCCAAGCCTGCCAAGAAGACGCTGATCGAGATCAACCAGGAGCCCGACCCGGCAGACCTGCTGGCGCTGGCCGACGACGAAGTGGCGGGCCTGCTCGATTTCGACGTTGCCGCGCCTGCTGCGCCCAAGCCTGTCTTCGCGCCAGAACCGGAACCGACCCCGGTCAGCGCACAGGACAGCTTCGAGGAAGCGCCGGGCCTGAGCTTTGCCGAACTGGCCGAAACCATCCAGCCAAGCCCCGTTGCGCGTCCGGCTGCACCGGCCCCTGCACCCGTGCGGGCTGCGGCGCCGCCGCCCCCCGCTTCGAGCGAGGGCGAAGAGAGCGGTGGCAATCGCAGCGTTGGCGTGCAGTCGATCCGCGTCGATCTCGACAAGGTCGACCGCGTGGTCAACATGGTGGGCGAACTGGTCATCACCCAGTCCATGCTCACCCAGCAAA
Organism: uncultured Devosia sp.; assembly: GCF_946479885.1. Next base: position 29,964 of record NZ_CAMLHM010000016.1, read on the forward strand.
TGGATGAGACGCTGCGGGCGCGCTATACCGAACTGGTGCGCGGCCTCGAAGTGCTGGCGCAGACCACGCGTGGGCTGCAGGATTCGGTGATGGCGATTCGCGCCCAGCCGGTGAAGTCGGTCTTCTCCCGCATGCCGCGCCTGGTGCGCGAGCTGGCGACCAAGACCGGCAAGAAGATCAAGCTCGAGACGATCGGCGAGAACACCGAAATCGACAAGACTGTCATCGAGCAGCTCAGCGATCCGCTGACGCATATGATCCGCAACTCGGCCGACCATGGCATCGAGACGCCGGACAAGCGCGCCGGCCGCGGCAAGAACGAGACCGGTACGATCCGGCTTTCGGCAGAGCAGGCGGGCGGCAATATCCTTATCATCGTCGAGGACGATGGCGGCGGTATCAACCGCGAACGCGTGCTGCAGGTGGCGCGCGACAAGGGCATCGTGGCCGCCGACGTGCAGCCGACCGACGAGCAGATCGACCAGTTGATCTTTGCGCCGGGTTTCTCGACGGCGTCCGAGGTCAGCGATATTTCGGGTCGCGGCGTCGGCATGGACGTTGTGCTGTCCAACATCAAGAAGATCGGCGGATCGGTGCATGTGCGCAGCTGGACCGGCAAGGGCTGCCGGATGACGCTGCGCCTGCCGCTGACGCTGGCGGTGCTCGACGTCATGCTGGTCAAGGTCGGCGAGTCGCCCTATGTGGTGCCGCTTTCCTCGATTGTCGAAACCATCCAGTGCTCGCGCGCCAGCTTCGAGCGGGTGCCATCAGGCGGCCAGGTGCTGCAGGTGCGTGGCGAGTATGTGCAGGTCATCGACCTGGCCAAGCGGTTCGAGATGGTCACCGAGACGGATCCGGAAAACCGGTTCGTGGTGCTGTGCGAGGCCGAAGGCTCGGCCAAGGTGGCGCTCATCGTCGACGACATCATCGGCCAGCAGCAGGTCGTGATCAAATCGCTGGAAGAGAATTTCGAGAGGGTGGACGGCATTGCCGGCGGCACGATCCTGGGCGACGGCAATGTCGCGCTGATCGTGGACGTGCAGGGCCTCAAGACCTCGATTGTTCACAAGAACGCCGCCTAGCGGCCTGTAGTTTTGCGTAGCCGGCCAGAAGGTCGGCAGAAAGGCAGTAGAAATGGAAGCGCTCGGTTTGCGTGACGACATGGGCGACAAATCGGCCATTGCCGCCCAGAATTCCTTGCAGTTGATCGCCTTCTCGATCGGCGAACAGACTTATGGCGTGGAGATCACGACGGTGCGCGAAATCCGCGCGTGGAACGGCGCGACACCGCTGCCCAATACGCGCGAATTCGTGCGTGGCGTGATCAACCTGCGCGGCACGATCGTGCCGATCTTCGACCTGCGCGCCCGGTTCGGCGATGGGCAGACCTCGCCCACCAAGAACCACGTCGTGGTGGTGATGAGCGTCGGCGACAAATGGGTCGGCATCCTGGTCGACGCGGTCAGCGACATTCTGACGGTGTCGCGCGATGACATCCACAATGTGCCGGAAGGCAATTCCATCGACACCGAACTGCTCAACGGCATCGTGACCCATGAAAGCCGCATGGTCGGGCTGATTGACCTCCATGCGGTGGTTTCGGGCGCCAAGATGGATGGCTAGGCCAAGGCCGAGCATCGATTAGTTCTGAGAAAGGCGCCATCGGCGCCTTTTTTGTTTATCGCGGCTGGGCTCAACGAGCGATGTCGCCCACCGTCGGCGCATCGATCGAGCGATAGCGGGCTTCGATCAGGCCATAGGCGCCAAAGGCAACCAGGCCCAGGGCGATGATGCCGTAGAGCCAGCGCCCGAAGGGCAGGTTGTGGACGTAGTCCAGTGCCTCGGCGGTGCCGGCAGCCTGTTCGGGCGATACGGTCATCGTCGCGTAGAACAGAAAACCGCCGATGATCAGCAGCACCACGCCGCGGGCCATGAGGCCGAAACGGCAGATGTTATCCATCCAGCCCTGATGGGCTGACGGCAGGGAGAGGCGCTTGCGATAGCCGCCCGAGGCGCCGTACCAGATCTGCACGGCGCCGGCGGCAAGCACGCCACAGGCGGCCGCGCCTAGCAGAAATGGACCGAATGGTTGCTGCAACAGCCAGGCGGAAGCCGTTTCCTCACCATCGCCGCCGCCCGCGCCACCCCCGCCGAGGGCCAGCCGGGCCGCCGTCAGCATCAGGAAAAGGTTGGCGGCGGCGCTGACCAATTGGCCGGCCCGGGCGAGGAAGCCCTTGGCGTCGTCATCCACATCGTCGGCGTTGAGCAGGCCCTGGGCCAGCTTCCAGAGCACGTAACCCAGGAGCCCCAGGGCGATCGGCCCCACCAGCACGCGTCCGAACGGCATGCCAAGCAGGCCCGACAGGGCGCCGGACGTGTCTTCCGAACCACCGCCCCACAGGGCCGAGGTGAGCGCGAAGGCGCCGAGCAGGAGATAGACGACGCCGCGGGCGGCATAGCCCGCCCGGGCGAGGGTTTCGAAACGACTGTGCTGCATGGGGACTGCCTCCTCGAGGCACGGCAACGCGTCGGGTTGCCCTCCGTTCCCTATTCCTTGGGGCTGGTGCCGTCGCTGTCCTGGCCGGCCGGCTGGTCGACCGCGCCGCGCCGCTGCAGGACGATGGCGACGCTGCTGCACAGCAAGGCCCAGGCCGATCCGAGGCACCAGCCGGCGAGAATGTCGCTGGGGTAGTGGACGCCCATATAGAGGCGGCTGAGACCGACGAGCAGGGTCAGCAGCAGTGCCCCGCCGATGCTGAGGACCTGCAGCCGACGGGTGGGTGCAAAGCGCGCGAGGAGCGCGCCGAGCGTCAGGAAGGTGACAGCCGAGAGCATGGCGTGGCCGCTGGGAAAGCTGGCGGTAAACTGCTCGGACATGGTGGTAAGGTCGGGGCGCGGCCGATTGTAGCCCATTTTGAGAACGGTACTGAGCAGCGTGCCGCCCAGCACCGAGACCAGGACGAAAACGGCGGCCGACCGCATCCGGGCCAGGTAGAGATAGGCGCAGACGCCCAGGACAAGCAGCCCAAGCAGGGAAAAGCTCCCCAGGGCGGTGATGTCGCGCACCATCTCGTGCATCCAGGACGGGCCGATCACCGTGTCGGGATTGGCGGGGTCGCGGAACAGCAGCAGGATGGAACGGTCGAACGCTTCCATCTCGCCTTCGACCATTTCGTCCGCCAGCTGCAGGAAGCTCAACGTCAAGCCACTGATGATGGCGAGAACCACCAGCAAGGGAGCCTCCTTGACGACGAAGGAGACGATATTGCGGGGGTGAAGGGTTTCGGTCAGGCGATCGAACATGGGTTGCTCCTCGCGCTGAGGAACGTGCGTACGCAGTTCACGTTCCGAACCGCGAACTGTCAGCCGGTTACCCGGCTCGGTCGGACTGAGGGGTCAGAACAGTTCGGCGTCGCCGTGGCTCTGGTGGGCGGCGATGCCGCTGAGGGCGGGGACCCGCAATTCATCGAGCGTCAGGCTCGACCAGATTTCGTCATAGACGCTGTCGGGAGCATTGGACGGCAGGAGGGCGAACTGGCGAACGGCCAGCGCCATATTGTGGCAACGCTGTTCGATACGATCCTGCCCCTGAAGGGCCGTGACGATCATCTGGACGGCTTCGCGGATCGAAGCGTCCTTGGTCAGGTTCTTGTCGGCCAACAATTCCAGCGCTTCCGTGATGCCTTCTAGCATCGACGCCGTCTGGCGCGCCGTCTCATCGAGTTCTCTCGCGAGTTTCTGAAGTGACATAAAGATAGATCCTAGCCCCGTTAAGGCCACCCTATTCCAATATTTCTAAAGCTCTTCTTGCCGATAGAGGGGCTGCTACATCACTGTGTCGGCGTGGTTAGCGATTGGCTAACGAGTTTGCCGTTAGGATCGGATCAATGGCACGTTAGGGTTGCAAGACGACAAATGGCACTGCCGAATTCTCTACCACCCGAGTTCGACCGTGGGGTGGTTACCACTGTGCACCAGGGCGACTGCCATGTGTCCGATGCCAGTGACCTGACTTATTCAACCGTCCTGGGCTCCTGCATCTCGGCCTGTGTCCGCGACCGGGTCGCCAATGTGGGCGGCATGAACCACTTCCTGCTCGCCGAACAATCGGGCTCGGCCAAGGATCGCTACGGTGCCTCGGCCCGCTACGGCGCCTTTGCGATGGAACAGCTCATCAACAAGGTGTTGACCAAGGGCACCGGCAAGAAGTCCAACCTTGAAATCAAGGTGTTCGGCGGCGGCAAGATCAACTCATCGCTCGACGATGTGGGCAAAAAGAATATCGAATTCATCCGCCAGTTCCTGGCCGATGAAGGCTATGTGGCCATGAGCGAGGACCTGGGTGGCAACTATGCCCGCCGCGTGCTGTTCAAGCCGCATTCGGGCCGCGCCTTCGTCAAGCGTCTCGACAGCGATGCGGGGGACAATGTGGCACGCGAAGAAATCGCGATCGCCAAGCGCCGTGTCGTGGTGCCAGCGCCGGTGGACGATATCGAACTCTTCTAGTTTTGCTTCGAGACCTGGGTGATGCCGGCCCGCAAGCCGGCATATGCCTGCGCTCCGATGCTCCCCTTCGGTGCCCCCGCCTTTCGGCGCGGCCTGGCGCAAATGTCTTCGCAAAACCGGCGCGTCTCAAATCGAGACACTTGTTCAGCTTGTGACAATCAGACTTACCGAAGTCTTACGCCATCTCAAGGCCTTATAGAGTTGATTAACCATTGCCGCCTAGTATCCGGCCATGTGGGAATCGCCTCTGCTGATTTGTGAACCGGACGCGCCATGGCCAATCTGCGGCTTGCGCTGATCATCGCAGCATTGTGGCTGGGAGCGATGGCGTTGACCGGCGTTATCGCAGCCACCCTGGGCAGCGGTGCAGCCGGGCAGGGCACGATTGCGGGCCTGGTGCTGGCAACTCTTGCCGCGACTTTGTTCGTGGCGACGCGGCTCGACCAGCGCGACAGCGCGATGCTGGCATCGGTGGCGCTGGCGGCCGGGCTGAGCGACAGACCCGGCGAGGCGCTGAGCATTGCCGGCATTGTCGGGCGCCTGGGCAAGCGACTTGAAAAGGCTCATCATTTCAAGAGCGCCATCACCGCGATGCATCAGCCCGTGGTGGTGGTGGATGATAATGGCCTGATCCTGGCGGCCAGCGCCGGCGCGTCCGGCCTGGTCAGGGGTCCCATCGAGGGGGCGACGCTCGACCTGCTGTTCGGGGCGGGCTATCTGGCTGCGGGTGGCGGAGCGCCCGAGGAAACCATGGTGGCGCTGGGCAATGGACGCTTCACGGTCAGGCGCCGGCCGATCGCCACCGGACGCTACCTGCTCGAATTGGTACCAGCCGGCAGTTATATCGAAGACGATGATCTCGATGCCTTCGCCGCGGCGCTGGCGAGCGGACAAACCGGCTTCCGCTTCGAGGCAGGCGCAGCCGCGCCCCATACGGCACTTGCGGCCCTCAATAGCGGATTGGCGCGTCTCGATACCGGATTGCGGCAACTGGAGGGGCTGGCAACCGGCGGCGGCGAAATGCCCGACGCGCTGGATGGGCCGCTGGGCTCGCTAGCAACGCGACTGCACGATTTTTCTGGCGCCATGCTCGAACAGCTGGCCGAGGAACGCGATGCGCGAACCAAGCTCGAAGAGCGGCTGGCCGCGGTGGGGCGCCTGCTTGATGGTTTCGAGCGGAAGGCGGCTCACTATGGCGCACTGGCCGCCGCGGGCCACGACGATGCCGGGGTGACGGGCAGGGCGCTGACCGAGGGCGGCGCGCGGCTGCGCCAGGCGCGCGTCGCTGGTCGCGAGGCGCAGGAGCTTGTGGGTCAGGCAGAGCTGGCCGTACGGCGCACTCATGCCCTGGTGGGCGAGATCGATCAGATGACATCGGATATCGACAAGATGGTGCAGGCCATTGAGGACGTGTCATTCCGCACCAATCTGCTGGCTCTCAACGCGGCGGTGGAAGCGGCCAGGGCCGGCGAGAAGGGGGCAGGCTTTGCCGTGGTGGCAGATGAAGTGCGCCAGCTGGCGCAGCTGACCAACCGCTCGGCTCGCGATATCCGGGGTGTGGTCAAGCGCGGACGGGCGCAGTCAGAGACGGGTGTGAACGAGGCCCAGGCGCTGCAAAAAATGATCGCCGGGCTCGATTTGCATTTACGCAATCTAAGCAATGAAACCGATATGGTCGCTGCGACACTGGACGAAGGTGATGCGGCGCTCAGGCGCCTCACCGGGCGGATGGCGTCGTTCGGCGCGGCCGAGGACACCAGTGCGGTGCCTCCGGCGCGACGGGCGCGCGCCTGAAGCCGGACCTGCGAGCCGGTTGGCAATTGGGGTATGCCGCATGGAACAGGGAGAAATCTCCCTCAGCGACCGTGAGTTTTCACGGATCAAGAGCCGGGTCTATCAGGTCGCCGGTATCTCGCTGAGCGATGCCAAGCGAACGCTGGTGATCTCGCGGCTGAGCAAGATCGTGCGGGCCCTGGGCCTGCCGGGCTTTGATGCCTATGTGGATTATCTGGAGCGTGGCGGCTCGGCCCAGGACGGGCAGGATTTCGTCAACGCGCTGACCACCAACCTCACGCGGTTTTATCGCGAGGACCACCATTTTGAGCATCTGCGCTCCTATGTGGGTGCGCTGGTGGCCGAAAAGCCGCGCGGCGCGCGATTGCGACTGTGGTCGGCGGGCTGCTCGACCGGGCAGGAGCCCTATACGCTGGGCATGGACCTGCTGGCGGCCTATCCCGAACTCAAGCGCTGGGACTTCAAGATCCTGGCTACCGACATCGACACCGCCGTCATCGCCAAGGCGGCGCGGGGCATTTACCCGGAAAACGAGCTCAACGGGCTGAGCGCCGAGCGCGCTCGTCATTTTGAAAAGACCGGTGACGGCCATGTCCGCATTCCCCAGGCCGTGCGCGAACTGGTGTCGTTCAAGCCGCTGAACCTGATCGGGCCGAACTGGCCGATGAAGGGGCCGTTCGACGCCATCTTCTGCCGCAACGTGGCGATCTATTTCGACAAGCCGACCCAGGGCGAAGTGTTCAGCCGGCTGGGCAAGCTGCTGGCGCCGGAAGCCTTCCTCTATATCGGGCATTCCGAGAATCTCGGCTCGGGCGGCGAAGGATTCCGCCTGGTCGGCAAGACCATCTACCAATCCAAACTGAAACTAAGCAAACGAGAAGCAGCATGAGCATCAAGGTCCTGGTCGTCGACGATTCGGCGCTGATCCGCGAAGTGCTGACCCGCATGCTGACGCGCGACGGCGACATCAACGTGGTGGGCACGGCGGTCGACCCGATGGATGCCCGCGAGAAGATCAAGCAGTTCAACCCCGATGTGGTGACGCTCGATATCGAAATGCCGGGCATGAACGGGCTGCAGTTTCTCGATAAGCTGATGCGCCTGCGGCCGACCCCGGTGGTGATGGTCTCGACGCTGACCAAGAAGGGCGCCAGCGAAACGCTCCTGGCGCTCGAACTGGGCGCGGTGGATTTCGTGGCCAAGCCGAGCGCGGAGGCCGAGGGTGGCATCGAGGCATTCGGCGCCAACCTGCGCGACAAGATCCGCGCCGCGGCCAAGTCCGATGTGCGCGGGCGTTCCGCCGGTCGGGCCGAGGCTCCCAAGATCGCGGTCAAGACGGCGGCGGCGCCATTGGGTGCACTCATTGCCATCGGCGCTTCGACGGGCGGTGTCGAGGCGATCCGTGCGGTGCTCGCCAATATGCCGGTCGACTGTCCGCCCATCGTCATCGCCCAGCACATGCCGGCGGGCTTCACCAGCCGGTTTGCGGCGCGGCTCGACGAAGTCTGCGAGCTCAAGGTGGTGGAAGCGGAAGACCGCATGCCGCTGCTGGCTGGCCATGCCTATGTGGCACGCGGCGATTATCACCTGCGCGTCGAGCGCTCGTCGGGGCAGCTCAAGACCCGCCTAAGCCAGGACGAACTGGAAAGCGGCCATCGGCCCAGCGTCGACGTGCTGTTTGAATCAGTCGCCAAGACCGTCGGTGCCATGGCCGTCGGCGCGATCCTCACCGGCATGGGCCGGGACGGTGCGCGCGGTCTCAAGATGATGCGTGATGCCGGCGCCTATACGGTCGGCCAAAGCCAGGCCTCTGCGCTGGTCTATGGCATGCCGCGGGTGGCCTTCGAGGAGGGGGCTGTGGTGGAACAGGCGCCGGTCGAAGCCATCGCGGCCCGGCTCGCCAATGCACTGGTGCGGCTCAAGTCGGCGGCCTGAGGCCGGTCGCACACAATGCCAAGTCCGAGGTTGAGAGATTTGTAACGCTTCTTGCCTAGTGTTTTCGGCAGAAGAATTGGGGTTTGCGGGCCCCACGCGCCAGAAGGTGAAATACGACCATGCCTAAAGCCAGCGCAGTCAGCGTCCTCATCGTCGACGACCAGCAGTCCATGCGCGGTATCTGCAAGTACATCCTCACCCAGCTCGGCTTCAAGGATATCATTGAGGCCAAGAGCGGTCGCGATGCATTGGGCAAGCTCGAAAAGTCCAATGTCGACCTGATCATTTCCGACTGGAACATGGAAGATATCGACGGGCTGACCCTGCTCAAGGTCATCCGCAAGCACCCGCGCACCCAGGCCATGCCATTCATCATGGCGACCGGCCGCTCGGACAAGGAGCAGGTCAAGGAAGCCATTTCCTTTGGCGTCAACAACTACATCATCAAGCCGTTCGACGCCTCGACCATGAAGAAGCGCATCGAGGCGGTGATCGGTGCTCTGAGCTAGGGCTGTCACTCAGTCGTCGCAACGGGCCACCTTCGGGTGGCCTTTTTCGTTTCCTGGGAGCGATTTGGGCGGGCAAATGCCAAAACAGTCCAACAAAAGCTAAAACACTGGCTACGCCGGATTTATCCGTAACAAGTGATTAAGTCGTCATGTGTATCGTTTGCATAGATTGGCGCCTGCCAATGACGAGGGGGACGACTGCCAAGCATTCCGCGCCGTGCAAGGCGCAGGGTTCATCGCCTGAGCGATGGTGCGGCGGTCAGCGAGAAAGCTGGAGCATTCAATGGGATTCCTGCCGCAACTGAAGATCGCGCAGAAGCTGCCGCTGGCGCTGGTCGGGTCGGCCTTGCTGGTGAGCGCGGGCGTGGGCATTGCGAGCTATCTGATCGGGTCGGCGACGGTCGACCAATTGTCGCGTCGGCAGATCGAAACCATCGCCACCCAGACATCGGCGGAGCTGGGTTCCTATCTCGAGGGTATCGCCAAGGATCTGACGATCACCGCCTCGACGGAATCGACGCAGACCGTGCTGCGCGACCTCAACATCAACTGGGGCCAGTTCCTGACCGGTTCGCTGGCGACCGACCCGGTGGCGGCGCTGCAGACGGCCTATATCACCAACAATCCAGATCCGGCCAATCGCGAACTGCTCGACGTATCGACCGCCGAGAAGCGCACCAATTACGATTTTACCCATTCCAAGATCCATCCCGCTTTCCGCCGGCAGCTGCAGGCGCGCGGCTATGCCGACCTGGTCGTGCTGAGCCCGACCGGCGACCTGGTCTATTCGGTCAAGAAGCGCGACGACCTGGCGACCAATTTCGCCGCAGGTGGCCCGGGCGCCGAGACCGGCCTGGGCAAGGCGTTCCAGGCAGCTGCGGCGATGACCGAAGGCGGGCAGGTGGCGTTCCAGGATTTTGCGGCCTATGGCCCGGCCGGCGGCCTGCCGGAAGGATTCATGGCCACGCCGGTCTTCGACAACCGGCAGAAGCTGGTGGGCGTTCTGGCCGCGGCCATCTCGACCGCCCCGGTCAATGCCATCATGAGCAGCAGCGAAGGCCTGGGCGAGACCGGCGAGAGCTTCTTTGTCGGTCCCGATTTCCTGATGCGCTCGGATTCGCGTTTCTCGGAAGCTGACGATGCGCTGGTCACCACTTTCCAGAACCCCGTCGTCGAGGCTGCACTTGCCGGTAACGAGGCAGTCGGCATGTCGTCGGACTATCGCGGCATGGATATGATCCTGACCGCGCAGCCGCTGACCTTTGGCGATGCCCATTGGGCCGTGGTGACCGCCGTGGGCGAGGCGGAGGCCTATGCCCCGATCACCGACATGCGCAACATGATGCTGGCCATCGGCGGCGGCCTGCTCGCCATCGCTGCAATTGCCGGCTACTTCTTTGCCCGCTCGGTCAGCCGCCCGATCAGCCGCCTGACCACGACGATGGAAGCGCTGGCCGACGGCGATCTTGATGTCGAGGTGCGCGGCGCCGATGGCAGGGACGAACTGGGCGCCATGGCCCGCGCCGTGGAAGTGTTCCGCGAGAACGGGCTCAAGATGGCGCAGATGACCGAGGCCGAGGCGGCGCAGATCATCCGCAGCCAGGCCGAACGTGCCGCCATGATGCAGGATCTGCAACGTGCCTTCGGCGCCGTGGTGGATGCCGCCATTGCCGGCGACTTCACCAAGCGGGTCGATGCGGAATTCCCCGATGACGAGCTCAATACGCTGGGCCGCTCCGTCAACAACCTGGTGGCGACGGTGGATCGCGGCCTGAGCGAAACGGGCACGGTGCTGGCTGCGCTGGCCGAAACCGACCTGACCCGCCGCATGGAGGGCGACTACCAGGGGGCGTTCGCTACCCTTAAGGCGGATACCAATGCGGTGGCCGAAAAGCTGACCGATATCGTCGGCCAGCTCAAGGACACCTCGCGGACCCTCAAGACCGCCACGGGCGAAATCCTGTCGGGCGCCAACGACCTCTCCGAACGCACCACCAAGCAGGCAGCGACGATCGAAGAGACTTCGGCAGCCATGGAGCAACTGGCGTCCACGGTGCTGCAGAATGCCGAGCGCGCCAAGGAAGCCAGCTCGGTCGCCTCAACCGTGACCCGCACGGCCGAAGAGGGCGGGCAGGTCATGCATCAGGCGACCGAGGCCATGGAACGCATCACCGCGTCCTCGGGCAAGATTTCCAACATCATTGGCCTGATCGACGACATCGCCTTCCAGACCAACCTTCTGGCCCTGAACGCTTCGGTGGAAGCGGCGCGCGCCGGCGATGCCGGCAAGGGCTTTGCCGTGGTGGCCGTCGAAGTGCGGCGCCTGGCGCAATCGGCGGCCAATGCGTCGAGCGAGGTCAAGGTGCTGATCGAGCAGTCGGCCGGCGAAGTGAAGGGCGGCTCGCGCCTCGTGCTCGACGCTGCTGCCAAGCTCGAGGCCATGGTTGCCGCGGCTCGGTCGTCCAATGAACTGATGAGCGGCATCGCCAAGGAAAGCCGGGAACAGGCCGGAGCGATCGACGAGGTCAATTCGGCGGTCCGCACCATGGACGAGATGACCCAGCACAATGCGGCGCTGGTGGAGGAAATCAACGCTGCCATCGAGCAGACCGAGTCGCAGGCCACCGAACTTGATCGGATCGTCGACATCTTTGCCATCAACGAAGGCTCGGCCAAGTCGCCGCGCCGCGCTGCGCCGGTGCAAAATTCGCCGGTCAAAGCCATCGCCGAGGGCGCGCGCGGGCTGCAGGACAAGCTCAAGACCGTCGCCAAATCCTATCTCAGCCATGGCAATGCTGCGGTGGACCAGGACTGGAACGAATTCTAGCTCGCTTCTGCTGCAAGGCATGAGGGGCGCCCAGGTGGGCGCCCTTTTTGTTTGAGCAGCACGCTCTTCTCAGAGCGGTGCACCAGCTGTCCCAAGCCGGTTTGGCCCGTAAAATGAAAACGGGACGATCTTCGTTGGTGAATTTGCCCTCGATTTTCACCCAGGACGGTCGGTTGTGAAAATGAGTTCACGCTAAGTCATTGTAATGTTTAATTAAATTGACTAACCTAGGCTTCCCGACACGCAATCATGACGTCGTCGGGGGACCCGCATGTTCAAGTCCATCTCTGCCTTTTTTGGTCGACTGAGCCTGAGGTTCATCATCTCGGCACTGGTGATCGTGGCCATCGTCGCCTCGATCAGCATAGTCGCCGTCGGTATCTACTTCAATTTCAGCACGGCGATGATCCAGCAGGGCCGGGACCGTCAGGCGGCCAATCTGCGGACCGCGGCGACGATCTTTGCCAGCACCACCAATTCGGCAGGCGGTACAGTGGTCAACTGGGGCGAGGGCGATGAACTGGGCAAGGTGACGCTGTGGGCGCTGCTGCCGTTCTTCGACACCGTGCTGGTCGATGGCATTTCCCGCGTCACTGGCGCGGAAACGGCCATCTACATCACCGACAAGGACAGCAAGGAACTGGTGGTCAACACCACGACGCTGAAGACGGCGGCAGGCGACAGCGCCAAGGGCGCGATCCTGGACCCGGCAGGGCCAGTGATGACGGCGCTGGCCGCGGGCAATTCGTGGTTTGGTGAGGAGACCCTCGAGGGCCAGCGCTATTTTACCGCCTATCACCCGGTGCTGCGAGAGGACGGCGCACTGGCCGGGGCGCTGTTCGTGGGCGAACAGGTGTCCGCCATCGAGGCATCGCTTACTGGCATGATGATGTTGATGCTGACGGTGGCGGCGGTGACGACGGCAGTGCTGGGCGTGGCCGGCTATGTGCTCAGTCTGATGATCACCCGGCCGATTCCGCGCATTGCGGGTGCCATGGAAGCGATCGCCGAGGGGCATTTCGAGACCGAGGTGCCCTATACCGCGCGCGGCAATGAGGTGGGCGCCATGGCCCGCGCCGTAGAGGTGTTCCGTGACAACGGGCTGCGGGTCAGCCAGATGACCGAGGCCGAAGCCGCCCGCATTGTCGCCGACCAGGAAAACCGGCAGAAGATGATGAGCGAACTGCAATCGGCCTTTGGCCTGGTGGTCGATGCGGCGGTGGCGGGCGACTTCACGCGGCAGGTGGCGGTGGAGTTCCCCGACCCCGAGCTCAACGGGCTGGCGGGCAGTGTCAACAACCTGGTCTCGACCTTCAATCGCGGTGTGACCGAAATCGGTGATGTGCTGGGCGCGCTGGCCAATACCGACCTGACGCAGCGCATGGACGGCGATTACGAAGGCGCGTTCGCCGCGCTGAAATCGGACATCAATGCGGTTGCCGACAAGCTCACCGAGGTGGTGGGCCAGTTGCGCAATACGTCGGGGACACTCAAGACCGCCACCGGCGAGATCCTGAGCGGCGCCAACGACCTCTCCGAACGCACCACCAAGCAGGCGGCGACGATCGAAGAGACGTCGGCGGCCATGGAGCAGCTTGCGAGTACCGTGCTGCAGAATGCCGAGCGCGCCAAGGAAGCCAGCTCGGTTGCCGCGACCGTGACCCGGACCGCCGAAGAAGGTGGCCAGGTGATGCATCAGGCCACCGAGCTCGACCGCATCGTCGCCGTCTTTGCCGTGGCTCAGGCGCCAGTTCGGGTAACCCAGCCAGCGGGCGCCCGCGGCCTGCAACACAAGCTCAAATCGGCCACGAAGTCTTATGGCGTGCACGGCAATGCAGCCCTCAATACTGACTGGACCGGGTTCTAGACACTCAGGGTCGGGGCGCTCCGGACGCCCTGACTGCCCGATTTGCCGACAAATGTGCATCCAGCGAGGCAAATCGTCATCGGAAACGATGCCGGCGCGCTCATGAACAACATTCGATTAACCGCTATCCCGTAATTTTCCACATCAATAGGTCCGCTGACGCGCGATGAATTCGCCGCGTGCGGGTGTCGGGGGGAAACGAGCATGCGCAAGTTATTTGGGGTCTTTGGCAATATCAGGATGACGACGGCCATTGCCGCCCTGGTCCTGGTTTCGATCATCGGCTCGATCGCCGCAGTATCGGGGGCGATCTATCTCAACCTGCACGCCCAATCGATTACCGACAGCAAGGCGCAGCAGGAGACCAATCTTGCCGTGGCGGCGACCATCCTCGAACGGCGCATTTCAGGCTCCGTCCTGAACTGGACCGAAGAGGGGACGATGGATGCCTTCCAGAGCTGGGCCATCCCCCCATTCTACGACAGTGAGATCATCGACTCGGTGACCCGTGTCACCCGGCAGGACGCCACGATCTACGTGCTGGACTCGGCCACGCAGAACCTGGTGGGCAAGACCACGAGCCTGGCCGCGGCCGACGGCACGCGCGTTGCCGACCTGACGCTGGATGCGACCAGCCCGGCCTATGCCGCAATCATTGCCGGCGAGCCCTTCGTGGGCGCGCTGCCGATCAATGGCACGAGCTATTTTGCCGCCCTGCAGCCCATCGAGAAAATGAGCGGCGAAGTCATGGGCGCCATCTTCGTGGGGACCCCGATGGCCAATGTCCAGGCCGCCGCCGCTGGCGTGCTGGGACTAATCCTGATGGTGGGCGGGCTGGTTACGGTCGGCCTGGGGCTGATTGGCCTGTTGCTGTCGCGCCTGATCACCAAGCCGATCCCCAAGCTGGCCACTTCCATGCAGGCCATTGCCGAGGGCAATTACGAGGCCGACGTACCCTATACGCAGCAGGGCAACGAAGTGGGCGCCATGGCCCGTGCCGTCGAGATATTCCGCCAGAACGGGCTGCGCGTCAGCCAGATGACCGAGGCCGAAGCCGCCCGCATCATCGCCGACCAGGAAAACCGGCAGAAGATGATGAGCGAGTTGCAGTCTGCCTTTGGCGAGGTGGTCGATGCGGCCGTCGCCGGCGACTTCTCGCGGCAGGTCGCGGCGGAGTTCCCCGATCCGGAGCTCAACGCACTGGCAGCCGGCGTCAACAATCTCGTGCGGACATTCAATCGCGGCGTGAGCGAGATCGGCCAGGTGCTGGGCGCCATGGCCGATACCGATCTCACGCAACGCATGGAGGGCGAGTATGAAGGCGCCTTTGCCACGCTCAAGAGCGACATCAACGCGGTGGCCGACAAGCTGACCGAGGTGGTTGGCCAGCTGCGCCACACCTCAGGCTCGCTCAAGACCGCGACGGGCGAAATTCTCTCCGGCGCCAACGACCTGTCCGAGCGCACCACCAAGCAGGCGGCGACGATCGAAGAGACCTCGGCGGCCATGGAACAGCTGGCTGGCACTGTGCTCAAGAACGCCCAGCGGGCCAAGGATGCGAGCGCCAATGCCGCCCAGGTTACCCGGACCGCCGAGGAAGGCGGGCAGGTGATGGATGCGGCGACCTCTGCCATGGAGCGCATCACCCAGTCTTCAGCCAAGATCTCCAACATTATCGGCATGATCGACGATATCGCCTTCCAGACCAACCTCTTGGCGCTGAACGCTTCGGTGGAAGCCGCTCGTGCTGGCGATGCCGGCAAGGGCTTTGCCGTGGTGGCCGTGGAAGTGCGACGCCTGGCGCAGTCGGCGGCGCAGGCCTCCAGCGAGGTCAAGGTGCTGATCGAGCAGTCGGCGGGCGAGGTCAATGCCGGCTCCAAGCTGGTGGGTGATGCCGCCGGCAAACTCAAGGCGATGCTGGAGGCAGCGCGCGGCAATAACGGGCTGCTCGAATCGATCGCCAATGACAGCCGCGAACAGGCCTCGGCCATCGACGAAGTGACGACTGCAGTCCGCACCATGGACGAGATGACCCAGCACAATGCGGCGCTGGTGGAAGAGACCAACGCGGCCATCGAGCAGACCGAGGCGCAGGCCACCGAACTCGACCGGATCGTCGATGTGTTCCGCATCAACAACCACGACGCGCCGGCCATCCGGCACGAGCGCCGGCCTGCGGCGGCCGGTGGTGGTGCGCGCGACCTGCAGCAGCGGCTGGCTGCAGCCTCGGGCAACCTCATGACCCATGGCAATGCTGCCGTGGCCCCCGACTGGAACGAATTCTAGCCAACAGGCGATCGTCAATGTTTAAGCGTTCCCTTTCGGTCAAAGTCGCGCTGCTCAGCGGCGCGGCGCTGGCCGTCACGTTTGCTATCGGCATCACTGTGCTGGTGCAGCAGACCGGTCAGGCCATCGAGGTTCAGACCGGGCAGTTGCAGGCGGCCACGACCGAGGCGGTTGCCCACGAAGTCGCAACCAGCCTGACCGCTGCGTCGGCAATTGCCTACGACGTCGCCGGCGCGCTTGAGGCCATGAAGGCCTCGGGCGTGACCGACCGCGCCGCCTATGACGGCGTGCTGCGGGGCATGCTGGAGCGCAACCCGGAGCTTCTGGGAGTCTGGGCGGGCTGGGAGCCCGGCGCGCTCGATGGCAAGGATGCCGAATTCGCCAATACGGCCGGCACCGATGCGTCGGGGCGTTTCGTGCCCTATTGGAACCGCGGCAGCGGCAGCGTCGCGCTTGAGGCCCTGACCAGCTATGACGATCCGGTGGCGGGCGCCTATTACCAGACGCCCAAGTCGCTGGACCGGTTGGCTGCCATCGAACCCTATGTCTATCCGATTGCCGGCACGGATACGCTGATCATGTCGTTCGGCGCGCCGATCAAGGCGGGTGGGACCTTCCTGGGCACGGGTGGCGTCGATCTGGCGCTGAGCGACCTCAATACCAAGCTGGCGGCCATCGCGCCGCTGGGGACCGGCAATGTGGCCGTGGTGACGGCGACGGGCATTGTGGTGGCGCATCCCGATGCCAGCCTGCTCGGTACGACGCTCGATCCCGCGACGCCGCTGGCGACCCTTGTGACGTCGGCCCTGGCCGATGGCGCCGCACAGGCCGACCTGATGCAAGGCGATGTAGCCATGCGCAGCGTGGCGACGCCGATTGCGGTGGGGTCGGCGGCCGACCAGTGGGTCGTGATTTCCAGCGTGCCGATGGCGACGGTCACCGCAACGGTCAATCAGGCGCGCCTCGTCATTACCGGGCTGGCGGCACTGTGCGTTCTGGTGGCCTGCGGCATTCTGTTTGTCCTGCTGCGGTTTATGCTGGGCCGTCCGATCGGTGAGTTGACGAGGACCGTGGAAGCCGTCGCGAGCGGTGACCACGCTGTCGACGTGACCGGCATGGACCGCCAGGACGAAATCGGACGCCTGGCCAGGGCGGTCGAGGTGTTCCGCGAGAATGGGCTCAAGATGAGCCAGATGACGGAAGAAGAGCGCGCCGCATCGCAGCGCCGGCGGATCGAGCGGACCGACATGATGGTCGCTCTGCAAGCGGCTTTCGGCGAGGTGGTCGATGCCGCCATTGCCGGCGACTTCTCCAAGCGCGTGCATGCCCAATTCGCCGATCCCGAGCTTAATTCGCTGGCCGGCAGCATCAACAATCTGGTCGAGACCGTCGACCGCGGTATCGGGGAAACCGGCCAGGTGCTGGCGGCGCTGGCGGATACCAACCTGACCAAGCGGATGGCCGGCAACTACCAAGGCGCCTTCGCCAAGCTCAAGGGCGACACCAATGCGGTGGCCGACAAGCTGACCGAGGTGGTGACGCAGCTTCGCTCGACCTCGCGCACCCTCAAGACCGCGACCGGCGAAATCCTTTCGGGCGCCAACGACCTTTCCGAGCGCACCACCAAGCAGGCGGCGACGATCGAGGAAACGTCGGCCGCCATGGAGCAACTGGCCAGCACCGTGACCGAAAATGCCCGCATGGCTGAAGATGCCAATGGCAAGGCCCAACTGGTGTCGCAGAGCGCCGCCCACAGCGGTACGACCATGAGCGAGGCCAACCAGGCCATGGAACGCATCACCTCGAGCTCGGCCAAGATTTCCAACATTATCGGGCTGATCGACGATATCGCCTTCCAGACCAATCTTCTGGCCCTGAACGCGTCGGTGGAAGCGGCGCGTGCGGGCGATGCGGGCAAAGGCTTCGCCGTGGTGGCGGTGGAAGTGCGGCGGCTGGCCCAGTCGGCGGCGAGCGCTTCGGCAGACGTCAAGTCGCTGATCGAGCAGAGCGCCAACGAGGTCAAGGGCGGCAGCAAGCTCGTTTCCAATGCATCCGAGCAACTGACGGCCATGCTTGAGGCCGTAGACGCCAATGCCAGCCTCATGCAGTCCATCGCCAAGGCCAGTCGCGCGCAGGCAGCGGCGATCGACGAGGTTTCTGTGGCTGTGCGTACGCTCGATGAGATGACCCAGCATAATGCGGCCCTGGTAGAGCAGACCAATGCCGCCATCGAACAGACCGAGGCGCAGGCCACCGAACTCGACCGCGTAGTGGATATCTTCACCATCGAGGAGGGCGCAAAGTCGCCCAGGGCGACGGTGGCGCCAGCACGGCAGGCCACTCCCGCACCGCGGGCGGCGGACAAGGTCCGTTCGGCCGCGCAGGTCTATCTCAGTGAGGGCAATGCGGCCATTTCCAAGGACTGGTCCGAGTTCTGAGGCGGCTGCATCACGGGTTTCGACAATGGGCGCCGCAAGGCGCCCATTTCTTTTCCGCCGGCCCCAAGCAAGCATGGTTTACCAGGTCTTAAGCTGGGCATGCCACTTTCTTCCTCGGACGCACTTAACTTTCGGCCTGCCCATTCCATCGCGCCGCCTGCTCGTCGCGTCATCTTCAGGAGTCTCGAATTGTCTCGCTTCTTTGCCGGCAGCATTGCCCGGCGCCTCTATAGCCTGCTCTTTGTCTTTGCCTTGGGCTTTGCCGGGGTGGTGGCCTACCAGCTCTTTGCCCTGCGGCAGAACCTGGATGCCTTCAAGCGCACCGAAATCCAGAGCGTGGTGCAGGCCGGCGCCGGCATCGTGCAGCACTACTATGAGCTGGCCGAAGCGGGGACGCTCACGACGGAGGCGGCGCAGACTGCCGCGCTGGATGCTCTGCGGGCCATGCGCTACCAGGGTGAGGAATATCTCTTCGTCGACAATTTCGACTACGTAAACGTGCTTCACACCTATCAGCCGGAGAAGGAAGGCACCAACCGTCGCGAGACCAAGGATGCCAACGGCAAGCTCTACATGGCCGAAATGATCGACGGCGCCAAAGCCAACGGCTCCTACTTCGTCTCCTACGCCTTCAAGGACAAGGATGGACTGTCCAAGGACAAAGTCACCTACGCACAGGCCTTCCAACCCTGGAGTTGGACCATTGCCAGCGGCGTGCTGATGACGACGGTGCAGGCCATATTCTGGCAGGCGGCCATCACCAGCGCGGCAATCACGCTGGGTGTGATGGCTGTCGTGCTGGCGTTGGGTGCCCTGATCGCCCGTGCCATTCGCCGGCCGATCGCGGCCCTGACCGCCGATATGGTCCGCCTGGCGGACAATGATTTCGACGTGGCGCTGGACGGCCAGGACCGCAGCGACGAGATCGGCGACATGGCGCGCGCCGTTGCCGTGTTCCGCGAGAACGGGCTCAAGGTCAGCCAGATGACCGAAGCGGAGGCCGCTCGGATCATCGCCGAGGAACAGCAGCGTCGCACCATGATGAGCGAATTGCAGGGTGCCTTCGGGCGGGTGGTGGATTCCGCCATTGCCGGTGATTTCAGCCGCCGGGTCGACTCCGAGTTCCCGGATCCCGAACTCAATACCCTGGCCGGCAGCGTCAACAGCCTCGTCGGTACGGTCGAGCGTGGCCTTGGAGAAACCGGACGCGTGTTGAAGGCGCTGGCCAATACCGACCTCACCCAGCGGATGGAAGGCGAGTATGAGGGGGCGTTCGCGCGCCTGAAGGCGGACACCAACGCCGTGGGCGACAAGCTGACCGATGTGGTGCACAGGCTGCAGGACACCTCGCGGACGCTCAAAACGGCGACGGGCGAGATCCTGTCGGGCGCGAACGATCTTTCGGAACGCACGACCAAGCAGGCGGCCACCATCGAGGAAACCTCGGCCGCGATGGAGCAGCTTGCAACCACCGTGATGCAGAATGCCGAGCGGGCCAAGGAGGCCAGCGTCAATGCCGGCCAGGTCAGGCAGACGGCTGAGGAAGGCGGTCTCGTCATGGAGAAGGCCAATGCGGCCATGGCGGCGATAGAAGCCAGCTCGAGCAAGATTTCCAACATTATCGGGCTGATCGACGACATCGCCTTCCAGACCAATCTGCTTGCCCTCAATGCCTCGGTAGAGGCGGCGCGAGCGGGCGATGCTGGCAAGGGCTTTGCCGTGGTGGCCGTGGAAGTGCGGCGCCTGGCGCAGTCGGCGGCGAGCGCCTCGGCAGACGTCAAGGTGCTGATCGAACAGAGCGCCCACGAGGTCACGGCCGGTTCGCGGCTGGTATCGGATGCCGCGAGCCGATTGACGTCCATGCTGGAGGCCGCCCGCGGCAACAACCAGCTGATGGAAGGCATCGCGCGCGACAGCCGCGAGCAGGCTTCGGGCATCGAGGAGGTCAATATCGCCATCCGCCAGATGGACGAGATGACCCAGCACAATGCGGCTCTGGTGGAAGAGACCAATGCCGCTATCGAGCAGACCGAGGCGCAGGCCAGTGAGCTCGACGAGATCGTTGCCGTGTTCACCACTGCCGACGCAGCCAAGGCCGCGCCGTCGCCACGCCCGGCCCCTGCTTCGCGGCCGAGTGCACCAACGGTCCGCAAGGCCGCGGCCCAGTATCTCAGCCAGGGCAGTGCTGCAATCTCGACGGACTGGAACGAGTTCTAGCGCGTTCGAAGCCGGTTCCCGGACCATATCCGGGGACCGGCAATATCGGCATGGCGGTCACGCAGGTCTTCCTTAACTATCTGCTGACTATGATTATTCCGCGTCATGGCCGTGGAAGAGGAGCTGCGGGCATGCCTGGCAAGGCAGCATATGCCCAACTCCGGAAGTACCCATATGACGACGCAGCTCAAACTTGCCTTCAAACTGCCAGCGATGGTCGTGGCGATCGCGCTGGTCACCGGCGCAAGCCTGGCCCTGGCCGGCTATGTCGCCAGCGCCAGCATCGTCAACAGCCAGGCCGAGCAGCGGCTGGCCTCGGCCGCGACCAATGCGCGCTCGGCCCTCGAAGCCTATCTCAGCGAAGTCGCCGAAGACCTGACGCTGTTCGCCGGCCGGGCCGAGATCGCCGCCGACATCGATCTCTTCTCGGGCGCGATGCGCTCGCTGTCGGGCCAGGGTGATCCGACCGAGCTGCTGCAGGACGCCTATATTACGCAGAATCCGAACCCGCCGGGCGAGAAGCTGCTGCTCGATACCTCTGACAGGCTGCCGGTCTATGACCTGCATCACCGGGCCCTGCATGCCGACTTCCGCGACCTGCTGCAGAAGCGTGGCTACTACGACATCTTCCTGTTCGATACCGATCTCAACAACGTCTACACGGTCTTCAAGGAGGCCGATTTCGCCACCAATTTCGCCGAAGGCGGCGGGCCCTGGGCCGATACGGATCTCGGCAAGGTGGTGCGGGCGGCTCTGGCCGGCGAGGAGGGCCAGGTGTTCCTGACCGATTTTGCGCCCTACGGACCCAGCGCCGGTGCTCCGGCCAGCTTCATTGCCACCCCGGTGATGGACCAGGGCTTCCTGATCGGTGTGCTCGCCTTCCAGATGCCGACGGGTCTGATTGGGGAAGTGCTTGGACGCACCCTGGGCCTCGGCGCTTCGGGTGAAGTGTTCCTCGTGGGCCAGGATGGCCTCGTGCGCAACGACGTGCCGTTCACTCCCGAAAATGATGTGATGACGCTGGCGCTGGTTGGCGATGTCGTCACGTCGGGCCTCAGCGGAACGGTCGCCAGCGGCCTTATCAGCCATCACGATGGTGCACCCTATTTGGCGGCCAGCGAGCCGCTGAGCTTTGGCGGCGTCGATTGGGCCGTGGTGGCGCTGGAAAGCCAGGCCGATATCGCGGCGCCCTCGGTCAGCCTGCGCAATTCCATGCTTGTTATCGGCGCGGTGCTGCTGGCGCTGGCGGCGGTGACCAGCATTCTCATCGCCCGTACCATCACCCGGCCGATTTCGCGCCTGACCGGCGCTATGGCCGGCATAGCGGGCGACAAGCTGGACCTTGTCGTGCCCGGGCTCGAGCGTGCGGACGAACTGGGCGCCATGGCCGAGGCTGTCGAAGTTTTCCGCAGCAACGGCCTCAAGATGCGCGACCTGCGCGCCGCCGAACTCGATATGAGCGACGAACGCGCCGCCCAGGTGAGCATCATCCAGGGGCTGCAGCAGGAGATTGGGGCCGTCGTGGGCGCGGCGATCGATGGCGACTTCTCGCGCCGTGTCGGCACCGATTTCAGCGACCCCGAACTGCGGCAATTGGCGGTTGACGTCAACGACCTGGTGACGACGGTGGATCGCGGGCTGACCGAGACGGGCAGCGTGCTGGCTTCGCTCGCCCGCGCCGATCTCACGCAGCGCATGACGGGCGAATACAAGGGCGCCTTCGGTCGCCTCAAGCAGGACACCAATGGCGTGGCCGAGCAACTGGGCGACATCATCACCCAGCTGCGCGGAACGTCGGGCTCGCTCAAGACGGCGACAGGGGAGATTTTGACGGGCGCCAACGATCTCAGCGAACGCACGACGCGACAGGCCGCCACCATCGAGGAAACCAGTGCCGCGATCGAGCAACTCAGCCGCACCGTGGTCGACAACGCCGCGCAGGCCGAGCAGGCCAGTCGCGAAGCGCGGGCGGTCTCCGATGAGGCCGAGGCCAGCGGCGAAGTGATGGGCGAGGCGACGGGGGCCATGGAGCGCATTTCGCAGTCCTCGGCCAAGATCTCAAACATCATCGGATTGATCGACGACATCGCCTTCCAGACCAACCTTCTGGCGCTCAACGCCTCGGTGGAGGCCGCGCGGGCCGGCGATGCCGGCAAGGGCTTTGCCGTGGTGGCCGTGGAAGTGCGGCGGCTGGCGCAGTCGGCAGCCAGTGCGTCGTCCGACGTCAAGGCGCTGATCGAGCAGTCGGCCGACGAGGTCAAGGGCGGAACACGCCTGGTGGCCAGTGCCGCTGAGCGCCTGCAGGCGGTGCAGGGCGCGATCCGCACCAATGCATCGCTGCTGGACGGCATCGCCAGAGCCAGCCGCCAACAGGCAGCCGCCATCGACGAGGTCAATGTGGCGGTGCGCCAGCTCGACGAAATGACCCAGCACAATGCTGCGCTGGTCGAGGAGACCAATGCCGCCATCGAGCAGACGGAGGCGCAGGCCAATGAGCTCGACCGGGTGATCGGGGTCTTTACCCTCGATGGGAGCGGGGCAGCCGCGGCCGGCGCCGACGCCCGGCCCCGAAGCCAGGCGGCGATGGGTCGCCGCTGACTATCTGGGCGTCGCAGGGCGTCCTCACCTCTCCCACAAGGGGAGAGGGCTCCTGACTCCTTTTGTCAGCAGGTGGCGGCATGGTGGCGCTCGCGTCAGTGCTGGGACCTGCCATGCTTACCTCCGTCGTCGATCCAGTCTATTCGCATTCCTTCGCCGCACTGATCGCGCCGCTGCCGGCGCCTGTCGCGGAGTTGACGGCGCGGCTGGTGGCCCTGGTGGCGGCCCATCCGGGGCTGTCGGGCAAGGTGATGAGCGGCTGGAGGTCGGTCAATTTCCGCCATGCCGGCGCCGGCCATGTCTGCTCGGTGTTTCCGCAGATGGACCGGGTGTCGCTCTATTTCGAGCATGGGCGCCTGCTGGAGCATGGCGAGGGCCTGCTGGCGGGCGATGGGCTCAAGAAGGGGCGCTATCTGCGCCTCGTGCCCGGTGACGATATTCCGGTCGATCGCATCGGTATCCTGATCAGCGAGGCCATTGCCCTGTTTGCCTGAGCGTGCTTGTAAGTTGCCGGCATCTGGAGGGCAGCATGGCGCGTATTGGCCTGGTGGCACATGACGACAAGAAGGACGACCTCTGCGTCTGGGCCGAGCATCACAAGCACAAGCTCGGCCAGCATGAGCTATGGGGCACCGGCACGACGGGAAGCCGCGTCATGGCGGCGACGGGCCTGACCGTATCGCTGCTCAAGAGCGGTCCGTTGGGCGGCGACCAGCAGCTGGGAGCGATGATCGCCGAGGGCCGGCTGGACGTGCTGATCTTCTTCATCGACCCGCTGTCAGCGCAGCCGCATGATGTCGATGTCAAGGCGCTGACGCGGCTGGCGACGCTCTATGATGTGCCCTGCGCCAACAACAAATCCACAGCTGACGCGGTGCTCGCCTACCTTTGACCGGCTGGTCAAGGTTGACCCCTCGCCCGCCTTATGAGCAGATGCCCCAAAACCCGGATTAACCGGGTGCTTTCGGCTTCAGGAAATCGGACGGTCTGGGTGTCCACTGACTTGGTTATTGACGTTCGCAACGTCAGCAAACGCTTTGGCGGCCTGCTTGCCGTCAACAACTGCTCGCTATCGGTACGACGCGGCTCGGTGACGGGGCTCATCGGACCGAACGGCGCGGGCAAGTCCACGCTGTTCAACATCGTGGCCGGCAATATCGTGCCCGATAGCGGCTCGGTGATCTTTGACGGCGCTGATGTCACCGGCTTCAAGCCGCATCAGCTGTTCCGTACCGGCATGCTGCGCACATTTCAGATCGCGCATGAATTCTCCAACATGACGGCGCTGGAAAACCTGATGATGGTGCCGGGCGACCAGCCGGGCGAGTATCTGGGCAATGCCTGGTTCCGCCCCGGGCTTTCCAAGTCGCGCGAAACCGAGGTTCGCAAGAAGGCGCTCGACGTCATCGACTTTCTCAAGCTCGGCCATGTGCGCAACGAGCTGGCCGGCAATCTGTCGGGCGGGCAGAAGAAGCTGCTCGAGCTGGGCCGCACCATGATGGTCGACGCCAAGGTGGTGCTGCTCGACGAGGTGGCGGCCGGCGTCAACAAGACGCTGCTCAACGACCTTGCCAGCAATATCGAGCGCATGAACAAGGAACTGGGCTACACCTTCTTCGTCATCGAGCACGACATGGACCTGATCGGGCGGCTCTGCGACCCGGTCATCGTCATGGCGCAGGGCGAAAAGATCGCCGAGGGCCCGATGGCCGAAATCCGCGCCAATCCCCAGATCGTCGAAGCCTATTTCGGCACGCCCGTGGAGGCTGTGTGACATGGCTCTGATCGAACTCAGGAACGTCGTCGGCGGCTATGGCGGCGCGCCCATCCTCAATGGCGTCAACATGGCCATTGAGCAATCCGATATCGGCGTCATCGTCGGCCCCAATGGCGCTGGCAAGTCGACGACGCTGAAGGCCATTTTCGGGCTGCTCAAGGTCACCGGCGGCACGATCGAATTCGGCGGCAAGAATGTCGCCAACTCGCTGCCCGACGCGCTGGTGCCAATGGGCCTCAGCTTTGTGCCGCAGGAAAAGAACGTCTTCACCTCGATGAGTGTCGAGGAAAACCTTGAAATGGGCGCCTTTACTCGGCGCGACGATTTCAAGGGCACCATGGACTGGGTCTACCAGATGTTCCCGGTGCTGGCCGAAAAGCGCCGCCAGCCAGCCGGTGAGCTTTCGGGCGGTCAGCGCCAGATGGTGGCCATGGGCCGCGCGCTGATGAGCAAGCCGAAGCTGCTGATGCTGGACGAACCCTCGGCAGGCCTGTCGCCGCGCTATGTGATCGAGATTTTCGAGACCATCGTGCGCGTCAACAAGGAGGGCGTGGGCATTCTCATGGTCGAGCAGAATGCGCGCCAGGCGCTGGCCTTTGCCAGCCGGGGCTTCGTGCTTGCCGGCGGCCAGAACCGCTTCACCGGCACGGGCGCCGAGCTCATCGCCGATCCCGAAGTCGCCAAAAGTTTCCTCGGGGGCTGAGCCGTGACCGAACTGATTTTCTTCATCAACCAGGTGGTCATTGCTGGCGCCGTGCTGGGCTGCATCTATGCCCTTGGCGCGGTCGGCATCACGCTGGTCTTCGGCATCCTGCGCTTCGCGCATTTCGCCCATTCCGAGCTGATGACGTCGGGCGCGTTCTTTGCCTTCCTCCTGGCCATGCTGTTTGCCAGCTGGGGCATCACCACCCCGATTCCGACCGGCTTTGTCGTCCTGCCCATCGCCATGGTGCTGTCGGCCATCTTCGCGCTGGGCATCGACAAGGGCTTTTATGCACCCTTGCGCAAGCGCGGCGCCAAGCCGGTGACGCTGCTGATCGCGTCGATCGGGGTGACGCTGATGGTGCAGGGGCTGATCCGCCTGTTCTTCGGTGCGGGCTCCTACTCGTTCTTCGAGACCGAGACCAAGGACGTGTTCCGCATCGATACCAGCTTCCTCGGTTCGACCCGGCCTCTCGTCATCACCGAGCCGCAACTGCTGATGATCGTTGTGACGGTCATCTCCGTGCTGGCACTGCACTTCTTCCTCACCCGGTCGCGACTGGGCAAGGCGATGCGCGCCATGGCCGACAATGCCGACCTGGCGCAGGTTTCGGGCATCAACACCGCGCTGGTGGTGCGGGTGACCTGGGTGGTGGCCGGGGCGCTGGCCTGCATGGCCGGCACCATGCTGGCGCTCGACGTGACGCTGAAGCCGGACCTGGCTTTCAACATCATCATCCCGATCTTTGCCGCCGCCATCGTGGGCGGCCTCGGCCAGGCCTATGGCGCCATTGCGGGGGGCCTGTTGATCGGCTTTGCCGAGTCGCTGGCCGTGTTCAACTGGACCATGGTGCTCAAGCCGCTCAACGCAGTGCTGCCGGAATGGGCGCAACTGCCCGCGACGCTGGCGCTGGTGCCCACCGAATACAAGCTCACGGTCGCCTTCGTCATCCTGGTCGTGGTGCTGCTGGTGCGACCCACCGGTATCTTCAAGGGAGCTTCGTCATGATCCGGCGCTCGCTCACGCTGTTTGCCGGCCTTTTCGTGCTGATCCTGGTGATTGGCTGGTTGATGGGCCTGCCCTTTACCTCGTCGCGCCTCGTCGAGGCCGCCGCCTATTCGCTCATCGCGCTGGGCCTCAATATCCAGTGGGGCTATGGCGGGCTGTTCAACTTCGGCATCATGGGATTCCTGATGCTGGGCGGCTTTGCCGTGACCTTCATTTCCTACCCGGTCAATCCGCAGTTCTGGGGGTCGGACGGCCCCATGATGCTCGGGCGGGCGCTGCTGGCTTTTGTTGCGGGCGCGCTGCTGGTCTATGGCGCGCGCAAAAGCGACCGGCTGGGGATCAAGGGCGCCTGGAAGGGCTTCGTCACCGTCGCCGCCTGGTTCGTCGCCTATTGCATCTATCGCAGCCAGATCGACCCGGCCGCTGCCTATATCGAGGCCAATGCCGGCTTCGTTGGCGGGCTGGGGGCGCATCCGGTGCTGGGCTGGCTGTTCGGCGGCGTGCTGGCGGCGATCATCGCCTTCATCGTCGGCAAGATCGCGCTGGGCCTGCGCACGGACTATCTGGCCATTGCCACGATCGGCATTTCCGAGATCATCCGGGCGCTGATAAAGAACATGGATTGGCTGACGCGCGGCACACTGACCGTGTCGCCGATCCCGTGGCCGACACCCCTGCCGCAGGAATACCAGGCCACTGGCTCGGACCAGTTCAGCTCGCTGCTCCTGGCGCGCGGCGGCTTCCTGGTGCTGGCGATTGTCGTTCTTTGCATTTCCATCTGGCTGATTTCGCGCGCCTATTCCGGCCCCTGGGGCCGCATGATGCGCGCTATCCGCGACAATCACATCGCTTCGGCCTCGATGGGCAAGAACGTCACGGCGCGGCAGCTTGAGATCTTCGTCTTCGGCTCGGTGCTGATGGGCATTGGCGGCGCGATGCTGGTCAGCTTCACGCAGATTTTCGATCCCTCGAGCTACCAGCCGATCAACCACACCTTCCTGATCTGGGTGATGATCATCGTGGGTGGCGCGGGCAACAATTGGGGCGCGGTGTTCGGCGCCGTGCTGATCTGGCTGGTCTGGGTCGTATCGGAGCCGCTGGCCAAGGTGATCTTCGAGAATGTCAGCTACTGGTCAACCAATTTCGGCTGGGGCGCCATTCCTGAAATCGAGTCCCGTTCGGCGCAGATGCGCGTCTTCGTGCTGGGGCTGGTGATCACCATAGCCCTGCGCTATGCGCCCAAGGGACTGATCCCCGAGGCGGTCCGCAGCGACGCCTGATTTTGTCCGGACTTGTATTTTGTCCAAATATGGACTAAATCTGTGTCTCCAAGCAGGAGATGCAGATGGCACGGGCGGGCTTCGCGGAAATGCAGCAAGGGCACCTGGCGGCGCCCGGCCCATCGCAAGGCGCCGATCGCTTCGAGCCGGCTAACCGGCGCCGCCTGAGCGGTCCGGCTCTGCGCAGCTTCACGGCCATCGCCGACCTCTGGGGGTTGCGCGAGGAACAGCGCCGGCTCGTTCTCGGCTACCCCTCTCGTTCGACCTATCACAACTGGATGCGCCTCGCCCGCGAGCAGGGTGATGTCACGCTTGATGTCGATAGCCTGACGCGCCTGTCGGCGGTGCTGGGTATTCACCAGGCGCTCGGTGTGCTGTTTGCGACGCAGGCCGAAGCCCTGGCCTGGCTCCACGGCCCGCATGACGCGCCGCTCTTCGGCGGGCAGCCGCCGCTGGCGCTGGTCACCTCGGGCACGCTGGACGGCTTGCTGCAGGTGCGGCGCTTCCTCGATGCGGCCAGGGGCGGTATCTACATGCCGCCCAACGGGCTCGACACCAGCTTCGCCGGCAGCACCGATGGGGATATCGTGTGGCGGTGAGCGTCCGCCATGCTGCGGCGCCATTCCCGGCGCACCGCCTGATTCCGTCGCAGTTCCCGCCTGTCGGGCTGTTCGACACGGTGGCGCGTGCGGCCGATCTTGAGGCCGTCATGGAACTGGTGGGCTGGACCAATGACCGGCTGGTGACCGAGCGCCTGGCGCGGCTGCCACCTGCCGAATGGGTGTTCGGGCGCCCCAATGCCTCCGTTGTCATGGCTGCCTTCCTTCACGCACCGGTCGCCGGCGCGCGGTTTTCCGGGCCAGACCTGGGCGCCTGGTATGCAGCGGCACGCGTCGAGACCACCATTGCCGAGGTGGGGCATCACCTGCGCCGCGAGGCTTTTGCCCGTCGCCAATCAGGGGCGACCCGTCGCTACCGGGCCTATAGGTGCCGGCTCGAGGGCAGCTATCGCGATATCAGTGGCACCGACGATCCTGCGCTCTATGACCGCAGCGACTATGGCGCGAGCCAGATCTTCGGCGAAAACCTGCGGGCGGCCGGAGAGGACGGCATCCTCTATGACAGTCTGCGCCATGCAGGTGGCATTTCGCTCTGCGCTTACCGCCCGAGCAAGATTCTGGATGTGGTCCAGGCCGAACATTTCGACATTGCCGTCAGCACGGACGATCCAGCCATCACAGTCACGTGCTTACCGGAGGCCGGCTGACGCTAGGTGTACAGCAGGCCGGTGATTTGGGCTTGGTCAAGCCGTCAGCGCTGTGCGGCGTAGGTCAGGGCGATGGCGCCCGAAGCAAAGGTCTGCTGGTTGGTGAGTGTCAGGTCAAGCGGGGACGGAATGCCCGCGAACAGCGTCGGACCATGCCCGACAATGCGCGGGTGGACGAGAAAGACGAACTCGTCGATCAGCCCCAGGGCGGCGACCGAGCGGGCCAGGTTCAACCCGCCCATGGAGATCACCCCATCCTCGTCGCGCTTGAGGCGTTGGATGGTCGCAGCCAGGTCGCCCTGCAACAGCTGGGCGTTCCAATCCACGTCCGTCAGGGTGGTCGAGGCCACGACCTTGCGGGCCTGGTGGATGGAACGGGCAAAGGGCAGAACCCAGTCGGGTGTGCCCGGCGGCACCTGGCCGCTTTCCGCCTTTGGCCGCCAGGCGCCCTCCATCATCTGGTAGGTGACGCGGCCATAGAGCAGGAGGCTGGCATTGGCGACGATGTCGGCCCAGAACTGATGCATTTCCGGATAGGGAACGATGGCTTGGTGGTCGCAGCAGCCATCGAGCGTCACGTTGATCGAATATTGCAGCCGCGCCATTGTCTTCCTCCCGCCCTGAGTGACGGCGAGGCTACACGGTCGCCGGGCCATTGCAACGGGGGCGGGCGGTCAGGCGATGCTGGCGAGCAGTGCCGCCGCCGCCCGTCGCAGATCGCGGGCAAGGTCAATGCGCAGGTGCGCGAACTCCGGTCGCGCCAGCACCGCTGCCGCCACGGGCGAGGCGTTGGCGCTTGGCCAGATGCCCGCGATAAGCGAGCCGGTCATGGCGATGAACCAGCCGCAATCGCCGGGCGAGGCACCGGGCAGGCGTGATGCCAGTGCCGCAATGATGCGCTCGTTCTGCGCGCTCATCTGGGTCTTTACGGCCATTACGGTCGCTTCCGACACATTCTGCTCCAGCGTGCTGGCGAGAATTGCGATGAGCTGACAACAGCGCGGGCGGGAGAGGAAGGTGACGGTGATGGCTTCGGCCAGTGCCGGGACGTCGCCCGAGGGTTGGGCGCCGATGGCCCGTTCCAGCGCATCGACCAGCCCGACAAATTCGTCGCGGAAGAGCTCCAGAAGCACCTGCTCGCGGCTCTCGAAATAGCGATAAACATTGGACTTGGTGAAGCCGGCCTTGGCTGCGATAGCGTTGAGGCCGGCGCCCTGCGGTCCCTCGGCGTCGAACAGTTCCAACGCCGCCGCGAGCAGTTGTTCGCGGCGGAGATTGATCTGGTCGGGTTGGCGGGCACGCTGGAAGCCGGTCATGTCGCAAGACGTGTCCGAGCCACGGCTGGCTGTCAAGCCAGTGCCTTTTCGACGGCATATGTGACCTGGGTGAGGTCTTCGGAGACGGTCCAGAGGCGACGAGCGACATCGCCGTCTCTGGCGCGACGCGGCAGGCGCGCGGGCTTGGGCGGGCCTTTCATTTCCATCATCTGGCTGGGGCCATAGTAATCGAGCTTCTGCACATTGGGCGACGTTGCCGCCAGCATGGTGGGAATGGCGCCGGCGGCGGCGTCATGGCTGGCGAAAGACTTCAGAATGGCGGTACCAATGGCGGCAAGGCCCGTCATTTCGCCCGGGCCATTGGCGATCAGATCGGTGCGGGCGAAGCCCGGATGGGCCGAGACCGACAGGATATTCCAGCCATTGGCGTCGCTGCGCCGCTGCAATTCGCGCGCGAACAGCAGATTGGCGAGCTTGGAGGTGCCATAGGAGCGCATGGGGCCATAAAAGCGTTCGGACTGAAGATTGCTGAAATCGGCAGTGCCGATATGCGCGGCGCCCGAGGACACGGTGACGACGCGCGGCGCCCTTGCGGCGGCGAGCAGCGGCAGCAAGACGCCGGTCAGGGCGAAGTGGCCGAGATGATTGGTGCCGAATTGCAGCTCGAAGCCGTCGCTGGTGGTCTTGCGGGTCGGCGGGGTCATGACGCCGGCATTGTTGACCAGGATGTCGATCGGCGTGCCGGCGGCGCGGAGCCTTGTGCCGAAGGCGGCGATGGAGGCAAGGCTGCCCAGATCGACCATTTCGAAAGCGATATCGGCATTCGGCGCGGTGTAGCGGATGTGCGCCAGGGCATCGGCGCCCTTATTGGCGTTGCGGCCGGCCAGGATCACCCGCGCACCATGCTCGGCCAGCATGCGGGCGGTCTCGAGGCCGAGGCCCCCGGTGGCGCCGGTGACGACGGCCGCCTTGCCCGACAGATCGGGAATGTTGCGTTCGGAAAAATTCATGACGCCGCTCTCTATAAGAAACTGACGGTCTCTAATTAGGAGAACGAAGGTCTTTTGTCAAATCGGGTCAGCTACTGCCCTTGACGGCGTCGACCCATAGCCAGCGGGTTGGCAGGCCGTCATAGCCCGAGCCGTCATTCTCGGTGATCGCGATGGCGGCCCAGTCGCCCGCCGCCTGCAGATGTTCGCGCAACTGAGCGGCGTCGGGATAATTGTAGTATCGCCCCAAGGCGTCGCGGCCTTCGCCTCCGCCGGCCTTGAAGCTGGCGGTCAGCTGGCCGTCGGGCCGCAGGGCTCGGAAGATGCGGGCCAGGTCGTCGGTCAGTTCTTCGCGCGGGGCGTGCAGCAGGCAGGCGCAGGCCCAGACACCGTCATAGGCGGCGACATCATCGAGTTCGTGGAAGACCATGATGCGCACCGGGATGCCGAGCCGTGCCTGGGCTTCGGCCGCCAGTTCGGGCGAGGCATCCGAGGGGGTAACGGCCAGTCCCGCCGCCAGCATGGCTGCCGCGTCGCGCCCATTGCCGGTGCCCAGTTCAAGCACGGCGCCGCCGACAGGCAGCCGGGCCATGAAGGCTGCAAGCTGCGGCGTCGGCGCGGTAGCGTGCTCGACATAGGCGGCGGCATTGTCGGCGTAGAATTTGAGGGTCTTGGCATCGGGCATCAACTGCTCCAATGAAAAGACCCGGGATCGCTCCCGGGCCTCTGCTCATTCAGACAGACCAGAGATTACTGGATCTGGCCCTTTTCGACGAAAGCGCCGCCTTCGACGGCGAGTTCGACGATGATGCCGTCCACGTCGCCGGCTGCGTCGAAGTCGAGAGCGCCACCGGCACCTTCATAGTCGATGTCGGTGCCGGCCTTGATCAGCTCGACCGCCTTGGTCCACTCGCCGGGCAGGATCTTCTCGCCGGGAGCTGAAGCGACATCGCGCAGGGCAGCCGAGAGACCGTCACGCGAGGCCGAACCGTTCTTCTCGATGGCCAGAGCCAGGAGGAATGCGGCGTCATAGGCCTGGGGGGCGTAGGTGGCGTTGGCCACGAAGCCGTCGCTGGTGAAGGCGTTGTAGATGTCGACGGCAGCGCCTTCCGGAGCGCCCGCACGGGTGGCGATCAGGCCTTCGACAGCAGCGGCGTCGATGCCCGAGAGCAGGTCGTCGCCAACCATGCCGTCACCGCCCACATAGAGGGTGAAGTTGCCGGATTCGACGGCCTGACGCAGCACGGTGTTACCCGAAGCGTTGGCATAGGCGAGGATGACCAGGTTCTGCGAAGCGGTCAGGTTGCCCAGCTCGGCACGGTAGTCGGCCTTGCCTTCTTCATGGGCGACGTTGGCCGCCACGGTGCCGCCGCCGGCGGTGTAGGCAGCGCTCAGAGCATCGGCGAAGCCTTTGCCGTAGTCATTGTTGACATAGGTGATGGCGATGTCCTTGACGCCCTTGGCGAGGAGGAGCTCAGCCAGCTTCACGCCCTGGAGCGCGTCCGACGGGGTGGTGCGGTAGACGAGGTCATTGTCTTCGAGCGTGGTTAAGGCCGGAGCCGAGGAGGCTGGCGAGATGAACACGACATTGCCCGACAGGCCCGAGCCGTTGAAGGCGCCGATGGTTTCACCGGTGCAGAGTGCACCGACGACACCGACGACGTTGTCGGTGTTGATCACCTTGTCGGCGGCAGCAGCGGCAGCGGTCGCATCGCAAGCGCCGTCGGCCGAGATGATCTTGAGTTCGCCGCCCAGGATGCCGCCCTGTTCGTTGATCTGCTTCACGACCAGCTCGGCGCCGGCAAAGATCGG
This sequence comes from uncultured Devosia sp., assembly GCF_946479885.1. The sequence goes on from NZ_CAMLHM010000016.1 coordinate 63,054, forward strand.
CGGGGTCAGGGATTCGATGGGGCCAGTGAAGCCACCGATGAAGCCGATGGTGGCGCCGGTATCCTGGGCAATGGCGGGCGCGGCGACTGCAAGCGTCGAGGCGGCAACGGCCAGAGTCAGGGTGTTCTTGAGATTGAGCATGTACGTCCCTCTGCTGGGTCGATCCGCCGGGAGGCTCTTGATCGAGCCAGTCTTTACGTGCGGAACGACGCGATAAAGGGGGCGCAACCCGCGCCCCGCTGGAGTGGACTGTTGCACATTTGATTGGCCCGAGTCACCTTGTATTGATTGGGAAATCGGCATGCTGCAGCAGTTGCTTAACGGGGGTGGTTTTTGCATAGAGTGGGGCCCCTGAAGAAGGCGTGGCAGGCATGAAGGCGAGGCTATTGCGAGCGGGATTGATGCTGTTCGCCATGCTGGCGGCCGGACCGGCTTTGGCTCAGATCACCGTGCTCGACCAGGCCCAGGATGCGGCGCCGCAAGCAGGGGCGCCCGCCGAACCGGAAGCGCCGCCGCCGCCCTGCGGCACCCAGCCGCTCACCATTGCCCGCATGGCCTGGCCCTCGGCCGAATTGCTGGCGGAAATCCATGCCCGCGTCCTGGCGCGCGCCTTTGGCTGCCAGGTGCAGGTGGCGCCGGGAGACCTTGCCGCCACCGCGTCCTCGATGGGCTCGACAGGGCAACCCGCCGTGGCGCCGGAAATGTGGGCAACCCGCGTCGCCGATGTGTGGAATGCCGGCGTCGAGGCGCAGATGCTGCGCCCGGCAGCACCCACCTACAAGGAAACGCAGTTCGAGGGCTGGTTCCTGCCCGATTACGTGACACTGGCGCATCCCGAACTGACCGGCGCCACCGGTCTCGCCGCAGCCCTGCCGACCTGGAACGGCGGGGCGCCCGTGCGCTTTATCTCCTGCCCGCCCGATTGGGCCTGCGCCCTGATCAATCGCAACCTGCTACGGGCACTGGGTCTGACGGGCCTGGTCGAGGTGATCGAGCCGGCCACCCGTTTCGAAATGGATACGCTGATCGCCGAAGCCGTGAGCCGCAGCGAGCCGATACTCTTCTATTATTGGCAGCCCAATGCCGTGCTGAGCCAGTTCAACTTTGTGCCGCTCGACATGGGCGCCTATGACGAGGAGGCGGCCAAGTGCCTGGCGCGCGTAGCCTGCCCCACGCCGTTGCCGAGCGCGTTTCCTGAAGAGACCGTTGTGGTGGCGCTGGCCGAATGGGTGTTTACCGACATTCCCGCCATCGCCGGCTATTTCCAGCGCTCGAGCCTTGATCTCACCGAGATGAACAGGTTGCTGGCCCAGCTCAACGAGCCGGGTGCCACGGTCGAGGGCGTTGCCGACCGTTTTGTCGCCGAGCAGCAGGGCATCTGGCAACGCTGGGTTGGTACGCCCGCCCAATAGGTCGTCGCGATCCTGTCATCCCAAATGTGTATGATGATCGGCCGCGTTTGCTAACTGATTGTTTTATATACAATTTTGTTGGCGCTTAACGTCGTCTTCAGATTTGGTGCCGATAAATTGGGGCCCATGTCTGGATCACCGCCGACCATGAATCCCGATTTCTCATCCATTCTCGCTGGTTACCGCCGCATCGCCATCGCGGCCGCTGTGGTCGTCATCGGCATCGTCACGGCGCGGATCGTGGTGTTTTTTGGACTGGCCGGGCCGGCTTTCGTAAACGTGCTGCCTGCCGCAAGCCTGCTGACGGGTCTGCTGCTGCTTGCCATACTCGGCTATGGTCACCGCTGGCTTTCGCGACGCCTCAGGGGCATCCAGCGGCAGGTGCAGGAAGCGCAGGCGCAGAATAATCGCGACGCGCTGACCGGTGTTTTTACGCGGGCCTATTTTCTGGACGCCCTGGCTGCGCATGTGTTCCACGGCTCGCAGACGCCGGTGGGCTATCTGCAGCTTGATATGGACAATCTCAAGATCCTCAATGACAGCGCCGGCCATTCGGCGGGCGATGCGGCACTGGTCCATCTGGGCCGGATCATCAGTCAGGTGGTGCCAGGCGCCCTGGTCGGGCGGCTGGGGGGCGACGAATTCGGCATCATGATACCGGGCCACGACAACAAGGCTGCCTTGCGTCGCCTGGGCGAAGCGCTGCTGCGGGCATTGGAGCGGCCGGTCAACATTTCCGGCAGGGCGGTGCGCCTTTCGGCCTCGATTGGCGTGGCACTGTCGCCGCAGGATGCGGTCGATGTGCCGGACCTGGTCACCAAGGCGGACCTGGCGCTCTACAAGGCCAAGAAGAACGGGCGCCATGCGGTGGTGGGCTTTGATCCCGACATGCTGGGCGACGAGCGGCACCGGCGGTTCGTCGAGCGTGAGCTGCGGGCCGCGCTGCTCATGGAAGAGCTGGAGCTGCATTACCAGCCGGTATTTGGCGTGGACATGACCATTCGCTCGCATGAGGCGCTGGTGCGCTGGCGCCATCAGGTGCGCGGCATGATCCCGCCGGCCCAGTTCATCCCGATTGCCGAGGAAAGCGACCTGATCGGCAAGCTGGGCGAATGGGTGCTGCGCCGCGCCTGCAGTGACATGGAAGCGCGGGGCGGATTGCCAGTTGCGGTCAACGTCTCGCCAGTGCAACTGCGCCAGGCCGATTTTGCTCGCAGCTTCGCGGCCATCCTCCAGGAGACCGGCACAAACCCCGGTTCCATAATCGTGGAAGTGACCGAGACGGTGCCGCTCGATGCCGGGGAAATCGAGATGGCCAACCTGGCTGCCTTGCGCAAGCTGGGCGTACGGATCGCCATCGACGATTTCGGCGCCGGCCATGCGAGCCTGCAGTATCTGCGCGGCTTTGCCTTCGACATCATCAAGATCGACCGCAGCTATGTCGCCAATATGGGCAGCAGCCGCATCGACGGCATGATCATCGCGGCGGTCTGCGACATCGCGCGCGCGCTGCCGGTGGAGGTGGTGGCCGAGGGCATCGAGACCCCGGAGCAGTTTACGCAACTGCGGCAGGCCGGATGCACCGGCTTCCAGGGCTATCTGCTCGGCCGCCCCCAGGCCCTGGACAAAGCGGGTACTGCGGTCGCTGCCTGACCCCGGCGACAGCCGCATGACAGGTTGGCCCTTCGTCTTTGTTGCATCCCGAGCAAGCGCACGGATATAAGGAGGCGGGGAAGCCTTGACGGCAGCGGGAGTAGTGACTTGGATTTGAAGCGCATCAACGATCACGTCAGCGTTTCCGGGCAGATACAGCCCGCTGATATTGCAGCGCTCAAAGCCGCCGGTTTCGTCGCCATCGTGAACAACCGCCCTGATGGCGAGTCGCCGGACCAGCCTGCCGGCGCTGAGATCGAAGCGGCCGCCAAGGCAGCCGGGCTTGCCTATTATGCCATTCCACTCGGCCGTGAGGGGGTTTCCTCCGACATGGTCGAAAAGACCAAATCCGTGCTCGAGGGGAGCGCGGGTCCGGTCTTCTGCTTCTGCCGTTCGGGGACGCGCTCGACTACCTTGTGGGCGCTGAGCCAGGCGGGAGAAATGGAAGCCGGCGAGATCATTCGTGAGGCGGCCGAGGCCGGCTATGACATGAGCCACCTCGCCGGCCACCTCAGCCGCGACTAGATCTGCTTTCGACGGTTGGACGGGCAACCGTTCGTACCGTCCGCCTACCTGAGCCGGACCCTCTGCGGGTCCTCAACCCCTTCTGCTCGGACGGACCTTTATGCCCATCAAGAAAATCCTCGTCGCCAACCGCAGCGAAATCGCCATCCGCGTGTTCCGCGCCGCCAATGAGCTTGGGCTTAAGACCGTGGCGGCCTATGCTGAAGAAGACAAGCTGGCGCTGCATCGCTTCAAGGCCGACGAGGCCTACCTGATCGGCAAGGGCAAGGGTCCGGTCGAGGCGTATCTGCAGATCGACGAATATATCCGCATCGCCCGTATTTCGGGCGCTGATGCGATCCATCCGGGCTATGGCCTGCTGTCGGAATCGCCGGAATTCGTCGATGCCTGCGAGGATGCCGGCATCATCTTCATCGGCCCGCGCGCCCAGACCATGCGCGACCTCGGCAACAAGGTTGCCGCCCGCAACATGGCGATCGCCTCCAAGGTGCCGGTGGTGCCCGCCACCGAGGCGCTGCCGGACGATCCCAACGAGATCAAGCGGCTGGCCGCCGAGATCGGCTACCCGTTGATGCTCAAGGCATCATGGGGTGGCGGTGGTCGCGGCATGCGCCGCATCATGGACGAGAGCACGCTGATCGCCGAGGTCTCGGAAGGCAAGCGCGAGGCCAAGGCCGCTTTCGGCAAGGACGAGATGTATCTCGAAAAGCTGATCGAGCGTGCCCGCCATGTCGAGGTGCAGCTGATCGGCGACGACCATGGCAACCTGGTGCATCTTTATGAGCGCGACTGCTCGGTGCAGCGGCGCAACCAGAAGGTGGTCGAGCGGGCTCCCGCGCCCTATCTCGACGACAAGGTGCGCAAGGAGCTGACCGACGCTGCGGTGCGCCTGGGCAATGCCGCCAGCTATCGCGGCGCCGGCACCGTCGAATTCCTCATGGATGCCGATACCGACAAGTTCTACTTCATCGAGGTGAACCCGCGCATCCAGGTGGAGCATACCGTCACCGAGGAAGTGACCGGCATCGACATCGTCAAGGCGCAGATCCACCTGCTTGACGGCGCCGTGATCGGCACCCCGGAATCGGGCGTGCCGCTGCAGCAGGACATTCGGCTCAACGGCAATGCCATCCAGTGCCGGGTGACGACCGAAGATCCCGAGCAGAACTTCATCCCCGACTATGGCCGCATCACTGCCTATCGCGGCGCCACCGGTTTTGGCGTGCGCCTCGATGGCGGCACGGCCTATGCCGGCGCGGTCATCACCCGCTACTATGATCCGCTGCTCGAAAAGGTGACCTGCTGGGCGCCATCGGCCGAGGAAGCCATCGCCCGCATGCACCGCGCCTTGCGCGAATTCCGCATCCGCGGCGTGTCGACCAACCTGGCTTTCCTCGAAAACATCATCACCCACCCGGACTTTGTCGAGAACCGCTACACGACGCGCTTCA
>NZ_CAMLHM010000017.1 GCF_946479885.1 uncultured Devosia sp.
ATAGTGATCCGGTGGTCCCGCGTGGAAGGGCCATCGCTCAACGAATAAAAGGTACGCTGGGGATAACAGGCTGATAATGCCCAAGAGTCCATATCGACGGCATTGTTTGGCACCTCGATGTCGGCTCATCACATCCTGGGGCTGGAGCAGGTCCCAAGGGTATGGCTGTTCGCCATTTAAAGTGGTACGTGAGCTGGGTTTAGAACGTCGTGAGACAGTTCGGTCCCTATCTGCCGTGGGTGTAGGAATATTGAGAAGAGCTGACCCTAGTACGAGAGGACCGGGTTGGACGAATCTCTGGTGGACCTGTTGTGGCGCCAGCCGCATTGCAGGGTAGCTAAATTCGGACGGGATAACTGCTGAAAGCATCTAAGCAGGAAGCCTCCTTCAAAACTAGTATTCCCTTGAGAGCCGTGGAAGACCACCACGTCGATAGGCCGGGTGTGGAAGCGTAGCAATATGTGAAGCTTACCGGTACTAATAGCTCGATTGGCTTGATCGTTCTCATTAATCTATGTCCGCATAGATTGTGATTTGATCGGTTAGAAATACACCAGACACCCCTCCTTGCATGGGAGAGGCGGTGTCCATACAGAACAAAAACCAGAATTCACACCATATGTTTTTCGCTGACCTTGTGGTTCTTGCGAGGAGCCCAAGACCCGATCCCATCCCGAACTCGACCGTCAAATTCCTCTGCGCCAATGGTACTAAGTCTCAAGGCTTGGGAGAGTAGGTCGCTGCAAGGTCTGCCAAAAACGTATGGTTCTCAAATACAATGTCGAATGAAATTCAAAACCCCTCACCGGAAACGGTGGGGGGTTTTGTCGTTTCCGGGCTCTGCGTGACTTCCTCGACCGCATGTGGTTGGCTGGTTTCGGGCTCCGCGGCCGTGGACGGATCGTCGATCTTCCCGGCCGGAACGGGGCCAGGCCGGCGGCTTGCCGGTTTTCCGGGCGATCGAGCGATGGCCAAACCATGTCTGCCTGGAAGCAGGGGGCGCTATGTTGCGGTATTTGATAACGGGAGCAACCGGAGGCATGGGCGCTCCGCTCTGTCGGCGGCTTGCCGGAGCCGGGCATGGCCTTGTTCTGGCCGGTCGCAATCGGGTGGCCATGGATCAACTGATATCCGATCTCGGCGCCGCCGATCCGGGCCGCTTTCAAGCGCTCGAGGTCGACATGACCGACCGCAGCTCGGTAGCACACTTCGCAGTGGCCCTTGCAGGCCTCGACCACGCCATCGACGGCGCCGTGATCATGCCGCCGCAGCCGGCCCGCACCAATGAACCGCTCCCCGAGCCCGAGGCCTGGGACGCCCTCTTCGAGGGTAGCTTCATCGGCCCGCTCAGCGTGCTCAAGGCGGCGATCTCCCGCATGCGTCCGAACCCTGCCGAGGGGCGCCGGGCGAAGGTGGTGATTGTGTCAGGGATTTCCTCCGCCCAGGTTCTCGGCCACTACGCGACCGGCAACGTGCTGCGCACCGCCTGGCTTGCCGAGGCCAAGACCCTTGCTTTCGCGCTCGGACCGCAGGGCATCCATGTCAACACGGTCTCTTTCGGCGGCACGCTTACGCCCCACTATCTCGGCGTGCTCCAGGCGCGTGCCGATGCCGGTGGCATGTCCCTGCAGGACGTTCTGTCGGGGGACACCGAGAACGTACCGCTGCGCAAATATGGCACTCCAGAGGAAGCGGCTCGAACGATCGAGATGCTCCTCTCGGACGTGTCGGACCACCTGACCGGCATCAATCTCCTGCAGGATGGCGGCTTCACCAGAGCGTACTGATCGCCAATTGCGGCTTCGGTGACCACAGCATGCCGCGGCATGGTGAGGTCGCCTGGATGCTGCCGGATGGTCAATTGCGTCCTTGCGGGGGGCATCCTCAGCGTGACGCCAGCGGTCGTGTGAGAGCGCGCATTCCGAGGCTGGCTTACGTTCCCGACAGGAAATCCAGCATTGCCGCATTGAACAATTCCGGCTGCTGCAAGGGCGCGAAATGGGTGACGCCGGGCAGGGTCACCAGCCTGGCGCCCGGTATGGTGTCGGCCAGGTAGCGGGCATGGTCGGGTTTGATGAACTCGTCACCTTCGGCGTGAAGAATGGTGACCGGTACGCTGATGCGCGCAAGATCGGTCGCCGTGTAGTTGGGCTCTGTGCGCTGCATCTGGCCCACGGCTTCGACGAAGGCGTCGAAATGGTCGGGTGTTGCGGACAGCGCTGCATAGTCTTTCCGGTGGCGAGAAAAGCAACGATCAATCAGTGGCGTGGGCACAAAGGGCAGCGTTCCGCTCGGATCCATGTTGCAGGCGAAGAACAGCACGCTCTCGACGCGCTCGGGATGCTGCGCGCCCAGGATCAGGGCTGTGCAGGCGCCGTCGCTCCAGCCGACAAGGGCGGCGCGGTCGATGTCGAGCATATCCATGACGGCAAGCACATCGCCGGCCATGAGCTCGTAGCTATAGGGCCTGGTATCCCGCGTGCTGCGACCGTGGCCGCGGCTGTCGATCAGGATGACGCGGTAGCCTGAGGCGACGAGGGCAGAGGCCTGGTGGCTCCAATTGCCGGAATGGCCGAGCCCGCCGTGCAGCAGGATGACCGGCTGGCCCCGCCCGATGCTGGCAAACCAGATGTCGGCGCCAGCATGCGCGACGTGTCCCGAGCGCTCGGGCGTGGGCAGCGGCGGCGTCCCGTCGCGTTCGAAAATGACAAGGTCGTCGTCATGCGGGTTCATTTTGCGCTCCTTGGATGGGCGGAAAGCTGTCGGGACGATTGAACCTTCTTGTCGCCTCAGCGTATCCACATTCAACAGGCAGGTAACATTGCCTCGTCTCGATCCGACTATTTCCGTCGAATTGCCTGGATACCCCCCAATGCGCACCGTGTTCTTGTTGCTTCTGCTGCTGTTCTCGCCCGTCGCCGCGCTGGCGCAGGTTCCGGGTATCACGCCCGAGCCGGCGGCGGCTACCGCGACCAGCGACGCCGATCTCAACGAGCTGATCCGCATCATCGAGAACGAGCAGACCCGCGCTGCGCTGATCGAGCGGCTGAAGCGAGCCGATGCCGAGGCCGATGTGCCCGCCGACGCGCCGCCCGATCTCAGCATCGTGCGCCAGCTGGCCGAGTATACGCGGGCGGCGGCCGAGGGGACGTCTGCCACGCTCAAGGCGCTTGGCCAGGTATTCGTCGATCTGCAGCAAGGGCTGAGCGGAACGCTGGATGGCGATCTCGACGCCCTGCGAGACGCTGCGGTTGGTGTCGTGCTGACGGCGGCGGGCCTGTTCGGCAGCTTCCTGGCCTTCCGCATCATCGTGCTGTGGGCGCAGGGGATCATCGCCCGGCGCGTTGCTGGACGGGGCTGGGTGTCGCGTATCCTTGGGGCCATGGCCTCGGCGCTGGTGGATCTCGGCTCGGTTCTCCTGGCCTGGGCCATCGGCAATGTGGTGGCCCTGCTGGTCGGGGCCACCGGCCGGATGGGCATCAACCAGTCGCTCCTGCTCAACGCATTTCTGCTGGTCGAGCTCAGCAAGCTGACGATACGGTCGATCCTGGCGCCGCGGTTCGAGGCGCTGCGGCTGGTGCCGGTCGGCGACAGCAACGCTGCCTATTGGTATTTCTGGCTTGGCCGGGTCATTTCGCTGATCGGCTATACCTTCCTGTTCGTCGCGCCACTGCTTGCCGCCAACCTGTCGGTGGGCGCCGCGTCGGCGGCGCAGGTTTTGGTCATGGCGACGGCCGTCACCATCGGCATTGTCATCGTGCTGCAAAACAAGGACGATGTGCGCATCTGGCTGAGCGGGATCGCCGAGCGGCGCGGCCATGACGGGACAGGCCAGCTGCTGGTGGTGCTGGGGCAATATTGGCATGTGGTGGCCATCGTCTACCTGATCACGCTGCTGGTGGTGTGGTTTGCCAATCCCGAGCAGGCGCTGCCGTTCATGCTGGGCGCGACGGTGCAGTCGGTCATCGCCATCCTGGTCGGTATCGTCATTGTCGGCTTCATCTCGCGCTTTGTCAGCGCGGGCCTGCGGCTGCCCGAGGACGTCAAGGCGCGGCTTCCCTTGCTCGAGGCGCGACTACAGGCCTTCGTGCCGACCGTCATGCAGGTGGTGCGCTGGGTGGTCATCGCGGGCGTGCTGGCTGCTATCGCCCAGGCCTGGGCCCTGTTCGATTTCGTCGGCTGGATCGGCAGCGCGGGTGGTCAGCAGGTGGCGGGCTCCGTGATCTCGGCCGCGCTCATCATCCTGGTCTGCATCGTGCTGCATGTGGTGGTGGCCAGCTGGGTCGAATACCGGCTCAATACCAGCATCGGCAAGACGCCGACGGCGCGCGAGAAAACGCTGCTGAACCTGTTCAAGAACGCCTTCACCATTGCCCTGGTGGTGTTCGGACTGATGCTGGCGCTGGCCCAGATCGGGGTCAATATCGCGCCGTTGCTGGCCGGCGCGGGGGTGATCGGCCTCGCCATCGGTTTTGGCGCGCAGAAGCTGGTGCAGGACATCATCACCGGCATTTTCATCCAGTTCGAGAACATCATGAACGAGGGCGATGTGGTCGAGGCGGCCGGCCGCTCGGGCGTGGTGGAGAAGCTGACCATCCGTTCGGTGACCATCCGCGACATGAGCGGCACCGTGCACCTGATCCCGTTCTCGTCGGTCGACCAGGTCAGCAACATGGTGCGTGGCTTCTCGTTCTACGTGGCCGAGTTCGAAGTGGCGCGCGACAGCGACATCGAGGAGGTCAAGCAGACCATGCGCGACGCCTTCGCGCAGGTGATGGAAATCGCCGAGCATCGGGATGTCATTCTCGACGAACTCGACCTGCAGGGGCTGATCGCCATCACGCCGGCTTCGATGAGCCTGCGGGCCCGCATCAAGACGCTGGCCGGCAAGCAATGGGGGCCCGGGCGGCTCTATAGCGAGCTGGTGATGCGGCTGTTCGACGAGCGCGGCATCCAGACGCCGACACCGCGCGTCAGCTATGTGCCAGGCAAGAGCGGCAAGCTGCTGCCGGCGGCTGGAGAGGCGCCAGCCTGACCGTTTCGTGATCGCTGGCGGGTCTTTGCCTTAAGTCGATCTTAATTTGGTGGGTTAAAATAGTGATACGCGCCAGTTGCGGCACAGCCGGCGCGCCGTGACTTCTGTTTTTTGCGTATCACGAGGCCCGTCATGTTTACTTCCAGTGGCAGGACCATTGCCCGACTGCGTCATCTCCTCGCGCTGGCCACCGCGGCCGCGCTGAGTTTTTCTGCGGTTGCGCCAAGCCTGGCCAACAGCGCCGATTTCGTGCGCGGGCTATGGCCGCAGGCCGAGGCGCGAGGTGTGAGTCGCGCCGCTTTCGAGGCGGCATTTTCGGGCTATAGCTACATTCCAAAGGTCATGGAGCTGACCCGCAAGCAGCCCGAATTCTCTCAGACGGTGCAGCAATATATCGACAAGCGGGTCACCGCAGCGCAGGCGCAGAAGGGCCAGGCCATGCGCGCGGAGTGGAGCCAGACGCTGACCGGGTCGCAGCAGCGCTGGGGCGTGCAGCCCGAATTCGTGCTGGCCATCTGGGGCATGGAAACCAATTTCGGCGGCTTCATGGGCGGCGAGAACACCATCCATGCCCTGGCGACGCTGACCGAGGGCGGCTATCGGCCCGACTTTTTCCGCGAGGAGCTGCTGACGGCGCTGCGCATCGTTTCGGATGGGCATGTAAGCGCCGGTAACATGACAGGCTCGTGGGCCGGCGCGATGGGCCACACCCAGTTCATGCCGTCGAGCTTCATGCGCTACGCGGTCGACTACAATGGTGACGGCCGCAAGGATATCTGGAACTCGGTGCAGGATGCGCTGGGTTCGACGGCCAACTATCTCAACAGCTTCGGCTGGCGGCCGGGCGAGACCTGGGGCTACGAGATCAAGCTGCCCAGCGGCTTCAATTTTGCCGCGGCACGGCAATTGGAGCGGGCGCCGCTCAGCCAGTGGCAGGCCATGGGCATTCAGCGCGTATCGGGAAAGCCGTTTCCGCGACCCGGCGATGTGGCGCGGCTTTATACCCCCGCCGGCGCCAATGGCCCGGCTTTCCTGCTGCTGCCCAATTTCGAGGTCATCAAGCGCTATAACAATTCGGACAGCTACGCGCTGGCGGTGGGTCATCTGGCCGATCGCATCATCGGTGGCGGCAGCTTTGCGACGCCATGGCCGGCGGGCGATTATGCCCTGACCAAGGCGCAGCGCGCTGAGTTGCAGACCCTGCTGGCACGGGCCGGATATGACGTGGGTTCGCCCGATGGTGTCGTCGGGCCGAAGACGCGCGCCGCCGTGCTGGCCTACCAATCCCAGGCCGGCCTGCCGGCTGACGGATACATTTCTGGAAGACTGCTGGAAGCGCTCAAACGTTAACCTGTCGTTAACGGTTTGGGAGCAGTTTTATCGAGCTTAAGTAGAGGGCAGGCCAGTCTCCAACCATTGTGAGGCGCCTGCCCTCGCCCATTCGGCGATGCCGAACCCGTCACAAAATCCCCTGCATTGGCCGCTATCAGGCGGCTCCATAACATTTATTGCCCGTGTCCATGCCCAACTCCTTCCTGCCGTCCCGTCGCGCCGTCATTGCTGGCCTGCTTGCCAGCGTCGTCCTTCCCAGCGCTGCTGCCCATGCCGTGTCCATCATGGATCCGTTCAACCTGCCTGCGGCCATGGATGGCGGCACCGCCAAGGTGGTGGCGGACGCGGCCTATGGCGACGGACCGCGCCACAAGCTCGACGTCTATGCGCCCACCGAGATCGGCGCGCTCGCGCCGGTGGTCTTCTTCATCTATGGCGGCGGCTGGAGCCGGGGTGAGAAGTACGAATACCAGTTTGTCGGCCAGGCGCTGGCCTCGCGCGGCTTTGTCGTGGTCATCGCCGATTACCGGCTTTACCCCGAAGTGGCCTATCCCGATTTTCTCTATGACAGCGCGGCGGCGCTCAGCTGGGTGCAGGACAATATCGCCACCTATGGCGGCGACCCCAACCGGCTGTTTCTCGCCGGGCATTCGGCCGGCGCCTATAACGCGGTCATGCTGGCGCTCGATCCGTCTTTCCTGCGCGAATTCGGCGTCACGATGCCGATCAACGGCGTGGCCGCACTGTCGGGACCGTTCGACTTCTACCCGTTCGAGTACAACGAGGTGCGCGACGTTTTCGGCAAGGCGCCCAATCCTGAAGGCACGCAGCCGATTGCCCTGGTGACATCAGAAGCGCCGCCGATGTATCTGGCCACCGGCACGACCGATCCGATCGTGCGCATGCAGAATACCGAGCGGTTTGCGCAGAAGCTCAAGGACAATGGGGTGTGGGTGACCACGCGCTACTATGACGGGTTCGGCCATATGGAGCCGGTGCTGGCCATGGGCGCGCTGTGGCGCTGGCGCATGCCTGTGCTCGCCGACATGGTGGCGTTTTTCCAGATGTTCGGGGCGTTTCCGAGCGGGGTGCCCTATGTCGCCACGGTGCCCGATTTACCCGAGCAACTGCCCGACGCGGTGGCTCCGATGGACCAGATCGTCGAACAGATGAACGCGATGTTCCAGCCGATCGAGAATTAGATGCGCTGATCTTCAGGTGATGCCGGTCTGCGAGCGGCAATTTTCTGCGCTTCCGGTGCTCACGTACTGGTGTACGCTCCGCTCCGGTTCTCGAAAATCACCGCTCTCGACTCGGCCTGACCTGAAGCTCAGCACATCTAATGCCCAACCCTAACCATCTCCGATTCTCCGGCGCCGACGGCGCTACCCAGCGTGCCGCGCTCGAAGCGATCATCCGGGGCGAGCCGACGCTGATGCGCGTGCTCACCACGATCAGGGACCTGGACATTCCCGACGCCTGGCTGGTTTCGGGCGCGATCTACAATTGCGTGTGGAATAGCCTGACGGACCGGCCGACGCTGCATGGGGTCAACGATATCGACGTCATCTATTTCGATACTGATTTGACCTGGGAGGCGGAGGATCGGGTCATCAAGGCCATCGACCACGCACTGGACGCCTTGCCCGTTCCGGTGCAGCCGCGAAACCAGGCGCGGGTGCATCTGTGGTTTGAACAGAAGTTCGGTTTTCCGTTCGCGCCGCTTGCATCGGCTCCCGAGAGCCTGTTGCGCTACGCCTCCAAGACCCACGCCGTGGCGGCGCGGCTGGATACCGATGGTGGCCTGACCATCGATGCGCCGTTCGGCCTCGAGGACATGTTCGCCTTTCGCGTCACGCCCAATCCAGTTGGCGATAACAGACTGACCCATGAGACCAAGGGGGCGCGGATCCGGTCGGTATGGCCGGAGGTGACGGTCGTACCCTGGTAAGTCCTACGCCGGATCGACCCTGACCGAGTCGGCCGAGCGGCGGACCGGGCCGTGGAAGACGGCCTCGATATTGTTGCCATCAGGATCCAGCACAAAGGCGCCATAGTAGCCCGGGTGGTAATGACGTTCGCCCGGCTTGCCATTGTCGGATCCGCCGGCCGTCAGGGCGGCCTTGTAGAAGGCGTCGACCATGTCCCGATCCTTGGCCTGGAAGGCCAGGTGGATGTGGGTCGGGATGGTCTTTGCATCAGCCGCGTCGACGAACAGCTCGTCGACCTGGAACCAGCCCTGGCCCTGCTGTTCGATGCGGATGCCGAGAGCCGCCAGCACCTTTTCGTAGAAGTAGCGCGTGGTGCTGAAGTTCCGCGCCCGCAGATGGACGTGGTCGATAAGGCGGCCAGTGTGCCAGGTCATGCTGTCGCGTAGCGCCGCAGCGCCTCCCTTGATTGGCCGGCGCGCCCATAGTAGGAAGCGCGCGCTAGCCGAAAAGCAAAGCCGGTATGGTAAGTCCGGTGTCTACCGATCCCTCATAGGGATCTGTCCCGCGTCGTAGACGCGAAGGACCCACGGCAAGTTCGTCCTGGAATGTTTCCGGGATGGTCTTGCTTGTCGAGGTCCCGATGTACCGCTCTTCCATTGGTGAAAAACGTGCGCGCGCGCCGCCTGGGCGCTCTTGCGCCTGCCATCACACCAGAAAACTCAACCGAGACACAACATGAAACTCAATCACGCCAACCTGGCGGTGGTCGATGTCGGCGCCACCATTGCGTTCTTCGAGCGCTTTCTTGGCTTTACCGTCCTCGCCAATCGCAACGATGCCTTCGCTGTCCTCGACGACGGCCACGGCTTCGTCTTCAACCTCATGGTTCCCGCCAAGGGCGAGGTCGTCGCCTATTCCCGCAACTTTCACCTGGGCTTTTTCGTCGCCGACGAGGCAGCGGTTCGCGACAAGCATGCCGAACTGACCGATGCCGGCGTCGAAACGGGCGACGTCCAGTTCCACAAGCGCGGCCCCACCGGCAGCGTCGGCTTTTACTGCATGACGCCCGGTGGCTTTCTCATCGAGGTTGCCGCCAACCTCTAGCGCAAAACGGAACCGCCCGGTCGATGACCGGGCGGTTCAAGGCAATTGGGGATGGCTTACTCGGCTTCGTCAGCGGAGGCCGAATTGAGCTGGCCGTATTTTTCTTCGCCGATCTTGGAGAGCAGATCGAGCTGGGTTTCGAGGAAGTCGATATGGCCTTCCTCGTCGGTCAGCAGCGCCTCGAACAGGTTCTTGGACACATAGTCGCCCAGCTGTTCGCAGAGTTCGCGGCTGGCCTTGTAGGCCGCGCGGGCGTCATACTCGCCGGCAAGATCGGCTTCCAGCACTTCCTTGATGGTCTGGCCGATTCGCAGCGGCGCGACGCGCTGCAGGTTGGGGTGACCTTCGAGGAAGATGATGCGCTCGATCAGACGATCGGCATGATGCATCTCTTCAATGGATTCGGCGCGTTCCTTGGAGGCCAGCTTCTTGTAGCCCCAGTCGTCGAGAAGACGATAATGGACCCAATACTGGTTGACTGCACCCAGTTCGAGAAAGAGGGCTTCGTTAAGCCGCTCGATGACCTGTGCTTCGCCTTTCACGACGTACTCCACTCCGTTGCTGCTTGAGCTTTTCGAGCCCAGTCGGAAGCGAAACGACGTCGCCAGACTGTTGGGCTTGCTGCGAGTGGTAGTTTTCGGTGACGCGAACAATAATGTCCACCACATTCGGCACGCAGCCGCTGCATTTGGCGCGACGATTGAGCTCGGAATAGACCTTGGCCGGAACCACGAGCTGCCAGGGATCAGCGTTGAGCAAATCGAGGACGATATCCTCGATCTCCTTGGATGTGATCATGTTGCATTGACAGACGAGCATGGTGGCGCGACGGGGTCAGGTGGAGCTTGCTGGGCGCATAAAGCGGCGCGATTAGATGAATGTCAAGGTCAAGTAATGTCGCATTGCTAGCGCACTGCGTCATCCCTTGGCCGCGCTGCGGCTGCGCCGCGCTTGCGGTCATGTGTGCCCCACTGGGCCGCGTAGGTTTCTGCCGCGCTTGCGGTCATATCGGTCGCGTCTCTGCGGGCTTGACCCGGTGCCGCGAAGCGAAACATTTGTGTGGGTTCGCGCGTAACTAGGGCGAACGCGGAACTTGCATGGCCCTCTCCCTTCTCAGTCTTTTCAATACGCTCATTCCCAAGGACCGCGGTTCGCGCCTGGTGGCGCGGGATGTCGCCTATGGTCCGGCGGCTCGTCACAAGCTCGATATCTATGCGCCACGAAAGTCCGAGGGACCGCTGCCGGTGGTGTTCTTCGTCTATGGCGGGTCATGGATGGATGGCGACCGGCACAATTATGGCTTTGCCGGGCGGGCGCTGGCGGCTTTGGGCTATGTCACCGTCATCGCCGACTACCGCCTGGTGCCCGAGGTCGAATATCCGGGCTTTGTCGAGGATGGAGCGGCCGCATTTTCCTGGGTGGCCGAGCACATAGATCAGTATGGCGGCGATGGGCGGCGGATGGCGCTGATGGGCCATTCGGCGGGGGCCTACAACGCCGCCATGCTGGCGCTCGACGGTGCCTATCTCAGGCGCGCCGGGCTGATCGAGCGGGTGCGCTGCGTGGTGGGGTTGTCGGGGCCGTATGATTTTTTCCCGTTCGACGGACCGATCAGCCTGCGCACATTCGGAGCGGTGCGCGACCCCAGGGCCACGCAGCCGATCAACCACGTAACGCCGGGTTCGCCGCCCATGCTACTGGGCCATGGCGGCAAGGATCGACTGGTCCTGCCGCGCAACAGCGTCGCACTGGCACAGTGCCTGCGCGAGGCCGGCGTGACGGTGGACGAAGCCCATTACCCCAGGCTCGGGCATGCCGAGCCGCTGCTGGCGCTGAGCCGGCCGGTACGCGGCATCGCGCCAGTGCTGGCGGATGTCGCGGCGTTCCTGCGCATTCACCTCACCGCTTAGCCCCGCTTGCTCCGTGGCGTCGCTCGGATAAAGTGCGTTCGCGGCTGGGGTTGGAGGAGACGGGTTTCATGGCTGGATTGAAGTCGCTGCGGCGCGGGCTGTTGGGGCTGGCACTGGTGATGCTGGCGGCCATTGGGGCGTCGGCGACGGAAGAGCGGCCCTTCGACGCCTGCGCGGCTGCAGCGGCCAGCCAGTTCGAGACCGGCTTTGAGGATATCGGCCGGGAAAGCTGGGAGATCGATACCGACGCGGCCATCGCCGCCTGCATGGCGGCGCTGGAAGATGAGCCCGGTTCCGCACAGGTCAAGGGTTGGCTGGCGCGCGCCTATTTCGCCGCCGGCGATACGAGCAAGGCCGTACCGCTGTTCGAGGAAGCGGCCGCTGCCGGCAATGTGGTGGCGCTGGCCATCTATGGCGACATGCTGACGACGGGCGATGGCGTCGACGTGGATATGGAGCGCGGCGCACAGCTTCTGACGCAGGGCGCCGAAGCCGGCTTCGCGCTGGCGCAGAACAGCCTGGGCCTCAGCTACGATTTCGGCGAGGGACTGGAGCAGGACTATACGCAGGCGGCGCGCTGGTACCGCGCCGCGGCCGAGCAGGGCATGAGCAAGGCGCAGTCCAATCTGGGGCTGATGTATCAGGAGGGGCTGGGCGTGCCGCGTGACTACGTCGCCGCGGCGGCATGGTTCGAGCTGGCGGTGGCCCAGGGCGATGCGTCGGGCCAGGTCAATCTGGGCAAGCTGCTGCAGGATGGCACTGGCCAGCCGGCAGATCCGGCGCGCGCTGCCGAGCTCTACCGGCTCGCCGCCGACCAGGGCGACATGTATGGGCAGAACAATCTCGGCTTCCTGCTGGAGAATGGCTTGGGCGTCGAGGCCGATGTCGACGCGGCCGCAGAGCTCTACCAGCAGGCCGCCGATCAGGGCCTGGCGCTGGCCCAGCACAACCTGGCGCTGCTCTATGAGGATGGCCGCGGCGTCAAGCAGGACTACAAACGGGCGCTCGAGCTCTATCGGCAGGCCGCCGAAGGCGGGGAAATGCGCGCCGCGGTCAATCTGGGGCTGCTGTATCTCGACGGTCTGGGTACCGACGTTGACTATGACGAAGCCATCAAGTGGACGCAGCTGGCGGCCGACAGCGATCAGCCGATTGCGCTCAACAATCTCGGTCATATCTACGAAAACGGCCTGGGCGTGCCGGCCGACCGCGACCGGGCGATCGCCTATTACCAGCAGGCCGCCGACCAGGGTTATGAGCTGGCCGCAGACAATCTGGCCCGGCTGACCGGGCCCTCGACGCCGAGCACCGGCAAGACCAAGACCAAGTAGCCTACCTGGTCTTTTCGGCCTGGCGCCTTGCCGCGATGATTGCGGCGGAGGCGGCGGTGCGGTGCGAGGACGAGAAGAACTCGCGATGCGCCAGGATGGCGATCGTGGCGATGCAGGCAGCGATCGGCAGCCATTCGGAGACGAACCAGGCGACCGTCGAGACCGAGAAGTAGTAGGCGCGGATGCCGCTGTTGAAGTTCTTGGCCCCCAGCGCATTCATGCGGGTAATGGCGTCGATCTCCTCCTCCGAGGTCGGGGCAGAGTGGTCGATGGCGCCCAGCATGATGCAGAAGTGGTTGAACTGGCGCAGCGACAGCGTGAAGGCAAAGAAGGCCAGCACGAACATGACCAACATCACCAGCAGATGGAGCTGCACATCGAGGGTGGTGTAGGTGCGGTTGAGCGACAGGGAACCGAGCGCCTCCATCAGCGCGGGTACCTGGCCGAAGACGGCGAAGATGGCCAGGATCAGCAGCACGGCCGTCGAGGCGAGGAAGCTCACCGAGCCCATGATATTGCCCGACAGGATTGCGTCGAACGGAGACTCGCGCACGGCCGCGTTGGCGACCCAGCGGCGGCGCTGCATGTTCATGATGGTCGACAGCGACGGCCGCCAGCGCTCCACCATCGGCACGATGATATTGTAGGCAAAGTAGCAAATCAGCGGGAACAGGGTGGAGATCAGCGTCGTCGACAAGGCAGGCACTCCACACGCGCCCCCAATGTGCGCCCGATTCTCATAGCTCAGGGCCACGCTGGCGCGAAAGCGGGAATCTCTGTCTGCGCATCGGACTTCGGTGGCTCCCGTCACCCCACCCTCAATCCCTCCCCATCAAGGGGAGGGAGGCGCCAGATCGACCTGCAAGGATTGTCTCGATACCTCCGCGACCGGTGCGCGGGCTTCCCTCCCCCTTGTGGGGAGGGATTGAGGGTGGGGGTGGGCCACAGCCACCAGAGCCGGACGAGTCCGAAACGCCGGCAGTAAGCCGGCTCAGATCGTCCGCGGATACCGCCGATGTAGGGCGTCGATTTCGGTGAGGAGTTCGGGCGTAAGCGTCACTTCGGCCGCGCCAAGGGCGTTGGCCAGTTGCGCTGTGCTCGTGGCGCCGATGATGACCGAGGTCATGAACGGGCGGGTCAGGGCAAAGGCGATGGCCATCTGTGCCGGGTCGAGGCCGTGGCGAGCCGCCAGTGCCTGGTACTGTTTCACAGCCGCCTCGGAATGCTCGTTGAGCCGCCAGAACGCCTTCTGGTAGTCGAGCCGGCTGCCGGGGGGAACCTGGCCGTCATTGTACTTGCCGGTGAGCAGGCCGCCGGCCAGCGGCGAGTAAGCCAGTAACCCGACCTGTTCATGGTGGCTGAGTTCGGCCAGGTCGAGATCGAAATGGCGACGCAGGAGATTGTATTCGTTCTGCACCGACACTAGCCGCGGCAGGCCCTTGGCCTCGGCGAGGCGCAGCCATTGACCGATGCCCCAGGTGGTCTCGTTGGAGACGCCGGCATGGCGGAGCTTGCCCTCCTTGATCAGGTCGCCGAGCGTTTCGAGCATCTCCCCGAGATTGGCCAGAACGTCGGCTGTTTCCTGCTTGTGCGGCGCATAGGTCCAGGAGCCGTCGAAGTTGTAGCTGCCGCGGCTGGCCCAATGGATCTGGTAGAGATCGAGGTAGTCGGTCTTGAGCCGGCGCAGGCTCTGCTCGAAGGCGGTGCGGATCGAGGGGCCGTCGGCGCGGCGCCCGTCGCGCAGGAACCTGGTGCCGCCCCCGCCGATCTTGGAGGCGATGATCCATTTGTCGCGCTTGCCTGATTTCTCAAGCCAGGTGCCGATGATCTCCTCGGTGCGGCCGGAGGTCTGGGGGCTCCCCGGAACGGCATAGAGCTCGGCGGTATCCATGAAATTGACGCCGGCATCGAGCGCCATGTCGATCTGGGCATGGCCCTCGGCCTCGGTATTCTGGCTGCCCCAGGTCATGGTGCCCAGGCAAATCTCGGTAACCTCAAGGTCGGTGCGGCCAAGTGGCTTCAATTTCATCGGCGATCTCGGGAGCTGGTATGGAAGGCGAGGGCACACTAGCCGATGTCGCCGACATTGACAGGCGGCGAGAAGAGAAAATCGTGGCGTCAAAAAAGCGTCACGGAGCATCCTTTTAGGGTTGAGCTATGCCGCCCGACCCCCTATATACCCCTCACGTCGCGACCACGGTCGCACTGATGGTGATCTTACCGGCACCGTCTGACGCCCTTGACGCGGGATGGAGCAGCCCGGTAGCTCGTCAGGCTCATAACCTGAAGGTCGCAGGTTCAAATCCTGCTCCCGCAACCAAAAAAAGCCCAGTGAACTCAACGAGTTTGCTGGGCTTTTCCTTTTTGCCCGGACAATCTGGCGCGTTGACATGGCTGGTACCCTGTCGCAGAGACGCTGACGTGGTTTTCGGCTGCTTGGGGTGAATTATGGCGGTGCCAAGTGCGGTGGCGGGTCTGTTGCGGCGTCCGGCCAGGCTTGGCGACGCCGTCTATGCCGCCATCTTCGAGCGTATCATGGCGCTCGAGATCACGCCCGGCGAGCGGATTTCTGTCGATGCGGTGGCGCGCCAGCTCGGCGTGTCGCAGACCCCGATTCGCGAGGCCATGGCCCGGCTCGAAAGCGAAGGGCTGGTGCGCAAGACGCCGCTGGTTGGCTATAGCGCCACGGCGCGCCTGACCACCGCCGAACTCACCGATCTCTATGAAATGCGGCTGCAGCTCGAGCCGTTTGCCGCGCGCAAATGTGCGGCGCTGATGCCCGAGGCTGTGATCGAGCAGCTGGAGGCTTTGTGCCAGGAGATGGCTGACCTGGCTGGCCGGGAGGGTGCGGCCGCCTATGCTCAGTTTGCCCAGCTCGACATGGCGTTCCACGACCAGATCGCGGTCAGCGCCGGCAATGCACTCGTTGCCGAAGCGCTGGGGCGGCTGCACGCACATGTGCATCTGTTCCGCCTCCAGGCGCAGGCCAAGGTGCCCGATGCGGCCAATGCCGAGCATGCGCAACTGATCGCGGCGATCCGGGCACGCGATGGCGATCGCGCCGAAGCGGCGATGCGTGATCACATCGGGCGGTCGTGGCGGCGCTTCGTGTGATCCCAGAGGTCAGCAAGTGCTGACCCGGAGATCGGCAGGCGCCGACTCAGAGGTCAGCAGGCGACCACGTTGACGGCGAGGCCCGCGAGGCTGGTTTCCTTGTAGCGGTCGCTCATGTCCAGCCCGGTCTGGCGCATGGTTTCGATGCAGGCGTCGAGCGGCACGGCATGGGTGCCATCGCCCTTGAGGGCCAGCGAGGCGGCGGTGACGGCCTTGACCGCGCCAAAGGCATTGCGCTCGATGCAGGGGATCTGGACCAGCCCGCCGACGGGGTCGCAGGTCATGCCCAGATGGTGTTCGAGGGCAATCTCGGCGGCGTTTTCGACCTGGGCCGGCGTGCCGCCCATGATGGCACAGAGGCCCGCCGCGGCCATGGCGGAGGCCGAGCCGACCTCACCCTGGCAGCCCACTTCGGCGCCCGAGATCGACGCGTTGTGTTTGATGATGCCGCCGATGGCTGCGGCGGTGAGGAGGTAGTCGCGCACCGATTGCGCGCCGGCGGCGGCGTTGAACTTGAGGAAGTACTTCATCACTGATGGAATGACGCCGGCGGCGCCATTGGTGGGGGCCGTGACGACCCGTCCGCCGGCCGCGTTTTCCTCGTTGACCGCCATGGCATACAGGCTCAGCCAGTCATTGGCCATCAGCGGGGTCAGCTCGTTGCGCTGCCACTGCGCGTCGAGCTGGAGGAAGATGCCGCGGGCGCGACGCTTGACGTTGAGCCCACCGGGCATGATGCCCTCCTGCGCAATGCCGCGGTCGATGCAGGTGCTCATGACGGTCCAGATTTCGTCGATGCCCCGGTCGAGCGCAGTGCGGCTGCGGGTTACTTCCTCATTGGCCCGCTTCATGCCGGCTATGGAAAGGCCCGAGGCGGCGGCCATGGCCAGCATGGATTTGGCATCGGCAAAGGGATAGGGCACGTCGGCCTGGTCAGGGGAGGCACCCTTGAGGGCGTCAAGTTCGTCGGCGCTGACGACGAAGCCGCCACCGATGGAATAATAGGCCCGGCGCAGGAGCAATTGGCCATCGGCGTCGTAAGCGGCAAATTGCAGGCCATTGGGGTGGCCGGGCAGGGCGTTGCGCTTGTCAAAGACCAGGTCGACGGCGGGCCGGAAGCGATATTGCGCATGGCCGGGCGGTTGCACATGGCCGCTGGCTTCGACACTGGCGATGATGGCGTCCATGGCATCAGGATCGACGGTTCTGGGGTCTTCGCCGCAGAGGCCCAGAATGACGGCGCGACCACTGCCATGACCGATGCCGGTAAAGGCCAGGGAGCCATGCAGGCTCGCCGTCAGCGCTGCGGGGCGGGCATTGACCGCGCGCGGCCAGTTGCTGGTCTTGAGCTCATCGAGGAAGCGCCGGGCGGCCGTCATCGGTCCCATCGTGTGGGAACTGGAGGGGCCGATACCGATCTTGAAGACGTCGAAGATTGAAAGAAACATGAGGCCCATTGTGCATGAAACCCGACGGTCAGCAATTGACGGTCACGGTATTGTTTCGCAAACGGCAACAGTGCGTGGCGGAGAGGGCGATTGCGCCGCCGGGGCCGCTGGCCGATATGTCAGATAACACGAGTTCTGGAGAGCGGCATGGCCGACTATCACTATCGCGAAGGGCAGGGCGCCGATGCACAGGCGCCGTTGTTCCTGGTGTTTCACGGCACGGGGGGCGATGAAAACCAGTTCTTTGACCTGGCGGGCCAACTGCTGCCCGGGGCCCGCGTCGTCGCGCCACGCGGCGATGTGAGCGAGGGCGGCGCCCTGCGCTATTTCCGGCGCACCGGCGAGGGCGTCTATGACATGGACGATCTGCGCCTGCGCGTCGGGCAGATGATTGCCTTTGTCGAGGCCCGCAAGGCCGAGGGCGCGCCGCAAAGCGTGGTGGGACTAGGCTATTCCAACGGCGCCAATATCCTGGCGGCGATGCAGTTCGCGGCGCCCGGCCTGTTCGACGCCAGCGTGCTGATGCATCCGCTGATCCCCTTCGCGCCGCCAGCGGCCGATTTTGCCGGCAAGCGCGTGCTGATCACGGCGGGCCAGCGAGATCCGATCGCGCCGGCGGCGGCAACGCAGCGGCTGAACGACTATTTTGCCAGCAATGGCGCGGCGGCGTCGCTGTTCTGGCATGCGGGGGGGCACGAACTGCGCCAGGAGGAACTGCTCGAGGCCCAGGCTTTCCTGACCGCCGCCCGCTAAACGAGGCCGTGATCCTGCATTGCCTGCTGTTCGTCCGGCGTCACATAGCCGAAGATCTTGGCGACGCCGTCGGCGGTGGTGACGAAGTAGAAGTTGGTGAAGGTCACGTGGCCGCTCTGGCCGGCTTTGTTGGTATAGGCAAAGTCCCAGTCCACGTCGGCGATGGCGTGGCAATAGTCCAGCTCGGTGACCTTGATGCCCTTGATGGTCATGTGCTTGCCGCCGACGGCGCGATAGTGGGCAAAGCCCCTGGAGATCGTCTCGCGGAAGCTGTTGTCATTGGCGCCGCCCATCACGCCCTTGGGGCTGGATCCGACGAAGTAGGGCGCGAAGGCGGCGGAGACGCCGCCCATATCTTCGTATGGCGGGTCCTTGAGGGCGTCGTCACTCCGCTTGGCATAGGCGTCGAACAGCGCCCGGACCTTGGTTTCGAGCTTTGTCATTGCGGCCTCCTGTGAAAGGCAGAACGCGCGGCGCCACCGCCGGGTTCAACCGCGTGGTGCGGCGAAACGTTAATCAACTCTTGAGGCCTCTTGCCTAACATTGTCGGTGCGGTCTGCCAGGACCGTGGACAGAGGCGAGGCGCCAAATCAGCGGCCTTCGAAACACCATCGCCAGCAGCCTGCGGTTTCGTGTGCTGCTTCTGGTGCTGCTCGGCTTTGCCGTGGTGGCCGTGCCGGCCTATGCCGCATTCAACTGGATCGTTGCCTCCACCGTCGTCCAGCTCGGAACCCTGTTTGCCGAAAAACAGGTGCTCTACGATCGCTATCGCGGGCTCGAGGCGCTGATGCGCGAGGTGTCGCTGGCCGAGGCGCTGGCGGGGTCGCAATCGATCCGCGACTGGGCCAATGACGAGAGCAATCCGGAGCTGACACGCCGCGGCATCGCCGAACTCGAGCATTTCCGCCAGTCCTTTGCCGACCGGAGCTATTTTTTCGTCATCGGGGCATCGGGCAACTACTATTTCAACGACGCCACCAATTCCTATGCCGGTGACCAGTTCCGCTACACGGTCAGCCCCGATAACCCGCGCGACGCCTGGTATTATTCGACGGTAGAGCTGGGCGAAGGCTGCCACCTCAATGTGGACAATGACGCCAACCTGCGCGTCACCAAGGTGTGGATGAACTGCGTCATCCGCGAGGGCCGGCGGGTGCTGGGCATTCTGGGCACGGGGATCGACCTCACCAGCTTCATCCAGGAAGTGGTCAATGTTCCCCAGGTCGGCGTCACCTCGATGTTCGTGGACCGGCAGGGCGCGGTGCAGGCCCATCGCGACCAGGACATGATCGACCTGCGCAGCCTGACCAAGGAAATGAGCGCCAAGCGCACCGTCTATTCGCTGCTCGACACCGTGGAAGACCAGGTGGCGCTGCAGGCGCTGATGGATGAGGTGGCGGCCGGGCAGGCCGTGGCGAAATCGCGCTTCATGACCATTGGCGGGCGGCAGATGCTGGTCGGCGTCGGTTATCTGGACCGGCTCGGCTGGTTCAATGTCACGCTGATGGATATTGACGCCATCATCGACAAGCGGCTGTTCCTGCCGATCGGCCTCTTGCTGGCAGCGGTTATGGGGCTGACGGCGGTGGTCCTGGTGCTGGTGTTCAAGCGGCAGGTGCTGGACCGGCTGAAGCGGCTGGAGACGGTGGTGCATAGCGCGCGACAGGGCGACTATGGCCCGGCGCTGGCCATGGGAGACGATCGCCAGGACGAGGTGGGCCGGCTTTCAGCCGCCTTTACCGAAATGGCGGTGTCGGTGGCCGAGCATACCAATTTGCTCGAGGCGCGGGTGCGCGAGCGCACCGAGGCGCTGGAATCCCTCGCCTTCCGCGATGCCCAAACCGGGATTGCCAATCGGCGCGGCTTCGTCGCCGCTTTTGCCGATACGGCGCCAGGCAAGCGCCATGGGCTGCTGCTGGTCGACATCGATCACTTCAAGTCGGTCAACGACAATTTCGGCCATGCGGCCGGCGACGCCGTGATCATCGAAGTGGCCCGCCGTATCGTGGATTGCCTGGGGCAGGGCAGCCTCTGCGGGCGCTGGGGCGGCGACGAGTTCGTCGTGTTGCTGCAGGACAGCGCGCCCCATCTGCTGCGCGCCGCGGCATCCAGGATCATGGCCGATATCAGTGACCGGCCCATCGAATTGCCGGGCGGCGAGCTCGCCATGGTTACGATCAGCGTCGGCGCCTGCCTGACCGAGGCGGGCGATACGATCGAGACCGTCACCGAAATGGCCGACGCGGCGCTCTATATGGCCAAGGGCGAGGGGCGCAATCGTGTCGTTGTGTTCGGGCCGGACGTCGCCGCCAGCGAGGAAAGCCGCATCGCCTAGCGGACGACCTTGCCCAGACAGTTGACGCAATGGCGGGCGCCTGACAGCGTCGGCCCAATTCCAGCCGAGGTTCCCCATGCCCCAATCCCGCATCCTGTTGGTCGCCAGCCTGCTGGTGCTTGCCGCCGTGCCTGCCCGTGCCGCCAGTTTCGACTGTGCCGCGGCCAGTACGCCGTTCGAGCACGCGATCTGCGACATCGAGGACCTGTCGGCGGCCGATGACCGCCTGGCCAAGTCGTTTTCGACGGCGACTGGCGGGTTGACCAAGGAGTCGGTGGTGCTGATGCGCGGCGACCAGCGGGGCTGGCTCGATTATGCCCAGCGCGTCTGCACCGACGATGCGGAGCCCCTGACCCAGGGCAGCTATCCGGAAATGGGCGGCTCGTGCCTGGTGGACAAGTTCAACGCCCGCAGCAGCGCGCTCGAACAGAGCCGGATGATTGATGGGCACCGCTTCTTCATCAAGTCGCTCTATGCCGCGCTGCCCGACCCCAACGAGGTTGATAACCCCGATTCCTATTGGAAGGTGGCGAGCCACGAGGCCATCATGCCGCAGCTGGATGCCGATGACCCGTGGGCCGAAGGCTTCAATCGCTATGTCATGGAAGAAGCGGCCCGCGACACCGAGACCATCTCGCTCGCCGGGGCGAGCGATGTCGCCGACCTCGACCCTAGCTCGGACAGCAACCTCAACATCGAGGTCAAGGAACTGGGCGGTACCAGTCGCATCACGCTCGAAGTGGGCACCTACTGGTATGGGCATGGCGCCGCCCACGGCAACTGGAGCGTCAGTTACCTGCATTACCTGACGGCTGAGCAGCGAGGCCTGCGGGCGGACGACATGTTTGCCGGCAAGGACTGGCAGGTGACGCTGCGCGATGCCGCCTGGGCACAGCTGCAGCTCGAGCACCAGGAATGGCTGCAGGTGGAGTCGCCGGCCGATATCACCGAAATGGTCGTCGATCCTACGCGCTGGGATCTGTCCAATGACTACGGCCTGGTGATCCAGTTCCAGCCCTACGAAGTGTCGGCCTATGCCTATGGCGCGCCCACTATCACCATTGCCTGGGAAAAGCTCGACGCCATCAAGGCCGAGACGCAGGACCAGGTCCGCTATGGCTACTGATCAGGCGCGCAGGTCGGCCCATTCGGGGTGGCGGCGAAACTGGGCGACCACATAGGAGCAGAGCGGGGTGATCTTGAAGCCCTGCTCACGCGCATCGGCTATGGCGCGGTTCACCAGCCTGGCGGCGATGCCGCGGCCCTCATATTCGGGCGGGACGCCGGTATGGTCGATGGTGATGGTGCCATTGTCCGCTTTGTGGAAGGTCATTTCCGCCTCGAAGCCTGGTGCCAGGCGGATGACGTAACGGCCGCGGGTCGGGCCTTCCTCGCGGTCGACGGTGAGTTCGGTTTCGGTCATGGGGTCTTCCTTGCTGGCCCCCAATGTGGGGCTGGCGCGGGCGCGTCGCAAGGCTAGATCTTGATGGCGTCTTCCAGCAATTCGGGGAACATGGCCCGTTCGGTCAGGAATGGATGAATGGCGATGGCGGCCAGGATATCCTTGAGCGCCAGGTCGTCCTTGCCCTGTTCCTTGTACATGACCGCGCGGCCTGCCAGGGCGCCGAAATGGCGTGGCTCCAGTTCCAGCACCTTTTCGATGTCTGCCATCGACTGCTCGTAATTGTGCAGCAGGTAATAGATGGTGGCGCGCTGGTTCCAGGCCTCGGCATAATCGGGATGGTCGGCCACGATATCATCGAGCAGCGCGATGACGGCCGGGAAATCGGCGTTGATGCGCAAAGCCAGCACATCCTGCATGCGGGCGGCGAGAATGGGATCGGCGGGTGTGGTCCAGTAGATCCAGATCTGGTCGGTTATGCCCTGGGCCGTCTGGGGATCGGGCGCCGCGCGGAGCTGGGCGAACAGGGTATCGAGCGCCGCCCGCTCCCGCTCGGTCTGCGCGCTGGCGGGCAATGTCATGGCAATAGCACAGGGTGGCACCAGAAGGGCGAGAACTACGCTGATGTGGTCGAGCCAGCGGCGCATGATGACGCAAGAGTGATCCTCTTACGTCCGCCCGGCAAGACAGCAGTTCGTGATCAGTGCGCGCCGTCCTCGACGCTCCAGCGCGCCTTGATGGAGCGGCCGAAACCGCCCAGCCAGGGCGCGAAGAACAGCAGGATGCGGCGGTGATAGTGCACGAGGATGAAGAGTGCCGCCAGGATCAGCGTGCCGACCACGATCACCAGTTCCAGCGACAGGCCGATGGACTTGAGCCAGGCGGTCAGCAGCATGCCGGGCAGGATGTGCGCGGCGGCCCAGGCGAAGGCCGAGGTGACGTTGATGACGGTGAAATGCCCGTATTTCATGCCCATGATGCCGGCGACGCCGGGGATCACCGCTTTGACGCCGGGAATGAAGCGGCCGATGAACACGGCCTTGCCGCCATGCTTGGCGAAGAACACTTCGCCGCGAGCGATCAGTGGCTTGTGATTCCTGAAGGGCCAGATTTCCTTGATGGAGTCCTTGAGGAAGTGGCCGATGGTGTAGGAGATGGCGTCGCCGATAATGGCGCCAATCACCGCGGCAAAATACACTTCCCAGAAGGGCAGGCGGCCTTCGGCGATAATGCCGCCGGCCATCAGCAATACGGGCGTCGAGGGTACAAAAAGCCCGAGGATGAAAACCGCTTCGCCGATCGCCACCGCGAAGATGAACCAGAAGGTCAGCCAGAAATTGCCCGAAATGGCGTCGAGAAAATTCTCGAGATAGGCCGAGACGGTATGAAAGATATCGAACATCAGGCGGTCTCGCTGAACGGGAGAGCGGTGTGCAATGCTCACCAACGGTTGACTTATGGCCGCTGAGGCGCTGAGGCTCAAGTACTATCACCTTAGAGCTTTGCCATGACACTCGCTCATCACCTTATCGCCAGCGGTCCGCGGCCGGTCGCGCCCTTCTCTCACGCGGTCGAGGCCGATGGCTGGGTGTTCGTCACCGGTCAGATGCCGACCGACCCCGACGCGCCCGACGCGCCGCTGCCTGCGGGCATCGAGGCGCAGACCATAAGGGTGATCGACAACCTCAAGATGGTGCTTGGTGGCATTGGGCTGGGGCTCGATGATATCGTCATGGCGCGCATCTACCTGACCCAGTTCGATCGTGATTATGCCGAGCTCAACGCGCTGTGGCCGCGCTTTTTTGCCGCCGGCAAGCTGCCGGCACGGACCACTGTGGGGGTGACGGCGCTGGCGCTGGGTGCGCTGGTCGAGATCGATCTGGTGGTTCGGCGGCCCTAAAGCCAATTTTGATGGAGGATGGCGGCAAGCGGCCGAACTATTAGCGTTGACTAATGCATTAGTACGCACTAATTGATTGTCCATGACCGAAGCAGCCCCCATTACCCAGATCATGCGTGCCCTGGCCGACCCGACACGACGAACCGTGTTCGAACGTGTCGTGGGCAGCGATGAAATCAGCGTTGCCGATCTCACGCGCGGTAGCGGCGTGACGCAGGGCGCCATCAGCCAGCATCTCAAGACCCTCAAGCAGGCGGGCCTCGTCGCCGAGCGCGCCGAGGGCCGTAACGTCTTCTATCGGGTCGAGCCGGAAGGCCTGGCCCCGCTGGTGGACTGGATGGGCCACTATGGCGTGTTCTGGCGTGAGCGGTTTGGCGACCTGCGCAATCTCCTCAAGGAAATCGATCCATGACCGATGTCGAATTCATGCCCGCCACCCAGGCTATCGTGGTGGACGAGGTTTTTCCGCACGCCCCCGAAACGTTGTGGCGCACCATCACCGATGGCGAGTTGATGGCCCGCTGGTTGATGAGACCAACTGGCTTTGCCGCGGTGGAGGGCACGCGCTTCACCTACCAGACCACACCGGCGGGTGGGTGGGACGGGACCATCCACTGCCAGGTGCTGGAGGTGGTGCCCAACACGCGCTTTGCCTATTCGTGGTCGGGCGGGCACGCGGGCAATACGGGCTATGGCTCGCGGCTCGATACTGTCGTCACCTGGTTCCTCTCCAAAGTGGACGGCGGGACGCGCCTGCGGCTGGTGCATTCGGGCTTCGTCATGCCGACCAACGAAACGGCCTTCCGCAATATGAGTGAGGGCTGGAGCAAGGTCGTGCCGCGCCTGGGCGCCATCGCCGATGAGCAGGAGTAGGACGATGGGCGAGAACTATGCTGGCGGCTGCGCCTGTGGCGCCATCCGCTATGAGGTGGCAGGAGAGCCCGTCGCCATGAACGACTGCCAGTGCCGGCAATGCCAGCGTGACAGCGGCTCGGGCCATGCCTCATACATGACCTTTGTCGGCGCGGACGTCGCCCTGGCGGGCATGCCATCGTCCTGGGACTTCACCGGCGATGGCGGAACGGTCAAACGCCGTGCCTTCTGCCCCGATTGCGGTACACCGGTCTACATGACCTTTCCGGCCATGCCCGATGTCTTCGTGCTCAGGGCCGGAAGCCTCGACGACCCCAGCCGCTATAAGCCCGACATGGTCTATTGGACCGAGACGGCGCAGGCTTGGGATCATCTTGATCCGGCGGTGGTCAAGTTCGCGCGGATGCCGCCGGGGTAGGGGGCAAAAGGTACCACAACCACCGCGCGGCACCTCCCCCTTGACGGGGGAGGTTGGGAGGGGGTGTTGAGAGCCCCGATGCCCGGGCTAAGCATCCCCCACCCTTGATCCCTCCCCGCAAGGGGGAGGGTGTCGACTGCGAGTTTGCAACTAAGCCGAGTAGGCCTTCACGTTCTGTTGCTGCTCGCCCAGGCCTTCGATGCCGAGGCGCATGACGTTGCCGGGCTTGAGCCAGACGGGCTCCGGCTTGATGCCCATGCCTACGCCGGGCGGGGTGCCGGTCGAGATGATGTCGCCCGGCTGCAGGCTCATGAACTGGCTGACATAGCTCACGACATGGGCGACGCCGAAGATCATCGTCGTGGTCGAGCCGTTCTGGTAGCGCTTGCCGTCGACTTCGAGCCACATCTTGAGGTTCTGCGG
The DNA here is from genome assembly GCF_946479885.1 of uncultured Devosia sp. Next base: position 25,310 of record NZ_CAMLHM010000017.1, read on the forward strand.
ATCGGAGACCTCATCGCGCGTCACCAGCCAGGGGCCGGTGGGGCCGAAGGTGTCGCAGCCCTTGCCCTTGTCCCAGGTGCCGCCGCGCTCGGTCTGGAAGTGGCGCTCGGAGACATCGTTGATGACGCAATAGCCGGCGACATGGTCCATGGCATCGGCCTCGTCGACATAGCGCGCTTCCTTGCCGATGACGACGCCGAGTTCGACCTCCCAATCGGGCTTGATGGCATTCTTGGGGATGATCACGTCGTCGTTCGGGCCGACGATGGCACTGGTCGCCTTCATGAAGATGATCGGCTCGGCCGGGATGGGCGCGCCGGTTTCGGCGGCATGGTCGGCATAGTTGAGGCCGATGCAGATGAACTTGCCCACATTGCCCACGCAGGCGCCGATGCGCTGGTTGGCGTCGAGCTTGGGCAGCACGCCGATATCGGTGGCGCGGATCCTGGCCAGGCCCTCGGGCGTCAGCGCCTGGCCGGCAATGTCGCCAACCACGCCGGAAAGATCGCGGATCGTGCCGTCTTCAGCCAGGATAGCAGGCTTTTCCGCGCCCTTGGCGCCAATGCGGAGCAGTTTCATGAGGATGGTCCTTTTGCCGTTGGCCTAGGCCATAGGGCTAACATGTTAGCGAGTCGAGGCCGACCTTGGTTCAATCCGTTCGGTTGGCGCAATTAGGCGCCGGGGCGGATGACGCCTTTCTTGAGGATGATATTGCCGTAAAGACGCGCCTCGCCGGTCTGGATGACGGCGGCTGCCGTCCTGGCCCGGTCGTAGAAGGCGAAGCGCTCGATCTTGGAATAGTGCTTGTCGGGCTCGTGGCGCGCGATGATCGCGTCGAATTCGTCGTCGATCGGCTGGCGGGCGGCCGGGTCGCCAACGACCTGCATGCCGATGGCGGTTTCCTCGACATATTGGTCGAGCGGCAGCAGCGTCAGAATAGCATCCAACATGTCGGTGACGGACACGCCATCGGCGCGAATGGTCAGCGGCCCCAGGAACTCGGCCGGAAAATTGGCATCGGCCAGGACGATCTCGTCGCCATGGCCCATGGCCCGCAGGGTCGAGAGCAGGTCAGGGCCCAGAATGGGCGGGATATTCTTGAGCATGTATGGCCTCCCGGGCCGTTACTATCCGAAGGGGAAGGAGTCGCTGTCGGTGCCCAGCGTGTCGCCATCGGCAAACACGGCGGGGCGCTCGCGGGCGAAGGCGAAGAGCTCGACCATGACGGCGTCGATATGAGCGCGGATGGCTTTGGTGGCCTGGTCCTGGCTCGCGGCGAGGATGCCATCGAAGATCGCCTGGTGCTCGGCAATGGTCAGCGCCAGCCGGCGCGGGGTGATGATCAGGCGACGGGCGCGATCGAGATTGGCGCGCGCCGAATCGATGATGCCCTTGATCTTGGTGAAGCGCATCGAGCGGAAGATGATGTCGTGAAAATCGATGTCGATCTGGTGGAAGGCTTCGGCGTCGTCGCGGTCGGCCGCCTCGCGCTGCGCCGCCATGTTGGTGTGCAGGGCCGCGATCAGGTCGGCATCATGGCCGCCGATCAGCACGCGCAGGGCTTCCGATTCCAGCGCCTTGCGGATCAGCATGTATTCGCGGACATCGGCGATCTTGACCAGCGAAACGGTGGAGCCGCGTTGCGGGGCAATCTCGACGAGACCCTCCGCCTGCAGTCGTGCCAGCGCCTCGCTCACCGGAAAGCGCGACACGCCCAATTCGGCGCAGACCATGGATTTGTCGATCACGCTGCCCGGCGGCAGGGCCAGGGTAACAATGGCGTGCCGCAGCGCATTGGTGACGTCGGCAGTGACATTGCCGCGCGTCAGCGCCGTGGGGCGGGCCAGAAAAGAATAGGGACTTGCTTCCGATGTCATGCTAACATGTTAGTTGAGCCTGTTTGGAAATTCTACTCCGAGTGGAGCGATTTCCGACAGGCTCTTGAGTGCCGTGGTGCTTTGCAACGCCCGTCGCTGCCGATTGCGGGCGCAATCTGGCGGCAAACGGGGCCGGCGTAAAGCGCAGTTGAGACCCGACCCGCGAAAGACCCCCGATCCATGTCTGAAACGATGACCCGCCCGCAGCCCAAGACGCTGGTGCTCAATGCCGCCGACAATGTCGCCGTGGCGCTTGCCAATCTCGATGTGGGCAGCGACACGCCGCAGGGTGTGCGCATTGTCCGCCGCGTGCCCAAGGGCCACAAATTCGCCAGCCGGGCCATTGCGGCCGGCGAGGCGGTGGTCAAGTTCGGCCAGATCATCGGCTTTGCCAGCGAGGCCATCGTCCCCGGCGACTGGGTGCATGAGCACAATTGCGGCATGGGCGGCGCCGACGGTTCGCTGACGCATGACTATGCGTTCAGCCAGGGCGCGATTGCGCCGCAGATGATCCCGGTGAGCCACCGCGCCACGTTCGAGGGCTATCGCCGCGCCAATGGCAAGGTGGGCACGCGCAACTATATCGGCATCCTCACATCGGTGAACTGCTCGGCTACCGTGGCCAAATTCGTCGCCGAAGCCATCAATCGCTCGGGCATTCTCGACGACTATCCGGAAATCGACGGCGTGGTGCCGTTCGTGCACGGCACCGGCTGCGGCATGGAAAGCCGGGGAGAGGGCTTTGATATCCTCAAGCGCACGCAATGGGGCTACACCTCCAATCCGAATCTGGGTGCGGCTCTGCTGGTGGGCCTGGGCTGCGAGGTATTCCAGATCGGCCGCATGAAGGAAATGTATGGCATCGAGGAGGGCGAGACCTTCCAGACCATGACCATCCAGGAGCGTGGCGGCACCAAGAAGATGATCGAGTGGGGTGTCGAGAAGGTCAAGGAGATGCTGCCCATCGCCGCTGCGGCGCGGCGCGAGACGGTCGATGCCAGCCACCTGACCCTGGCGCTGCAATGCGGCGGGTCGGACGGCTATTCGGGCATCACCGCCAATCCGGCTCTCGGCTATGCCGCCGATATCCTGGTGCGCAATGGCGGCACGGCCATCCTCAGCGAAACGCCGGAAATCTATGGCGCCGAGCATCTGCTGACCCGCCGTGCCATATCGCGCGAAGTCGGCGAAAAGCTCATCAGCCGCATCCACTGGTGGGAGGATTACACCCGCCGCAACCATGGCGAGATGAACAACAATCCCTCGCCGGGCAACAAGCTTGGCGGGCTCACCACCATCCTCGAGAAGTCGTTGGGCGCCGCGGCCAAGGGCGGCACGACGCCACTCACCGCGGTCTATGAATATGCCGAACCGGTGACCGAGAAGGGGTTCGTCTTCATGGACACGCCGGGCTTTGATCCGGTGTCTGCGACCGGTCAGGTGGCCGGCGGCGCGAACCTGCTCGCCTTCACCACCGGGCGCGGCTCGGCCTATGGCTGCAAGCCGGTGCCGTCGATGAAGCTCGCCACAAATTCGGACATGTATGCGCGCATGACCGACGACATGGACATCAATTGTGGCGATATCGTCGAGGGTGTTTCCATCGAGGACAAGGGCCAGCAGATCTTCGACATGCTCATTGAGATCGCCTCAGGCAAGCAGACCAAGTCGGAAGCGCTCGGCTATGGCGACAACGAGTTCGTGCCCTGGCAGGTCGGAGCGACGATGTGAGCACGCAGCAGAAAACGGTCGACTATATCGTTGAGCAAAGCGCCAGCGCGGGCACCATCACGGCCAAGAAGATGTTCGGCGAATATGGCATGTATTGCGACGGCAAGGTCATGGCCTTCATCTGCGACGACCAACTGTTCATCAAGCCGACGGCGGCGGGCCGCGCCTATCTGGGCGAGGTGACGGAAGCCGAGGCCTATCCGGGATCGAAGATGTATTTCCTGGTCGATGGCGATCGCTGGGATGATGCCGATTGGCTGGCGGGCCTAGTCAAGACCACCGCGAACGATCTGCCGGCGCCCAAGCCCAAGAAACCGAAGGGATGATGGGATGCGCGGCGCCCATGTGGTCATAAGCGGCCGCGTTCAGGGCGTCGGCTTTCGCTACTGGGTCCAGGTGGAGGCGGTGTCGCGCGGCCTTGGCGGCTGGGTGCGCAATCGGCGCGACGGGTCGGTCGAAGCAATGTTTGTTGGCGAGGATGACGCCGTCAGCACCATGCTGGAGGCGTGTTGGGACGGCCCCGCCATGGCCGACGTCACCGCGGTAACGGTTTCCGATACGGACGAAGCGCCAGCGGGATTTGAAATCCGCGCTACGGCATAGCGGCTTCAGCGTTTCAGCCGATAGACCGAGCCCAGGCGCTCGGTGCTTGCCCTGATATCGCCGACATCGCTCACCGCGTAGGCGGCGAGGCGCTCCAGCCGGTCGACGGGCAGGTCACGGCGATCGGGATCGCCAACCAGCACGTCCACGCCAGCTGCCGCACAGCGCTCGAGAAACGGCAGCATACGCCGGCCGACATCGGGATTGTAGAAGACGTCGCCGGCAGCAATCAGGTCGAAGCCCCGGGGCGCGGGCGCCGCGATGTCGATTTCGATCAGGTCAATCGCGACGTCATTGGCAGCCGCGTTGAGCGCGATGGCGGCGCGGCCATTGGGGTCGATCTCCGCCGCGCTGACCCTCGCCCCGGCTTTGGCTGCGGCAATGCCGACCAAGCCGGAACCGGACCCGAGATCGAGCACCGTCTTGCCTGCCACCACGGCGGGATGCGCGGCGAAGTGATGCGCCAGGGCCAGTCCGCCTGCCCATTGATATGCCCAATAGGGTGGCGGCGGATCGTCGTCATCGGGGGCGGCCAGCCGCGACAGGCGGCTGCCGGGATGGGCGGCGTAGAGTGTGATATCGGGCAGCGACGGCACCGGCTCGAGCCGGAGGTTCTGCTCGATGTAGTCGGCAGGATTCAAGGCGTCTGCAATCCGGTGGCGCTCACATAGGTGGCCATGACGAACTGGCTGCAGGTGATGAACAGCCGATTGCGGCGCGGACCGCCGAAGACCACGTTGGAGGTCTTGGCACCGGTCTTGATGCGGCCGAGCAGGGCGCCTGACGGATTGTAGACGTTCACGCCGAGGCCCGCGCTGGTCCACACATTGCCTTCGGTATCGAGGCGGAAGCCATCGGGCAGGCCGGAATCGATATCGGCGAAGACCTTCGGCTTGGTCAGTTTGCTGCCATTGACGTCGAACTGCCGGATATGGGCCGGCCAATCCGGATCGTGGCTCTGGCCGGTATCGGAGACATAGAGGATCGACTCGTCGGGCGAGAAGGCGAGGCCATTGGGCTTGGCGAAATCGTCGGCCACCACGGTCAGCGCGCCGTCGGCTGGGTCGAAGCGATAGACGAAGCAGCCTGGCTGCTCCTGGTCGGACTTGTAGCCTTCGTAGTCGCTCAGGATGCCGTAAGGCGGGTCGGTGAACCAGATCGTGCCATCGGACTTGACCACGACGTCGTTGGGCGAATTGAGCCGCTTGCCCTGGTAGCGGTCGACCAGCGTCGTCACCGTGCCATCGGGCTCGGTGCGCAACACGGCGCGGGCGCCATGCGAGCAGGAGATCAGCCGGCCCTGGCGGTCTCGGGTATTGCCGTTGACGTAGTTGGAGGGCGTGCGGAACGTGGTAACGCCCAGGTCCGGCACCCATTTGAGCATGCGATTGTTGGGAATGTCGCTCCAGACCAGATAGTTGCCATCGGCAAACCACACCGGCCCCTCGGCCCAGCGGCAGCCGTCATAGAGCACTTCGAGCGCGGCAATGCCAATCGCCAGGTCGTAGAATTTCTTGTCGATGAATTCGAGCGCGTCCCCGCCGATCGCCATGCCGTCTCTCCCGTTTGGCGCATATGACGGCAAGGGTCGGCGGGTGGCAAGAGCCAAGCAAGGCGCAGTGTGCGGGCGCATTGCAAGAGCAAGCGTGGGCGCATTGACGACTAACATGTTAGTTGCTAGGGCAGGGGTCAGCCCCAGCGGAGTACGCGCAAATGCCCAGTCTCGACAAGATTCTGACCGTTGACGAGATGAAGCAGAAGGCCCGCCGCAGCGTGCCCAAGATGTTCTACGAATATGCCGATAGCGGCAGCTATACCGAAGGCACCTATCGCGACAACGAGAGCGACTTCAACAAGATCAAGCTCAAGCAGAAGGTGGCGGTCAATCTCGAGAACCGCAATCTCAAGACGCGGATGCTGGACCAGGAGATCACCATGCCGGTGGCGATCGCCCCGGCGGCCACAGGCGGCATGCAGGTCGCCGACGGCGAGATCAAGGCGGCGCGTGCCGCCGAGAAATACGGCATTCCCTTTACGCTCTCGACCATGAGCGTCTGCTCGATCGAGGACGTGGCCGAGAACACCACCGCGCCGTTCTGGTTTCAGCTCTATGTGATGCGCGACCGCGGGTTCATCGAACGGCTGATCGACCGGGCCAAGGCGGCGAAATGCTCGGCGCTGGTGCTGACCATGGATCTGCAGATCCTGGGTCAGCGGCACAAGGACATCAAGAATGGCCTCGCCACGCCACCCAAGCTCAATGCCTATTCGATCTGGCAGATGATGCAGCACCCGCTGTGGTGTATGCGCATGCTGGGCACGAAGCGCCATACGTTTCGCAATATCGTCGGCCATGTGAGCGGCGACCATGACCTGGCGTCGCTATCGGCCTGGACGTCGAGCCAATTCGACCCGGCGCTCGATTGGGCCGACGTCAAATGGGTCAAGGAGCGGTTTGGCGGCCCTGTCATCGTCAAGGGCGTGCTCGACCCCGATGATGCGCAGGCGGCGATCGACAATGGTGCCGACGCCATCATTGTTTCCAACCATGGCGGAAGGCAGCTCGACGGGGCGCCTTCGACCATCCGCGTCTTGCCCGAGATCGTCGACCGCGTCGGCCACAAGACCGAGGTCTATCTCGATAGCGGCATCCGCACGGGACAGGATGTGCTCAAGGCCATGGCCTATGGTGCCAAGGGCACGTTCATTGGCCGGCCGATGCTCTATGGTTTGGGCGCCGGCGGCGAGGCGGGCGTGACGCGCGTGCTCGACATCATCCGCAAGGAACTCGACACCACCATGGCCCTGTGCGGCGAGCGCGACATTCTCAATTTCGGGCCGCACAACATTTATTCGAACGACATTCCGCCGCGGAATGCGCCGGTGGCGCGGAAGGCCTGAAGGGGCTACCCCCGGTAGGGCCGGCCGTTGCCGACGTCGCCTTCGGTCAGCTGGCTGTAGACCGCGCCGGCCACGGCCTTCATCTGGGCCTCGGGAAGCGTGCCGACCACCGTGCAGGTGATGCGGGCATTGGCCCAGTAGAACGCTTCGGCGCCATCATAGCTGGCGAACTGGTAGGCGGGTTTTCCGTCCGCCAGGGCCGCCGTCACGTAGATGGTCACCCGCTGCTGGCTGGCGTCTTCATACATCAGCTGTGCCGCCCGGCCGCCGGCATCGGGTTCGCCCGGCAGCAGGCGTCCGCCGACCAGGGTGAAGCCTTCGGCGGTCAGATCGGGCATGCCCAACGTCGTATCGAGCCGGTTGGAGAGCCAGGTGCTGAGGTGCTCGGTGTCATCGCTGCCCACCTCGACCGCATGGCGGTTCTCGGCGACATAGACGGCATGGGCATTGACGGCGTCGGCAATCAGGGTGGCGCTGGCCGGACGCGTTTCAACCAGGGGGCGAACGAACCAGCCGGCGCCCAGACCCAGGCCTACCAACACCACCGCAGCAGCCGCCCAGCGCCAGGGCTCGATGCGGCGACGGCCGATCTCGGCAGCCAGCCGCTGCGGCTTGAGCCGGACGGGGACGTTTTCGGCGCCCGCTGGCCCGAACAGGGTGCGGATCGCGTCGGACTGGCGCTGCAGCAGGGCAACCTCGGCAGCAGCCTCGGGATTGCCGCCAAGATAGGCGTCGACGGCGGCCCGCTCGTCTGGCGGCAACTGCCCATCGGCATAGGCCATGAGCTGATCGCGGCTGATCTGGCTCATTTCACGGTCCTCAAATGCGGTTCGGCCGGCGTTCCGGTCAGGGTGCGCAGGGCGGCGCGAGCCCGGCCCAGCCGGCTCATCAGCGTGCCCTGCGGGATTTTCAGGATGGAGGCCGCCTCGCTATAGGCGAGCCCCTCGAGGGTAACGAGCAGCAAGGCTTCCTTTTGCTCCAGTGGCAGCGTGTCGATGGCGCGAGCCATCTCCGCCAGCGCGATGTGACCCGGCTGCGGCGCCGGCGTCGAGGGTTCGGGGATGGTGTCGAAGTCCACACTTTCGCCGCGCCGACGCGATGCCCGCAGGGCATTGCGATGCAGGTTGAGCAGTATGGTGAACAGCCAGGCGCGGACCGGCCCTGATGGGCGAAACAGGCCGCGCCTGGAAATGGCGCGTTCAAGGCAATCCTGGACCAGGTCGTCGGCCAGATCGACATTGCGTGTCAGCGCCCGGGCATAGCGCCTCAGGGCCGGCACGCAGGCTTCGAGCTGATCGAGGAAACTGTCCACGGATGGCCTGGGAATTATTCTACAGCAAGATGCCAGACACCACCGACGCCGTCACCCTTGATGTCGCCGGCAGCAGCATCCTCGTACCAGTAGTAGAGCGGCCAGCCTTTGTAGGCCCACATGGCCGAGCCATCGTCGCGGGTGACGACGGTGAAATCACCATCGGCAGCGGCGCCGGCCTCAGCCATCAGCGGCGGCCACTTGACGGCGCAGTCGCCGTTGCAAACGCTCTTGCCATCGCCATTGGTGTCCTTGTCGAAGGTATAGAGCGACATGCCATTGGCATCGGTCAGCACCATCTTGCCACCGATATCGGTGGACTTGACGGCACCGCCGAGAAAGTCGGTTGCAAAGGCAGGCATGGCGAGAAGCGCCAGAGCGGCCGCACCAGCGAGTATCGAACGAAACTTCATGGGATATTTCCTCCATGTTGCGGGACCGCCGCTGCGGCCCTCAGATGCATCAACACCGGGTGGAGGGGTTTAATCCTGGGAAGCGACAGATTTTTCGATGAGGGAGAAGCGGTCGGCCCAGCGGGAGGGGCAAGGCCAATCGTTGATTTGCAAAGCGCACGTGACATGCCATGAAGGTTATCGACGCAAACGACAGGGAGGGTCGCGGGTGTCGATAGCCTTGGCCATCACGCGCATTATCGATGAAATCAGCCGCCGAGTTGGCCTCGTCGCCGTCTGGCTGGTGTTGTTCTCGGCTCTGCTCAGCGCGTTCAACGCCGTGTTCCGCTATTCGATCGGCGCGATGATCTCGATCGAGCGCAGTATTGGCGGTGGCGTCTTCGGCGGCATGGTGGCGCTCTACACCAACTACTCGAGTGGCCTGTCGGAATCGGTCTGGTACATGTTCGGCGGCATGGTGATGCTGGGCGGCGCCTGGACGCTCAAGATGAACGAGCATGTGCGCGTCGACCTGCTCTATGGCGCGATCAGCGAACGCGCCCGAACGTGGATCGACCTGCTGGGCGGGCTGTTCTTCCTCATGCCGCTCTGCATCATGCTGATCTACTTCACCTGGCCCTGGTTCGTGCAGGCCTGGATGCAGAACGTCACGTCCAATGCGGCGGGTGGACTGCCAAGATGGCCGGTGCGCCTGATGCTGCCGCTGGGGTTCGGTGTGCTGATGCTGCAGGGCGTCGCCGAGATCATCAAATGCATCCTGGCGCTGACGACCACCTATGTCAGAGAATTCGCCTACGAGAAACCCGTACAATGATCGACCTCATCCGCGAGAATATGGCGCCGATCCTGTTCGGGGGGCTCGTCATCTTCCTTATCATTGGCTATCCAGCGGCGTTTTCGCTGGCCGCGGTGGGCCTGTTTGGTGGGCTCGCCGCTATCGAGCTGGGCCTGATGACGCCGATGTTCTTCGGCAATCTGACCTACCAGCTCTATGGCGTGCTGAGTAACGAACTGCTGCTGGCCATTCCGTTCTTCACCTTCATGGGGGTGATCCTCGAAAAGAGCGGGTTGGCCGAAGATCTGCTCGACGGTTTTGGGCAGCTGTTCGGCAGCGTGCGCGGCGGGCTGTCCTATGCGGTGATCATCGTCGGGGCGATCCTGGGCGCCATTACGGGTACGGTCGCCGCCTCTGTCATCGCCATGGGGCTGATCTCGCTGCCGGTGATGATGCGCTATGGCTACAATGTGCGCCACGCCACCGGCGTCATCGCCGCCTCGGGCACCATCACCCAGCTCATTCCGCCGTCGCTGGTGCTGATCGTGCTGGCCGACCAGCTGCAGAAATCGCCGGGCGAAATGTATATCGGGGCGACCGGTGCCTCGATCGTCCAGGTCCTGCTGTTCATGGGCTGGGTGTTCATCCTCTCCATCTTTCGGCCGCAGGATGTGCCGGCGCTGCCGCCCGAAGCCCGGGTGCTGCGGGGCTGGCCGCTGTGGGCCAAGATCATCAGGGGCACGGTGCCCAGCCTGGCGCTGATCTTCATCGTGCTCGGCACGATCCTGCTGGGTCTGGTGACCCCCACCGAGGCCGGCGCCATGGGTGTGGTCGGCGCCATGCTGCTGGCCTGGTTCAATGGGCGGCTCAAATGGTCGATCACCTGGGAGGGCATGGTTTCGACCATGAGGCTCACCGCCATGGTGGTGTTCATCCTGCTCGGCGCCCGCGTGTTCAGCCTCGTCTTCCAGGGCGTGGGCGGCGGTCACTGGATCGAGGATATGCTCTCCAACCTGCCAGGCGGCGTGGTGGGCTTCCTGATCTTCGTCAACATCTTCATTTTCGTGCTGGCGTTCTTCCTCGATTTCTTCGAGATCGCCTTCATCGTCATTCCGCTCCTGGCGCCGGTCGCCGAGGCGCTCGGCATCAACCTCGTCTGGTTCGGGGTGATGATCTGCGCCAACATGCAGACCAGCTTCATGCATCCGCCCTTCGGCTTTGCCCTGTTCTACCTGCGCGGCATTGTGCCCCGCGACAAGGTCAAGACGCGCGACATCTATCTGGGCGCCATTCCGTGGCTGGTGTTGCAGCTGATCCTGGTGGGCATTCTCATTGCCTTCCCGCAACTGGTCACCTTCTTCCTCGACAAGGAAGTAGACGTGGATTTGAACACGATCGAAATCGTGCTGCCGCCGAGTGGCGGTGGGGAACCGGTCGTGCCGGGGTTCCAGGTGCAGCCAGCGCCAAGCTTTGGCGAGCCGACTGAGACCTACACGCCGCCACCGGCTCCGGTGTTCTGAGGGTTGGATGTTGGAAAATCACTTTGATCCGCAACTGGAGGAACTAACCGACCGCTCAGTCGGACGACTCCTGGTGGCCGACGTGCTGGACCTTCAGGCGTTCGAAGCGTTGAAGGACCATATCTGGGGAAAGGCAGTCGGGCTCAAGGATGAGTTCTGCCTCTCGAAGCAGGTTCTTTCGAGCCTCCGCTCGGCAGCGCATGCAATTCGGAGTCGAGCCGAGTATCTGCCAGACGCCCGCAATCACTTGGGCCTTGCCAACGAGTTTGACGAGATGTTGGATAGGCTGGTCGCAAGCGAAGTGCGTTCGTACCGGCAAGCCGGCGTGCCTCGCATCATCTAGAGAATGGCCTGCTGGGCCCGCTATCGCGCAAGCGGCACCCCCCTCCACCGCCTGATGGCGGTCCCCCTCCCCCGCAAGCGGGGGAGGAGTCCTGACTGCCAATTCAGTGCTACAGCTTGCCGGCGCGCTGCTGGCTCTGCATGAAGGCGTCGAAGTTGAGTTCCGCCACCTGGTTCCACAGGTAGTGATCCTTGCGGAATGCGGTGATCGAATCCCAGATGGTCTTGAAGGCCGGGCTCGAGGCCGAGAGTTCCTTGTAGGTCTCGTTGGCGGCTTCGAAGCTAGCTTCCATGATTTCCGGGCTGAACGGACGAAGCTGCGCGCCGGCCGCCACCAGCTTTTTGAGCGCGGTGGGGTTCACATAGTCATACTTGGCCAGCATGTCGGCGCTGGTGGCCTGGCAGGCCGTCTGGAGCAGGGACTGATAGGCGGGCGGCAGTTCCTCGAACTTGCCCTTGTTGATCAGCGCATGGACGGTCGGGCCGCCTTCCCACCAGCCGGGATAGTAGTAATAGGGCGCGACCTTCTGGAAGCCGAGCTTCTCGTCGTCATAGGGGCCGACCCATTCGGCGGCATCGATCGTGCCCTTTTCCAGCGCGTTGTAGATTTCGCCGCCCGGCATGGGCGTGGGAATGACGCCGAGCTTGGTCAGGATGTTGCCGGCAAAGCCGACGCGCATCTTGAGGCCCTGCAGGTCCGCGATCGTGTTGATCTCCTTGCGGAACCAGCCGCCCATCTGGGCCGCGGTATTGCCGCAGGGGAAGCCGACGATGTTGTAGCCGGCAAGGAACTCGTTGGTCAGGTCGAGGCCGCCGCCGTGATAGTACCAGGCGCTCATGCCACGGGCGTTGAGCGAGAACGGAATGGCCGCCATGGCCGCCCAGGCGACATCCTTGCCGGAGAAATAGTAGCCCACGGTGTGGGCCATCTCGATGGTGCCTTCGGAGACCGGATCAACCACTTCGAGCGGCGGAACCAGCTCGCCGGCGGCGAAGACGTCGATGGTGAAATTGCCGTCGGTGGCTTCGCTCACATATTTGGCCAGCGTTTCTGCGCCGCCATAGATGGTGTCGAGGCCCGGGGGGAATGAACTGGCCAGGCGCCAGGTCACCTTGGGGTTGGTCTGAGCGATGGCCGGCATGGCCAGCCCGGTGGTGGCTGCGACGGCGCCAGCGCCGGCAACGCCGGCCTTGGTAAAGAACTTACGACGATCCAACTGCAATCCTCCTGTTGCGGCCGTCACCCTCCCGTTTCGGCCTTGTGGCAACAATACACGGGGCAGGGGGCGAGTAAAGCTGTGGCGCTGCAAGCGTTTGCAGTGGCTGGCACAGCTCGGCTACATTTGCGAAAGGCTTGGCCAGGGCCGCAGCAGAACTGGCCAATTGAGGAGGGACGCATGACCGGGGCCGCCAAGCAGGTCGTTGTCGACATCACCATTCTGGCCCCCATCGAAACGGTCTGGGCCGCGCTGCGCGACCCGGCGCAGATCGCCAACTGGTTCGGTTGGGATGCTCCGAGCCTGGCCGAGGAAATCAAGTTCATCTTCGTCGATGGTGCCGATGCTGACGAGGCGCGGCATGTCGTGCAGTTTGGCGAGTGGGAGGGCGCGTCCGACGCTATCGAACTCACCGCCGAGGGGACCGGCACACGCCTGCGGCTGATGCGAGCGGGCGGGGCGCCCGTCGACTGGACCGGGATCTACGAAGACATCAGCCAGGGTTGGGTCAATTTCTTCCAGCAGTTGCGGCTGGCGCTGGAACTGCATCCAGGTGAGCAGCGCCGCACGATTTACCTGTCCGGGCCCAGCGCGGCTGGGGTAAGCGAGCCGAGCGCCGAACTCGGGCTCGGCGAAGCAGCCGATCTGGGGCAGGGCCAGGCCTATGCGGCGCGGTTGGCGACCGGCGACAGCGCTTCGGGCAAGATCTGGTACCGCACGCATTTCCAGACCGCCCTTACCGTGGAGCAATGGGGGGATGGCCTGCTTGTCGTCACCGACATGGGCATCTCGCCCAAGCGCCCGCATGGCGGTGGCTCGGTGCTGCTGACCACCTATGGCCTCGATGACGCCGCTTTTTGCGCATTGCAGCAGCGGTGGAGCGACTGGTGGGGTGCCCGCTACCCCAAGCTCGCAGATTGAGCATCTGCTCACGCGGCTGGTGACAGGCTCACCAAAGATGCTATGTGGCTGCCGATTGTGCTGGGAGGCATTTGCATGTTTGTCGTTGGTGGGGAAAGCCTGGTTGATCTCGTGCCGGCCAAGCCGGGGCCAGCAGCGGAGCGCCAGCCGGTCGCTGGTGGATCGCCCTTCAACTGCGCCATCGCCCTGGCCAAACTGGGCAACCAGACCGGCTTCCTTTGCCCGATCAGCACCGACGCATTCGGCGACATGCTGCTGGCGCCGCTCGCTGCGGCCGGCGTCAAGGTCTTGATCGAAAGCCGTGTCGATGCGCCCACGACCAAGGCGATCGTCACCTTCAATGACAAGATGCAGGCCAGCTACGAGTTCGAGCGTGGCGCCGAGCGGGCCTTTACGCGCGATGGCCTGGTCGCGGCTTTGCCTGGAGGCGTTGTCCTGCTCCAGCTCGGTGGTTTCGTGCCGATCGAGCCGGAAGACGCGGCCGCCTGGCTCGCCGTGGCCGGCAAGGCCATTGCCGGCGGTGCTACCATGAGCATGGATATCAATGTGCGGCCGCTGCTGGTCAATGACGAGGCCACCTATCGCCGCCAGCTGTCGCAGCTGCTGGACCTGGCCCACGTGATCAAGCTGTCGGACGAGGATCATGAATGGCTCGAACCCACCCTGAGCCTTGAGGAGCATGCCAGGCGCCTTCTGGCCCGGCCAAACTGCGAGCTGGTGGTCATCACGCTGGGCGAGGCGGGGTCGCTGGCCTTCACCAGTGGCGCAATGGGCAAGGCGCCGATCTATGCGCCGCCGGTATTTGTCGACACGGTGGGGGCCGGGGACAGCCTCATGGCGGGCGTCCTGACCGCTTTGTCGGAAAAGCAGGCATTGCGGCCCGGTGCGCTCAGCGCCCTTGATGGTGCGGACCTCGAAGAGGTCTTGCGCTTTGGTGCAGTGGTGGCCGGCATCAATTGCGGCCGCAAGGGCTGCCAGCCGCCGACCCGGGCGGAAGTGGATGCCGTGCTCGGGAAATAATCCCCGCCGCGGCGCTAAAATTTCCGTCAGTTGCCAGCCGCTTCGGCCTCTGCTCTGCTGCGCCAGGGTTGATGGGGGATAGCGCATGCGTCGTTGGCTGGTGATTTTGGGCGTGCTTGCGGTCGTCGGTATCGGAGCCGCAGTCTATTTCCTCAAGCCAGTCACCGGCCCGACCCGCGACCTGACATTGGTCGGCAATGTCGAGCGCGGCAATTACCTGATCCGGCTGGGGGGCTGCATTGCCTGTCACACCGATACGGCCGGCGGGCGGGCCTTCCTGGCGGGTGGCGCGGGGCTCACGACGCCCTTCGGCACGTTCGTTCCGCCCAACATTACCTCCGATCCCGTGGCCGGCATCGGTGCTTGGACCCTGGCGCAGTTTTCCGACGCCATGAGCAATGGCATGGGGCCGCAAGGACATCTCTATCCGGCGTTTCCCTATGAAAACTACACGCTGATGAGCGACCAGGAGATTGCTGACCTCTATGCCGCCCTGATGGCGACCGAGCCGGTGACGGAACCGGCGGCGACCAGCCAGGTGCCGTTTCCCTTCAATATCCGGCTGGCCATGGCCGGTTGGAAGAACCTGTTCTTCGCCCCGGCGCGATTCGTGCCTGAACAGGGGCGGTCGCCAAGCTATGAGCGGGGCAAATACCTTGCCTATGGCCCGGCTCATTGCGTTGCCTGCCACACGCCGCGCAATGCGCTGGGGGCGCTGGATTGGGACAAGGCCCTGACCGGCTCGCCTGGCGGCACGGGTGGCAAGGCGCCCGCCATCACCCGCGATGCGCTGATCGGCGAAGGCTATGACCAGGCGCTGCTGGCGCAGACGCTGATGGATGGCTTTACGCCGGGATTTGACGTGCTGGGCGGGCCGATGGGCGAAGTCATCAAGGACAGCACATCGCAATGGACCGAGGCCGATCGCGCCGCGATTGCCGAGTTCCTGATGACGGAGTGATCAGGCTTCGGCGCGGATGGCGAGGGCTTCCTCGAGCGCCATGGTGGTGTGGTGCTCCCAGTTGGCGTCGTCGGTCTGGGGATAGTCGGTGCGGAAATGTCCGCCCCGGCTCTCGGTCCGCTTGAGCGCCGCCGCTGCGACCAGGGTCGCCGACGTCGTCATGTTGAGATAGGCGCTGGTCACCTGCTCGGCATTGGCTTCAAGGCCGGCAATGCCGCGCAGAGCTTGCCGCAGGCCTGCGGCATTGCGTTCGACGCCGACAAGGTCGGTCATGATGCGGCGCAAGTCCTGTACTGCCGCGGTGCCGCGCAGCACATCCTCGGCCTTTTCACCTTCGGCCTCGTTCCATTCGATGCCTTTGAACGGCGCGAGCTCCCGCGCGGGCTCCAGCCCGCCAATATCCTCGGCGATGCGGGCGCCATAAACCGTCGCTTCGAGCAGGGAGTTGGAGGCGAGACGGTTGGCGCCGTGCAGGCCCGTGCAACTGGCTTCGCCGCAGACCCAGAGGCCGGGCAGTGACGAGCGACCGCGCTCATCGACCTTGACGCCGCCCATGTGGAAATGCGCGGCCGGCGTAACGGGAATGGGGTGCGTCACCGGATCGATGTCGGCATCGAGGCAGTATTTCGAGACGGTGGGGAAGCGGGTGAGGATGTCCTTGCCGAGTACCTGCCGCGTATCGAGGAACACCTTCCGGCCAGACTGGATCTGGCGGAAATTGGCGCGCGCCACCACGTCGCGCGGCGCCAGTTCGGCATCGGGGTGGATAGCGGGCATGAAGCGTTCACCCAGGTCGTTGACCAGAATGGCGCCCTCGCCGCGCAGGGCTTCGGTAGCGAGAGGCGCCGGGTCGGCGCCCGTGGCGATGGCGGTGGGGTGGAACTGCACGAATTCGGCGTCGGCAATCAGCGCGCCCGCCCTGGCCGCCATGCCCATGGCGTGGCCGCGCACGCCGGGCGGATTGGTGGTGACGGCATAGAGCCCGCCCAACCCGCCGGCGGCCAGCACGGTAGCGCGGGCACGGATGAAGACGGGCTCGGAATAGCGATCGCCCAGCCGGCGGCAGAACACACCGACGATACGGCCGTTGTCACGGGCGAGGCTGAGCGCGGTAATGCCTTCGACGACCCGGATCGAGGGGGTGCGGCGCACTTCGGCGATGATGGCCTGCATGATGGCCCAGCCGGCGCGATCGCCTTCGACCTTGACGATGCGGTTGGCCGAGTGGGCGGCTTCCTTGCCCAGTTCGTAATTGCCGAAATCGTCGCGATCGAAGGGTGTACCCCAGCGCGCCAGGTCCTCGATGCGGGCCGCAGCCTCCGCGGTGACGCTTTCGGCCGTGCCATGGTCGACAATGCCCGCCCCGGCCATTTCGGTATCGACGGCATGGGCATGGCTGCTGTCGCCACGGCCCACCGCGGCCGCCACGCCGCCCTGCGCCCAGGCGGAGGAGGCGCCGAAGCCGAGCGGCTTGGGGGAGAGGACCGTGACCGGGCGCGGCGCCAGCTTGAGGGCGGTGAAGAGACCGGCCAGGCCTGCCCCAACAATCAGCGCGCCATCGGCATTGAGGGTGTTCTCGAAGATGGTCATGGCTGGAGCGGCTCCGCTTGCAAGCTCTGTGGTTCTACGTAAGGTCTTTCCCTGATGGAAGCGGGAGACGATCTGTGGTCGTTGCCGACGAAGACGGATTTGGCGAAGAGGTGCAGCGCGGCTTTGCCGCCGCTGAAGAGCTTGAGGCCTATACCAGTCTCTACCGACTCGTGCTGGTCAGCTACGGCTATCGTTGTGCGCTGACGGGGGCACGCTTCGAGGCGCCCACCCTGTCGCTGCATCCCGATCTCGATGTCACCGCCATTCAGCCCAGAGACCAGGGCGGCCCGCTCAGCATCGCCAACTACCTGCCGATGCTGGTCTCGCTGACGCCACTGTTTCGCGACGGGCTGATCACCATCGAGGACGATTTCCGCATCATGGTGCCGCAGCCACAATTGCTGAACGGCGATACGCTGTCGGCGCTGCGTGCCAGCCTGGTGCTGCCCGAAGAACCGCTCCGTCCTGGCGCTGCGTTTCTCGCGCATCATCGCCGCTACGCCCTGGGCCGCTAATCGCGTTTCCGGCTCATCTCGATCATGCGCTCCACCGCCAGACGGGCCGGCGGAATGATGTCGGCGGGGACCGTGACTTCCTCGGTCATGGTGTGGAGGCTCCACAGCACGTTTTCGAGGTTGATGCGCTTCATGTGCGGGCAGATGTTGCAGCCGCGCAGGAAATCGACGCCGGTGGTCTCGCTGGCGACATTGTCCGACATCGAGCATTCGGTGACCATGACAACGCGCGCCGGCTTGGTGGTCTTGACCCAGTCGATCATCGCCGCGGTCGAGCCGGCAAAGTCCACCGCGTCGATGACCTCGGGCGGGCATTCGGGGTGGGCGATGATCATCGCCGTCGGATAGGCGTGGCGCAGTTCCGAGATGTCCTCGGCGGTGAAGGTCTCGTGCACTTCGCAGGCGCCGGCCCAGGTGATGACCTTCTTGTCGGTCTTCTTGGCGGTGTTCTGCGCCAGATACTGATCGGGGATCATGATGACGCTATCGCCCTCGACGCGGTTGACGATGTCGAGTGCGTTGGACGAGGTGCAGCAGACGTCGGTCACGGCCTTCACCGCCGCCGAGGTGTTCACATAGGTGACCACGGGCACGCCCGGATATTTGGCCTTCATCATCAGCACGTCTTCGGGCGTGATGGAGGAGGCGAGCGAGCAGCCGGCGCGGCTGTCGGGGATGAGCACGGTCTTGTCCGGGTTCAGCAGCTTGGACGTCTCGGCCATGAAGTGCACGCCGCATTGCACGATCACGGACTGCTTGACCTTGGTGGCCTCGATGGCGAGCTGCAGACTGTCGCCGACAATATCGGCGACGCCATGATAGATCTGCGGCGTCTGGTAATTGTGGGCCAGAATGACGGCGTCCTTCTCCTTCTTGAGTCGGTTGATCTCGAAGATCAGCGGGGCATAGAAGGGCCATTCGATGGCGGGGATCTTGTCGCGCACGCGGTCGAACACCTTTTCGGTGGCGCGTTCGACGGCCTTGGAGAAGTTCAGATCGAAATGCTGCGCGAGGATGGCCCGCGCCTCGTCGAGGGGCGTCACCGCGTTGATCGTCTGCACCATGGTGCGTCTCCTCCCGAAGTCGAGGCGGAACCTAAGGATTTTTTGGCGGCTTTTCAATGAACGGGGTTGCGGGAAATTTCGTGCGGTCCTAACCGTTGCCCCAACACGCCAATGACGAGGAAGATCATGCCGCAAGACGCAGCCGCCATCCGCTCCATCCTGTCGCTTGCGCCGGTCGTGCCGGTCATCATCCTCGACGATGTCAGCCAGGCCCGGCCGCTGGCCGAGGCGCTGGTCGCCGGCGGGCTGCCGATCCTCGAAGTCACCCTGCGCACGCCCAATGCGCTCAAGGTGATGGAAGAAATGGCCAAGGTCACCGGCGCCATCGTCGGCTCGGGCACGGTGCGCAGCGCGCTGCATATG
The DNA here is from genome assembly GCF_946479885.1 of uncultured Devosia sp. The sequence continues at coordinate 44,435 of NZ_CAMLHM010000017.1, forward strand.
AAGCAGTCGGTCGATGCCGGCTGCCGCTTCATGGTGTCGCCGGGCATCTCGCCGCGCATTCTCGACGCTGCCGACGATATCGGCATCCCGCTGCTGCCGGGTATCGCCACGCCCAGCGAGGCCATGACGGCGGCCGAGCGCGGCTACAGCTTCCTCAAGTTCTTCCCCGCCGAAGCCAATGGCGGCGCGCCGGTGCTCAAGGCCTTCGCCTCCCCGCTCCCCGACATCACCTTCTGCCCCACCGGCGGTATCGATCCGGCCAAGGCCAAGGTCTATCTCGGGCTCTCCAACGTGATCTGCGTTGGCGGCAGCTGGATCATGCCGGCGGACGCTCTGGCGGCCAATGACTGGGGTCGCATCGAGGCGCTGGCGCGCGAGGCGAGCGCACTGCGCGGCTAGATTTTGTCCATAGACCTCATCCTGAGCCTGTCGAAGGACGAGGTCGTGGCACGATCGGTGTATCCGACCTCGCGGTTCGACAAGCTCACCATGAGGTCTCAGGATCAGCAATGACGGCCACCGACGTTCCTCCCGACGGCCTTACCCATCTCAGGATCACCCTGAGCGAGAGCGCCTATATCGGCCCCGGCCGGGCTGACCTGCTCGAGCATATTGCCGGAACGGGGTCGATCTCGGCCGCCGGCAAGGCAATGGGCATGAGCTACAAGCGGGCCTGGGGCCTGGTGCAGGTGCTCAATGAGGGGTTCGGCACGCCGCTGGTGGAATCGAGCCGTGGTGGCGCCAGCCAGGGCGGAGCGCAATTGACCGAAGCGGGCCGTTTCGTGCTCGAGCGCTATCGTCAGATGCAGGACAAGACACGGCTGGCCATCGCCGGGGACGTTGCGGCCTTGCGGCAGAAATTCGATATGTCCAAACGGAAATAACGCTTGCCTGAGTCAGGCGTCTGCGCCAGAACCGATATGGCTTTCAAACCATATCGGGGCTTCGATGAACCGCGCATTCCTTCCCACGCTGCTCGCCGGCCTTCTACTCGCCACGGCCGCCCATGCCGGCACCGTCAACGTGGCGGTTGCCGCCAATTTCACCAAGACGGCTGAGGCATTGGCCCCCTTGTTCAAGGCCAGGACTGGCCATGATGTCATCTACAGCTTTGGCGCCACCGGGGCGCTCTATACCCAGGTGACCCAGGGTGCGCCGTTCGAGGTTTTTCTCTCGGCCGATGACGTTCGCCCGAGCCAGGCGGTGGCGGAAGGGTTTGGCGTCGAGGGCACGGTGTTCACCTATGCCATCGGCGCGCTGGCGCTCTATAGCGTCTCGATCGACCTTGCCGATGGTGAGGTCGTGCTGAGCGCCAACGCGTTCGACAAAGTCGCCATTGCCGACCCGGCTGCCGCGCCATATGGGCGGGCCGCGATCGAGGCCATCGAAGCGCTTGGGCTGACTGCGGCGATCACCCCCAAGCTGGTAACGGGCGAGACCGTGACCCAGGCGCTGCAATTCATCGAAACCGGCAATGCTGAGCTGGGCTTCGTGGCGCTCAGCCAGGTGGTGGGCAAGGCCAGTGCATGGATCGTGCCGCCGGAGCTTTACGAGCCGATCCGCCAGGATGCCGTGCTGCTCAAGACGGGTGAGGCCAACCCAGCCGCTACGGCCTTCATCGATTTCCTCAAGAGCGAGGACGCCGTGGCCGTGATAGAAGCCTCGGGCTACGTCGTCGAGTAAACGGATCGCGGGATGAGTTTTGGCGATATCTGGACCCCGGTCAGCCTCACGCTGACGCTGGCCACGATCAACACGCTCATCCTGCTTGTCTTGGGCACGCCGATCGCCTGGTGGCTGGCACTCGGCCGAAGCCGCTATCGTGAGCTGGTCGGTGCCGTCGTGGCCATGCCGCTGGTACTGCCGCCCACCGTGCTTGGTTTCTACCTGCTGATAGCACTCGGCCCCAACGGGCCGGGTGGCTGGATTGCAGGCCTGTGGGGCGGGCGGACGCTCGCCTTCTCGTTTGTCGGCCTCGTCATCGGCTCGTTCTTCTATTCCCTGCCCTTCATGGTGCAGCCCTTGCGCAATGGCTTTGCCGCGATTGGCGATGACCCCTTGGAGGTGGCGTCGAGCCTGGGCGCAAGCAACTGGCAGCGCTTCTGGCGCGTCGCCCTGCCACTGGCCCGGCCGGGCTACATCACCGGCGCGGTGATGACCTTCGCCCATACGGTGGGCGAGTTTGGCGTGGTGCTGATGATCGGCGGCAACATTCCGGGCCAGACGAAAGTCATCGCCATTGCGCTTTACGACTATGTCGAGCGGCTGCAATGGGGCGAAGCGCATGTTATTGCGGCAGGCATGGTGATCTTCGCCTTTGTCGTCATCGCGGTGACCTTGACGATAGACCGGCGGGTGAACGTACCAATGCCCTGAGGGTGAGTGCCCCCCTTACGCCTCTACTGCGCTCCGCATCGCCTTGGTGATGGACTGGGTCGTATCGAAATAACCCTTCCACGGATCGGGTTTCTGCGCCCGTTCGGCGGCGTCGGCGAGGGTGAACTGGTTGGCAGCCTTGATGGTATCGAGTTCCGGCCAGCTGATCGGCACGGCCGCCGGCGCACCCCGGCGAGAGCGGCTGGACCAGGGGGCGATAGCGGTGGCGCCGCGCTCGTTGCGCAGGTAATCGATGAACAGCTTGTCCTTGCGATTGACCTTGCGGATGTTGGCCGTGAAGCGATCGGGATACTTATCGGCGAGGCGCTGGGCGAAGGCCTTGCAGAAGCCCTTTACCTCGTCCCATTCGGTGATCGGCCGCAGCGGCGCGATGACGTGTATGCCCTTGCCGCCGCTGACCAGGGCATAGCTCTCGAGCCCCAGGGCCGCGAGTTCGTCGCGGATGTCGGTCGCGGCGGCGCGGATATGCTCGAAGCCCAGGCCTTCGTCGGGGTCTATGTCGAAGATGATGCGCTCGGGCTTTTCGACGTTCTTGGTGAGCGATCCCCAGAGGTGCCATTCGAGCACGTTCATCTGGGTGCCGGCGATGAGCCCGGCGAGATCGTCAATGTAGAAATAGTCCGCCTTCTCGCCGTCCTTCTCGGCGATCAGCAGCGAGTTCATGGCATCGGGAAATCCACCCGTATCGTGCTTCTGGAAGAAGCAGTATTTGGTCCGACCCTGCGGGCAGCGCAGCAGGCTCAGGGGTCGCTTGGCAACATAGGGCAGCATGCGCTCCGAGACAGCGGCGTAATAGGCGACAAGGTCGGCCTTGGTGACGCCCTGGCCGGGATAGACCACGCGATCGGGGCTGGTGAGCTTGATGCCGGCGGCTTCCGCAGCCGCGACGCCAGCCTTGCCGTCGAGCGCAGCCGTGGCGGCCTTGGGGGTGGCTTCGGGCTTGTCCAAGCGCACATCTCCTGCCGGCTTGTCCTCGCGAAGCGCGAGGAAGGAAGGGTGTCGCAATATGCCATCGGGGGTGAATTCGGTGTAGCCAATTTCCGCCACCAGTTCTGGCGCTACCCAGCGGGCATTGCGGGCGATGGGCCGCGGGACACTGGCAAAGGGGTTGGTCCTGCGGGCGCGGCTATCGAGCTGCTGCTGCAACTGGTGGGCGCTTTCCATGTTGAAACCGGTGCCAACCCGGCCGCGATAGACGAGCCTGCCATCCTCCCAGGTCCCCAGCAGCAGGGAGGCGAAGGTCTTCTTCTTGGCCGAGGGCGACCAGCCGGCAATGACGAATTCCTGCCGCTTGCTGCATTTGATCTTGAGCCAGCTGCGGTTGCGCTCGCCGCGATAGGGGGCATTCGCCTGCTTGGCGATGATGCCTTCATGGCCTTCGCGGCAGATCGTGTCGAAGACCTTCTGCCCATTGCCGGTGACATGGGCTGAGAACTGCACTAGCGAGGACGACTCGATCTTGCCGAGCAGTTTTTCGAGGCGCTGCTTGCGGTCGACCAAGGGAAGCCCGGTCAGATTTTCGCCGTCCTCTTCGAGCAGGTCGAAGGCGAAGAAGATAAGTGGCCCACCGTTGGAGAGGTGGTCCTTGAGGGTGGAGAAGTCGGTGCGCCCCTTGTCGTCGAAAGCGCAGAGTTCGCCATCGATCAGCGCGGTGCCCTTGGTGATGCGGGTCAGGGGAGGCACGATGGCCTGGAACTGGGTCGTCCAGTCCTTGCCGGTGCGGGTGAAAAGGCGAACCTGGTCGCCCGATATGGCAGCCATACAGCGATAGCCGTCATACTTCATCTCGAAGACCCAGTCAGAACCTTCGGGGACAGCTGTCACCAGCGTTGCCAGTTGTGGCGCGCGGAAGGCGGGCAGTCTGGAGGCCTTGCCCTTGGGCTTGGCGGGAACGGGGTTGTCGACCGCCTTGTCCTCGCCTGAATGCCAGATGGCATCGTCGGGGGTAGCGGAGGTCTTCCTGGCCTTCAGCCCCTTGGCGATGCCATCGAGGTCCCGGCCGGTGGAAACCGACTTGGTGAAGCGCTCGGTCAGCGTCTCATGGTCCTTGGCGTAATCATCGCGGTGCTTGATCAGCAGCCAGTTCTCGCGATCGGGGCCGGATTTACGCTTGCTGTCGCGGCCCTTCATGTGGACCAGCACCCATTCGCCCTTCATACGGTGGCCATGGATGCGCATCTTGAGATCGCCGCTTTCGAGCGCTTCGTGCGGATCTCCCAGCGGCTCCCAGGTGCCCTCATCCCACAGCATGACGGTGCCGCCACCATATTCGCCTTCGGGAATGGTGCCTTCAAAGCCGCCATAGTCGAGCGGGTGATCTTCGACACGCACGGCGAGGCGTTTGTCCTCAGGATTGTCGGACGGGCCCTTGGTCACCGCCCAGCTCTTGAGCACGCCATCGAGTTCGATGCGGAAATCGTAGTGCAGGCGGGTCGCATCATGCTTCTGCACGACAAAGCGATAGCCTTTGCCGGTGGACTCACCGCCCGACGGCTCCTGCGTCTTGGTGAAGTCGCGCTTGGCCTTGTATTCCTTCAGCAGGGTTTCGGGTTTGCTGGCCATGGCCTAGCTCGCCTTCTTGCGCGGAGCTGCCTTCGCCTTGCTGGCCTTTTTGGCCGGGGTCTTCTTGCCGCCCTCGAGGCTGGATTTGAGTGCCGCCATCAGGTCCACGACATTGGACTTGGTTGGCTTGCTTTCGGGTGGCTCGTCCTCGGCGGTGATCTTGCGGCCCTTGTTTTTGAGCTTGCGGGCGATCAGTTCGCGCAGGGCGGTCTGGTAGTGATCCCTAAACACGCCGGCATCGAATTTGTCGGTCTTCTTGTCGATCAGCGCGGTGGCGACCTCGAGCAGATCGGGGTCTGCCTTCTTGGCCGTGATGTCGGAAAAATAGGGGTCGGCCTTGCGCAGTTCGGCCTCGTAGTGGAGCGTTTCAAGCAGCATGCCCTTGCCCGCCGGCTTGATGGCGACCAGATATTCCTTGCCGCGCAAAGCCAGCTGGCCCAGGCCCACCTTGTCGGCCTGGCGCAGCGCATCGCGGATGACGATAAAGGCGTCCTCGGCCAGGTCGTCGGACGGCACCATGTAATAGGGCTTGTCGTAGTAGAGCGGGTCGATCTCGTTGCTGGACACAAATTGGGTGAGGTCGAGCGTCTTGCGCGTCTCGAGCTTGACAGCGTCGATCTCGTCGTCGGTCAGAAGGACATAGTCGTCCTTCTGGTATTCGAAGCCCTTCATGATCTCGTCCTTGTCGACGGGACCAATGCCGTCCACCACCTTCTCGTAATGGACGGGTTTGCCTGATGGCTCGTGGATCTGGCGAAAGCTGGGCTTGGCGTTGGATTTGGTGGCCGTGTAGAGTTCGACAGCAATCGACACGAGGGAGAGGCGCAACTGGCCTTTCCAAATGGGGCGTGAGGCGGGCATGGCGGGGCTCTTGGCGGTGGCAAAGCTGCCATTGCAACGGTTGCGTGGGTGGCTTTGTTCCGCCAACCGAGATTGCACGCCGGAACGCCGGACCCTAAGGTCGCGGCCATGAAGGACAAGGGAGAATCGGCGATGGAAATATTTGACGGCCTGGCGCTGGACGGGCTCAGCATCACGCTGATCGGCCTGGGCATCCTGGCGTTGCTGGTGCTGTTCGCGGGGGCGAAGACAGTGCCACAGGGCTACAACTATACCGTCGAGCGGTTCGGCAAATATACCCGCACCCTCAAGCCGGGCCTCAACCTGATCGTGCCGTTCATCGACAGCATCGGCAAGAAGATCAACGTCATGGAACAGGTGCTCGACGTGCCCCACCAGGAGGTGATCACGCGCGACAATGCTTCGATCACGGCCAATGGCGTGACCTTCTACCAGATCCTCGATGCGGCAGCGGCGGCCTATGAGGTCAGCAACCTCGAAAACGCCATCCTCAACCTCACCATGACCAACATCCGTACGGTGATGGGCTCGATGGACCTGGACGAACTGCTGTCCAACCGTGACGAGATCAACCATCGGCTGCTCAAGGTCGTCGATACGGCCGTGTCGCCCTGGGGCGTCAAGATTACCCGCATCGAGATCAAGGATATCGATCCGCCCAAGGACCTGGTGGATTCGATGGGCCGGCAGATGAAGGCCGAGCGCGAGAAGCGTGCGGCTATCCTGGAAGCGGAAGGCCGCAGGCAATCTGCCATCCTGCAGGCAGAAGGCGCCAAGCAGGCTCAGGTGCTGGAGGCCGAAGGCCGCAAGGAGGCGGCGTTCCGCGATGCCGAGGCGCGCGAGCGCTCGGCCGAGGCCGAAGCCAAGGCGACGCAGATGGTGAGTGACGCCATTGCCTCGGGCAATGTGCAGGCCATCAACTACTTCGTGGCCAACAATTACATCGAGGCGCTGGGCAAGATCGCGACCTCGCCCAACCAGAAGGTGCTGATGCTGCCCGTCGAGGCGACCAGCGTTATCGGATCGATCGGCGGCATTGCCGAGATTGCCCGCGAGGCCTTCGGCGGCGGGTCGACGGTCCCGGTGCGGCCGAGCCGCCCGCCTTCGGCCGGCCAGCCCTAAGGAGCGCGCGCCATGCAGGTGATCGATTTCATCGCCAGCAATGGGCCATGGGCCTGGATCGTCGCCGGTCTGGTGCTGCTGGCGCTCGAGCTGGTGGTGCCGGGCGGATTCCTGCTTTGGATGGGTATTTCGGGCATCGTCACCGGGATCGTCGTGCTGGTCTGGGCCATCGGCTGGCCCCTGCAGTGGCTGATCTTCGGCGTGCTGTCGCTGGTCAGCATCGCCCTCTGGGTGCGCTGGACGCGCAGCCGGCCCACGCCGACCGACCGGCCCTATCTCAACCGGCGCGCCGAGCATTTCATTGGCCAGGAGGCTGTGCTGGAGCAGGCGATCGAGCAGGGCTTTGGCCGGGTGGTGCTGGGCGATACGGTGTGGCGGGTATCAGGAACCGACCTGCCGGCCGGGAGCCATGTGCGCATCACCGGCTGCGAGGGTGCGGTACTGAAGGTCGAGGCGGCCTGAAGCCGGTTTTGGCAAGCATTCGTTAACCATAAAGTGGAAGGATCGCCGCGAGCCGGTGGCACCATGCCGCGGGCCGTTTTCGGTTGGCGGAGAGCATCTTGCCCTGGTGGTGGCGGCAGACAGCAAGGCAAGCGAGCGCTACGGCGCTGTGCGCGCTCTGCCTCGCCGCGCCTGTCCTGGCGGCATCGGACCATTCGCTGGGCGACGGCTCGGATGCCGACAATGAGCGGCTGCTGCCCGGCGTCTATCCGAGTGAGCCAGTGCTCGACAGCGGGGAATGGCTGCGCGAGCCTTACGACCCGTTCTTCGATGTCGACTGGTCGGTGGCGCTGCGCGGCAGCTACACCAAGGCGACCTCGGGTGAGCGCTTCGATATCCGGCTAGTCCCGACCATCGGGCTTGAGCATATCGGCACCCGGTCGGCGATCAGCTTTGACGGCAGTGCCGAAATCGTGCGTCCGGGCGATGGCGGCAATATCAGCATCACCGGCTTGCGGCTGGGACTGCAGACGGGCTATGACCTGGACAGCGTCACCCGCCTGAGCGGCAATGCCAACCTGTCGCTGACCCAGGCGACGGCGGGCTCACCGGGGCTGGCGACCAATATCGCTGTCGCGCCGCAAACCATCAGTGGCGGGGTCGACCTGGGTGTGACGCGGCAGTTCGGCCGGTTCAATGTCGGGGTGACCGGGGCGGCGCAGCGCAATGTGTTCGGCCCGACGACGCTGGTCGGCGGGGTGGTCACCGACAATTCGGAGCAGAATTACTGGGCGCTGGACGGAGGATTGCGCGTCGGCTTCGAGGCGACACCGATCTTCGAGGTGTTCGGCCAGGCCGGGATCGGGCGCGATGTGTTCGATCGGCCCTCGACGACGCTGGGGGCTTATCCCAATGCGACGGACGCTACGCTCAAGGCGGGCGTAACCGGGCGCTGGAGCACGATCCTAGAAGCCACGGCATCGGCCGGCGTCGGGCTGCGACGCTTCGATGCGGCGGGCCTGGGCGAAGTGGTCACCCAGCTCTACGACGCGGGCATCACCTTCACACCCGATCCGACCTGGCGCATGACGGCGGGCTTTACCACGACCGTATCGCCGCCTGGCCCCAATGGGGGCGGTACGACGCGGGTCGATTACGCCGCCAAGGCCGAGGTCGCCTATACCGTCAATTCCTGGCTGGCGCTGCGGGCCCTGGCCGACTGGAACAGTGCGCGCTTCGTGGGCAGTGCCAATACCGAGACCGGCTATGGGCTGGGCGTGGGCGCCGACTACAAGGTCAACGCTCACACCGCGCTCACGGCCGACTATGACTACGATCATACCGACAGCAGCAGCAATGGCGTGCAGGACGCGCATCGCGTGACGGTGGGCATAACCCTGTCGCGCTAGGAAGACCCCTCACCCGTCGGCTACGCCGCCGACCTCTCCCCGAAGGGAGAGGTGAAGGTCAGAGGTGGTCTTCGAGATCGAGCTTGCGCAATTCCCGGAGGAAGCCTTCGCGGATGTCGTCACGATCCAGCGCGAAGACCACGTTGGCGGTGAGGAAGCCGAGCTTGGCGCCGCAGTCGAATACCTTGCCGTCATACTTCACGCCGCTGAATGGCTGCGACCGCATCAGCACCTGCATGGCGTCGGTGAGCTGGATCTCGCCACCGGCGCCCCTGGTCTGTTCGGCCAGCAGCGAAAAGATCTCGGGCTGCAGGATGTAACGGCCGGAAATGAACAGGTTGGAGGGAGCCTCGTCGCGCTTGGGCTTCTCGACCATGCCATTGATGGCAAAGCCGGTGTCGGGGCCATCGCCGCGCACCACCACGCCGTAGGATGATACGTCTTCCCAGGCGCATTCCTCGACGCCGATGACGTTGCCGCCAGTTTCCTCATAGGCGTCCATCATCTGCCGCAGCACACCTGGCTTGGCGCGGAACACCATATCGGGCAGCAGGAGCGCAAAGGGCTGGTCGCCGACAATGTCGCGAGCGCACCAGACGGCGTGGCCAAGGCCGAGGGGTTCCTGCTGGCGGGTAAAGCTGGTTCGGCCGGCGGAAGGGAGCTCCTTGCGCAATTCGTCGAGCGCCTGATTCTTGCCACGCGCCTCAAGGGTTGCCTCGAGCTCGAATTGGCGATCAAAGTGATCTTCGATGACGCCCTTGTTGCGACCGGTGACGAAGACGAAATGCTCGATACCGGCGTCGCGCGCTTCGTCGACCGCATATTGGATCAACGGACGGTCGACGACCGTCAGCATTTCCTTGGGCATGGCCTTGGTGGCCGGCAGGAACCGGGTTCCGAGGCCGGCAACCGGAAAGACGGCCGTTCTGACGCGCTTAGGCAAATCGTTCACTCCATGCTGGGATCGACGTAAAGCTATCTCAACGTCTCTACAATATCACCAAGGCAATCAAGCAATTGAAACACGGGGTTAATCCATGGCGGTTCTGGTAACGGGCGGCGCGGGCTATATTGGCAGCCATATGGTGCTGAACCTGGCCGATGCCGGCGAAAAGGTTGTCGTGCTCGACAATCTGGTTACCGGCTTCGACTGGGCAATCGATGGCAGGGCCATCTACGAGCCAGGCAACGCCGCGGACATGGAGCTGGTTGGCAAGCTGATCGCCAAGCACGGCATCACCGAGATCGTGCATTTCGCCGGCTCGATCGTGGTGCCGGAATCGGTCACCGATCCGCTCAAGTATTACGGCAACAATACTGCCACCTCACGCAACCTGATCGAAGCTGCGGTCAAAGGCGGCGTGAAGCACTTCATCTTTTCCTCGACCGCAGCCGTCTATGGCATGACGGGCCTCGCGCCCGTGGTCGAAACGACGCCGCTCAATCCGATGTCGCCCTATGGCCGGTCCAAGCTGATGACCGAATGGATGCTGGCCGACGTCGCCGCCGCGCATCCGATGACCTTTGGCGTGCTGCGCTATTTCAACGTAGCCGGCGCCGATCCGGGCAAGCGCAGCGGACAATCGACGCCGCTGGCCACCCACCTGATCAAGGTGGCCTGCCAGACCGCGCTGGGTCAGCGGGCGAAGATGGATATTTTCGGCACCGATTACGAAACGCCCGACGGCACCTGCGTGCGTGACTACATCCACGTCACCGACCTGATTGCCGCCCATGCGCTGCTGCTCAAGCATCTGCGCGGCGGTGGCGGCAGCACGACGCTCAATTGCGCCTATGGGCAGGGCTATTCGGTGCGCCAGGTGGTGGAGACCGTTCGTGAAGTCTCGGGCGTCGATTTCCGTGCCGAAGAGGGCCCGCGCCGTCCCGGCGATCCGGCTTCGATCACCGCGACCGGTGAAAAGGTGCGGAGCCTGCTGGGATGGGTGCCCCAGCATGACGACCTGCGCGAAATCGTCGAATCCGCCTATTGGTGGGAACGCCATCTGATGACGCGGAATCGGTAGGGGCAAGCCAAACTCGATCGTCACCCTCGGGCTTGCCCTGAGGGATCTGCACTTGTGGCGTCTTTGGCTAAGTACAGTGCCCTCGGGTCAAGCCCGAGGGTGACGCGCGGTGGTTGTGAAGCCCCTGGAGGCCCGTTCGATGCGTCTGATGATCCTGCTCCTCGCTCTGTTATCAACGCCCGCCTTCGCCCAGCCCGTCGAGAGCTTCGACTCGTTCATTGCCAATTTCCGGGGCAAGGCGCTGGCGGCCGGTGTGAGCGGGGCCGTCTATGACGCGGCCATGGGTGGGCTGACGCCCGATCCGCGGGTGCCGGACCTGGTGACGACGCAGCCTGAATTCACGACGCCGATGTGGGACTATATCGAGGGCCGGGTCACATCGGGGCGGATCGAGCGCGGCAAGGCGGCGATAGCGCGTAACCAGGCGCTGTTTGCTTCTGTCGGCCAAGCCTATGGCGTCGATCCATTCGTGCTGGGTGCCATTTGGGGCATGGAGACCGACTACGGCGCGGTGCTTGGCAATGACCAGCTCATACGCCCCATTGTGCGGTCGCTGGCGACCCTGGTGCATCAGAGACGCACCCGGCTGGTGGAAGACGAGGCCGACCTGATCGCGGCGCTGCTGCTGGTGCAGCAGGGGCCGCTCGACGCGCAATCGCTGGTCGGCTCCTGGGCCGGAGCCATCGGTCACCTGCAGGTCAATCCATCCAATGTGGTGGCGCATGGCACCGACGGGGATGGCGACGGACGCGTCGACCTGCACAATTCGCTGGCCGATGCGCTGGCGACCAGCGCCCGCTTCCTGCGCGGGCTGGGCTACCAGCCGGGGCTCGACTGGGGCATGGAAGTGGTGGTGCCCGAGGGTTTTGACTATCTGCTGGCGACGCGGACAGAGATGCGGCCGGTATCGTTTTTCGCCGAGCGCGGTGTGGCGCGCGTGGCGGGCCGACAATTTGCCGACGCCAATCTGCCGGTGTTTCTCTATGTACCGGCGGGCAAGGACGGCCCGAAATTCCTGATGACGCAGAACTATCTGGTGCTCAAGGGCTATAATTTCTCGGACAGCTACGCCATGAGCGTCGCCCACATGACCGACCGGCTCAAAGGCGGTGGCGGTTTTGTCGACGACTGGCCGCGCAATACGGTGTTTCCTGATCTCGCCGAGCGCAAGGCGGTGCAGCAGGCGCTGACGCAACTTGGCCTCTATGCCGGCGCAGTGGACGGGCGACTGGGGCCGATCAGCCAGGAGGCCTATGCCCGGTTCCAGGCGGCGCAGGGGCAGGTGGCGGACGGGTTCATTACCCGGGCCGCCTATGAGGCGCTGGCAGCGGCGACACGGTAACATGATGGGGACGCCGGTAGCGCTGCCAAGCCGGTTTTGCTAGAGGGTTGGGGTCTGTTGCGCGGGAAAAGCATGATCCGCCTGGTTGTGGCATTGCTGGTCGGCCTGCTCGTCTTCGTCGACGTGGCACCGGCCTATGCCCAGAACGACGACACCATGATCGTGGCCCAGGAGACCAAGCGGCGGACGCTGTTCGACCTGCTCTTCGGCAACGAACCGGAGCCGGCGCCGGTGCAGCAGGAGCAGGCCCCGCGCCGTACGCAGCAGCAATCGGCACCGGCCGCGTTGCCGCCGCCCAAGCCCCAGGTGGAAAAGGCGCCCAATGCCACGCGGCTGGCCGTGTTCGGCGATTCCCTGGCGATCGACCTCAGCCGGGCGCTGGAGCGCTTTTATGCCGAGGACCCGAACCTGGTGGTGATCGACCAGGGTGTCAGCTCGTCGGGCTTTGTGCGCAACGACTATTTCGACTGGGATGCTGCCATCACCGAACAGATCGCAGCGGATAGTTTCGATCTGGCGGTGGTGATTATCGGCATCAATGATCGGCAGGAAATCTCGGTCAACGGGCAGACCTACGACTCGCTGACCGACCAGTGGACCGCCGCCTACCAGGCCCGCATCACCGCGTTTCTGGGCAAGCTGCGGGCGGCGCGCAAGCCGGTGATCTGGGTCGGCCTGCCACCCATGTCCAAGACGGAATACTCGGCGGCGATCAGCCAGATCAGCAATATCCAGCGGCTGGCGAGCTTCTCGGGCGGGGCGGAATTCCTCGATATCTACGAGCGGTTTCTGGGCGAAGATGGGAAGTATTCCTCCCATGGCCCCGATGTGAACGGGCAGAATGCCCGCATGCGCAAGGATGACGGCATCCACTTTTCCAGCGCCGGGGCGGACAAGCTGGCCTTTTATCTCAGCCAGACCATCCAGACTTTCTACCGTGGCGGCGGGGTGACCATGGCGGTCGCCGATCCGCTGCTGGGGACCGAGGCAGCGGCAATGCTGCGGCCGCCCTATCAGGGGCTGGGGCAGATCCGGTTGCTCGAGGTGGCGGGGGCAGTGATCCCGATCAGCCGGGTGCCACAGCGGGCAACGGACCTGGTGACCGCGACCAACGTGCCGGCGGCGAGCGCACCATTCACGCTGGAACAACTGGTGTCAGCGCCGATCGGGCGCGTGGATGCCTTCGGGGTCGGCTTCGACCCCGAGGCAGAGCCGGTGGAGAATGAAAGCGGGCGCTAGCCCGGCCCGCCTGTGTCCGGCAGGAAGTCGTCTACCGCGGCCCTGATAGCGTCGAGATGACTGAAAAGCGCCATATGGCCGCCGCCCGGCAGGATGAGTGCAGTGGCCCGCGGAGCCGCAAGGACCCGCCTGGCGTGGCTCACAGGAACGACTGGATCGGCATCGCCGTGAATGGCCAGAACAGGCACGGCGAGCTGCTCGCAGGGCGGCGCCGGCATGGCCTGGTAGTGGCGCGTATCCACGATGGTTCCGGGCAGGCGGCGGGCCGTATGGCGAAACGTGCCGGCCAGAACGGCCAGGAGTAACGGACCGGCGTCAGGGTGGGCCAAAGTTCGAGCGGCTAGGTCGCGGTCGGTGATGCTGCGCAGAGTACTGGCCAGCGGATCACGCAGGGCGCGCCTGCGCAGCAGCGGGATCAAGCCGGGAACGCGGCTGATCCAGTTCATCTTGCGCAGGCGGGCCAGAAACTCGGCCGCGGTTTCGAGCGGTCCGGTGGCGGTAGAAACCAGGATCAGGCCGTTGCAGCGATCAGGATGGCGCAGGGCGAACTGGATGGCCGAGGGGCCGCCGGCCGAGACGGCGGCAACCAGGGCCCGTTCGATGCCGAGCGTGTCGAGCAGGCGGGCATAGAGGTCCGCCTGGTCTTCCGGGGTGTGGCCGAGCGCCTGCGCGGTGCCCAGGTAGCCGGGTCTCGAAAGCCCAAGCGTCCGGAATCCAGGCCTGTCGCCCAGCAGGGCACGGGCCAGCAGCCAGGATTGGTCGTAGCCGCCCATGCCGCCATGCAGCGCCAGCAGGGCGCGTCCGGCTCCACTATCGGTGTGTTCGATCGGGCCAGGAGCCGTGTGCGTGGTGATGGGGGCAGGCGGGACGGCACAACCAACCGCGCCGGAGGCATCAGAAATCGACATGCCGGCGCTCCCTAAGCCGAGATGCGCTGGGCTATGCCGGCGAGCAGGGCCAGGGCATCGGGATCGGGCTTTTTCTCAATGCGGCGATAGAGCCGCCCGTCGGGCGTGCGGGTCAGCATATGGGCGTCGATCATCGAGCGGCGCAGCAAGGCATGATCGCCGAAGCTGTGGCCCTCGATGATGAACTGGTTGATCTCGCGCTCGCTGAAACGCCGGTCGGCGGGGATGCGGGACCAGATGACCCAGAGGCAGAGCGTCTGATGGTTGGTCTTGCTGGGCCAGCGGATCATGGTGCCGGCATCGTTGAAGTGGCGCAGCACTTTTTCGACGCGGGCATGGTCGACGCGCTCCTCTGCAGGCACGGTGCTCAGCCGGGACTGGGCCTGCGCATCGGCCCGTAAATGCTGGAAATTGGCGTGGCCGTTGGCGCGGGCCAGCATGTTGAGCATCTCGACATGGCTGGGGGCATGGTCGAGCTTGCCGAGCTGCTCGCGCAGGGAGCGGGCGAGCGTGGTGATGTCAGGGACGGAGAAGGGGACGTGAAGTTTCGACATGACAATCCTCATCGGGTGCCAATGCGCAATTGCGCTCGTCGGTCGCCGGCTTACGATCGGGCACCCATGGGGATGGGGTCGAACTCGTTGATATCAAAGCAGGTTTAGCTTCCCTCGCGGGACGGCAACGCCTCGGTGAACTGCAGACCGCGGCGTGGTTGATAGCAAAAGACGGCTATCCGGTAAAGCGGACGGCGCCGATATGGGGGAGGTTGCGGTTGCGCTGCGCGTAGTCGATGCCGTAGCCGACGACGAATTTGTCAGGAATATCAAAGCCGATCCACCTGGCGGCGACATCGGTCTCGCGCCGGCTAGGCTTGTTGAGCAGGGCGCAGACTTCCATGCGGCGGGGATGGCGGGTGCCGAGGATTTCGAGCACGTGCTTGAGGGTGTAGCCGGTGTCGACAATGTCCTCGACCACGAGCACGTCGCGGCCGGCGATCTCGCCGCGCAAGTCCTTGAGAATGCGCACTTCCCGGCTGGATTCGGTCGAATTGCCGTAGGACGAGGCTTCCATGAAATCGACCTCGACCGGCAGATCGAGCTCGCGGACCAGGTCGGCGATGAAGATGAAGGAGCCGCGCAGCAGGCCGACGACGACGAGCTTGTCGGTGTCGGCGAAGTGGGTGGAGATGTCCTTGGCCAGGGCCTCGACACGGGCGGCGATGGCCTTGGCGGAGATCAGCTCGTCGACGGTATAGGGCTTCTGGGTCATGGCAATTCCGGATCGCATGGCAGTCGATGTGACACAACACATTGGCCGAAAGCGATAGCAGAGTGTGTCGCGGAATGCAGCGGGGAGAGATCGGAGTACCCTCACCTAGCCTCCCCCTGACAGGGGGAGGGACAGATCGCGTCTGCGGCGGGATCGTGCCCTACCGTGGAAGGTTGGTCTTGCCCATGAGGTCGAAGTCGATCGAGCGGGCGGCCTGGCGGCCTTCGCGGATGGCCCAGACGACGAGCGACTGGCCGCGGCGCATGTCGCCGGCGGCATAGACCTTGGGAACCGTGGTCTTGTAGCTCAGCGTGTCGGCGAAGAGATTGCCGCGCTTGTCGAGCTGGGCGCCCAGTTCGGTCAGCATGCCCTCGTGGATAGGGTGGGCGAAGCCGATGGCCAGGAGGACCAGGTCGGCCTTGATGACGAATTCGGTGCCGGGAATGGGCTGGCGCTTGCGATCGACGCGGGCGCATTCGACGCCGGTGACCTGACCCTTGGCATTGCCGATGATCTTCATCGTGCCGGCGGCGAATTCGCGGATGGCGCCTTCGGCCTGTGAGGACGAGGTGCGCATCTTGACCGCCCAGTTGGGCCAGTTGGTCAGCTTGTTCTCGAGTTCGGGCGGCATGGGGCGCACGTCGAGCTGGGTGACGGCAATGGCGCCCTGGCGGAAGCTGGTGCCGACGCAGTCGGATGCGGTATCGCCGCCACCAACCACGACGACATGCTTGCCGGCGGCGGTCAGTTGGACCTCGCCCGAGACGTCTTCGTCGCCCAGGCGACGGTTCTGCTGCACGAGGAAGGGCATGGCGAAATGGACGCCGTTGAGATCGGTGCCTTCGCTATCGACGTCGCGGGGCTTTTCCGAACCGCCGGCGAGCAGCACGGCATCGTGCCGGGCCTGGAGGTCCGACAGCGGCATGGTGACGCCGACATTGACGCCATAGTGGAAGGTCACACCCTCGGCCTGCATCTGCTCGACGCGGAAGTCGATGTGGTCCTTTTCCATCTTGAAGTCGGGAATGCCATAGCGCATCAGGCCGCCGGCCTTGGGCTCGCGCTCATAGACATGCACGTCATGGCCGGCGCGGGCGAGCTGCTGGGCGGCGGCCATGCCGGCCGGGCCGGAGCCGACAACGGCAACCGACTTGCCGGTCTTGTCGGCGTTGACCTGCGGCTTGATCCAGCCGTTCTTGATGGCGCGATCGGCGATGGCCTGTTCGACCGTCTTGATGGCGACGGGGGTGTCTTCCAGGTTCAGCGTGCAGGCTTCCTCGCATGGGGCGGGGCAGATGCGGCCGGTGAATTCGGGGAAGTTGTTGGTGGAGTGGAGGTTGCGCGCAGCCTCTTCCCAATCGCCGTTGTAAACGAGGTCGTTCCAATCGGGGATCTGGTTGTTGACCGGGCAGCCGGTGTCGCCGTGGCAGAAAGGCACGCCGCAATCCATGCAGCGCGCCGCCTGGTCGACGATGCGGCCTTCGCTCATCGGGATGGTGAATTCGCCGAAATGGCGGATGCGATCGGAGGCCGGTTCGTACCGGGGCTCTTCGCGTTCGATTTCGAGGAAGCCTGTTACCTTGCCCATTATCTTCTCGCCTTGCGCTTGCATTCAACTGATATAACCGTCCAGGCATGCGAGCCGCCTCCCGGACTTATCAGCACGCCTTCAGGGACCGGTCTGGGAACAACCTGTTTTTCCTTTTCCGCAAGGCAGCCGAAATAGCTGCTATCGGCAAGAAACCCCGGGAGCTCTGCCTGATTGCCGGTCTCGGAGACGATCGTGAGTACCAGGTCGTACCGATCTTCCTGAGCAGTGGCAGGCCCGGTCGCGAGGCAGGCGAGAAGCGCTGCCGGAAGCAAGAGAAGCTTTGTGTTCATGCCAATCATCCTTCCGCAACCAGCAGCGATGGCAAACCAAGTTCATGTTCGCAGGCGGCAATCCAGCGCGTCAGCGCCGGCCGCCCAATCAAATCGAAGCCCGCCTGTGGCGCCTGACGCGTATAGGCCAGAAGCGCAATGTCGGCGATGGTCATGCTGTCGCCGACCAGAAAAGCCTGGTTGGCCAGCGCCTGTTCGAGCCGGTCGAGCGCCTTGTTGGCGCGCGCCACCAGAGCCGGATCGAGGTCGGCAATGGCCTGGCCGTCATAGACCACGCGAGCGCGGGCCACGGCGACAGTCGGCTCGTGGCTATACTGTTCCCAGAACAGCCATTCATCCACCTTGGCCGCCGCGTAGCGATCGGTCGGGATGAAGCGCGAACCATGCGCGAGGTAGCGCAGGATGGCGTTGGACTGCGCCAGTGGGCGACCGTCATCGAGGACGACGACCGGCATCTGGCCCGCCGGGTTGAGCGCCAGAAATTCGGGCGTGCTGGTGCCGCCCGAGCGCGCAAGCACCTCGTGCCAGACGTAAGGCGTGCCGGTGGCGTCGGCGATATACTTGACCTTGAGGCAGTTGCCCGACCCAAGGTCGCCGTAAACCTGCAGCGTCATCGCGTATCGAACTCTTCGATTTCGCCCGCCTTGGTGCGGAAAGCACATCTGGCGCTTTGGAGCATCCAACCCTGGGTTTCAACATAGCCCTGAATCTGGCGCTGCATATTGAGTTCTAGGCCGGGCAGTGAAACCCGGCATCCCGTATACTGAGCGTTGGTCTCGTAAACGAGCTCTTCCAGCTTGCCCGCGGGCGTGCGGAAGGTGCCAACGATGACAACCTCCCGAATTTCCGCGAGAGCCGGAACGACCATGGTGGCCTGTCCAAAAGCAAAAGCAATGACGGCTGCGCCGAGGCGGAATGCGTTCATCATTCCGCCGCCACGCCCATGCCGCCGGCCCGCTTCTTTTCCATTTCCTTGATGGCGCGGCGATATTCGACCGGCATCACCTTCACGAACTTCGGACGCATCTCGACCCAGTGGTCGAGGATGTACTTGGCGCGATCCGAACCCGTGTAGTGCAGGTGGTTGGAGATGAGCTGGTGCAGGCGCTCGTCGTCATGCTTGGTCATGTCGCCCGAAATATCGACGCGGCCATGCCATTCGAGATCCCCACCATGGTGGTGGAGCTGCTGCATGAGCGCTTCTTCTTCGGCGACGGGTTCGAGATCGACCATGGCCAGGTTGCAGCGGTCACGGAAGGTCTCGTCCTCGTCGAGCACGTAGGCGACACCGCCCGACATGCCGGCAGCGAAGTTGCGGCCGGTCTGGCCGATGACGACGACGACACCGCCGGTCATGTACTCGCAGCCATGATCGCCCGTGCCTTCGACGACCGCGATGGCGCCGGAATTGCGGACGGCGAAGCGTTCGCCGGCAATGCCGCGGAAGTAGCATTCGCCCGCGATAGCGCCGTAGAGCACGGTGTTGCCGACGATGATCGACTTGGATGGCTCAAAGCTGACCTTATCGGACGGACGCACGACGATGCGGCCGCCGGAGAGGCCCTTGCCGACGTAGTCGTTGGCGTCGCCCACCATGTCGATGGAGATGCCGCGGGCGAGGAAGGCGCCAAAGGCCTGGCCGGCGGTGCCGGTCAGCTTGATCGAGATGGTGTCATCCGGCAGGCCCTCATGGCCGTACTTCTTGGCCAGGGCACCCGACAGCATGGCGCCGGCTGAGCGGTCGCGGCTGCGGATGGGCAGCTCGATCTGCACGGCTTCGCCGCGTTCCAGCGCCGGCTCGGCCAGTTCGACCAGCTTGCGGTCGAGCACGGCTTCGAGGTGATGGTTCTGGTACTCGGAGTGATAGAGCGTGTCGCCGCCGATGGGCTCGGGCTTGTAGAAGAGCTTGGCGAAGTCGATGCCTTCGCTCTTCCAGTATTCGACCATCTTGCGCTGGTCGAGCAGGTCCGAACGGCCAATGAGTTCGCGCACGGTGCGGGCCCCCAGGCTCGCCATCAGGCCACGCAGTTCTTCGGCGATGAAGAAGAAGTAGTTGATGACGTGCTCGGGCGTGCCCTTGAAGCGCTTGCGCA
>NZ_CAMLHM010000018.1 GCF_946479885.1 uncultured Devosia sp.
CACCAACGGCGATCCCGCCAACCTGGACTTCGTCGGCAGCGTCGGGGCGGATACCATGATCGGCGGTGCCGGCAACGACACCTACGGCGTGGACGATCTGCTCGATGTCGTGGTCGAAGACCTCGGTGCCGGCACCGACACGGTGCAGACCTTCATGAATGCACTGTCGATCGAGCTCATGGCCAATGTCGACAACCTGACCTATCTGGGCGGCGATGCCGGCCAGTTTGTCGGTACCGGCAACAACCTGCGCAACATCATCACCGGCGGTGACCTGGCCGATACGCTGAGCGGCCTGGGCGGCAATGACGATCTCGACGGCGGCCTGGGTGGAGACACCATGACGGGCGGCGACGGCAACGACGTCTATGACGTCGATGACGTCGGCGACGTGGTCATCGAAACCAATGCGGTCCTGGCAACGGGCGGTACGGACCGGGTGGAATCGGATGTCGATTTCACGCTCGGCGCCAATGTCGAAAACCTCGACCTCAATGCCAACGCGGTCCGGGGCACGGGCAATGCGCTCGACAACGTCATCAACGGCAACAACGAGAACAACCAGTTGTTCGGCCTGGGCGGCGTCGACACCCTCAACGGCAATGACGGAAACGATCTGCTCGACGGTGGCGACGGCAACGACACCCTGAACGGTGGCGATGATAACGACACCATCATCGGCGGCGCGGGCAATGACACGATCGATGTCGGCGGCGGTGTGAACACCATCGTCTACAATGCTCCCGCGTTCGGGGACGATGTGATCAACAGCTTCGATGCCGCAGGCGGCACCCCGGCCACCCAGGACCGCATCGACCTCAGCGGACTGGGGGTCACGACGGGGAACTTTGCCGACCGGGTGTTTGAATCCACGATCGGCGGCGCGGGCAACACCCTGCTGACGATCCGCGAAAATGGCGCAGCCTCGGCGATCCAGGGCACGATCCGCGTGAACAACGTGACCAATGCCAATATGGATATCTCGGATTTCACCCTGGCCGGCGCAGCGCCGACCAGCACGATCAACGGGACAGCCGCGGGCGAGACCCTGAACGGTGTGGGCACCACGTCCGAGACGATCAATGCCCTGGGCGGCAACGACACCGTCAATGCCAATGGCGGCAATGACGTCGTCAATGGCGGCGAGGGCGCCGACGTTCTCAATGGCGGCGACGGCAGCGATACCCTGAGCGGTGGGACGGGCGCCAGTGCCGGCACCTATTCCGACAACTTCGACGGCGCGGCTTCCTACACCGACAATAACGGCACACTGTCCTTCGCGGGCGGCTGGGTCGAGGGCGGCGGAGAGACGACGGGGGCGACCGACGGCGATATTCAGATCAACGCAGCCAACGGCAGCCGTCTGCACTTCAACGAGAATATCGACGGCGGCGAGACCATCGAGCGCAGCTTCGACCTGACCGGGGCAACGTCAGCTTCCGTCCAGTTCGCCTTCGTCGGCGACAGCAGTCTCACCGGTGGCGAGAATGTGACCGTTGAGGCCTGGAACCACACCACCAACGCCTGGCAGGCGCTGGCGGGCGGCGCCCTCAGCACGACGAGCGGTAACTTCAATGTCGCGCTGTCGGCCGATCAGATCGGTGCGCAATCCGCCATACGCTTCACGGCGGTCGGCAACTGGGATGGTGGCGACAACTTCTTCGTCGAGAACTTTGTCATCAATGCCAGCGGCAATCTTGGCGTCGACACCGTCAATGGCGGCACCGGGGACGACACCATCGTCTGGAACGCCAATGTCGGTGCCACGGACGGCAAGGACATTGTCGATGGCGGCACCGAAGGCGCCGTTGGCGACACGTTCGTGGTCAATGGCAATGCCAGCGGCGAAACGTTCCGGATCTACACGAAGGCGGCAGCGGCAGCGGTTGGCATAGCGTCCGCGGCATCGGCCGAGATCGTGGTCACCCGGGCCGAGGGCGCGGGACCGCAGGTGGTCATTGCCGAACTGTCCGAGATCGAGGAAATCCGGCTCAACGGCGTTGATCCGTCCGGCTCGTCGGGCACGGCCGGCAGCGACAACTTCGAAATCATCGGCGATTTCTCGCAAACCAGCCTGCGCCTCAACACGATCACCATCGAGGGCACGAGCGGCGATGACGTCATCGATATCTCGGCGCTGAACTCGGCACATCGCATCGTCTTCCGCTCCAATGGCGGCCACGACACGATCGTGGGCACCATGCGGCCGCAGGATGTGATCGAGCTGCCCAACGGCATGACCATGGACGACTTTGTCCAGACGACCGACGAAAATGGCGTCACCACCCTCACCGATGGCGAGCACACCATCACCTACATCGCCGACAACGGGCCTCCCGTGGACGATGAGGACGATGAGGACGAGGACGATCACGAGGATGATGACGAAGACGAAGACGAGGATGACGACGACGATGTCGATGTCGGCGACGATGACGACAGCTGCGACAATGATGACGATGACGATGACCACGCTCCGGCGCCGGCCTCAGTCCCCGTCCTCGGTACTCCCAATGACGACATCCTGATGGGATCGTCTGGTGGCGACCTGGTGTTCGGCTTTGCCGGGACCGACTTCATTATCACCGGAGCCGGAGCCGACATTATCCGGGCAGGCGCCGGCAATGATTTCGTTGACGGCGAAGCCGGCCGGGACATCATCTTCGGCGAAGACGGCGACGATGACATGTTCGGTGGCGACGACGACGACATGATGTATGGCGGTGCCGACGATGACCGGATGTTCGGCCAGAATGGCAACGATCTGCTCGATGGCGGCGACGGGGATGACTCGATCTTCGGTGGCAACGGCAACGACCTGATGGTCGGCTCGCTCAACGACGGCAACGACACCTACTATGGTGGCGATATCTCGGCGGATGCGGGCAAGGATACCCTCGACCTGGGCTTCCTGACCGCCGGCGCCACGGTCGATCTGGGCACCGGCGTGGGTGGCCGCGGCAGCGCGGTCAGCAGCCAGAGCGGCACCGATACGCTCTGGGGCGTGGAGAATGTCGTTACCGGTTCGGGCAATGACACGATCACGATGAGCAACAGCGTGAACGTGGTGGACGGCGGGCAGGGCGAGGACGTGTTCGTCTTCGGTTCGGCAGCTGCCGCACATGGCGACACTATCCGCGGCTTCCAGGAGGGCGACAAGATCGACCTCTCGGGGATCGACGCCAATGCCGGGACCGTGGGGAATGACGCATTTACCCTCGAGAACGGTCAATCCACCACCGCGCCGGGCCAGATCGTGGTCACGCACGAAACGCGGGCTGATGGCGAATACACCGTCATCTCCGGCGATATTGCAGGGACCAACGCTCCGGAGTTCCGGATCAGCATCGCAGGCAACCACGTCCTGACAGGCAACGATTTCAATCTGTAGCCTCCAACTTACCCGGCCGGTGTCCCATCGGCCGGGTCTTTGCTGCACCACTCAATCGGGGCGAGGATCATGGCATCGACAACAAAGGCAATGGCCGAACATCGCGGCGACGAGATGCTGCGCAAGCAATTCAAGGGTATTGCGGTCTTCCTGTTCTGGATCTCCGGCATCATCAACGTCCTGGCGCTGACCGGCTCGTTCTACATGCTGCAGATCTATGATCGGGCGTTGACGAGCGGGAGCGTCCCCACGCTGGCGGCGCTCTCGGTCCTGGTTATCGGGCTCTACCTGTTCCAGGGCGTGTTCGACATCATCCGCAGCCAGCTGCTGGTGCGGATCGGGGCCCGCTTCGACCGCCTGCTGGCGCCGATCGCCCATCGGGTCAGTGTCGACATGCCGCGCTTTGGGTTTTCGACGGGCGAGGCGCTGGAACGCGGGCGCGATGTCGATACCATTCGCTCGTTCATGGGCAGCCAGGGGCCGGTGGCCCTGTTCGACTTGCCCTGGGTGCCGCTCTACATCCTCTTCGTCTACTTCCTTCACCCGGTGTTGGGCGCCCTTACCCTCGGCGGCGCGGTCGTGCTGACGCTGCTGACGGTGTGGACGGAGCTCAAGTCGCGCAAGCTGGCCTCGGCGGCGCAGCAGGCGCACCTGGCGCGCAACGCCATCGCCGACTCCAATGCCCGCAACGCCGATATCCTCAAGGCCATGGGCTTTGCCGGGCGCGCCGTCGCGCGTTTCAACGATGCCAATCAGGATCACCTGACCCTGCAGACGCGCGCCAGCGACGTGGTGGGGACGTTTGGCGCGTTCTCACGCGTGCTGCGCATGGTGCTTCAGTCGGCCCTGCTGGGCATGGGCGCCTACCTGACCATTCAGGGCCAGATGTCGTCTGGTGCCATCATTGCCGTTTCCGTTGCCTCGTCGCGCGCCCTGGCGCCGATCGACATGGCTATCGGCAACTGGAAGGGCGTCGTCGCCGCGCGCCAGGCCTTCCAGCGTCTGCGCGACACCATGGTTGCCCTTTCGGGCATGGCCAAACCGCTCGACCTGCCGGCGCCGACCCACACACTCAAGCTCGACAAGATCACCGTGGCGGCGCCCTCGACGGGCCGTGTGCTGCTCACCGAAGTCGCCTTTGAACTCAAGGCCGGCCAGGCCGTCGGCGTGATCGGGCCGAGCGGCGGTGGCAAGACCACGCTGGTGCGGGCGCTGACGGGCATCTGGCCCACCTTGCGCGGCTCCGTACGGCTCGACGATGCGGACCTGACGCAGTGGGACGAAGACAAGATCGGACAGTATGTCGGCTACCTGCCGCAGGACGTCGCGCTGCTCGATGGGACCATCGTGGAGAATATCACCCGCCTGGCCCCGCAACGCGACGCAAGGGCCATCGTGGCTGCGACCAAGGCAGCTGGCGTGCATGAAATGATCGTGCGCCTGCCCGATGGCTACGATACGCAGCTCGGCCCGATGGGGACCGCCCTGTCCGCCGGACAGCGGCAGCGCATCGGTCTGGCCCGTGCGCTCTATGGCGACCCGTTCCTGGTCATCATGGATGAGCCCAATGCCTTTCTCGATGCGGAGGGCGAGCAAGCGCTCAATTCGGCAATCCGCCAGGTCCGGGCTCGCGGTGGCATCGCCGTGATCGTCGCGCATCGGCCTTCGATCCTGGCCGAGGTGGACATGGTCGCCGTCATCCAGAACGGCCGCATGACCGCCTTTGGTCCCAAGGACGAAATCGTGGCTGGACAGCGCCAGGCCAATGCCAACGCCCCCAAGGTCGTTGAGCCACGCGCCGAAACCGGAGAGCTGGCATGATCATCGAGGCAAAGGCCAACCGTCAGCCGTCCGAACCCCAGGATCCGCGCAAGCGTCTGGATTTCAACACGCCGGAGAAGGCGTCGCGCCTGCCCGTCTATTTCGCGCTGCTCATCACCGGAATCGCGGCCTATCTCAAGAGCGCGTTTCCCGCCCAGTCGCAAAGCGATGCGCAGCATGAGGGCGATGGACTGCCCGCTGCCAACAGCAACCCGCCCAGAAGCGGGCGCATGGAATCCGGCCCGGGAATAGACGACACGATGACCGGCAGCATTGGCGAGGAGCCCGACAATACGATCGGCCATTCCCGGCACGACTGGCATCCGGGACTTTCCATGCCCCAGGGTGAACAGCTCACCTATTCGGCGACCTCATTCGAGTATCTTGGCCCCAATGTCGCGGCCTTCTTCCCCGCGGCTTTCGACTACCGGCCGCAAAACGACAATGTCGCTGTCGGTACGCCCGGCGGCGACGATCCGACTGGATCTGGAGATACGCCGTCGGAGGACGATTTCGTGCCGATGTATCCGCCGCTTGGCGACGACGGGCGAACCATCGACAACGACGATAATGATGACGAGGATGATGGGGAAGACGACGAAGACGAGGACAACGAAGAGGACGAGGACGATGATGATCCCGATGAAACCGTGTCGGGAAATCGCGCCCCTGTCGTCATGGGGCCCGTGCGTCTGAACGACGTCTTCGCTGGCCAGGTGATGCTGATCGGGCTGTCGCATCTGTTGTTTGGTGCAAGCGACCCCGATGGTGATGTGCTGACCATCAACGACATCACGGTCACGGGCGGCACGCTGGTGCAGCTTGGCTCGGGCTGGTCGTTTATCACCTTGCCCGGGATGATGGGGGTTATCACCTTCACCTACGACATCAGCGATGGTCTGCTCGAGATCGTGCAGACCGCCACGCTCGAGGTGGTGCGCAACACCATCGCGTTGACGCCTGGCGACGACGTCTTTGTCGGCACGCCTTATGACGACGACATCGATGCGCTGGCAGGCGACGACATCATCGATGCCCGGGCCGGCAACGACGTGGTCGTGGGCGGCCTGGGCCATGACCACATCAATGGCGGCGACGGGGACGACCAGTTGTTTGGCGGCCTTGGCGACGACGTGATCTTCGGCGGCAGCGGCAATGACGTGATCGGCGGTGGCGAAGGCAGCGATCGGTTGTTCGGTGAGGATGGCGACGACGTCATCGACGGCGACGAGGGTGACGATCTTCTGCTTGGTGGCGCTGGCGACGACATTCTGGATGGTGGCGCCGACAACGACCAGATCGAAGGCGGGGAGGGGAACGACGTCCTCATTGGCGGCGCTGGCGACGACGTTGCAAGCGGCGGCGAAGGCAACGATGTCGTGCAGGGCGATGCCGGCAGCGACCACCTGGATGGCGGCACCGGCGATGACGCGATCGATGGCGGCGAGGGCTGTGATGTCATTCTGGGCGGTGACGGCGACGATACGCTGATCGCAGCGGCCGGAAATGACCTGGTTCAGGGCGGCGCTGGCAACGATCACCTGCAGGGTGACGAAGGCGAAGACACGCTGCTCGGCGAGGCCGGAGACGACCTGCTCGACGGCGGCGAGGGCGACGATACCATCGATGGCGGTGCCGACGACGACTGGCTGCTGGGCGGCAGCGGCGACGACGCGCTTTACGGCGGCGGCGGGAACGACCTGATCGCGGCCGGCAGCGGCGACGACGAGATCGATGCCGGCGCCGGCGACGATACGATCATGGGCGATGCAGGCTATGACCTCATCGACGGCGGTGAGGGGCACGACACTCTCGATTATTCCGAATTCACCGCTGACATCCATCTCGACTTCGAACTGGGTATCGCCTGGAGCGATAATATCGACCAGGACCTGTTCCAGAATGTCGAGGAGGTCGTCGGCGGCAGTGGTGACGACACCTTCGTGTTCGGTTCCACGACGGCGATTATCGCCGGCGGCAGCGGCGACGACCTCTTCATCTTCACGGTCAGCGAAGACACGGCGGCGCTTAGCCGGCAGCTGGTGTTCGAAATCCTGGATTTCGTCGTCGGCGACCGTATTCACGTGGCCGAATACGAGCTTTCCCATCGTGCGGAGCGGCTCGAGGCCGAGCGGTTCGGCGAAATCTACGATGAGCTCGAAGAGGGCTTCGAGGCGGGCCTGCCGATCCGGGTCAGCCACGCCTTCTACGACGACATGGACCACACGATCATCGAGGCCGATGTCGATCGGAACGACTTCTACGAAATTTCCATAACGCTGGACGGCGTCCGCTTGCCTTTTACGCCTGAACATCAAGTCGCCTGATAGAGACCAGGAGAGAAGTAAATGAGTTCCATGGACATGACGGCGCCCTATCCCGGCCCGGCCCTTCGTCGCAGCGCCGTCAAAATGTCGGATTTTTCCATGCGCGGCAGGGTCATCACCGGCAGCGTGGCCGCGATCCTGCTGCTGGCAGGCATTGGTGGATGGGCTTCCACCGCCAAGCTATCGGGCGCCGTGATCTCCAACGGCACGGTGCTGGTGGCTGAAAACGTCAAGGTCGTCCAGCACCTGGATGGTGGCGTGGTCCGCGCGATCAATGTTCGCAAGGGCCAGGAGGTCACCGCTGGGGAGGTTTTGCTCCGTCTCGATGACGTGCAGATCCGCACGGAGCGGTCGATCCTGATGGGCCAGTTGGCCGAGCTGCTGGCGCGGCAGGCCAGATTGACAGCCGAGCGCGATGCGGCAACCGAAATTGCCTTTCCCGACGATTTCCTCACCGCCTATCCGGATGGCATGCTGATCCTCCAGGGCGAACAGCAGCTGTTTGACAGCACGTCGCGCAATCGGCGGTCGCAGCGGCAGCAACTCGAGCTGCAGGTGGCGCAGCTGGAAGAAGAGGTCGGCGGGCTGCAGTTCCAGGCGGCGGCGCTGGTCGACGAGGTGGCGCTGGCACAGGAGGAGCGCGCGCGCATGAGCGCCCTCTCGGAGAAGGGCCTTATTGAAGCGACACGCATCAACGTGGCGGACCGTGAGCTGGCGCGCATGCTCGGCTCGCAGGGCGAACTGACCGCCAGCATCGCGCGCTCCAATGCGCGGATCAGCGAGGTCAAGCTGCAGATCCTGGCGATTGACGAGATGGCCTATACCGAGGCGCAGCGTGAGTTGCGCGTGGTGGCAGCCAATATCGCCGAACTGAACGATCGGGTTGCCGAGGTCAACGATCGGCTCGATCGTACGCTTATCCGCTCGCCCGTGAGCGGGAGTGTCAACGAGCTGACGGTGACCACCCTGGGCGGCGTCATCGGGCCGGCCGAGCGCCTGCTGACCATCGTACCCGAAGATGCCGACCTCAAGATCGAGTTCCGGGTCGCGGTCAACGACATCGACCAGATCTCGCTGGACCAGGAGGTCAAGCTTCGCTTCAGCGCGTTCGATCAACGGACCACGCCGGAGATACCGGCCGTCGTTTCGCGGGTGTCGGCTGCGACCACGACCGACCCTCAGACTGGCCAGAGCTACTACGTCGCCGAAGCGGAGGTGACGGGGGACCTGTCCGTGCTGGGCGACCGGGGGCTGGTGCCCGGCATGCCGGTCGATGTGTTCGTGCAGACGCAAGAGCAAGTAGCAATTGCGTATTTCGTCAAACCATTCACAGACCAGATCGCTCGCGCGTTCCGGGAAGAGTAAGTAGCGCTGACGCTTTTATTAAGCAAAGCAACAAGATTTCAAGAAGTGAATTTACCAAACGTTAATAGCGTCGTAGGCTTTCAAAACAAGAAATAACTGGGGACGCAGCTTAGGCTCTGCTGATTGTGCCATGAGAGAAATACTGACAGTCGCAATTGCCGACGATCATCCCGTATTGCTCGCAGGAATGGTTTCTTTGTTCGCTGGCAGCGACAGACACCGGGTCGTTGGACAGGCGGTGTGTGCCGATTCCAGCCTCGAGCTGGTCAACACGCTCGCGCCTGATGT
This sequence comes from uncultured Devosia sp., assembly GCF_946479885.1. The sequence continues at coordinate 9,193 of NZ_CAMLHM010000018.1, forward strand.
CATCATCATGGATCTGAGCATGCCGGGGGATGTGTTCCGAACCATCGCCCAGATCGTGGCCACTGCGCCCAATACCAAGGTCGTGGTCTTCACGGCTTATTGCAGCATTGAATCCGCACTCAAGGCACTGGATGCCGGTGCGACCGGCTTCGCGCTCAAGGGCAGTCCATCGTCCGAGCTGCTGGAGGCCATCGACACCGTCATGGCGGGCCAGATGTTCGTGACCCGGCAATATGCCAGCCAGGTCATGAACGGTCTGCGGGAACGCGCGCGCCGGCAAGCCCTGGACGAAGCCGTGAAGCTCAATGTGCGCGAAAAGCAGATTGTCGGTCAGTTGATGCTGGCCAGGACCAATCGCGAGATCGCAGCGCAGCTGCATATCAGCGAGAAGACGGTCAAGCACTACATGACCGGGCTGATGCTCAAGCTCAAGGCCCGTAACCGGGTGGAAGTCGTCATCGCGTCGCGTGAGAGCGAAGACCGCGACAGCGCCATGCGCCGATAGGGCAGGTGGGAGCCGCTTGGGATCAGCGGTTGCGCAACATCAGATTCTGCTCCCAGGCGAACGCGGTCCGGACGATCGTCATCAGGTCGTTCAACTGGGGCGTCCATCCCAGCAGCTGGCGCGCCTTCTGCCCAGTGGCCGTGACCGAGGCGGGATCGCCGGCGCGGCGCGGGCCTTCCATCACCCTGAAGTCCACGCCAGATACCTGACGCACCGCCTCCACGACCTGCCGGACAGAATAGCCCTGGCCGTAGGCGCAGTTGATCGTGGTGCTTTCGCCGCCAGTCCGCAGGTGCTTGAGCAGCAGCGCGTGTGCGGCAATCAGGTCGGTGACGTGGATATAGTCCCTGATGCCGGTGCCATCGGGCGTCTCGAAGTCGGTCCCGAAGATATCCATATGCGTGCGCTGGCCCAGCGCGGTCTGGCAGGCCACTTTGATCAGGTGGCTGGCATGGGGCGTCGATTGGCCGCTGCGCATGCCAGGATCGCCGCCGGCGACGTTGAAGTAGCGCAGCACGCCATAGGAGATGGGGTGGGCCGCCGCGACGTCGGCCAGCATCCACTCGGTCATGAGCTTTGAGCGGCCATAGGGCGACATCGGGCTGAGCGCGGTGGTTTCCACGACTGGCGCCAGGCCCGTCATGCCATAGACGGCGGCCGTGGAGGAGAAGATGAAGTGCTTGACCCCGCCGCGCACTGCGGCCTCGATCAGGTTGCGCGAGGTGGCCGTGTTGTTCTCGTAGTATTTGAGCGGGTCCGACACCGATTCAGGCACCACGATCGAGCCGGCGAAATGCACCACTTCGGTAATGCCATGGTCGGCGATCACCTGCCCGACGAGGGCCCGGTCGCCGGCATTGCCCTGCACGAAGGTCGCTCGCCCGTCGATGGCCCAATCAAAGCCGGTGATGAGGTTGTCGAGCACGACGACATCTTCGCCCGCATCGGCAAGGTTCAGCACCATGTGGCTGCCGATATAGCCCGCCCCACCCGTGACCAGGATCGCCATGGTCGCCTCCCCGGATCGTGTTATTCCGCCGCAACCCGCATCGTGCGCGGCTGCGCCTCGACCCGGGCGGCCGTCTCATTCCGATTTATCACCGGCTGGAATTGGCCCGGTCCGCGACCCTTGAGCCCGCGGCTCCGGACCAGTTCGATGAGATTGTCTTCATCCTGGCCGGCGGTTTCGAACAGGTCGTGCCGCCGCAATACGCGGAAGTTGGCGCTGTCGATAACGGCAATGGTGCCGCGACGGGCCAGGACCTGGATGCTGCGGCTGACGCTCTCGACGGTCGTTCCCAGATAGGCGGCGAAGTCGCGCCGGTTGATCGGCACATGCACGATCGGGGTGGCGACGCGCCCGCCATGCTCGTCGGCGGCCAGCAGCTTGAGCACCATGAAGGTGGCAATCCGCTCGATAATGCTCTGGCAGGCCAGCACCAGGATGCGCTCATGCGCCTCATCGAGCTGGTGCAGGTTTTCCATGTGGATGAGGTGCTCGAGTTCCGGATCGGTATGCAGTTGCGCTTCGAAGGTGGACCGATCAAAGCAGGCAAGGACCACGTCGCTGGCGGCTTCGATCGAGAACTCCGTCGCGACGCCGAAGATGCGGCCAAAAAAGCCAGGGGCCTCAATGACTCCGATAATGTTGGAACGGCCGTCCGGCAGCAGCGTCACCAGCTTTACCGCACCCGATACGACATAGCCGACGAATTCGGGCATGCCAGGTTCGTAGACGGTTTCGCCGCGGGAGAAATGCCGTAGACGTGCGCTTGCTGCCTGCTTGTCGAAGGCTCCGCGCCCGAACGCGGCCGTCAGTATATCTCTCGGGATAAATGGATGGTTCATGTCCCGACTCCCCTGTTCGTCTGCCGCAGACGAAGTAGAGCCGACACTGTGGTCGTCAGCTATTTCCAATAGTCGCACCATCTTTCAGACAAAGGCGCCTGCCGATTGATGACGTTAGTCGCTCACGGCATCAGACTTTGGTCCTTGTCTGTGTTGAACGATGATCCGGGGCCGCCCGTTGATTGCCTCGACCATGGGTCAGATGGATGTCGCCAGTAGCCAAACGGGGCCAGAGGCGCCGCCAAATAGTGTAGGTAATTCAATGTTCTGAGCGGCAATTCCGGCTGCGTGTCCGGGCGACAGATCTGCCAGCACCAGCATCTCATCGCTGCCGCAGCGCCGGCGGAACCCCAATGTATGCGGGCCGCAATCCAGCGGCTCGTAACTGCCCTCGGCGAAAAGACGCGGCAGGCGGCGGCGGAGACCAAGCAGCGCCTGGGTCAGGATCAGCTTGTCATCCCGCCCGGGGATGGACGCGGCGAGTCTTCCGGCCAGTGCCGCGAAGTCCAGGGGGCGCCGATTGTCGGGATCAACGAAGCTCTGTTCCCAATCCTCGGCGCCCCGGTAGATATCGGAGACGCCCGGAATGGTCAGTTTCAGCACTGCCTGGATCAGGCTCTTGCGGCGGCCGATGGCCTGCAGCCTGAGGCGGGTGGAATGAAACTGCGCCAGGACATCGGTATCGGCCAGCAGATGATCAATGAACTGGGTGAGCGCGCGCTCATAGTCGGTGGCGTTGACACCCCAGTCGCTGCGCTCGCGGGCTTCGCGCAGGGACTTGATCATGGCCCCCTTGAGGCGGTCGGCCAAGTTGTCGGCCTCGGCGGCAATTGGCCAGCCGCCAAGCAGGAGTTGAAACAGTAGGTAGAGGTCGTTGGGATGGATGGGGTCGGTTGATGGGGCGAGGGTGGACCGCCACTGCTGGACCGCCGCGTCCCACGCCTCGGGGGCGTCGGCAATGGCACCGATCAGGGCCCTCGTGTCCTCCCCGCGCTTGGTATCGTGGGTGGAGGTGGCGACCATGCAGTGAGGGTGGGAAAGCAGCCGCCGGCGGTTACTGTCATGAAAGGCGGCGATCGAGACCGAGAAGCGGTCGGGATGGGCCCCGACCTCGTTGAGGGCGACCAGGCGGTTATGGCGATAGAGGGCGGTGTCTTCGAGGCCCTTGGCCATGACCGGACCGGTGAACTGCTGGAAGCGGCCCACGGCCATGGCGACGGCTCTGGGGTCGTAGTCCGCGGCCAGAGTCCAGCAGAGCAGAGCCTCGACGAAATCGAAGACCATGGGCTGAATCTGAGGCTGGCTGCGCCGGGCATATGCCACCGCCCGGCAGATCTCACGCTGGTCGCGCGCTGACGGGCCCTGATCATCAATGTAGGTCCGATAGACCGCCAGGTGCGCGATGGTTTCGCGCAGCGCGCGCCGCAGGCCAGGCTCGGTCAGGTCGCCCGTGGCGGCAGTCGACCAGGCAACGGAAGCGAAGAGGCGCGCCAGCGCCGCCAGCTCTGCCGCCAGTTCGTTGTCCATCACGCGCAGCTTGCAGCGATAGCCTTCGGCTGCGGGCTCGGTGGTGTCTCCGACAACGTTTCGGTACGTGGCCGTGACCTCGGCTTCGGACTCTGCCCGGGTGAGGAGGCGGGTCAATTGTGCGCCGATCTCATAGCCGGTGGTGCCGTCGACCGGCCAGTCGGCACGGAGCGGCTCATGCGGCGCGAGGATTTTCTCGACCACCAGATAGATCGGCCGTGGCGCGTGTGCACGCAGCCTTTCCAGATAGCCTTTGGGGTCGAGGAGGCCGTCGATGTGGTCGATGCGCAGGCCATCGACCAGGCCGTCGGCGATGAGCGAGAAGATCAGCCTGTGGGCGTGGTCGAAAACGTCCGGGCGGTCGATCCTGATGCCCGCCAGGTCGCTGTTGATGAAGAACCGGCGGTAGTTGATCTCGTCGGCGGCGACCGCGAAATGGGCAAGCCGCCAGTGCTGGGAGGCGATCAGGCTGTCGAGCGCGGCCCAACTGCCGGGATGGCCTGGTTCCCCGTTGAGCGCCGCCACCGCCGCTTCGGCGCCACCATAGCGTTCGAGCAGAGCCCGCTCGTCTTCGGGACGGATCGGCAGCTTGTCGCCGTCATGCGCCCAAACGGCAAAGCCGTCATCATCGGCTCTGAGCCGCAGGTGGCCGGCATCGAGGGACTGCGCATAGCTGGCGCCAAGGAATGGCACCAGCAGCTTGCCACCCATTCCTGGCCGCGGTGAATGCCAGTCGATATCGAACCACTCGGCATATTGGCTGCCGGCGCCGTGCTTGAGAACATCGAGCCAAAGCGCATTGTCGGCCCCGCCCACGCCCATGTGGTTGGGCACGAAATCGAGGATCACGCCCATGTCGCGCTGCCGCAAAGCTGCCACCAGTGCGCGGAAGTCGGCCTCGGTGCCGAGTTCGGGGTTGATGCTGGTGTGATCCACGGTGTCATAGCCATGCGTGCTGCCGGGCCGCGCCCGCAGGATGGGCGACAGGTAGACGTGGCTGATGCCGAGGCTGTCGAGATAGGGCACCAGGGCCAGCGCATCGGCAAAGGTGAAGGCCCTGTTCAGCTGCAGGCGATAGGTGGCGCGAGGCGGCGTCATGCCGGCGCCTCCGGGCGGAAGACGAGGGCGCAGTCGCTGGGTAGTATCCAGAATTGCGCCGGATCGATCGGCCGCCGACCGGCGCCGTCATAGTCCGGATGCTCGCTCGACCAGCCGACCGTCCAGTGGTGCCCCGCGGGCGGTGCGAACAGGGGTTCTGCGGCCACGCCGAACTGCAGGTCGCGCCCAAGGTTGAGTAATAGCAGGCGGTGTCCGGCCGGATCGGGCGTGGAATAGCGGATGAGCAAGGCAGCATCGCCGATCACCGCGCCGTCGATGCGGCGGTCGTTGCCCTGTGAAAATGCGGGATCCGTGCGACGCATGGCCAGCAGGTCGCGATGGAGGGCGAGAATGCCGGCGTTTCGCTCGGCTTCGGCCCAATCGAGCTTGCTGGAGTGAAAGGTTTTCGGATCAGCGGGAAACGGCAGCCGCTCCTGCATCACGGGATCGGCGACGCTGGGGAAATTGCTCACCGATTTCCGGCGTCCTTCGGCGCCAGACTTGGCCTCGTCGCCTTCCAGCCCGAGGAAGTAGAGAAAGGGGTTGGTTGCGCCGAATTCCTGGCCCTGGAACAGGCATGGCGTTTGCGGTCCAAGCAGTAACAGGCTGGTTACGGCTCGCACTCGGGCCGGCGAGGCCAGGGTGGCCAGCCGGAAACCGCGGGCGGAATTAGCCACTTGGTCGTGGTTCTCGAGAAAATGCACGAAGTGCTCGGACGGGGTCGCCAGGTTATAGGTGCCATAGGCCTTGTCGCGCATATCGGAGCGCTGACCCTGATAGAGGAAGCCGTATTTCAGTGCAGACACGAGCTCCTGAGGCGAACCCTGATAGTCGCGGTAATAGAAGTCATTGTGCCCGGTGACGGCCACGCGGACCGCGTGCTGGAAATCATCGCTGACCATGGCATCGACGCCGTAACCGCCGCGCTCGGGCGGGTCGATCATCTGATGCTGCTGCGGCTGGTTCTCGACCAGCACATAGACCTGGCGCGGCTCGGCGGCATCGCGGACCGCACGGGTCAGCTCGCCGACGATGTGTTCCTCGCTGGCGTCAAACATGGCCTGCACGGCGTCGATCCGCAGGCCGTCGAAGTGGAAATCGCGGATCCAGTACATCGCATTGCCGATGATGAAGTCGCGAACACCGAATGCGCCTTCGCCGTCATAGTTGAAGCTGGCGCCCCATTCGTTCTCGTAGCGGTCGGTGAAATAGTGCTCGCTATAGGCGCGATAGTGATCGCCCAGGCCGACATGGTTATAGACCACGTCGATTATCACCCCGATACCGCGCGCATGGGCGGCATCGATGAAGGCCCTGACATCGTCGGGCGCGCCATAGGGCGCAAAGGGCGCATAGGGCAGGGTGGTGTCATAGCCCCAGCCAAAACGGCCCTTGAAGGTGCCAATGGGCATGACGTGGATCACCGTTATGCCCAGCTCTGCGAGATGATCCAGCCTGGTCACTGCCGCCCGCCAGGTACCATCCTGGGTAAAGGTGCCGACATGCAGCTCATAGAGCACCTGGCCCTGCCGGGTGATGCCCGGCCACGCCCGGTCGGTCCAACTAAAATCGCTCGCCATCACCACCGACGGGCCGTCATTCCCCTCAGGCTGGCAGCGCGAGGCAAGGTCTGGCAGGCGCGGCCCGCCATCGATGCGGAACCAGTAACGGGCACCGGGCCTGGCATCGGGGACATCCGCGCCGAAATAGCCGTCGCCCAACGCTGTCAGCTCGAACGTGCCGAGGGCCTCGATCTCGACCGCAGCCGAACGGCGCCCCAGGGCCCAGAGCGTGAAGCGGGTGCCGCCATCGTGAGGGATAGCGCCTAGGGCATCAGGACGAAACATGTATGTGGGCCGGATGGTGAGTGCACACTCGCAACGGACGCCGCTCAACTTCGTTCCGGCGACGCCCAGACCAGCCGACCGGGCCGACAGCCGCAAGGCTTCCTGCGATGTGAGCTGCGCCTCCTCGCCCATCCTGCGCCGATCCACGACACCGGCAAATCCGCACCGATGTCCATGCTCGGGGCGTGCCAAGGCGGCCATCGAGGTGGTGCAGGCTGTCCAGTAGTGTTTGGGTAAGGGACCCGGGCGCTGGCCTTGCGGCTCTGGCGGGCGGCGATGGTGGAGGGGACTGGATTCGAACCAGTGTACGCTAAGCGGTCAGATTTACAGTCTGATGGATTTAACCACTCTCCCACCCCTCCACAACAACGTCGCTTGGGTAGGAAAAACGAAGCGCTGGGCGTCTCGTCGGGGCGGTTTATGGTGGTCTGATGACACAGTGTCAACACCCGTTTGGTGATGCCCGCAAGAAAAGGGCAATCCGCAGCCTCGATCCGCCGCGACACCCACCGACGTTTTCGCCATAGGCCTAGCGACGGTTCCTTCGGGTGCCGTAGCGAATGTCCGCTTTCGGCCATTGGCGTGCCGACGCAAATCGCCAATTGTGGATTGGCCGCTGAAGTCGCCCTTATGCGGAGAACAGGCGTGCAGTACCGGTTGACCAGGTCTCACCGTCCTCCAGGAGATCGGATCATCATCCGTTTGAAACCGTGACCGGGCGCAGTTCCCGCTTCTGTGCGGCGATGCGGAAGGGGGCGTTTATGGCGCCGTAGCCACTGTAGTTTCCGTGGCGTTGGACGATTTCGAAGAAAAAGCCCTCGCCGACATTGGTGGAGTAGAGCTGGAAGAACTCGCCCTCGGCGTCGCGGTCAAAGAGGATGTTAGAGGCACGGAGGGTTTTCAGCATTGCTGGTTCGATGCCGAGTCGGGCCCCCAGATCCTCGTAATAGTTCGGCGAGATTTCCAGAGTGCGCATGCCGTTTTCCGCCAACGCCGCCGCAGTGGCGAAGATGTCGTCGGTGGCGAAGGCCAGATGCTGAATGCTGGAGCCGAAGGTCTCGGCGATGAAGCGGCCGGCCAGGGTACGGTGGCTCTCGGCACCATTGAGCGTGAGCCGCAGGGAGCCTGACGCGTTCTCGATCACCTGGCTGCGGATGAGCCCCGAGGGATCGACCACATCGACCATCGGGCTTTTCTCGGTGACGAAAATGGACCGGTAGAACAGGATCCAGGTGAGCATTTCCTCGTAGTTCATGGTTTGGGCGACATGGTCGACATGCCGCAGCCCAGCGCTTTTGCTCGGCGTGGGATCGTCCACGGCGTCGAACTCAATGTCCCAGACCCGCCCCAGCGGACTGGCCTCGTCGAGGAAATAGATCACCCCGCCGCCGACGCCGCGAATCGCCGGGATGCTCAATTGATCGGGTCCGACCCGCTGGCTGAACAACTGGGCGCCCAGCGCCCCGGCGCGCTCCACTGTCGCGGCGGCATCGTCCACCATCAGGCCCAGGGCATAGGCCGAAGTGCCATGCGTCAGATAGGCCGAATGGGCCAGCCCGTCGCGCTCGGTATTGATGACGATGTTGATGTCGCCCTGGGCAAAGCGCTCCACTGCCTTGCTGCGATGCCGTCCGGTCAGCCGAAATCCCAACTGCCGCAAATGAGTGGCCAGCGCCTGCGCTTCGGTTTCGTCGGCGGCGAACTCGACAAAGGCGATGCCATGCACATCGACGCGCGGCGGCAGATGAGGCACGTCGATGGCAATGTCGGGCTCGGCATTGCGCACCTGGTCCATCAGGTAGACCAGTGAGCGATGGCCATCGGCGGCGATGGTGCGCGGCGAGCCGGAGCGGAACTGGTCGTTGAAGATTTCGAGGGAAATCGGACCCTTGTAGCCCGTCGCGGCCACGGCCCGCATGAAGTCGGTGACCGGGAGATCGCCCTCGCCGGGCATGTTGCGGAAATGGCGGCTCCAATAGAGCAGGTCCATGTCGATACGGGGCGCGTCGGCCAGTTGCACGATGAAGATCTTGTCGCCGGGAATGGCGCGGATTGAATTGGGATCAATGCCGCGTGACAGGGTGTGGAAGCTGTCGAGGATAATCCCGATATTGGCATGGTCGGCGCGCCGCACGATCTCCCAGGCGTCGCGGTGGTCGTTGACGTGGCGGCCCCAAGCGAGGGCTTCATAGCCGACGCGGACCTTGTGCCGGGCCGCCCGATCGCCCAACTCGCGCAGGTCGGCAGCCGCCCTGTCGGTGCCACCCAAAGCGAGTGGCGATACGCTGGAGCAGATCAGCATGAGATCGGTGCCCAATTCGCCCATCAGCTCGAACTTGCGCTCGGCCCGCTCGAATGCCTGGCGGCGCTGCGGCTCGGGCAGACCCTCGAAGTCGCGGAAGGGCTGGAAGAGGGTGATCGTGAGGCCCAGATCGGCCACCATCTGGCCCACCTCACGCGGAGAGCGGTCATAGGCCAGGAAGTCATTCTCGAAGATCTCGACCCCATCGAACCCGGCGGCGGCAATGGCTTCGAGTTTTTCTCGCAGGTCCCCGCTGATCGAAACGGTGGCGATTGAAGTGAGCATGCATCCGTCCTCCCGGCATGGCCAACGAAGAGTACGAACTAGTTAGTACATTTGCAAGGAGCGTAGTGGGTGGCGGTGCGAGGGAGGGAAGGAGGATGCAGGATGGAGGGGAGGAGGGGAGGAGGGAAGGCAGGAAAGAGGCAAGGGAAGAGGGAGGCAGCGAGGCAAACACAGGGCTTGGCTGCCGCCGCGCCAGTAGACCTCATCCTGAGCCTGTCGAAGGACGAGGTCGTGGCACTCCTCCACTCGCCCGACCTCGTGGTTCGACAAGCTCACCATGAGGTCCCAGGGGCGGCCTTCGGTTTGACAACCTGCATGCCAGTGGCATGGCACCCCAATGTGTCAGGTGCTCGGGCACTCTCGCCTGCGGCCCTCAGACCCCGCCCAGCTTGTCGTCCCGCACGACAAAGCGCAGCACCATGTCTACCGTCTGCTTGCGCAGCGATTCCTGGGCCGTCGCACTGCCGAAATCCCTGCCGAAGATTTTCGAAAATGTGGCCCGGTTGGAGACGTTGAAGAAGCACAGCGCGCTGATCTGCCAATGCACCTCAAGTGGATCGAGACCGGCGCGGAACAGGCCTTCGGCTTGCCCCTTGGCGTAGATCGCCTCGATCTGCCCGATGGCGGTGACATTGAGATCGCGGATCACGCCGGAGCGCTCGAGATATTGGGCGTGGTGGATGTTTTCGATCATCACCATGCGGATGAATTCTTCATGCCGGTGGTGGTGGTCGAAGGTGAATTCCACCAGCCGGCGCAGCGCATCGATTGGCGCCATGCCTTCGACATCGAGCTTGGCTTCACCCGCGCGAACCTGTGCGTAGGCGTTTTCGAGGGCGCTGACATAGAGCCCCTCCTTGTCGCCGAAATAGTAGTAGATCATGCGCTTGCTCGAGCGCGTCTTGGCGGCAATTTCGTCGATGCGGGCGCCGGCCAGACCATTGAGGGCGAATTCCTGTGCCGCTACCTCAATGATGTTCTGCCGGGTCCCTTCGGGATCCTGCGTCCGCGTCGGCTTTGCCTTCGATGTCGAAACTGGACCGCCCATACCGTCGTCTTCCCTTCGGCAATTGACTAAACTAACCAGTTCGTACATTTTGCCGCAAATCGCCTTGCAGCATTTATCGGGTGCGGCGGGGGAAAGACAAGGCCACGCGCGGTTTCCGCGGTTGATGGCGCTGGAGGGGAGACCGGGTATTGCAGATCGCCAGCCGTCAGCCGGGGCAAACCCTTCGCATGCAGGTGCTCGATGGCGTTCCGCCGTCCGCCGGCAGCGTCACTATCGGACTGGTCGGCCGCGGCATCGGCGCCTCGCTGTCGCCGCTGATGCATGAGCATGAGGGTCTGCGGCTGGGCCTGGACTATCGCTATCACCTGATCGACTTCGATCGGCTCGGGCTCGGCGACGAGAGCCTCGGGGCCGTCCTGGATGAAGCGCGCCTGCTTGGCTTTGCCGGACTGAATGTCACCTATCCGTTCAAGCAGGCGATATTGCCCCTGCTTGACGCGATAGGGCCTGACGCGGCGGCCATCGGCGCGGTCAACACCGTGGTATTCGGCGACACCGGCACCATGGGCCACAACACCGATTGCTGGGGCTTTGCGCGCAGCTTCCGCGAAGGGCTGGTCGGCGTTACCAGGGGCAGGGTGCTGCAACTGGGCTCGGGCGGCGCTGGCGCCGCCGTGTCGCAGGCGCTGCTGCAGGAGGGCGTTGGCCGCCTCGATATCTTCGATACCGAGCCGGAGCGAGCCCAGGCATTGGCCGATCGGCTGCGCGGGCTATTCGATGCTGAAATCGGTGTTGCGGACGATCTGGCGACCGCCGCCGGACTCGCCGACGGCATCGTCAATGCCACCCCGGTGGGCATGGCCAAGCATCCCGGTCTGCCGCTGGACAGCAAGCTGCTCGCGCAGCGGCACTGGGTGGCCGATGTGGTGTATTTTCCCCTCGAAACGGCTTTGGTCGGCCACGCCCGCGCCTTGGGCTGCCGCGTGCTGCCTGGCGGCGGCATGGCGGTCTACCAGGCGGTGCGCGCGTTTGAATTGTTCACCGGCATCAAGCCCGACGTGGCAGCGATGACCGAGACGTTCCGGGCCGCCATCGGTTAGTTCGTGGCCCGGCAGCACGCCCTCATGGCCTGAGACGCTCGGGGCGCGGCTGGCCATTGGGGCTGTTGCTATCCGCGTTTGCAGCCGGCCACACGGCGCGTGTGCGTTGCGAGCCTCGAACGACAGCGCCCGGGCGTCCACCCCCACCACACTCGGCTCGACAGGACGCGCCCGGAGGTCTCATATTCGGGATGCCGCGGGCACTTTACCAACCTGCCAAACCGATCTTGCGATGCCCCATTGACTTGAACGAACTATTTCGTACATTGTGTCGCAAGGACGAAAACGACGGTGTCTAGCCGCGTCGTCCGACGAGGACAGGCCTGCAAGGGCGGGCGACATTTGGGAGGATGACGATGACTTTTGCATTGACGCGTCGCGCTGTGCTGGTGGGTGGCTTGCTGCTCGCGGCTTCTGTGTCGGCTTTGGCGCAGGACAAGCCCGTGCTGCGCTTTTCGGCGGTATTCTCGGATCAGGACATTCGAGCCGAGATGGTGAACCTGTTCTCTTCCCAGATCGCGGAGGACTTCACCTTCGAGCCCTACTTCGGCGGCACGCTGTTCAAGCAGGGTACCGAACTGGTGGCGCTGCAGCGCGGGAACCTCGAAATGGGCAATATCGCCCCGCAGGATATCTCCAACCAGATCCCGGCCTGGTCGGTGCTGACCTCGGCCTATCTGTTCCGCGACGCAGCGCATCTGCGCACCTTCTTTGACAGCGAGATCGGCGCCCAGTTCAAGCAGATGGCAGCCGACCAGCTCGGCATCCACATCCTGGGCCCGACCTATTTCGGTACACGCCAGGTAGGCCTGCGCATCGACAAGGAAATCAAGACGCCCGCCGACATGGCCGGCATCAAGCTGCGCATGCCCGGTGGTGATGCCTGGCAGTTCCTGGGCACATCGCTGGGTGCCAATCCCACGCCGATGGCCTATGCCGAGGTCTATACGGGCCTCCAGACCGGCGCCATCGATGGCCAGGACAACCCGCTCCCCAATGTCGAGAACATGAAGTTCTATGAAGTGATGGACCAGCTCGTGCTGACCTCGCACCTGGTCGGCTTCGACCTGCTGGTGGTCTCCGGCGATGCCTGGAACGCCATGACGCCCGAACAGCAGGCCAAGGTCGAGGCCGCGGCGACCGCAGCGATCGACTTCAGCCAGGCCGAACACCTCAAGCGTGAAGCCGAGCTCGCCGACCGCTTCCGCAGCGTGGGCCTCAAGGTCTATGAACCCGACATTGCCGCCTTCCGCGCCCACGCCCAGCAGGTCTATCTCGACTCCGAACTGGCCAAGGACTGGCCGGAAGGCGTGGTCGAGGCGATCAACGCGCTCTAGGTTCCTCCCGAGGCGGCGCCGGGATCCTCTGCCCGGCGCCGCCACCAGACAACCATCGATGCGGGTCGAGGCCCGCAGGGGGATGCCGATGCTACCTGCGTCGCTTTACACAATCGGCGACTGGCTCTACCGCCGCGCCGAGAACGTCATCGCCGCCATGCTTGGCGTGATGTTCCTCGCCTTCCTCATCCAGATCGTCTGCCGCTATGCCCTGGGTCTCCCCTCTGGCTGGGCGTTCGAGCTGTCGCTGATGATGTGGGTCTGGCTGGTGCCCTGGGGCGCCGCCTTCGTCGTCACCGAACGCGAAATGATCAGGTTCGACCTTCTCTATGACGCGCTCGGACATCGGCTGCGCCAGGCGGTTGCCATCATCACCGGCGCCTTCGTTATCGTGGTCTATCTCTATTCGCTGCCGGCGGTCGTCGACTACGTGCTGTTCATGAAAGTCGAGCAGACCGCCTATCTGAACCTTCGCTTCGACGTGCTCTACGCGATCTATCCGATCTTCGCCGTGGCCGTCGTGTTCCGCTACATCTGGATCGTCGCCAATGCGCTGCGGGGCAAGCCGCCGGCCACCTTCGATCCCACCAAGGCAAGTTCAGGCATATGAGCTTCATCGACCCCTTTGCCGTCGCGATCATCGTCATGATCATCGCCAGCATCCTCGGGCTGCCCATGGGGCATGTCCTGATCTCTGGATCCATTCTCTATCTGCTGCTTGCCGGCCTCGACATGGGCACGGCGGCCGAGCAGATGCTCAATGGCATGTATGTGAGCTATCTGCTGCTCGCCATTCCGCTCTTCATCTTCTCGGCTGAGATCATGAATACCGGCAGCATGACCGATCGCCTGCTGCGCTTCTGCAATGCCATTGTTGGCCGTTTTCCCGGCGGCCTGGCGCAGGTCAATGTCGTCCAGTCCATCATCTTTTCGTCCATGTCCGGCTCGGCTCTGGCCGATGCCGCCGGTAGCGGCAAGATGATGCAGACCATGATGACCAAGGACGGCAAGTACCCGCCCGCCTTTGCCGCTGCGCTGACAGCGGTGTCGGCAGTGCTCGGCCCGATCATCCCGCCCTCGATCCCGCTGGTGCTCTATGCGCTGCTGTCGGACACCTCGGTTGGCTACCTGCTGATCGCCGGCATCATCCCCGGGCTGATCATCGGTGGCGTGCAGATGGCGCTGATCGCCGTCATGGCCAAGCGCCGGAACTTCCCGGTCGACGAGGGCGTGCCGCTGCGGGAAATCCCCAAAGTGACCCTCGAGGCCTTCCCGGCGCTGCTCATGCCCGTCGTGCTGCTCGGTTGCCTCTATTCGGGCGTCACGACCCCGACGGAAGCGGCGGCGCTTGCGGCAGCCTATGCCCTGTTGGCCTCGGCCATCATCTATCGCAGTGTGACCCTGCGCAGCCTCTACCAATCGCTCCTGTCGAGCGCCAAGACCACGGCGTCGATCGGCATGCTGATCGCCGGCGCGCTGGTGTTCAACTATGTCGTCACCGTCGAGAACATCCCGCACACCATCTCGGTTTTCCTCGCCGGTATGGACCTTCATCCCATGGTCTTCATGCTGATGGTCAACGTGCTGCTGCTGCTGCTCGGCTGCGTGCTGGAAGGCACGACCATCATCCTCATCGTGCTGCCGGCACTGGTCCCGACCGCGGTAGCGCTTGATATCGACCTGGTCTATTTCGGCCTGATCGCGGTGATGAACATCATGCTCGGCCTCGTCTCGCCGCCCTATGGCCTGCTGCTCTATGTGATGCAGAACATCACCGGCATTTCGCTGTGGGACATTGTCCGCGAGGTGCTGCCATTCCTTGCGGTGATGATCGCGGCCCTGCTGTTCATGACGCTGTTCCCCGAGACCATTCTCTGGCTGCCGCGCGTCTTCGGCTACCAGGGCACGGCGGTATGAAGCCGATCTATGTGCTCAACGGCCCCAACCTCAACCGGCTCGGCAAGCGCGAGCCGGCTATCTACGGCACGACCACCCTGGCCGAGATCGAACAGCTCTGCCGCGCCGCCGCCGGCGACCGCACAGTCGTTTTCCACCAGACCAACAGCGAAGAAGCCCTGATCAACTGGGTCCACGAGGCGATCGAGGAGGGGGCGGGCATCATCATCAATCCCGCCGCCTTCACCTTCACCTCGCTGGCGCTGCTCGATGCCCTCAAGATGTTCGAGGGACCAGTCATCGAGTTCCACATCTCCAACATCCACAAGCGCGAGCCAATCTACCACCGCTCCTACGTGTCGATGCGGGCAGATGCCGTCATGGCGGGGCTTGGCGCGAACGGTTATGCAACGGCGATCCGTGCCATGCTCGATATGATCGAATGGTGTTCCAACGGAGGCTAGTGGTCGGGTGGCCCTCAAGGTGTCCGGTTACACGCACGGATGGCGGTCAGGCGGCTCCACTCGCGTCCCGTAAATACCCCGGGCAAACGCAGTCGCGTGCTGCGCGACCTGTGATGGGTATTCCCAATGTGGATTGTGACCGGAGCCGCTGATCACAATGGACTGCGACTTCGGTAGTGCCTGGGCGAGGGCAAGACGGTGTCCTGAATCGAACAGCATGTCGTCCTCGCCAGCAAGACACAGCACTGGCACGGCAATCCGGTTTGCCGTCGCAGTCAGGTCGAGCCGCGACAACTCGGCGAGGATGGTTTTCCAGATCGCCGCCGGCATGGCGGCCGCTTCGCGGTTCACCTCCACAAGAAACGTCTGCTCCAAGGGCTGGGGGCCGGCATACCAATAGGCAAAGAAGGGGTCAGCCGGATTGATCGGATCGCTCAATCCCAAAATGGCTGTCGTCACGGGACCGTTCGCCGGAAAGGCCGGTCTTAGTGTTCCCGAGATCAGTACAAGCGCGCCGATTGTCTCCGGCAGCAAAGCCGAAAGTGCCATGCCGACCATGGCTCCCATTGAATGCCCTATGACAATGCAACGATCGATGCCGAGGGCGGGGAGTAATTCGGCCACGTCGTCGGCGATGCCTGCTACGGTCATATCCTCGCCCGCCAAGGAGGCGCCATGCCCAGGCAAATCCGGCATGACCAGGCGATAGGTCGAAAGCCATGGCTGCAGCAGGGAAAAACTGCGGCTGGAGTCGGAATAGCCATGCAGCAGCAACAGTACCGGCCCCGCTCCACCGCTGTCGACAAAGGCGATCTGCCGGCCGTCGCCAAGAACCAGAAAGCGTTTCCCGGCTGCCCAGCTTTGCTGATCGACCGGCCTCACGGGAACAGTTTGGCCTTCACGGCATCGATCCCCGAACCACCATCAAAACTGGTGACGCCGTCCAGCCAGGCATCGAGCCGCTCGGGTTCGCCGGCTAGCGCCTTCAATGCCGCTTCCTCCGGCGAAAGACCATCCGCCATCAGGTAGCCCATGCCCTTGTTCTCGAAATCGACGTCAAAGGTGAGATTGGCGAGCAGTCGACCGACGTTAGGGCATTCCTCGAGATAGCCTGCGCGCACCTGCGTCGAAACCGTCGCCGCGCCGAAGTCCGGGCCATAGAATTTGTCGCCGCCCGTCAGGTAGCGGATATCGAGCGTGGTATTCATCGGATGCGGGGCCCAGCCCTGAAAGACGATGAAGTCCTTGGCGTCCGAGCGGCGCTGCACTTCGGCCAGCATGCCCTGCTCGCTCGATTCCACCACCTCCCATCCGGCGAGGCCAAGCGCCGGGTCGTTGGTCGCGTCGATCATCAGCTGGTTCGAGCCAGCTTCGATGCCATAGAGCTTCTTTTCGAACTGATCGGGGAATTTCTGCAGATCGGCGAAATCCCGGACGCCCGCTTCCCACACGTAGGTGGGCACAGCGAAAGTGTACTTCGCGCCCTCCAGATTGGTCACCACGGTCTGGACTGAACCATCCGCCTTGTAGGGCGCGTAATAGGTGATCATGGCAGGGTCCCAATAGCCCAGGAAGACGTCCAGATCCTTGTTCTTGAGGCCCATATAGATCACTTCGATGCCCAGCAGAGAGCTTTCCGGTTCGTAGCCGAGGGCCTTCAGCAGCGTCACACCGATGCCGGTGGTGAAAGCAAGATCGTTCCAGCCAGGCTCAGCCAGGCGGACTGCCTTGCAGCTTTCCGCATCCGCGGCGAAAGCCGGCATCGCACCTGCACTCACAAGCATGGAAAGCAAACCAGCTTTCAAATACGGCTTCATGGCACGACTCCTGTTTTTGCCCCGTTGGTCATAAAATTGACCCGCAGGTCAACAATTGATCTGCTGGCGAGAATTGTCAATGGTGGCGCGGCACGAACGGGGCGGATATGAAACTCACGAAAATTAGCGCAATACGCCGCAAGGAACTGCGGCAGGCGGCCTTCGCGGTGTTGCAGCGCGAAGGCATGGCCGGAGCGACTCTGGAAAAAGTTGCGGCTCACGCCGGCGCCTCCAAGGGCATCGTGCTGCATTACTTCCGCAACAAGCAGGAGCTGTTCGAGCAGGCCATGCGTGAGGCGAACCTTGCGCTGAGTGAAGCCGTCAGCGCCCGTCTGAAACTGGCGACGACACCTTATGGGCGTCTTGAAGCGGTCATCGAGGGCAATTTTGAAGAGCGGTTCTTCCAGCCCTCGATTTGCCAGGCATGGCTGTCGCTGTGTGCCGAAGTGCCGCGGGAGCCGCAACTGGCTCGCATTCAGACCGTGATCCACGCCCGGATGCGCTCCAACTTGATGTCTGCACTTGTTCACCTGCTTCCGCGACATGAGTGCGAAGCGGTTGCTTTGGCGATCACGAGCCTAATCGATGGCCTGTGGCTACGCGCGGGACTGCAGCGGCAAGGCCTCAGTCGCGACATAGCGCTCGCGCAGATGAGTGAGTATCTGGCTTTCCGCATTCCACGCAGCTGACGCGCTTTCAGAAGGCAAGGGCCTTGCGTGCGCGCCCCGGCAACGGGTTGATTTCCCATCTTGGCAGCCTCCTTTGACCAAGGCGGCCAAGGGCAGAACGATTATGGCAGAAGCGGAGCTTTAGGAACTAAAGCTCCGTCGCCTGGACGACCGGACGCGGCAGCATGCGACCCGGCCCTGACGGCCGGCGCGAAAGCGACAAATACCAACGTCTGTGGCGCCCGCCTCCGACACGCGTCAGACGACGCCCATGACGATGTTCTTGATCTCCAGGTAATCGTCGCAGCCATAGTGCGAGCCTTCGCGTCCCATGCCGGATTGCTTGACCCCGCCAAAGGGCGCCACCTCGGTGGAGATGAGGCCGGTGTTGACGCCGACAATGCCGGTTTCCATCGCCTCGGCCACGCGCCAGACGCGGGAAAGGTCCCGCGAGAAGAAGTAGCCGGCCAGCCCGAACGGGCTGTCATTGGCCATGGCGATGGCGTCCGCCTCGCTATCGAAGGCAATGACGGCGGCGAGGGGGCCGAAGGTTTCTTCATGCGCAACCAGCATGGTCTGGTCGACCCCGGTCAGCAGGGTCGGCTGGAAGAAGGTTCCGCCCCGGCTGTCGCGTCCGCCACCCAGCCGCAGCTGTGCGCCCTTGGATAGGGCGTCGGCGATGTGCGCCTCGACCTTCAATACCGCAGATTCCTCGATCAGCGGCCCGATGCTGGTTTGTGGCTCAAGCCCGTCGCCAACCCGCAATGCCGCCATCCGCGAGGCCAGTTTGTCCACAAAGGCACCGTAGACACTGCGTTGCACGTAGAAGCGGTTGGCGCAGACGCAGGTCTGGCCGTTGTTGCGGAATTTGGCCAGCAGCGCGCCTTGGGCAGCGGCGTCGAGATCGGCATCATCAAACACCAGGAACGGGGCGTTGCCGCCCAGCTCCAGCGAGAAGCGTTTGATGGTCCCGGCGCCCTGCGCGAGCAGGATCGAGCCGACGCGGGTCGAGCCGGTAAAGGTGACCTTGGCGACTTTGGCATGCGTGCAGACCAACTTGCCGAAATCGGAGGCGCGGCGGTTGGGCACGACGTTCAATACGCCGGCCGGCACGCCGGCGCGCTCGGCAAGGACCGCCAAAGCCAAAGCCGAAAGCGGCGTCAATTCCGAGGGCCGCACGACCATGGTGCAGCCGACAGCCAGGGCCGGCGCCAGCTTGCGTGCCAGCATGGCATTGGGGAAATTCCACGGCGTGATCGCGGCGACGACGCCCACCGGCTGTTTGATCACCACGATGCGCTTGTCGCGCTGATGGCCGGGAATGACATCGCCATAGATGCGCTTGGCTTCTTCGCCGAACCATTCGACATAGGCCGCGCCATACAGAATCTCGGCGCGCGCTTCGGCCAGCGGCTTGCCCATCTCGGCGGTGAGGATCATCGCCAGATCGTCGGCATTCTCGACCATCAAGTCATAGAGCCGCCGCAGGATCGCGGCGCGCTCCTTGCCCGTCCGGGCAGCCCAGTCGGCCTTGGCAGCATGGGCCGCGTCGATGGCGGCTTCCCACTGTTCGGCTGGCATGTCGGCTACCTCGGCAAGCATCGCGCCGGTGGCCGGGTTGGTCACGGCGATGCTGGATTGCGCGGTCAGCCATGCCCCGTTCACCAGGGCGCGGGTTTCGAGCAGCGATGGATCCTGCAGCGGCAGTTTTGCCGGCATGTCCTGGGTCATGATGCGGTCTCGTCGTGGGTCAGGATTTGCTGTGCAGCTCGCTGCCTGCCAGCAGCTCGGAATAGCGCGCGACGGCGGTGTGATCCTGGCCTGGTCCGAGCTCTTTCTGCGCGTCGCTCCATAGCGCGCGGCACAATTCGGCAAATGGCGCCGCCGTCTCGGTGCTTTCGGCGACGTCGAGGGCAATGCCGAGATCCTTGACCATCAGGTCGAGGCCGAATCCGGCATTGAACTGGCGCGACAGCACGAACTGCTTGAACTTCTTCTGCGTCGAATTGTTCATGCCGGTGGAAACGTTGAGCACATCGACCATCAAGGCCGGGTCCAGCCCGAAACGGCTGCCGATCAACAGCGCTTCGACGCCGATCAGGAAGCCGCCGGCACTGACCAGGTTGTTGAGCGCCTTCATGGCATGGGCGCTGCCCACCGGGCCGGTGCGGGTGACCGACGAGCCCATGGTCTTGAGCACGGACTCGGCATCGCCAGCACCGCCTTCGCCGCCCAGCATGATGGCCAGCTCGCCGGTTTTGGCGCGGGACACGCCGCCCGAGACCGGCGCGTCGAGCAGCGTCACGTCCTGTGTGGCCAGCCGGGCCGCGAGGGCCTGGGTCTGGGCCGGTACGCCGGATGACATTTCGAGCACGATCGCCCCCTTGCGCAAGCCGGCGGCAAGTCCATTTTCGCCATTCATCACGGCCTCTACCACGGCGCTGCTGGGCAGCATGGTGACCACAATATCGGCGGCCTCCGCCAGCGCCCTGGCTGAAACGGCGGGCGTTGCGCCGCATTCGGCGGCCACCGACCGGGTGCGCGACGCGTCGGCATCCAGCACGATCAGGGGATAGCCTGCCTTGGCGATGCAGGCTGCCATGGGTGCGCCCATGGCGCCGAGGCCGACAAACCCCACCGTTACCTTGTTCGACATTTCGTGCGTTCCTTGGGCCTATGCTAAAGCTGCCGGAGCCGTCCAATACGGCTCTTTTCCATACAGTCAGTTTGTCATACAACACGTCTGGACGAGAGCTCAAGCCGGATTCTGGCGGAGGAGTGCCGATGCCCCCTTATGAAGTCTTTGCCCTGCGCTATGCGACCACGACGCCGGACCGCTCGCGGCGGGAGAACTTCCTGCCCGGCATGGACCTGCACGATGGTCCGATGCCGCTCGACTACTACGTCTGGGCGATCAAGGGGCAGGGGCGCACCATCGTCGTCGATACCGGCTTTACCCAGGAGGCGGCCGATACGCGTGGACGTGTGTTGCTGCACGATCCGGTCGACCTGCTGGCGCGAATCGGGATCGTTGCCGCCGACGTGCCAGACGTGATCCTGACGCATCTGCACTATGATCATGCCGGCTCGCTCGCCGCCTTTCCGTCGGCCAGATTTCATCTTCAGGACGACGAGATGGCCTATGCGACGGGGCGGCCGATGTGCCACGCCTATCTGCGCGCGCCGTTCGACGTTGCCGACGTGCTCGAAACGGTGAAGCTGGTCTATGCCGGACGCGTCACCTTCCATCGCGGCGAGGCGCAGCTGTGCCCCGGCGTGACCGTGCACCGCATCGGTGGCCATAGCGGAGGCCTGCAGGTGGTGAAGGTGGCTACGGCGCGTGGCCCGCTCGTGCTGGCATCGGATGCCTTTCACTTCAATGAGAATCGCCACCGCCGCGCCGTCTTTCCGCTCGTCGCCAATATCGGGGAGATGCT
This sequence comes from uncultured Devosia sp., assembly GCF_946479885.1. The sequence continues at coordinate 30,333 of NZ_CAMLHM010000018.1, forward strand.
GGACGGGTTCCGCATCTGCGAGGAGCTGGCGGATGGGCGCGAGGACCTGCTGATCCCCGGGCACGATCCCGAAGTGCTGCAGCGCTGGCCGCGCGTCGATCCCGATTTCGCCGACATTGTCCGGCTGGACCTGGCGCCCAAATATTGATCAGACCGTCGTGTTGACATATTGTCGGACAAAAGTTACGGCTTGCTCAGGAGTGGGAGGAGCAGCCGACGATGCAGTTCGACAAGACAATCAATGCGCGTGGCCATGATTACTACCTTCAGGGCTGGGTCGAAGATGCCTTCGCCGGGGTAGCGGACGCGTTCGCGGAAAACTTTGCTGTCGAAGACGAAGTCGGCTCTGCCGTCAGCGCCTATGTCGATGGCGTCAAGGTCGTCGATCTCTGGGGCGGTTTCCGTGACCAGGCGCAGACGCTGCCATGGCAGGAGGATACGATCCTCTGCATGATGTCGGTAGCCAAGGGCATTTCCGGCATCACCTTCAATGGCCTGATCGACGAGGGCCTGGTCGATCCCGAGCTGCCGGTCGCCCACTACTGGCCGGAATTCGCGCAGAACGGCAAGCAGGGCGTGCTGGTTCGCCATGTGCTCGACCATACGTCCGGCCTGCCGGTGGTGCTGGAGCCTCTCTATCGCGGCGCGATCTATGATTGCGATGTCATCGTTGGCGCATTGGAGCGGCAGGCGCCGCTATGGGAGCCCGGCACGGTCGCGGCCTATCACATTCACACCCAGGGCAACCTGCTGGGTGAGATTGCCCGCCGTGTTACCGGCAAGCGCTTTCGCGACCTGATCCAGGAGCGGGTGATCGGCCCGCTCGGCGGCGATTACAAGATCGGCAACCTGAGTGAGGCCGACAAGGCGCGCTGCGCCTTCCTCATGCCGGTAATGCAGAGCGGCCTGTTCAATCGCAAGGACAATGAGCCCGAAAGCATCCTGGCCAAGGGCTTTACCCAGCACCCCGAAGGTCCGATGGACCTGACGCTCAATTCCCACGGCTGGCGCACGGCGGAGATCGCCAGCGCCAACGGCCATGGCACGGCGCGCACCGTGGCGCGCGTCTATGCCGCGGTGACGCGGGGCGAACTTGACGGTGTGCGGCTGATGAGCCGCGACACGCTCGAAGCCATGATCACCGAACAGCACAACCAGTACGAACAGATGCAGCAGCGCCACTACCATCAGGGGCGCGGCATTCTGCTCAACACCGAAGAAGCGGTGTGGATGGGCCCGAACCCGCGCGCCTTCGGCCATCATGGCCTGGGCGGGTCGATCGGCTTTGGCGATCCGGATGCCAAAATCGGGTTCGGCTTTGCCTGCAACAAGGCGCATGCGCGCGGCGACAATGGCCCGCGGGCCCGCCGCCTCATCGAAGCACTGTACGAGGCAATCTGATGGCCAGTGATACAAAGAACCAGCCCATTTCTGTCGTTACCGGCGGGGCCGGGGGCATTGGTGTGGCGACGGTGGAGCGGCTCCGCCGGGCCGGCTGGGCCGTCGTCGTCCTTGATCGCAACATGGACGGCGCCCGCGCCGTCGCCGAACAATATGGCGCTCATGCCCACGAGATCGACCTGGCCGATGGCGCCAGCATCGACGCCGCCGCGGCCTGGGTTGAGCGCGAAGTCGGGCCGTGCTCGGGCTTGGCTGCCGTCGCTGCGCATCTCGAGAACCCGCACAAGCCGCAGGCGCAGGATTATGACGAGTGGGACGCGATCTTGCGGGTCAATCTCACCGGCACCTTCCGTACGCTCAACGCCTTTGGCGCCGGCATGCTGGCGCGGGGAGCAGGCTCGATCGTGACCGTCGGGTCGATCACCGCCAAGAATTCGAGCCCCCTGCAGGCCTATGGCCCGACCAAGGCGGCCATCATCAACATGACGCGCAATTTCGCCGTGGCCTGGGGCCGCAACGGAATCCGCGTCAATTGCGTCCATCCCGGCCCCACAAGAACGCCTGCGGTCGAGGCCAGCTATGCGCGTGGCGAGCGCAACCCCGATACGATGATCCGCCAGACCGCTCTGGGCCGGCTGGTCATGCCCGAACAGGTCGCCAACGCCATAGCATTCCTGCTGTCCGACGAGGCTGGGGCCATTACCGGCATCGAGCTGCCGGTCGATAGCGGCACGCTGGCCGGTCATCTGTGGTCGCTCTATGGCGGCATTCCCGACCCCGCGCAGGGCTAACAGCTTTTTAGGAGCGAGCATGTCGTCGATTTTGCAGGATCAGGTCATTCTGGTGACCGGCGCGGGGCGCGGCATTGGCGCCGCAACGGCCAGGCTTCTCGCTGAGCGCGGGGGGGCGGTGGGTGTGCTGGACATCGATCCGGCCCTCGCCGCAGAGACGGCCGGCGCCATCGAAGCTGCCGGGGGCAGGGCGCTGGCCCTGGTGGCCGATGCCGCCGAACGCGCCGCGATCATGGCCGCGGCCGACGCTCTCAGGGCCGCATTCGGGCCACTGACCGGCATCGTCAACGATGCGATGTGGATCCGCTACGGACCTGTGGAAGCCGTCGAGGAAGACGTGCTCGACCGGATGCTGGCCGTTGGTATCAAGGGGCCGATGTGGGGCGTTCAGGCCCTGCTGGCCCACAAGGGCGAGGGTGCGGCGTCGATCGTCAACATCACCTCGCCGGTCGCCGAAGTCGGTTCGGCCAATACCTCGTCCTATACCGCGGTGAAGGGCGCCATCGCTGCGCTCACCCGCCAGTTGGCCGTGGAACTCGGCCCGCGCGGCATCCGGGTCAATGCCGTCACGCCCGGCGCGGTGCCGACCCCCGGCGCCCGTGCCATCGTCAACGAGGAGGGCTATGCCAAGCGCCGTGCGCAGACGCCATTGCGCCGCCTGGGCACCGAAGAGGAAATTGCCGCCGCCATCGCTTTCCTGCTCGGCCCCGATGCCAGCTTCGTCACGGGCGCAATCCTGCGCGCCGATGGCGGCATCACCATTCAGTCGGTCTAGCCATGGCCCGCCGCGCAGTCAGCGCATCAGGCCTCCGGTTGCGTCTTGGCGATCGTTGCAAGCGCCGCGGTGGCCGCCGCCTCCACATGGGCGACGCACAGCGTCCAGGCCAGGGCTTCGTCTCGCTTTTCCAGCGCCGCCAGAAACTCGCGCAGCTCGCGGATCGACTGCTGCGCCCGCTCGGCGCTCGACAACGATACGACGCGCAATTGGGAGGCGCGCGTATGAATGCGCCGCAGCATGTCTGCGGCCACCTCGTTGCCCGCGCCTGCGAGAAGGATGTCGTAGAAGCGCGTCTTGGCGGTGATGAACGCCTCGGCCGTGAAGTTGCGATAGACCTCGGCGAGGTCATCGACGCTGGCATGCAGCGCCTTCATTTGCGCGGCTGTGGCGTTGCGCGCAAACAGCTTCGCCGCCAGCCCCTCGAGCATGGCGCGCACCTCGTAGATGGAACGCGCGGTCTGCAGGCTCATGACGCTGACGATCAGCCCCTTGTTGGGCCGCAGGGTGATCAGGCCGTCGACCTCGAGCTCCCGCAGGGCCTCGCGCAGCGACGTGCGCGAAACACCCATCATCTCGCACAGCTCACGCTCGATCAATCGCGCGCCGGGAGCAAACCGGCCGGTCGCGATGGCGATGCGCAGCCGTTCGGCAACCTGCTCGCGCAGGCCGGGCAACGTCTGCACGCGCATGGAAAGATCATCGGTAGTCATCGGGGTTTTCCTCTCCTGCACTCGAGCCTCCAACGCGACGCGGAGGGCTGCCGGGGTCGCAAAGTGACCATCGGCGAGATCGATTCTCGCCATATTGTATTTTTGTCTGTCAAAGAACAAGGGCTGCGCACATGATCACGCAAGACACCACTCTGGGTAATCTGTTCGAGGATGGGTTGGCGTTGCGCCGGCAGGTGCTCGGGCCGGACTATGTGGATCGGTCGATCGACAGTGCCAATGACTTCATGATGGCGTTCCAGCACATCACCACCGAATGGTGCTGGGGATACGCCTGGGGTCGCGACACCCTGGAGCTCAAAACCCGCAGCATGATCAACCTGGCAATGCTCACGGCGCTCAATCGGGCGGCTGAGATCAAGCTGCATGTGCGCGGTGCCATCAACAATGGCGTCACGGTCCAGGAAATCCAGGAAGTCCTGCTGCAGGCGACCATTTATTGCGGCATTCCGGCGGGTTTGGATGCCTTCAAGGCCGCCAACGAAGTTCTCAAGGAAATGGGCCAGGTCGAAAAATAGGCCGCCCGCCTGCGTCCTCAATGTCGAGGAACCGGCTGGTCTGAATTAGCTGATTGACAGTTGGCCGACTATCATACAATCCTACAGAAAAGTTCCATAGGGAGGATCAAATGGAAATTTTGAAGGCTGCACTTGCGTCGGTCTCCCGACGCGCTGTGATCAAGGGAATGGCCGCTGCCGGTGCATCGACCGCCGTGCTGGGCGTCCCCACGATGGCACGCGCCTCGGAGGGCACGATCCGTATCGGCTATATCGACCAGCTGACCGGTATCCGCGCCAACTTCGCCGAAACGGCCCCCTGGGTGGTCGATGGCATCAAGGAAGCGATTTCCGGCGGCGTCGAGATCGACGGCAAGCTCTGGGATGTGGAAATCCTGGTGCGCGACAGCCAGTCCGACCCCAACCGCATGGGTAGTCTCGGCAACGAGCTGGTGCTGCGCGAAGACGTCGATCTGCTGCTGATCGCCGATGGCCTTGCTGCCCCCGCGCTCGAAATCTGCGATCAGAACGGCACGCCCGCCATTTCGACCATCCTGCAGTGGGAACCCTTCTATGCCGCCCGCGGCTCCAGCCCGGAAAAGGGCTACCCCTACAGCTTCCTGTTCTTCTGGTCGGGCGGCGACATCATCAAGAACTATACCGGCATGTGGAAGCAGTCCGGCATCGACCCGGTCGTCGGCACCTTCTACGAGGACAACGACTTCGGTCGCGGCTTCGCCGGCGGCATGACGGCGTCGCTGGCTGCCGAGGGTTTCACCGAAGTCGAAGGCGGTATCTTCAAGGAGCAGGTCGACGACTTCTCCAACCAGGTCGCGGCCTTCCGCGAAGGCGGCGTAAAGATCGTCACCGGGCTGGTCTTCCCGCAGCACTTCGCAACCTTCTGGGGTCAGGCCGCTCAGATGGGTCTCGAGCTGGAAGCGGCGACGATCGCTGCAGCCTTTGTGTTCCCGTCGGGCGTCGAAGTATTGGGCGACCAAGGCGCGGGGATGTCGAGCGAAGTCTGGTTCAACCGTCAGCTGCCCTATTCGTCCAGCATCACCAACCAGACGGCCGACGAATTCTGCAGTGCCTACGAAGAGTCGACCGGCAAGCAGTGGGCGCAGCCGATGGGCTACCACCACGCCATCTGGGAGCTGGCCATCGCCGCACTCAAGGCATCGGGCAACCCCAAGGATCGTGACGCGGTGCGTGATGCCATTGCCGGTCTCGACATGGACACCATCATCGGCCGGGTCGACTTCAAGAACTCGCCGATGAAGTCGGTTGCCAGCACCTGGGTCACCATGGGCCAGTGGCACAAGAACCCCGAGGGCAGCAAGTTCCCCTTCGAGCTCTACGTGACCAACAACGTCACGGCGCCGCATGTCCCGGTCCAGAAGGAATTCCTGCCTCTATCCGCGTTCCGCTAGGTTCGACAATGATCGATGGTCCAGGCGCGGTACCGCCGCGCCTGGACCCGCTGCATATGGAGTTTGAAGGTTGGAGCCAGTTCTACGCGTCGAGGGCCTCTCGCGCCGCTTCGGCATGATCACCGTAGCGGACAATCTGTCCTTCGAGGTGAGCATGGGCGAATGCCTGGGCGTCCTGGGGCCCAATGGCGCCGGGAAGACCTCGGTGTTCAACATGCTGACCGGGGCGGTGAAGCCGCAAGCCGGTCGCATCGTGTTCGATGGCAAGGATATCACCGGGGTCTCCGCCCATCGCCGCACATTGGCCGGGCTCGGCCGCACCTACCAGGTGCCGCAGCCCTTCGGTAAGCTCACCGCCTACGAAAACGTGCTGGCTGCGGCCACCTTCGGCGGCAATGCCGGCGGTAACCCTGCAGGCCTGTCGCGCGATATCCTGCGCCGGTCGGGTCTGGCCGTACGGGCGGACGTCGAAGCCGGCGCGCTGCCGCTGCTCGATCGCAAACGCCTCGAACTGTCGCGCGCGCTGGCGCTCAAGCCGCGGCTGCTGCTGCTGGACGAGATTGCCGGTGGCCTGACTGAGGCCGAAGTCGGTGAACTGATCGCGCTGATCAAGGACATCAAGCCGGAAGTGGCCATGGTGTGGATCGAGCACGTGACCAATGCCCTGGTTGCCGTGGCCGACCGACTGCTGGCCATCAATTTCGGAACCAAGATCGCCGAGGGATTACCGGCCGCCGTCATGGCCGACCCCGCCGTCGTGGAAGTTTATATGGGAGCAGTGCACGATGCCGTTGCTCACGATTGAAAATCTTGAAGTCTTCTACGGCGATTTCCAGGCGGTTCACGGCGTCACCCTGAACCTTGAGGAAGGCCAGACCGTCGCCATCATCGGGGCGAACGGGGCCGGCAAATCCACCCTGCTCAACGCCATTTCGGGCCTGCACACGCAAAAGCGCGGTCGCGTTTCGTTCGAGGGCCACGACATCACCCGCATGCGGGCCGACCTGATCGCCCGCGCCGGCATGACCATGGTCCCCGAAGGCCGCCGCCTGTTCAATTCGCTGACGGTCGAGCAAAATCTCGAGATCGGCGCCACTGCCGCCCGCAAGGGGCCATGGTCGGTCAAGGCCATCTACGAGCTGTTTCCGCGCCTGGGGGAGCTGTCGCAGATGCAGGCAGGCAGCCTGTCCGGCGGACAGCAGCAGATGGTGGCTATCGGTCGCGCGCTGATGACCAATCCGCGTGTCCTGCTCTGCGATGAAATCTCGCTTGGGCTGGCGCCCGCCATCATCGGCGACATCTATCGCTGCTTCGACGCCATTCGCGGCAGCGGCGTATCGATCGTGGTGATCGAGCAGAACGTGCGGCAGGCCTGCGCCGCCGCGCAATATGCCTATTGCATGCTCGAAGGCCGGATCAGCCTCGAAGGCCGCACGGCCGACCTGTCGATGGACGCGATCACGGCCGCCTATTTCGGAACGAGGGACAAGCAATGATCTGGGTTGAAACCATCGTCAACGGCCTGCTGCTTGGCGGTCTCTACGCCCTGGTCGGTCTCGGGCTGGGCTATGCCTTCGGCGTCATCCGCATCGTCAATGTAGCGCAGGGTGATTTCATCGTGGCGGCCGCGTTTCTTGGCCTCTACATGGCGCCCTATATTCCGGTGAACCCGATTTTCGTGGTCATTCCGGTCGCGCTGGTCTCGTTCCTGATCGGCGTGGTGCTGCAACGTGTGCTGGTTAACCGGGTGCTCGGACAGGACCAGATCCCGCAAATCCTGCTGACCTTCGGCCTCGCCATCGTCCTTCGCAACGGCATGGTCGAGTGGTTCGGCGCCAATAGCCGCTCCATCGATGTGGGCGACCTGCGCTTCATGGGTTTTGACTTCCTCGGCCTGCGACTGGGCGTGCTGCCGGTCGTCATCCTGGCGATCGCCGTCGTGCTGTTCGCGGCGTTGCATCTTTGGATGCACCATACCCGCATGGGCCGCATCATCCTGGCCACGGCCGATGATTATCGCGTGGTCCAGCTGTCGGGCGTCAACTATCGCAACGTCTATGCCATTGCCATGGGCATCGCCCTGGCGCTGTCGGCGGTGGCCGGGGTGCTGCTGGCCATGCGTGGCTCGTTCACGCCCTATTCCGGCGCGGACCGACTGCTCATTGCCTTCGAAGTCGTGGTGATCGGCGGGCTCGGCTCTTTCAAGGGCATGTTCGTGGGCGGATTGGTGCTCGGTGTAACGCAGCTGGTGGCGCTCAAGCTCGATCCATCCTCGGGGCTGATGTGGGGGCATCTCGCCTTCCTCGCCATCCTTATCGTTTCTCCCAAGGGCCTGGCCGGATTGATCCGTCGATGAGCACCGCTTCCAATCGCAACCTGCTGACCGCTTTGGCCGCCATCGCCAGCGCAGTGGTGCTTGTCGCCATCCCCTTCGTGGTGCGCGAAGGCGACATGCGCCTGATCATCGAGATCTTCGCCGTCTTTGCCTTTGCGCAGAGCTGGAACTTCCTGGCGGGCTATGTCGGGCTGATGTCCTTTGGCCAGCAACTGTTCATCGGTCTGGGCGCCTATTTCGTCTTCCTGGCGTCGGACAAGCTGGGCATCAATCCCTTCTTCCTGGTGCCCCTGGCCTTCGTTTTCTCGGCGGGCTTTGCCGCCCTCATCTCGCCCTTCGTGTTCCGCCTCCGCGACGCCTATTTCGCCATCAGCATCTGGGTCATCGCCGAAATCGTCCGGCTGTTCATCGCCCAGCGCGACTGGCTCGGCTCGGTATCGGGGCTGCCGCTGGTCGCGACGCGCGAGATGGATCGCTCGCTGGTCGCAACCTCGACATTCTATTTCGCCGCCTTCATCGCGTTCCTCGCGGTGTTCGGGCTCTATTACCTGTCACGAAGCCGGCTCGGCCTGGCCCTGGCTGCGGTCCGTGACAATGAGGGCACGGCAGCCTCTATCGGCATCAATGTCTGGTGGGTGCGCTTCACCGGTTTCGTCATCGGCTCGGGCTTCACCGGCATGGCCGGCGCCATCTATTACATGTCGGTTTTCCATGTGGAGCCGGGCGGCGCTTTCGACCCGAACTGGATGGTCATCATGCTGTTCATCGTCGTGATCGGCGGCGTCGGTACCATCGAGGGCCCGATCATCGGCACGGCGCTCTATTTCCTGCTGCGTGCCTGGTTCGCCGGCACGGGCAATCTCTACCTCCTGCTGCTGGGCGCTGCCGCCATCGTGGTGATGATCGTTGCGTCCAAGGGCATCTGGGGCACCCTGCGGGACAGGACGGGCATCGATCTGCTCGGCGTGCGTCGCCCCAGTGGCATGGCCGTCGCCAGCGACAAGGCAAGGACGAAGTAGCATGACTGATAGATTGAAGAACAAGCGCCTGCTGGTCGTGGGTGCGGCCACCGGTATCGGCCGCGCCGTTGCCGCCGCCTGCATCGCCGAAGGCGCTCGCGTCGTCATTGCTGATCTCAATGCCGAACAGGGCAAGGCGACCGCCAAGGCGCTCGGCCCCAATTGCAGCTTCGTGCGCTGCGACGTCGCCGATGAGACCAGCGTCAACGCGCTGATGGCCCACACGGTGAGTTCGCTGGGCGGGCTTGATGGCCTCGTCAACAATGCCGGCCTGCAAAAGGCCGGGCCGCTCGAAAAGATCGACGTCAAGGATTGGGATGCGCTGATGGGCGTCAATGCGCGCGGTGTGTTCCTCGCCACCAAAGCGGCCATCCCGCATTTGCGCGCATCCGGCGGTGGCTCTATCGTCAACACGGCGTCGCTTGCCGCCAAGCGTGGCGGTCCCGGGATCGCCGCCTATGCTGCGTCCAAGGGCGCCGTCATGGCGCTGACCACGGCGACGGCGCTGGAACTGGCCGGCGAGGGCATCCGCGCGAACTCGGTTTGCCCGGGGTTCATCGACACCCCCTTCAACAATCCCGCCATCGACTTCATGGGTGGGCGCGAAGCACAGGCCGAGGTGGTGGCCCGCATGGTGCCGCTCGGCCGTCAAGCGACGCCCGAGGAAGTCGCGCCGCTCTACGTCTATCTGCTGTCGGACGAGTCCGGCTATGTGACGGCCCAGGCGCTGTCCATCGATGGAGGCGTCTACAATTGACGGCGACCGCATCGGAAGAGACCTTCGACTATGTGGTGGTCGGCGCGGGGTCGGCCGGTGCCGTGGTTGCGGCGCGTCTTGCCGAAGATTCGAGCAAGCGCGTCCTGCTGCTCGAGGCGGGCGGCATGGATCGCCATCCCGGTTTCCGCCTGCCGCTGCTGATGGGCGCCTTCGTCAAATCCGGCGTCTACAACTGGTCCTACGAGACCGACCCGGAACCCGAGCTGAACAATCGCCGCATCCCCTGGCCGCGCGGCCGGGTGGTCGGCGGGTCGTCAACGCTCAACGGCATGGTCTATATCCGCGGCGTGCCGTCCGACTACGATGGTTGGGGCCAGTTGGGCCTGCGCGGCTGGTCGTGGGACGATGTGCTGCCCGCTTTCCGCCGTGCCGAGGCGCATCTGGATCGCTCCGGCCCGCTGCATGCCACCGATGGTGCCATGACGGTGGGCAAGGCCAAGGGCAACAACCCGCTGACCGAGGCGTTCGTCAGGGCAGGGGGCGAAGCCGGCTATCCCATCACCGACGATTTCAACGGGCCGAGCCAGGAAGGCTTTGGCCGCTACGATTTCACCATTCGCAAGGGCAAGCGGTTCGGCACGGCACGCGCCTATGTCCGCCCCTCGCTGAAGCGCTCCAATTTCACGCTCCGTACCCACGCGCTCACCACCCGCGTTGTCGTGGAATACGGTCGCGCCATCGGCGTTGAATATCGCCACGGTTGCCAGCTGCATCGCGCTCTGGCCAAGGGCGAGGTGATCGTCTCGGGCGGGGCGATCAATTCCCCGCAGCTGCTGATGCTGTCCGGTATTGGTCCGGCTTCGCACCTTCGCGAAGTGGGCATCGCGCCCGTTCTCGACCTGCCCGGCGTCGGCGAAAACCTGCAGGACCATTTCGATTGCGGCCTCTCCTGGGAAGCCACCCAGCCCGTCTCGCTCTATCGCGAACTGCGCCTCGACCGATTGGCCATCAGCCTGCTGCGCGGTGTCACCTTGGGCACAGGCCCGGCCACGGTATTCCCCTATGAGGGCGGCGCCTTCATTCGCGTCAATCCGGGTTCGGCCGATGCGGATATCCAGGTGCATTTCATGCATGGGCGCGAGGATACGGCCAAGCCCCACCTGCTCAATCCGGCCAAAGCCGAGGACAAACACGGCTTTACCGTGCGCGTCTCGCAAACCCGTCCGCAAAGCCGGGGTCGCCTGCGGCTGCGCTCGTCGCGTCCCGACGATGCGCCCGCAATGACCGCCAACTATCTCACCAGCCGGCACGACGTCGACACGACACTGGCCGGCATCCGTGCGCTGCGGCGCGTGGTCGCGCAGCCGGCCTTCGACGCCTATCGCGGCAAGGAAATCACGCCCGGTCCACTGGCGCAGAGCGACGACGAGCTGATCGCCTGGCTGCGCGCCACGGGCGGCACGACTTTCCACCCCAGCGGCACCTGCAAGATGGGCATGGACGATATGGCGGTGGTGGACGAACGCCTGCGCGTGCGTGGCGTCAAAGGCCTGCGGGTTGCCGACACGTCGGTCATGCCGCTGATCGTCACCGGCAACACCAATGCCCCGGCCATCATGATCGGCGAGCGCGCCGCCCAATTCATCCGGGAGGACCGGCAGGCATGAGCCGCGACGGCGAAACGTTCGACTATATCATCATCGGCGCGGGCTCGGCCGGCGCCGTCATGGCCAACCGCTTGTCCGAGGACCCCACCAAGCGCATTCTGGTGCTCGAGGCAGGGCCGGACGAACGGGTGCTCTATAGCCGGGCACCCGGCGCCTTCGTTCGCCTCTTCGGCACTGAACGCGTGTGGCCTTATGTCTCCGAGCCCGAGCCGGGTGCTGCTGGACGCCGCATCCACGTACCGCAGGGCCGCATGCCCGGCGGCGGCAGCTCGATCAACGGCATGATCTACATCCGCGGCGACCAGAAGGATTTCGACGACTGGTCGGAAGCCGGATGCACCGGCTGGGGCTTTGACGACGTATTGCCCTATTTCCGGCGGGCCGAGGCCAATGAGCGGCTCGCGGGTCACTATCACGGCACGGACGGTCCGCTCTCGGTCGTGGACGTGCCCTATCGCCATCCGCTCAACAAGGCCTTCGTGCTCGCCGCTCAAGAGGCCGGCATTCGCTACAACGACGATTTCAACGGCGAGAGCCAGCTTGGCACCGGCTATTTCCAGGTGACCCAGCGCGGTGGCGAACGCGAAAGCACCGCCGCCGCCTACCTGCGTCCGGCAATGGCGCGCGGCAATATCGTGCTCGAACTCAATGCCGAGGTCGAGCGCGTCACCTTCACCGGCAAGATGGCGACAGGCGTGCGCTGGCGCCGGGGTGAAACCGTGCAGGAAAGCGCCGGCCGGACCATCGTCGTCAGTGCCGGAACGCTGGCTTCGCCCAAAGTCCTGATGCAGTCGGGGATCGGCCCTGGTCAGCATCTGCGGGACAATGGCATTGCCGTGCTGCATGATCTGGCCGGCGTCGGCCAGAATTTCCAGGATCATCTCCAGGCGCCCAACTATTATCGCACGAAAAAGCCGATCAGCCTCTTGGGTGAGGATGCCGGTTGGCGTGCGCTCAAGCACGGCCTGCAATGGATGCTGTTCCGCAGCGGGCTTCTGACCTCCAATGTCGGGGAAACCTGCGCCTTTGCCGATACAGATGGCGATGGCCGCGCCGATATCCAGATCCACTCCTTCCCCATTTTCGTGCCCGACCATGTGCGCCAGCCGCCCGACGGGCATGGCTTCACCATCAGCCCTTGCGACATGCGTCCGCATTCACGCGGCCAGGTGCTGCTCAATGGTCCGGACCCCAAAACGCAGATCAAGCTCATCGCCAACGCGCTCGCCGATGAGCGCGACGTGCAGAGCCTTGTCCGGGGCCTTCACCTCAGCCGCCGCATTGCGCGCGCTCCTGCCTTGCAGGCGTTGGTCGAGCGCGAGCTGGTGCTCGATGCACCCGAAGACGCGCCAGATGCCGTGTTGGCCGACTATGTCCGCAATTACGTCAAGACCGTCTACCATCCCGTCGGCACCTGCCGCATGGGCGTCGGCGACGATGCGGTGGTGACGCCTGAGCTTGGGGTTCGCGGCGTCGAGGGGCTTTACGTGGTCGATGCCTCGGTCATGCCCGCCATCACCAGCGGCAATACCAATGCCCCAACCATCATGATTGCCGAAAAGGCGGCCGACATGCTGCGCGGCCGCCCGCCTTTGCCGGTTGCAAGCCATTGACGAGGACGACGCGATGAACCTGACGATCTCCCGCCAAACCATCTCGCTTGTTGCCGCGCAGGCACTGGTGGCCGCCGCCCTGGCCGAGGCCGGGCGACTGGGCATCAAGATCGCCGTATCGGTCGCGGACCGGGAGGGGGCACTTGTGACCCACGCCCGCATGGACGAGGTCCCTGCGCCGATTTCCGATTTTGCGGTCGAAAAGGCCTATACGGCGGCCGTCACCGGCGCGGCCACGCACGACTTCTTTGCTCACATCGATAGCAGCCCGTCGCTGCGCATGGGTCTCACAGGCCGCAGCAAGTTCCTGGTCTGGAGCGGCGGCCTGCCCCTGATTGTCGATGGCGCGGCAGTGGGCGGTATTGGCGTATCAGGCGGAAGCGAGGAACAGGACATCGCCTGTGCCCGCGCGGCGCTGGCCGCCTGCGGCTTGTCCTCTGGCCCTTAGAAGAGCGACACTTTGTTCGGGCGCGGGCTCCGGTTTCGCCCGTCTGCACTCAAGAGGGGACGGTCAGCTCCTGGCCCCGTTCTTGTCATCGCCGGAGCAGCTCGGCAGTCGCATCTGCGAAGCCAGTGGACGGACTCGTGCACAGCGATCCTATGAAGCAAACTCCAAAGAAAGGCTTGGAGCCGGTAGCGGGCCGCATCGGAGGTCGCCCATCGCCGCCTCTGCCTCGGAGATTGCCCCGGCCCGAGAACGGCCAATACACGGGCCGAACGCGGAATGGCCGCTTCTGGGCGAGCTCTGCGGAACGCTGCCATTCCGCAATGGCACTCACTCAATCCACCTGCGCCATGTTGCGGGCGGCGCGAACGAGCTGCGCGGTGGTTTTCAACAGGAGCGGCGTGTCCCCTGTGGCCAGCCACTGGTTGAGGATGCCCACGAAGCATGCGTAAATGAAGTTTGAGAGCTCGGCTATCCGGGGCGCGTCGCTCGCTGTCACATCGCTTGAGCGAGCAAGGCAGTCGGCATAGAGCTGCTTGATCTCGTGTTCCTTTTCGGCAGCCAGATGGGCGGCCTGGGGAATGCGCAGAACGTAAAGCGTCATCTCCTGCAGCACGAGCTGTTCGCCCGGCGCGCGCTCGATCTCGCCCCAGATGAAGGTCAGCAGGTCCTCGATGCGGTCATGGAGGGATTGCGGCGCGGCGAACCGTTCCTCGAGGGTGCTGCGATAGTTCGACGCCAGCACCCCCATAACGCTGAGGATGATCTCCTCCTTGTCGTGGAAATGATAGTGCAGGGTCGCCACGTTCACGCCGGCGGCCTCGGCGATCTTCCGGGTCGTGGCGTGATAAACACCTTCGGCGATCATCACCTGGAGTGCGGCATTGACGATCTGCTCGCGCCGCCCGTCGCTATTGGGGCGGGCACGGCTCTTGCGGGGAACTTTCTGGTCCATCAACTGATGCTCGTCCATGGCGCGATCAGCCCCTGACGGGATCGATCGGCGCGATCGGTCCGATTTTCTCCTCCATGACCCTGGCGGCGGCCAGGCATCGCTCATCCATAAACCGTCCCGCGATGATCTGCACCCCTGCAGGCACGTTTCGGGCCCGGCCCGCGGGCACCGATATGGACGGCAGCGATAGCCCCGCCGTGGAGGACAGAGGGCTGAGCGCCTGCATGATCGTTGCCATGGTCTCGGCACCCTCCTGGTCGTGGTCGATGGGGAAGGTGGGCTGGAACGAGGTCGGGGTCAGCAGGATGGGATATTCTGCAAAAAACACCTGCCATTTGCGCTGGATCGAAAGCCTGCGCTCCCATGCCTGTTGCACGCCCATGGGATCGAGAACGGGCAAGTTACCAGCCGTATCGTGGAAGGCTTTGCGGAAGGCGTCGTCACCGACCGACAGCACGAACTCCCTGACGGGGCCGCTGCATTCGGCATAGAGCAAGGCCATCCAGAGCTCTGCCATTTCGGCCAGATGGGGTGGCGCCACCTCGTCGACGATGTAGCCGGCGCCCTCCAGCCACAAGGCGGCGCGCCGGACGTTGGCTGCGACCTCGGTGTCGGTGCCGAACTCCGCCTCGCCGACGAAAAGCGCGACCCGGCATGGCATGGCCAATTCGAGGCGCGGCGCGATCGGGGGCACCTGCCAGGGGTCACGGTGGTCGGGGCGCTCGAGCGCGCTGAGCCCGGCGGCAATATCGCGAACCGACCGCGCCAACAGGCCTTCGGTGGCGGCTATCTGCAGGCACAGCGACTTTTCCGCGCCCTGTGCGGGATTGTAGCTGGGCAATCGTCCCGTGGTCGGGCGCATGCCATAGATGCCGCAGGTGCTGGCGGGCAGCCGGAGCGAACCGGCGACGTCATTGCCGTGGGCGATGCTGCCTATGCCGGCGGCGGAAGCCGCGGCGGCGCCGCCGCTGGAACCGCCGGGGGAGAGGGTTGGATCCCAAGGGTTGTGCGTCTTGCCGTAGAGCAAATTGCTGGTGAACCAGCGGTAGGAAAAGGTCGGCACATTGGTGCGGCCGACAATGACCGCGCCGGCATGCCGCAAGTTGGCGACAGACGCACTATCGTCCCCGGCCATGGCATCCTTGAAGGCGACCACGCCATGTGTAGTCGCATGGCCGGCAATGTCGACATTGACCTTGGCCGTCACGGGGACGCCGTGCAGGGTGCCCAGCGCGTCGCCTCGTGCTCTGGAGGCGTCCGCCGCGTCGGCTGCGGCAAGCGCCTCGGCTTCGAGGCTTTCGACAACGGCGTTGAGGGCGGGATTAACGGCATGCATCCTCTCGATCACCGCTTCGGTCGCTTCGCGACTCGAAATGCTGCCAGCGCGGATCGCCGCGGCAGTGGCCACCGAATCCCAGGCCCAGATTGCATCACTCATGGCGAACACGTCCTCCCCGCTCCGTTCTACGCGCCGGAAACTCCCGAAATCCGGGCGTTGCGGCGCGACAGAACCAAAGTCATTGACTCCGGCAATATCTCAATCATATGATTTGGTCAATTGATTGGATCACTAGTGAAGTGGTTCGCGATCCTTGGGAGGGGACACCATGAACGAAACCAAGCTGCCAGTTTTTGCCGCGACGCCCTCGCGCCGGACGGTGCTCAGGGGCATAGCCGCAGCTGGCATAGCGACGTCGTTTACGTTGCGCTTTCCGGCGGTGCATGGCCAGGAAACGAGCACGCTGAAGATCGGCTGGGTTGCGGCCCTCTCTGGCCCAGGCGCCCTGTTTGGCGAGGCCACTGACTTCGTCAAGGCCCAGCTCGAAAAGCAATTCGGCGGCGGTATCGAGATTGGCGGCACGACCTATTCGGTCGAAATCCTGGTGCGCGACAGCCAGAGCTCGGTCAACGTCGCCGCGCAGGTCACCGCCGAACTGATGACCCGCGACAAGGTCGACCTGATCGTGGCCTCAGAGGCGCTTGGCGCGATCACGGGCGGACAGATGGCGGTGATCAACAAAACGCCCATCATCTCGACGTTGTTTCCATCGGACGCGATGATCGGGGTTCGCGGTGGGCCGGAGGCCTATAGCAACAACGGCACGCCCTGGACCTTCCACTTCCTGTTCGACACGGCCGATGTCGGTGCGGCCTATATCGGCATGTGGGAACCGGTGCGCAGCCGCCTCAACGACACCGTTGGCACCTTCTATGTCGACCAGCCGGCGGCGCAGGGCTTTGCCCATCCCGAGTTCGGCCTGCCTGCCTTCCTGTCCAAGGCCAACTACAAGACGGTCGAAGGCGGCATGTTCAAGGTGGAGACGGACGATTTCTCCAACCAGGTCTCCACCTTCAAGGCTGGCGACGCGCAGATCCTCACCGGCTTCATGTTCGCCAACCACTTCGCCTCGTTCTGGCGGGCGGCGGCCCAGGGCGACTACCGCCCCGAGATCGCCACCGTTGCCGGTGCCTTCCTGTTCCCGGGCGGCGTTGAAGCGCTGGGCGATCGCGGGGACGGCGTATCCACCGAGATTTGGTGGTCGCCCAAGACGCCCTTTGCGTCGAGCCTGACCGGACAGACCGCCGGCAATCTGGCGGCCGATTGGGAAGCAAGCCAGGGCAAGCAATGGACCCCGGTGCTTGGCTATACCCATGCCATCTGGGAAGTCGCCATCCACGCCCTGGTTGCATCGGGCAACCCCAAGGATCGCGAGGCCGTGCGCAGCGCCCTGGCCGCGGCCAAGCTCGAGACCGTGGTTGGTCTGGTGGATTTCACCAACAGCCAAGTCCCCGGCATTACCAAGACCCCGCTGGTGGCGGGCCAGTGGCGCCGGGCGAAATCGGGGCCATACAAGTATGATCTGGTCGTGACCTACAATGGTTCCTCCGCGCCGTTTGCGTTGGAAGACGAGTTCAAGCTGCTTTCCGAGCTCGGCTGATAGCCGCCTTAGTGCACGAGAGCGCCGCCGCAGCAGGGGGGCGCTCTTGGCTGCCCGTTCCTATGCCAGGGAGAGAATTGGTGGGTCCTGTTCTCAACGTCACCGACATCTCCAAACGCTACGGCGCCAAGCTCGTGGTCGACAAGGTGAGCCTTGCCGTGGCAACGGGCGAATGCCTGGGGATCATCGGTCCCAACGGCGCCGGCAAGACCACGCTGTTCAACCTGCTCGACGGGTCAGCGCAAGCCGATTCCGGCGGCGTGTCGGTTGATGGCCAGGACATTTCGCGCTGGCCGCAATACCGCCGGGTACGTCTGGGTGTCGGGCGGGCCTATCAGGTGCCACGGCCATTTACCGGCCTGACGGTCTACGAAAACGTCCTGGCGGGCATCGTTCACGGCCCCATGGGCAGCGAGCGGCCCGAGCGGCGCGCCCTCGATGTTCTGGAAAAAGTGGGGCTGGCCGACAAGCGCAACACCATTGCCGCCAGCCTGCGCTTGCTCGATCGCAAGCGCCTCGAGCTGGCCAAGGCCGTCAGCGTGGGCAGCAAAGTCCTGCTGCTCGACGAAGTGGCCGGCGGGCTCACGGAGGGTGAGGTGTTCGAACTGGTGGAGATGGTCAAGCTGCTCAAGCGCGAGCATGCGGTCTTGTGGATCGAGCATATCGCGCATGCCCTGATGGCCGCTGCCGACCGTCTCCTGGTGCTGCACTTTGGCGCCAAGCTGATCGAGGGACCGCCAAAGGAGGTCATGGCCGCCGCCATCGTCAAGGAAGTCTATCTCGGGATATCGATCGATGACCCTGCTGTCGCTTGAGAAAGTCGATGTCTTCTATGGCGACCTGCAGGCCACCTTCGGTGTCGATCTGCAGCTCGACGCTGGCGAAGCGATTGCCCTGATCGGAGCCAATGGCGCCGGCAAATCCACCTTGCTTCGCGCCATTATGGGCATGACGGCGGCGAGGCGCGGGGCGGTCATGTTCGATGGCCAGGACATCACCCGGCTGCGCTGCGACCTGGTCGCCCGCCGCGGCATTGCCATCGTGCCCGAAGGCCGGCGGCTCTTTTCCTCCCTTTCGGTGGAAGAAAACCTGCTGATGGGCGGGGCCCGCGCCCGGCCGGGTCCATGGACGCTCGATACGGTCTTCGACCTCTTTCCCGCCATGCGCGAGTTTCGCCATCACAACGCCGCCGAGCTCTCGGGCGGGCAGCAGCAGATGGTCGCCATCGGGCGGGCACTGCTGACCAATCCGCGTGTGCTTCTTTGTGACGAACTCTCGCTGGGGTTGGCCCCCAAAGTGGTGGGGGAAATCTACGCCTGCTTCGCTGGCATTCGGGACACTGGTGTTTCCATCATCCTGGTCGAGCAGGACATCGTTCGGGCTCGCGCGGCGACGACGCGTCTCTACTGCCTGCTCAAGGGGCGCGTCACGCTCGAGGGCGCGTCCAGCGCGGTGACCCTCGATGATATCAGCCACGCTTACTTCGGGGATCGGCGTTCATGAGCTACATTGAAGCGATCCTCAACGGGTTGATGGTCGGGGGCCTCTATGGCCTCTTCGGCCTCGGCCTGGCGCTGGCCTTCGGCATCATGCGCATCGTCAACATCGCCCACGGCGAATTTGTCGTGCTCGCGGCCTATCTGGGCGTGACTTTGCTGGCGGCCACACCGCTGCCGCTGCCCGCGGTCATCATCTGCGTCGCCGCCGCTGCGTTCTTGCTGGGCTGGACCCTGCAATACACCGTCCTCAACCGCGTGCTGGGTCCCAACCCTGTGCCGGCCATGGTGATTACCATGGGTCTGTCGATCGTCCTGCGCAACGCCCTGGTGCAGCTCTATGGCGCTGACATCCAGTCCATCGACATCGGGCCGTTGCAGAATATGGGTGTCGGCGTGTTCGGCATGTCGATCGGGCTGCTCCCGGTCCTGATCTTTGCGGCGGCTGCCTTGCTGTTTGTCGGCGTGAATATCCTGCTGACCCGCACCACGATCGGTCGGGCCTTTCGGGCTGCGGCGGATGACTATGAGATATTGGAAACCCTGGGCTTCAATCGGCGGCGCATTTACAGCGCCGCCATGGGGCTCGCGGTCGCCCTGTCGGCCATCGCGGGACTGCTGTTGGCCATGCGCAGCTCGTTCTCGCCGTTTTCGGGCGTCGAGCGGCTGCTTATTGCCTTCGAGGTGGTCATCATCGGCGGTCTCGGTTCGCTGCGCGGCTGCTTCCTGGGCGGCCTGTTCCTCGGCGTGGTTCAGGTGGTGGGGCTCAAGCTGAACCCCAATTCCGGGCCGCTGTTCGGACACCTGGCCTTCTTCGCCGTTTTGCTGTTCCGCCAGGCCAACCTCAGCTCGCTTATCGCATGGGGGCGCAAATGAAGACCGGCACCTGGACGCCAAGCCTGGGCCTGCCTGCGCTTGGCATGGTGGCCATCGCGGTGGCCCTGATCCTGCTGCCGATCGATCGTCGGCTGGCCATGGAAATACTCCTCGTGCTTGCCATGGCGCAGGGTTGGAACCTGCTTTGTGGCTATACCGGGCTGCTGTCCTTCGGCCACCAGGCCTTCGTGGGGCTCGGTGCCTATGTCCTGTTCATGACCGTCAACACCACCGGACTTTCGCCGCTGTGGAGCATCCTTGCCGCGGCATTGGTCGCATTGGTGGTCGCGCTCATCATGTGGATGCTGCTGCGCCGGCTGCGCGGCGCCTATTTCTCGATCGGCATCTGGGTCTTGGCGGACAGCCTGCGCCTGCTCTTTGCGCAGTGGGACTGGGTCGGCTCGTCGCGCGGCATGGTGCTTAATCCCACCAGCATCGACGCGACCAGCTTCGCCGATACGATCTTCTTTCTGGCGCTCGGGCTCGCCTTCGTCACGCAGCTTGGCATTTTCGCGCTGCTGCGCAGCCGCACCGGCCTGGCCTTGATGGCGATACGCGACAATGAGGCCGGCGCCGCCAGCGTGGGCATCAGCGTCGCCCGCAACCAGCTCGCCGCCTTCCTGATTTCGGCCGCTGTCTGTGCCGTTGCGGGCGCCATCTACTATCTGTCGGTGCTCTATGTCGATCCGACAGGTGCCTTCGATATCGACTGGCAAATTCGCGTGCTGTTCATCGTCATCGTCGGTGGCCTCGGCACGATCGAAGGCCCGATCATCGGGGCCGCGATCTATTTCGGTCTGCGCGAGCTGTTTCGCGACGCCGGAGATGTGTTCCTGATCTTTCAGGGCGTTACGGCGTTCGTCATCCCGCTGATCATGCCAGGTGGCATTTGGGGATTGATACAAGCGCGCACGGGTTGGCAGCTGTTTCCGACACGGCGGCTCGCTGAATGACGAAGCAATTTTGACTGGAAATTCAAAGGGGGAGCATTCAATGACAATCAATAATCGCCTGTTCCACGCGGGATGGATCATTATCCTGATCGGCGCGCTGCTGGCGCATTTCATCCAGACATCGGGCGGCATCAGCATCCGCGATCTGCGCTTCAACGGCGCCAATGGCCAGGTGCTGAGCGGCCTGCTCTACGTGCCACCGGGCGTATCGCCCGAGAACAAGGCGCCAGCCATTCTCGCCGTACACGGCTATTTCAACAGCCGCGAGACTCAGGATGGTTTCGCCATCGAATTCGCCCGCCGCGGCTACGTCGTCCTGACGCTCGATCAAGGCGGCCATGGCTATTCGGACGCGCCGGCCTTTGCCAACGGCTTCGGCGGCCCCGGGGGCCTGGCCTATCTGCGGTCGCTGGACTTCGTGGATACCGACAATATCGGCCTTGAGGGCCATTCCATGGGCGGCTGGACCGTCCTTGCCGCCGCGGCAGCCATGCCGGACGCCTATAAGGCTGTTGTCTTGCAGGGCTCCAGCACGGGTGCGCCCTTCGCCAAGGAGGCTGACACCTCCTGGCCGCGCAACCTGTCCGTCGTCTTCTCCAAGTTCGACGAATTCTCCGGCACCATGTGGGGTGTCGAGCGCGCGCAGGACGTTCCTGCCAGCACCAAGCTGCAGACCGCCTTCGGCACCACCGATCCGGTGGTCATCGGCCAGGTCTATGGCAATATTGCCGATGGCACCGGCCGCGTGCTGCAGCAGCCCAACACCACCCATCCCGGCAATCACATTTCGCCCGAGGCCATCGGCGATGCCATCGCCTGGTTCGACCAGACGCTGGAGGGCGCCACCCCGCTGCCGCCGGGTGACCAGATCTGGCTCTGGAAGGAAATCGGCACGCTGATCGCGCTGGTCGGCTTCGTCGTGTTGCTCGCCGGCACTTTCGACATGCTGCTCAAGACCCAGGTCTTCGCCCATCTGCGTAAGCAGCCCGCAGGCACGGCCTATGTCAAACGGTCCGGCAAGTGGTGGCTGCATTTCGCCCTCGCCACCCTCATTCCGGTGCTGACCTATTATCCCTTCTTCTATTGGGCGACGCTGATCTTCCCGGCCTCGGCCATCCTGCCGCAGGGCTTCACCAGCCAGATCGCCCTGTGGGCGGTGCTTAATGGCATCATCGTCCTCGCCCTCGGCCTCGTGTTCAGGGGCGACAAGGTGGAAGGTCGCGGCGACATCTGGGGCTCGGTCCTCATCGCTCTCGCCACTGTCGGCGTCGGCTACATTTTCGTGGCCGCCACCGACTTCCTGTTCAAGGTGGATTTCCGCTTCTGGGTCCTGGCGCTGAAGCCCCTCGATCTGCTGCGGGCCAAGATCGGCCTGGTCTATCTGGTGCCCTTTACCGCCTATTTCGTGCTGGCGATGCGTGGCCTCCATATCGGCATGTCGGTAGCGACCGACAGCCGCGTGGCGCAGTACGCTTCCAACATCGCGGTGATGATCGTCGGCTTCATCCTGTTCCTGGGTTTCCAGTACCTGACGCTGCTGTTTACCGGCCACCTGTTCAGCCTCAACGAGTCGCTGACCACCGTGATCGGCATGCAGTTCGTACCGCTGCTGGCCATCGTGGCATTCCTGTCCACCTTCGCCTGGCGTCGCACCGGCAGCTATCTGCCCGGCGCGTTCATCAACGCGCTCTTTGTCACCTGGTATATCGTGGGCAGCCAAGCGATCCAGTTCGCCGTACGCTGACACTGGCAAGAAACGCAGAACGGCCGGTCACTGTACCGGCCGTTTTCTCTTGCGGTACCGGCCAGCGCGCAGCGAACGGCTTCCTTGGGATACAACAGACTTCCGACACCCAGTTCCCAAGGAGGTTGGGCGCGATCGGGCATGGAGTCGTCCTCAGCGCATCAATTCATAATTTACATCAATCTCCTAGAAGGAATTGAAGACCGCAGGGACGACTTCGACATGGGACTGCAGACCGACATAGCGACCGTTCTTTTGCTGCACCAAACGTCGTTGTTCGCCGGCGCGATGGCTTTCCTCCATTTGTGGTCTCAATCGGGCAACTCCCGCGGCCTTGGGGTGCTGTGCATAGCATTTCTTACCCTAGGTTTGGGTGCATGGCTCGCCGGTTTGGGCGAACTGGTTGTCCTGCCGGCGTGGGTTTGGCAGTACGCCAGTCTGCTGTTGGGGGTGTCGGGTTACGCGATGATGTGGCTTGGAATACGCGCTTTGAGCGGTCTTCCGCGGCTCTCCGGTGCTTGGCTCATCCTGTTGGTGCCTGTCATCTGGCTGGCAGTTGCCTTCGCCACGGATTTTCCCGCCGACAATCGCCTTAGAGCAGGTGCGTTTCATCTCACCGCTGCAGTATTTCTTGCTGCATCATCGTGGGATGTAATTGCGGGCCATCGACGAGAGCCTTTGCCGTCGCGCAAGGTGCTGGCGATCATCTTGGGGCTGGCATCAACAGTATTTGCCGTACGATTTGTCGCTCTCGCCGCGGGGCAGGTAGTTGTGGCAGACATATCCGCCGGCTTCCTCATTCAGATATTCTGCAATTTTGGCGTGGCCATCCTTGCTTATGGGCTTGCCATGGAGCGGGCGGAAGCCCGCTTACGTATTGCAGCCGATACAGATTTTTTGACAGGCGCTGGGAACCGGCGGTGGCTCATGTCCAGGCTTCCCGAGACGATCCAACAAGGGGATGCGGTCGTTGCAATGGACCTTGACCACTTCAAGTTGGTCAATGACAGGTTCGGACATTCAGTTGGCGATCATGTTCTGGCGAAATTCGTCGAGACCGTGACGACTAATTTGCGCAAATCCGACGCCCTTGCTCGTCTCGGCGGTGAGGAGTTTGTTATCTACCTGCCGGGCCTGTCGCTGGAGCAGGCAACGGCCTTTGCGGAGCGTGTCCGCCGCGAGATCGAGGCATTGGAGATTTTTCAGGCTGGATGTCCAATACCGGTCACAGTCAGTCTGGGGGTGGCTTGGAGCGGTCGCCCGCAGCCGCGAGGCGAATTGCTCAACCTGGCGGACGAAGCGCTCTACGAGGCCAAGCGGAGTGGTCGGAACAAGGTCATCGCCCTGCAAACAGCGATGACCAATGGTTCAGCGGCTATGCCTCCTCACTCGGCCTTCGCGAAAGAACGGACCGGGACCACGCCTGCTTTTTCCCGAGACAGTCGAAGCTACGCCGAAAACGCCATGGTCTTCAGGGCTGAAGATGAGCGCCCTCACCGGTAAGATCAGCTGTTGAGTCTGGTTGTTGTAGCACCGCTTAGAAGCCGCCCGTCCGTTTCCCACCCCATTGCCGCCGACAACCACTGGCCGCGTGCGCCATCCGTTAAGACGCTTCCCCCTAAATGGGTGGGCAAGGATTGAGGACAAATGGCGAAACGGAAGCAGAACTTGAGCATCTTTGGCTGGGCGGTTCTCGGGATCATTGGGCTTGGCATTTCTCAGTTGGGGGGCTCGGGAAATCCGGGTCGCGGCGCCAATGCCGCTATGCAATCGGCAACCTCCGGCATAACAGCGCAATCCCATTCTGCGTCCGCGCCGCTCGACATACCTCGCTTTGTCAATGTCGCCTCGCTCAACGTTCGTCACACTCCCAGCACCTCGGGTGAACTGATCATGACGCTCCCCCGCGGAACTGCCCTGCGAGTTCTTGATCGCCAGGAGGGATGGCTTTTGGTGGACCTGAATCCCACTCTTGAGGGCTGGGTCGCAGAGCGCCTCACGACAACTCAAGTGCTGCGGAAACCCAACCTTCCCCCTTCATCACTGACGAGTTCGAGGTAGACAACTGCGGCTGCGAGCCGTCAGCTTTTTGGGAACCCGTGGGAGCCGCCGAACGACCGAAATGGGGAGCAAAGCTGCCCGACAGGGCAGGGGTTGGAACCGGTAGGTCGGGTCTCGGCTCACGAGCCGGCCTTCGACGTCGCCTTCGCCACGCGCTCGGCGTCGAGTTTCATAGCGGACGTTTTGGTGGGGTATCTCGGCGTGTCCGGCGTGGTGGTGGGCGACGACTTTCGCTTCGGCCACAAGAGGTCGGGCAATGTCGATGACTTGATCCGGGCGGGCGCCGAGGCGGGTTTCTCGGTGGACATTGTCCCCGAGCTGCAGCTCGGACAGACTCGGCTGTCGTCCACGCGCATCCGCGGTTGGATCGGTGAAGGCATGCTCGCACTGGCCCACCAGGCGCTCTGCGGCACTTGGCTGACCAGCGTCAGCATCGTCGAAGATGGCAGCGTGCTCTTTGAATCGCACCAGCTTTTGCCGCCGGCGGGCCACTACCAGGTGCAACTCCTCGACCGATCAGGTGCACCCTTGGGGTTCGAAATCCTGACGATCACGCCAACCCGCCACGCCCACCTCAGCACAAACCGCGTCGGCCCCGGAGCCCGCCCGATAACCAACTGGCGACAGGCGGACTTCGAGTAGGCGGTTCACGCGACGCGACCCCTACCGGCCCCTCTTTTAGACAAGTACACCGACGACTCGTTTTGCACGTGAATTGCCATCCCAGAACACGTGCCGAACACTTCTATGAAACGGTCATGCAACGGGGATGAAACGGCCTTGTGGCCATGAAAGCAAAAACTCCAGGCCTTCCAAAAGAAGGGCTTGGAGCGGGTAGCGGGAATCGAACCCGCATATTCAGCTTGGAAGGCTGCTGCTCTACCACTGAGCTATACCCGCTCGGTCGGTGACCGACGCGTTAGCCAATAGCCCGGCATAGTCCGGGCTGACAACCCCTCGGCGCCACAGAATCTGTGCGCCAGGCGACGGTGCGCCGTCGCCTGACTGTGATGGGCTAGAGCCAGCCTGCCAGGACGCCGATGCCGCCGAGAGCGAAGGCTGCGCCGGCAAGGCGGGCCGTTGCTTTGCCGAAGCGGCCGGTGAGTCCTGCGACGCCGAAGGCTGCAGCAATGCCGGCGAGATGGAGCAGGGCGGTCGTCGTGATGAAGCCCAGGGCATAGGTCAGGCCGCCAACGGATTTGGTCATTTCCGCGCCATGGGCGTGGCCATGGAATACCGCGAAGGTACCCACCAAGGCCATGGCGACGCCGACGGGCATCGGCCGGCCCGAGGCGGCTGCGCCGCCGATGGCGATGCTCGACAGGGCGATGGCGAGTTCGACGAATGGCAGCTGGACCTGGGCCAGGCCCAGGGCGAATCCGGCCACCATGGCACCCACGAAGCTCAGTGGCACCAGCCAGAGGGCCCGACCGCCGAGCACGAAAGCAAAAACGCCTACAGCGACCATGGCCAGCACGTGGTCGAGGCCGCCAACGGGATGGGCCAAACCGTAGAAGAATCCGGCGCCGTGGTCGATTCCGGTGTGGGCGAAGGCTAGGCCAGGGGAGACAATCAGAATGGCCAGTGCCAGCAAAAGACGCATCTTCATCCTTCCGGGGCCCTTCGCCCCTGAGTGATCGTGTCGGTGCCGCCGAACTTCCATGAACTCGCAAACCCATTTATTGGCCGAGCACTGCCAATTGTAAATGGTGATCCTGTTGGCGCCATTGCGCGTTGGGTAGGCGGGAAGCGGCACGATGCCGCTGAAGTTTAAAGGGTATTCGTCTTGTTGCTGATCATCTTCGCCGTGCTGTTCCTGTTGCTGATCCAGGTCGCGTTGCCGGGCCGCTACCTGACCAGGCAGGTCGGAAACGAAACACAGATCGGGCCGCGGGACGATCTGCCTGAGCCCAGCCGCGAGCTGGCGCGTTCGCGCCGCGCGCTGGCCAACCTGCAGGAAACGCTGCCCATCTTCCTGACCCTGGCACTCTTGTCGATCACGCTGGGCGAGCAGGGCTGGCTGTCGCTGGCAGGGGGAGTGCTCTATTTCCTCGCGCGCTCGGGGCATGCCTATTGCTACATGCAGGGCCTTACGCCCTGGCGTTCCCTCAGTTTCCTGATCAGCCTGTTCGGCACCATGCTCATGGCTCTGCCGCTGCTGCCGCATCTCTGGGGCTAGGCGCAAAGGGTCTTGCGAAACGCGCCCATTGCCATTAGACACACCCTCGCCTGAAGGGGTTTAGCTCAGTTGGTAGAGCATCGGTCTCCAAAACCGAGGGTCGTGGGTTCGAGTCCCCCAGCCCCTGCCAGGCACAATCATCGACATTGCTGATCTATGGCGCCGCGGCGCTATTTTCGGGTTCAGGCTAGCCCACGATCCGGCGGTACAGCCGGACCATGTTCATCGGCTGGCCCGGCGATTGCCAATAGACGCGCGCGACGAGGTCCTTGCGCTGGCCACTGCGCACGACGTCCAGGTCCAGCGCCTGGCGAGCCGCATCTTCGGGCGTGCGCGCGCCGGTGATGGTGGTTTCCTGGGGGTCGATGATGTCGCTGCGCACATCGACCACGCGATAAGTGATCGTCATTCCGAATCCTTGCCAAAGCGCGCCTCTAGCACTTTGCAGGGTCGGTCCACCTTTAACTTTGACATAAGCGGCCGAATTAGCCGGCGGCGACGTCGTCCACCGGAGCATAGCCGAGCTGGTGACGGCCAATGTCGAGATTCCAGACGCTGCCGGTATTGTTGCTCATCCCATTCACGAGAATGGCGCGGGCAGGCCAGGCATCTGGCGATGCCATGATGGCCCTTTCCATCAGTTGCAGGAAATCGCGATTGGACAGCCACATGCCGCGAAACCAGGCCATGCCGCGCTCGATCTCTGCCTGGTCGGGCAGGGTGGGTCCGATGCGCTGGCCAGCGCCGCGCAGGTCGATGGTATCAGGGCGGTTCTCGCCGGGCTGGACCCAGCCGATGCGCACATTGACCCCCGTCAGCAAGGAGGAGGCGCATCGCGCCGCCAGGGCGCGCTCACCCATGAGCTTGGAGGCACCATAGGCGGTGGGTGTGCGATAGTCGTAGCCGTCGAAGAAGCGCGTGCCGGGGCGTGGCGGCGTGTCCGCGGTGAGCTTCTGTCCAGGCGGCAGGGGTGCGTCCTTGTAGCCGCCCATGACGTGGTTGGACGAGGCGAAGACGAAGCGGCAGGGCGTCGTCTGGCCAACCCACTGCAGCAAGTTCATCGTCATGTCGATGCTTTGAGCTGCCTCGGTCCAGTTGGAATCGGGCGCTGGATTCTGCGCGGCAAAGTGAACCACGGCATCGGCCTGTTGGGTCGGGTCGATCCAGCGGCGGTCATGTGGGTCGCGCAGGTCGGCGCTGACAGCGCTGAACTTGCCGCTATTGGCCAACGGCTTGGGATCGATTCCGACGATAGAAGAGCACCAGGCTGCCGATTGCAGATGGGCGATTAGCTTGCCGCCGAGATTGCCGCCGGCTCCTGATATGACAACGCGCACGAAACTGTCCCCTCAGACAAAGTGAGGAGGCTAGCAAATGCCTGGCAGGCCGAACAGGCTGCTATTCGGCGGCCAGCGGCAGCTTGTCGGTATGGCGGGATTTGAGCCGGTTAAGCTGGTGGGCAGCATGGGCGAGTAGGGCGGTGCGCACTTCGCCGGCGCTGACCGAGCCAACATCGGCCTTGACCTTGAGATCGAGGTGGTAGCGCGACAGGTTGCCCATGAAGCGTTCTTCGACGATGACGCGGACGACGCCCGTCACGCGACCGGCAATAGCGGCATGCGGACCGTAATAGCGGACCTCGCAGCCCTTGACGTCAAAACTTGCCCCACTCGAAGACATGCCACAGCCTCCCGCTGCCGCCTTTCGGTCACAATTGGATCAAATGCCATTGCGGGCCGAGGCGCAAGTCGGATTCGCAGCCTTCTTAATGGATCGTTAATAAAGTGACCCGCAGCGAGTCGCCATCTGGCCATCATTGTGGGCCATGCCCTGTTGCAATTGGCGGCAAGTTTCTCTAGATAGCGGCATTCCAGCCGTGCGGGATTCCTGCGCGGCCTTTGGTTTTGCACCAAAACCCAAAGAGTAGATTCGCCTATGGCCCGTACGAACCCGATCCAGTTCCTGCAGCAAGTCCGGCAGGAAACCGCCAAGGTCACCTGGCCGAGCCGCAACGAAGTCCTGATCTCGACGGTCATGGTCCTCGTGCTGGTCGTTACGGCGAGCCTGTTCTTCCTCCTGGCCGATCAGGTTATTTCCTGGCTGGTCGGGCTGATGCTTTCGATCCGCTAAGCGGCGGTAACGGACACTATATTACTAGGAGCGGCGACGCTTTATGGCCAAGCGCTGGTACATCGTTCAGGCATACAGCAACTTCGAGCGCAAAGTGGCGGAAGACATCCGTCAGAAGGTTGCGCAGAAGAAGCTCGAGCACCTGTTTGAAGACGTGATCGTGCCGACTGAGAAGGTCGTGGAGATCCGTCGCGGTCGCAAGGTCGATGCGGAACGCAAGTTCTTCCCGGGCTATGTGCTGGTGAAGATGGACATGACCGACGAGGCGTTCCATCTGATCAAGAACACGCCCAAAGTCACCGGTTTCCTCGGTTCGGACAACAAGCCGATGCCGATTTCTGAAAAGGAAGCCCAGGCCATCCTGCAGCAGGTGCAGGAAGGCGTGGAGCATCCCAAGCCTTCCGTCTCGTTCGAAGTGGGCGAGAATGTGCGCGTGTCGGACGGTCCCTTCGCCAGCTTCAATGGCGTGGTGGAAGAGGTCGACGAAGAGCGCGCCCGCCTCAAGGTGGAAGTGTCGATTTTCGGGCGTCCCACTCCGGTGGAGCTCGAATACGGTCAGGTCGAAAAGGTCTGATCGGTCGTGCGCAAGCACGACGGACTGCGAATTCCGGCTTAGGCCGGACTCATCAGGCTTCGGCTTGATGAAAACCCGTGGAAGGGGATGGTGGTTGCCAAGCCGCCTACGTACTCCGCACCACGGTTCCCTGAACG
The DNA here is from genome assembly GCF_946479885.1 of uncultured Devosia sp. Next base: position 59,799 of record NZ_CAMLHM010000018.1, read on the forward strand.
GCAATTGTGCCACTGTCTAGGAGACGAAATTGGCAAAGAAAATCACTGGCTATGTCAAGCTGCAGGTGCCGGCTGGCTCCGCGACGCCGTCCCCGCCGATCGGGCCGGCTCTCGGTCAGCGCGGCCTGAACATCATGGAATTCTGCAAGGCGTTCAACGCCGCCACGCAGGAAATGGAAAAGGGTTCGCCCATTCCGGTCGTGATCACCGCCTATGCCGACAAGAGCTTCACCTTCGAGATGAAGCAGCCGCCGGTCACCTACTTCATCAAGAAGGCCGTCAACCTCAAGTCGGGCAGCAAGCTGCCGGGCAAGGAATCGGCTGGCACGATCACCACGGCACAGCTCCGTGATATCGCCGCCAAGAAGATGAAGGATCTCAACGCCGACAATATCGACGCTGCCGTGTCGATGATCGCCGGCTCTGCCCGTTCCATGGGCATTCAGGTCGAGGGCTGATTGAATGGCACACGTCGGTAAGAAGATCACCAAGGCCCGCGAGGGCATCGACCGCAACAAGCTGTACAAGCTCGACGAAGCCATCAAGATGGTGAAGGCGCGCGCTTCGGCCAAGTTTGACGAAACCATCGAAATCGCCATCAACCTCGGCGTTGATCCGCGTCACGCCGACCAGATGGTCCGTGGCGTCGTGAACCTGCCCAACGGCACCGGCAAGACCGTGCGCGTGGCCGTGTTCGCCAAGGATGCCAAGGCCGATGAAGCCCGCAAGGCTGGTGCCGACATCGTTGGCGCCGAAGACCTGATGGAACAGATCCAGGCTGGCAAGATCGATTTCGATCGCTGCATTGCCACCCCGGACATGATGCCGCTGGTCGGTCGCCTGGGTAAGATCCTGGGCCCGCGCAACCTGATGCCGAACCCCAAGGTTGGCACGGTTACTCCGGACGTTGCTGGTGCCGTCAAGGCTGCCAAGGGCGGCGCCGTGGAATACCGCGTCGAAAAGGCCGGTATCCTGCATGCTGGTGTTGGCAAGGTCTCCTTCTCGGAAGAAGCCCTGCTGCAGAACATCAAGGCGTTCACCGACGCCGTGCAGAAGTCCAAGCCTGCTGGTGCCAAGGGCACCTACGTGAAGCGCGTTGCCGTGTCTTCGACGATGGGCCCGGGCGTGCATGTGGAGCCGGCTTCGGCTCTCTAAGAATTTCGGGCGGCCGCAAGCCGCCCGGATTGCCCTTCGCAAGGAGGGTAAAGTCCTGTCCGAGACTGCCGGTGCTGATCGATCTGGGTCAGCTTAATGTCCACCGACGCCAGCATAGATGGGGTGAAGACCAGATTTTCCTGTCCCGCAAGGGCAGGGTGACCCGGTTCGAACCAGGCCAGTTGCCCTCGGGCAGCACGGTTGACAGGCATGTAACCGTTGCTCCTCTCCTTTCTCCGGAGAGTAGGGGGCAGCAATTGGCAATGGCCCGACTGACTATTGTCGGGCCGAATGTGGAGACTAGCAGTGGAAAGAGCGGAAAAGCGTGAGCTTGTCGCATCGCTTCAGTCAGCCCTCGCGGGCGCTGGATCGATCGTCCTCGCGCAGAACACCGGTCTGACCGTCGCCAATCTGGAATCGCTTCGCCGTGAGGTGAAGGGTGCCGGTGGCTACGTGAAGGTCGCGAAGAACCGTCTTGCCAAGCTTGCTCTGAAGGAAACCGACCACGCGGACATTTCGGGCCTGTTTACCGGCCCGATCGTCATCGCCTATGCGGCCGATCCCATGACTGCGCCCAAGATCGCGCAGAAATTCGCTGACAAGAACGCAAAGTATGTCGTTCTTGGTGGCGTCATGGGCAAGACCGCGCTTGACGCGAATAACGTCAAGGCGCTGGCGACCATGCCTTCGCTCAACGAACTGCGCGCAACGCTCGCCGGGATGCTCAAGCAGCCCGCGACCCGTATCGCGTCGGTCATCGTGGCGCCGGCTGGTGGTATCGCGCGCGTGTTGGCCGCTCACGCGGAAAAGAGCAACGAAGCAGCGTAATCCCATGGTCCCAAGTTCAAAAATTCGGGACCGGTTTGAACTGAACACCTACAAGAAGAGAGATTTATCAAATGGCTGATCTCGCCAAGATCGTAGACGACCTGTCTGCCCTGACCGTTCTGGAAGCTTCCGAACTGTCGAAGATGCTGGAAGAAAAGTGGGGCGTTTCCGCCGCCGCTCCGGTTGCTGTTGCTGCTGCTGGTGGCGCTGCCGCTGCCGCTCCGGCTGAAGAAAAGACTGAATTTGACGTGATCCTGGTCTCGTTCGGCGAGAACAAGATCAACGTCATCAAGGAAGTCCGTGCCATCACCGGCCTGGGTCTTGGCGAAGCCAAGGCACTTGTCGAGGCCGCTCCGAAGGCCATCAAGGAAGGCGCAAACAAGGCCGAGTCTGCCGACATCAAGGCAAAGCTCGAAGCCGCTGGCGCCAAGGTCGAACTCAAGTAATTTCGACTTCTGCCTTGAAATTTGCGAAATGGCGCTATATGTGCCATTTCGCATCCTCGTTTTCACGAGACGATTCGCCGGACCGATTGGATGGGTCCCTGGCGCCAATTTGCGGAATATATGACGATTTCGATGTCTGAGGCACGCTGACGTCCACGTGGCCCTATGGTTCTTGACCATGGGGTGTTTGACGTTTTCTTGTCCGCCTTCCTTTGGCTCTGGAAGGTTTCAGGCGTCGCTGAGCCCGAATTCACTGCCTAATCAAGGGCATATATCCCGAGACCCGACGGCTGATAGTCGGATTTTTGGATATCTGCCTCCGAGACAAATCGCAAAGAAACAGGAGCTTTCATGGCTACCACGTTCAACGGCCGCCGCAAGGTACGCAAGTCCTTCGGTTCCATTCGCGAAGTCACGGAGATGCCCAACCTGATCGAGGTCCAGA
>NZ_CAMLHM010000019.1 GCF_946479885.1 uncultured Devosia sp.
GGGCGATTAGCTCAGTTGGTAGAGCGCTTCGTTTACACCGAAGATGTCGGCGGTTCGAGCCCGTCATCGCCCACCAGCCGCCCATGCGGCGATCCCGACAGGCACTCTGTCAGCATATTTCCCCCAAATGCTGTTGCCGATCGAATGCTGTGCGATTCTCGCGCCGCACATCAAGATTCCCGCGCTAGCGGCTGTTTCCGCGTGGCTTTTCCACAGTCCCATGGCGCGTTCTTGAAAATGTCACGTCAATCCGGTTTTGCTCGCTTGACTTGCCCATGGGTGCCCGCTAAACGGACGCCACGTTGCGCGAATGACTTGTTCGCAAGCGCTGCGGGAGTAGCTCAGTTGGTTAGAGCGCCGGCCTGTCACGCCGGAGGTCGCGGGTTCGAGCCCCGTCTCTCGCGCCACCCTTTCCCAGGGTTTGCGCGTTTCCTCCTCTCCGCTTTTCAACTTTTCGGCTGACCGAGTTTCAACGTCGAAGCTCACGTCCGCATTTCGGGCAAGGTCAGCAATCCCAGTGGCCGAGGGGCCAGCGCTGCCGCTGCTGCGCGATTGACGGCAGCTATTGCTTGTACAGTCCGGTCAATATTGGCGCGATAATTGTCCGGCTGGCCTGGCGCGAGGCGGCTCCGTCCGACTTCGTCGACCTCTATCTGCGCCGCCTGCGCGACAATGATGCGCAAGTACTGAAGGCTGCGGCTTGATTCCGTTGGCGCGTTAGGGCGCATAGCCGGGCGCCGCCGTCCTTTCCCGCTGCTCTAGAACGATTTTCTCCGTCTGCTTGAGAGAAAAGGACGCTCTGGCGCGCTAATCACGAGTAATCTGATAGAGTTAAATACGCGCCTGGAACGCTAAGCCGGGCAGGAGTGAGCCAACGCAATCAACGTGCATATGCGACGCAGCCTTAGGTCTGACAGGCAGAACAGGAGATGAGACGATGGTACATTTCTTTGGCATTCTGAGCCCCGGTTTCGGCAAGCGCAGCGAAGCGCCCGACGCTCCCAACAAAGCGGAGTTCTTTGGCGGCCTACCTGATTTCTCCATGGGTGCGGTGCCGCTGTCGCGCGCCGAACAGGAAGCCTGTTACCTGACGGGCAAGGCGCCCGAACCAGACGAGGATGACCGCGCCTTGCTCACCCGGTTTGCGCGCATCGCCCGCCCTTTCTGATCCGGCGGCACCCATCCCATGTCCAACACGACACTGATCGTGCCGGGCCTGCATGGCTCCGGCCGCGGCCACTGGCAATCTTGGTGGCAGGCCGACCACGGCGATGCCGTGCTGGTGGACCAGGCAGACTGGTCCAACCCCGATGCCGATGCCTGGCTGGCGAGCCTCGAGCGCGCCGTGCTGGCCCATCCCGGCTCGATCGTCGTCGCCCATAGCCTCGGCTCGGTACTGGCAGCGCGGCTGGCCCGTAGCCACGTCGCGCCATTGGTAGCCGGCGCGCTGCTGGTGGCTCCGGCTGATATCGAGCGGACCGGCGAGCTGCATGGGCGCAACTATGAATTCGGTACCTTGCCGAAGGACCGCCTGCCGTTTCCAAGCATTGTGGTGCTCAGCCAAGACGATCCGTACATGCCGTTCGACAAGGCTCTCGCTTTGGGCCGGTCATGGGGCAGTCAGGTTCACGACCTGGGCAAGGTCGGCCACGTCAATGTCGCCAGCGGCTTCGGTCGCTGGGAGGCCGGATACGAACTGGCGGGCCTTTTGGTCGCCCACACGCCGGGCACGCGTATTCCCGCGCGGCCCAGCATTAGCCGTTAGAAGGGAATTGCCTTGTATAGTGGCTATGTAGAAATTATGTACGAAGCGGTTCCGGCGGAGCGTCCGCTGCCCACCCGTACTGGAAAGTCGCCGACGTTATGCTCACAAAAAAAGGCAAATACGGCCTCAAGGCATTGTCCGCGCTTGTGGACATCCCCGAAGGTCAGCTCGCCTTCGTGGGTGATATTGCGCGCGCCAACAACATTCCCAAGAAATTCCTCGACGCGATTCTCGCCGAATTGCGCAATGCCGGCTTCGTCTATAGTCGCAAGGGCAAGGCCGGCGGCTATTGCCTCGCGCGCCCGGCCGACGAGATCAAGATCGGCCATGTCGTCCGTGTCCTCGATGGCCCGCTCGCGCCTATCCCTTGCGCCAGCAAGACTCGCTATCAGCCCTGCAATGACTGTGACGAGGCGACATGCCAAATCCGTCATCTGATGCTGGACGTGCGCAACGCCATTGCCGATGTGCTGGACAATACCAGCCTGACGCAGATGCGCGCCATGGGCGGGGCCGAAGCGTTGGACGCCGAGATCATGACGGCCTGAACCTGGCGAGGTGCGCATGAGCACCTCTAACGGCCGGCCGTCGGTCACCATTATCGGCGGTGGCGCCAGCGGCGTGCTGCTCGCGGCGCATCTCCTGCGCAATCCCGATACCGACATTCGCGTCACCCTCATCGAACGGCGCGGTGAGTTCGGGCAGGGCCTGGCCTATTCGGCCAGCCAGCGCGATCACAAGGTCAATGTGCCAGCGCGCGGCATGAGCGCCTTCGCCGACGATCCCGAGCATTTCTGGCGCTGGCTGCAGCAGCGCGGCTACCCCTCGTCGCACGGCTCCTGGGTCTTTGTGCCGCGTCGGCTCTATGGCGCATATCTGGAGTTCGTATTGGGGGAGGCAGGCCGCTCCAAGCTGGGTCGATTGCTGGTCATGTCAGAGGAGGTCATGGCCCTGCGCGAGGGCAAGACCGGCATCGAGGCGGTGCTGGCCAACGGCACCAGCCTGGTCAGCCACAATGCGGTGCTGGCAGTGGGTCATGAGACGCAGCCGGCCCGAAGCCGGGGCATCGCCGTCCGTGTCGGCTCGGAGCGCGACACGCCGCTGCAGCCCGATGCCGACGTGATGATCCTGGGCTCGGGTCTCAGCATGGTGGATGCCTGGCTGTCGCTGGCCGATGCGGATCACCGCGGTCCCATTACCGTGGTGTCCCGCAACGGTCTCTTGCCAAAGGGACATCGCGACGTGCCGCCGATCAGCATCGACTCCGCCGATGTGCCCTTCGGTACCAGTCTGCCCTATTTTATGCGCTGGTTCCGCGACCTGGTGCGTGAAACCGAGGGGCATGGCGGCGACTGGCGCAGCGTCGTCGATGGGCTGCGCCCCTATAACCAGCGTATCTGGCAGAGCTGGACCGGCCACAACAGACGCCAGTTCCTGCGCCACCTGCGGCCGTGGTGGAATATCCATCGGCATCGGCTGCCGCCGGAATTGCACGACCGGCTCGTGCGCGCCGTGGCATCGGGCCAGGTCCAACTGGTGGCGGCAGAATTCGTCGGTGTCGATCGCGTCGATGGCCAGGTCCACGCCCATATCCGTCGCCGTGGTTCGAGCGTGCGCGAGACTATGACGGTCGCCCGCGTCTATGATTGCGGCGGCGTCAGCGTCGATGTCACGTCGAGCTCCAACCCGGTCATCCGCGACCTCGTCGCCCAGGGCCGAGGCCGTCCCGACGCTCTGCATATCGGGCTCGATGTCGATGAGAATTGCGCCATCGTCGGCCAGGACGGCAAATCGACGGACCGCCTGCTGGTCATCGGCCCGCTGACCCGTGGTCGCTTCTTCGAGATCGAGGCCATCCCCGATATCAGCGTTCAGGCCGCCACGCTGGCGGCCCGGATCCTGTCGCAGGGCTAGTCTCCTGAGGGAAAGGCAAGCGCCACTTACGCGCATTCTCCACGCCTCTTCTCACCCGCACAAAACGTCTTGTCCGGCCGGTCCCTTTAGCCGTGCCTTGCGGGGAAGGTGCGCGAACGGAAAAACCTTGCTGAACATCAGTCGTTTGGCGCGCCAAGGCTTTAATACACAAAGTTTATAGAATTATAGTCGACCCATAACAGAGTCTATCTGGCAGGGAATTTCATGAGCTACGCATTGAGCGTCCTGGACAAGTCTCCGGTGCAGCGCGGCGAGACGCCGACCGACGCCTTGCGGCGGACCGTGGCATTGGCGCAGCGTGCCGAGGCGCTGGGTTACCACCGTTTCTGGGTGGCCGAGCACCACAATACCGCCGACCTCGCCAGCTCGTCCCCCGAAGTGCTGCTGGCCTACATGGCTGCGCGCACCGATAGCATTCGCATCGGTTCGGGCGGCGTCATGCTGCAGCATTACAGCCCCTACAAGGTGGCCGAGAATTTCAACCTGCTGCAGGCGCTGGCGCCGGGTCGCATCGATATCGGCGTCGGCAAGGCGCCCGGCGGCCTGCCGCTCTCGACCAAGGCCCTGCAATCGGGCCGCAACCTCTCCAGCAAGCCGGATTTCCGCACCCAACTGACCGAGCTCGACGCCTTCCTCTCCAATGACGCGTCGCGTCGCCCTGAAGGGCTTGATGCAACGCCCCGCCCAAGCCAGGCGGGTGAGTGCCACCTGCTCGGCGCCAGCGTGGAAAGCGCGGCCCTGGCGGGTGAACTGGGCTGGAACTTCGTCTTCGCCCGCCACCTCAACGGCGATGATGCGACCCTGTCGGCGGCGATTTCGACCTATCGCGACGCCACGGGACGCACGCCGGTCGTCGCACTGGCCGCCGTGGTGGCCCGCTCTGCCGCCGAGGCCAAGGCGACAGCCGACCTCTTCACGCCCTATCGCGTGCATATTCCCGGTGCGCAGAGCGTCACAGTGGGCAGCGAGGCGCAAGCCGCCGAATATGCAAGGCAGGCGGGCGTGTCCGAGTACACCACCGAGCGCCGTGCCTCCACGGTTCTAGCCGGCACGGGCGACGACATCGTCGCGGCGCTCGACGGACTGGCCGGCCAATACGGCATCGCCGAATTCATCATCGACTTCGCCAATGCCGGCGATAGCCGCATCGAGGCGATCGAACTGGTCGCCGCGGCCCGCCAGCCCGCACTTCTCACCGCACTTTCGGCATAGAGACGGAGCCTCAAATGAGCCAGAAACGCATTCCCTTCGGCATCATGCTGCACGGCCCGGGCGGCCACATGAATGCCTGGAAGCATCCGAGCGTGCCGGCCGATGCCAGCGTCAATTTCGACTTCATCCTGGAGACGACCAAGCGTGCCGAAGCAGCCGGTATCGCCTTCGCCTTTGTCGCCGACGGGCTCTACATCAACGAGCAGTCCATCCCGCATTTCCTCAACCGCTTCGAGCCGATTGCGCTGTTGTCGGCCCTGACGGCGGTGACCAGCAAGATCGGGCTCGTGGGCACGCTGTCCACGTCCTACAGCGATCCGTTCACCGTGGCCCGCCAGTTTGCTTCCATCGACCTCCTGAGCAAGGGCCGGGCCGGCTGGAATGCCGTGACCTCGCCGCTCGAGGGCTCCGCCAAGAACTACGGTCGTGCCAACCATCCCGACCATGCCCTGCGCTACGAAATCGCTGCCGAGCATATCGAGATCGTCAAGGGCCTCTGGGATAGCTGGGACGACGATGCCTTTGTGCGCGATCGCGTCAGGGGCCAGTTTGCCTATTTTTCGAAGCTCCATCGCCTCAATTTCAAAGGCAAGTTCCACTCCGCCGAGGGCCCGCTCAATATCCAGCGTTCGCCGCAGGGCCAGACCGTGCTGTTCCAGGCCGGGGGCTCTGATGCCGGCATCGAACTGGCGGGACGCCATGCCGATGCGGTCTTCGCCAACCTTGCCTCCATCGCAGAAAATCGCGAGCTGACGCAGAAGCTCAAGCAGAGCGCCGTGGCGCATGGCCGTGGCGCCGATGCGATCAAGGTGCTGCCGGGCCTTGGGCCGATCGTCGGCTCGACAGAGGAAGAGGCGAACCGCAAATATGAGGAAATCCGTGAGCTGGTGAATATCAGCGAGGCGCTGGCCTATCTCGGGCGCTTCTTCGACCACCACGATTTCGCGCAATACGACGTCGATGCACCTTTCCCCGAACTGGGTGATCTGGGCTCGAACAACTTCAAGTCCGGCACAGACCGAATCAAGCGCGTCGCCAGGGAGAAAGGCCAGACGCTGCGCGAAGTGGCTCTGGAATCGGTGACGCCGCGCAGCGACTTCATCGGCACGCCCGAGCAGATCGCCGACAAGATCGAAGAGTGGGTCGATAGCGGCGCCTCGGATGGCTTCGTGCTCGGCTTCCCCGTGCAGGGGCAGGGGCTCGAGGACTTCGACACGCTGGTGCTGCCCATCCTCGAACAGCGCGGACGCCATTCGCGAGAGCAGGTCGGCGACACGTTGCGCGACCATCTCGGCCTGCCATTCCGCGAGAGCCGCTATGCCCTCGCCGATACCAAGGCGGCCGGCTGATGAGCGCTGTGACACCGGTGACGGACGAGGACTTCGTCGTGCTTCGTCGCCGGCTGCATGCCGCGCCGGAACTGGCCTATGAGGAGCACGAAACCAGTGCCCTCGTGGCCGACTACCTGCGCGAATGGGGCTACGAGGTGGAGACCGGCGTCGGGCGAACCGGCGTCGTCGGCACCCTGCGGCACGGGCCAGGCGAACGCTCGGTCGGCATCCGGGCTGATATGGATGCGCTGCCGATCGAGGAAACCACCGGTCTTGCCTATGCCAGCCGCAATCCCGGCAAGATGCATGCCTGCGGGCATGATGGACATACGACCATCCTGCTGTCGGCAGCGCGGCAGCTTGCAAAGACCCGGCGGTTTTCCGGCACCCTGCGGGTGATCTTCCAGCCAGCCGAGGAGAACAATAGCGGCGCCCGCACCATGATCCAGGACAGGCTGTTCGAGCGCTTCCCCGTTGATGCGGTGTTCGGGCTGCACAACTGGCCGGGCGTCCCGACCGGGCAATTCGCTTTCCTTGACGGTCCGGCGATGGCGTCGGTCGATCTTGTCATCATCAAGATCAAGGGCAGGGGCGGGCATGGCGCCAAGCCGCATCAGACCGTCGACCCGGTCGTGGTCAGCGCCAGCCTCGTCATGGCGCTCCAGACCGTGGTGTCGCGCAGCGTCGATCCGCTGGAAATGGCGGTGGTAACGGTGGGCTCGATCCATGGCGGCAATGCGCCCAATGTCATCCCCGACAGCGTCGAGCTGCAACTGACGGTGCGGACCTTCAATGCCGATGTGCGCGAGCAGATCCGCCACCGGCTGACCGCGCTTACCGAAGCGCAGGCGGCCAGCTTTGGCGCCACGGCCGAGGTCTTCTATCCGCGCGGCTATCCGGTGCTGGTCAACCATCCCGCGGAAACCGAGTTCGCCCGCCAAGTGGCGCGGCGGCATTTCGGCGAGGCGCGCATCGACAGCTCGCTCAAGCCGATCACCGCCAGCGAGGATTTCGCCTTCATGCTGGAGCAGCGGCCCGGCAGCTACCTGTTCCTCGGCAATGGCGACAGCGCCGATCTGCATAACCCCAATTACGACTTCAACGACGCCATCCTGCCCGCTGCCAGCAGCTACTGGGTGCGGCTGGTGGAAGACTATCTGGCGATCAACGCCGCAGCCTGAGCCTTTCCGGAGTATTCGAGATGACCGACAGCTTTCTCTACACCTCGCCAACCGCTGACATCTCCCGGCCGTTGATCGAGCAGCTCACGGTGGAATATCGCAATCGCTACGGCAATTATTTCGGCGAGGACTCCTCGGTCGAGATGAACCGCTATCCGCCGGAGCGCTTTGCCGATCCCGATGGCGCCTTTGTGCTGCTGCTGCGCGACGGTCGGCCGATCGCCGGTGGCGCCTATATGCGCTACGACGACAATACCGCCGAGTTCAAGCGGATGTGGACGGATGCCGATCATCGCCGACAGGGCCTGGCCCAGCGCGTGCTGGCCGAGCTCGAAAACCACGCTGCCGCCAAGGGTTATGGCCGCGCCTACCTCACCACCGGCTTCCGCCAGCCCGAGGCGGCCAGCCTCTATCTCAAGGCCGGTTACACCGCCTTGTTCGACGTGACCGCCGACCCCGAAAGCATCCAAATCCTGCCATTCGAGAAGGCCTTGGCCTTCGTGGCGCGCTATTCGGCCCGACGCAACGAACAACTGAACAGCTCGGTCGCCTAGGGCAAAAATGTCCTCCGCGACGGCAAACACAGAACGGCAGCGCATTGCCGTTATGGGTCGCTCGAACTTAATGTCTACTAAATCACTAGAATAAGAGTGCAGCCATGGCATCGGCAACGGAAGTAGGTACGGATAGCGGCTCGATCGCACGGGGTTCCGCGCAGGATTATGCGCGCTACCGCATCGTGCCGGCCCGGCACCCCTGGCGGATTTTCGGCAGCCTACTGGCGGCATTCGTCATCGCCGTTTCACTCCATTCGGTGTTCACCAACGAGCGCTGGGGCTGGGCGGTGTTTGCGCAGTTCTTCTTCTCCGAGCCGGTGCTGGTCGGCCTCGGCCGCACCCTTCTGCTGACGGCACTCGCCTCGGTCATCGGCTTCCTACTCGGTGGCCTCCTCGCCTTCGCCCGCGTATCGAAATCGCCGCTGCTGTCGGGCCTGTCCTGGGGCTACATCTGGCTGCTGCGCTCGATCCCGCTGATCGTGCTGCTGCTGGTGCTCAACAATCTGGGCTACCTCTACGCCACCATCAACCTGGGCGTGCCCTTCACCAATATCCTGTGGGCCCAGTTCGATACCGTGCAGACGCTGAGCCCGTTCTCGGTGGCGCTGATCGGCCTCAGCCTCAACCAGGCGGCCTTCTCCTCCGAGATCATCCGTGGCGGTATCCTGTCGGTCGACCAGGGCCAGCACGAGGCGGCCGCCGCGCTCGGCCTCACCCGCTGGCGCCAGGGCATCCATATTGTGCTGCCGCAGGCGATGCGCGCCATCCTGCCCAGCGGCTTCAACGAGATCATCGGCTTGGCCAAGGCGACGTCCATTGTCTACGTGCTGGCGCTGCCCGAGCTCTTCTACACGGTGCAGGTGATCTATCGCCGCAACCTCGAGGTCATCCCGCTGCTGATGGTGGCGACGGTCTGGTACCTGATCATCATGATCGTGCTGTCGAGCGTGCAGTATTTCGTCGAGCAGCATTTCGCCAAGGGCGCCCGCCGCGATGCCGGGCCGACGGCCATCGACAAGGCCCTGCGCCTCTTGGCCCGCCGCCCGGTCGAACCCGTCGCCACGCCCACCATTGCCCGCAAGCCCTTGAGCGCTGCTTTGGGCAATACCGGCGAAGGCCAGGTGGAGGTGCATGGCATCGACAAGAGCTTTGGCAGCCACAAGGTGCTCGACGATGTCAGCCTCACCATCGCGCCGGGCGAGGTCATCGCCATCATCGGGCCGTCAGGCGCCGGCAAGTCCACCCTGCTGCGCACCATCAATCACCTCGAGCGCGCCGATGCGGGCGTCGTGAGCATCGATGGCGAGCTGATCGGCTATCAGCGCCGCGGTCACGTGCTCTACGAACTCAAGGAGCCGGCCATCCGCCGCAACCGTTCGGCCGTCGGCATGGTGTTCCAGAGCTTCAATCTCTTCCCGCATCTGACGGCGCTGGAAAACATCATCGAAGCGCCGGTCTCGGTGGGTGGCGTGCCGCGCGCAGAAGCCATTGCCGATGCGCGAGACCTGCTGGCCCGCGTCGGTCTCGGCGACAAGGCGGACGCCTATCCGCGCCACCTCTCGGGCGGTCAACAGCAGCGCGTCGCCATCGCCCGCGCCCTGGCGCTGCGACCCAAGGTGCTGCTGTTCGATGAGCCGACGTCGGCGCTCGATCCGGAGCTGGTCGGCGAAGTACTCGATGTCATCAAGGAACTCGCCAAGTCCGGCACAACCCTGATCATTGTCACCCACGAAATCGGCTTTGCCCGCGAAGTGGCCGACCGGGTCGTGTTCATGGAAGGCGGCAAGGTGCTCGAAGTGGCGCCGCCTGATCGCCTGTTCAACGATCCCTCCCATCCGCGCACCCGCGAGTTCATCGCCAAGGTCCTCTAGCCCCTAACCCATTCGCCTGCCCATGCCGCTCGACCGGCAGGATGGCGCACGTCTCGACAAACACATGGAAAGTCCACCAATGCTGACCCGCAAATCCTTCGTTCTGAGTAGCCTTGCCGCTGTGCTTGCTGCGTCGTCATCCGGCATCGCGCTGGCCCAGACCACGTTCGACCTCAGCCCCGAGCCGGCCAATCGGCTGCATGCCGAAAAGGTCGATGCCATCGCAGCCCTGCTGCCGGCCGACTTCGACTATGCCAAGGATGGCGTGCTGACCGTCGCTATCGCCGCCGGTGCGCCCCCTATCGCCACCTATGCCACTGACGGGGCAACCGTGGTGGGTTTTGACCCCGATATCGGCCGGCTGGTCGGCGAGGTTCTCGGCGTTCCGGTCGAGATCATTCCCATCGCCTGGGCAGACTGGCCACTGGGCCTTACCGGCGGCAAATATGACGCCGTCATTTCCAATGTCGGCGTCACCGAGGAGCGCAAGGAGAAGTATGACTTCTCCACCTATCGCATCGGCGTGCACGGCTTCTATGTGGGCATCGATAATCCAATCACCGAGATCAAAGAGCCCAAGGACATTGCCGGGCTGCGCCTGATCACCGGCTCGGGCACCAACCAGGAGCGCATTGCCCTGGAATGGGATCGCCAGAATCAGGAGGCCGGTCTCGCGCCCATCGAGGTCCAGTATTACGACGACGAGGCCGCCTCGCTCCTGGCAATCAGTTCCGGCCGCGCCGATGTGCAGCTCAATCCCAATGCGCCGCTGGCCTATCAGGCCGCCATCACCGGACAGACCAAGCTGGTGGGTCTCATCAGCTCCGGTTGGCCCAACCCGGCCGATGTCGGCGTCACCACCCGCAAGGACAGCGGCCTGGCCGAGCCGATCACCGCCGCGATCAACAACCTGATCGAGACCGGTGTTTATGGCGAACTGCTGACCCAATGGGGCGTCGAGGCCGAGAGCGTCGAGGTCTCGCGCACCAATCCCCCGGGCCTGCCCAAGCCAAAGCCCTGATCGATCATGACCTTGAATATCCGCCATATCGGCTTCCTGACCCCGGGCAATTACAGCAACGACGATCCCTTCACAGGGATCGACGCCACGCTGGACCTGATCGCCTTCGGTGAGCGGCTGGGCTTTGACAACGCCTGGGTGCGACAGCGGCATCTGGAGCCGGGCATCGGGCAGGCGGCGGTGTTCCTCGCCGCGGCTAGCCAGCGCACCAGCACGATCCAGCTCGGTTCGGCGGTGATCCAGATCGGCTATGAAAGTCCGTTCCGGCTCGCCGAAGACCTGTCCATGGTCGACGTCCTGTCGCGCGCAAGGCTCAATGTCGGCCTCAGCGCCGGCGTGCCACCACATGCGGCGCTTATCGGGTCGCTCGTGCATGATGGCGATTGGCAGAGCCACGACCTCGGCCACGCCAGGGTAGAACGCTTTGCCTCCCATCTGCGCGGCACCTACCTGGGTGACGACGACACCATGATCGCCACGCCCTTCGGACCCCAACGACCACGCCTGCAGCCCTATGCGGCGGGCCTGGCCGACCGGCTCTGGTATGGCGGCGGCTCGCTGAAATCGGCGCGCTGGGCCGGCGAACACGGCTTCAACCTGCTGACAGGCAATGTCATCAGCGGCGAGGGCACCGACGACTTCCACACCGCGCAGCGTAACCTGATCGAAGCCTACCGCCAGGCTTCGGACGGCTGGCCGGGGCGGGTGGCTGTGGGGCGGGTGATCGTTCCGACCGACAGCGCGCCTGCTGCCCGTGTCGCGCGCTACGAGGCCTATGCCGCCGGGCGCCACGCACGAACGCTCCAGCCGCAGGGCGAGAAGCGTACGCTGTTCCCGCGCGATCTGGTGGGCAGCGCCGATAAGATCGTCGAGTGGTTGCTCAACGATCCTGTCCTACCACTGGTCGATGAGTTGCGGCTCGAGCTGCCCTACGAGTTCACGCTCCCCGAATACGAACAGATCCTGACCGACACCATCGAGGCCATTGCACCGCGCCTCGGCTGGTCGGCCACCCCCTCATTCCCGGCGCCGCGCGTGGTGCGGACCGGCTGACCCTCAATGCCCGGCCTTGCGCAAGCCGTGGCCCTTTCAATGCGCGTCACAATGGAAGCCTAGACATGACCAAGCCGAACTCCCTCAAACTCTTCCTGGCAGGCCTCGCGCTCGCTACCCTTTCGGGCACGGCCTTCGCCCAGACCGAATTCGACCTCAGCGTCGAGCAGCCCGGCCGCCTCAAGGCCGAGCCCAATGCCGAGGCCATCGCCGCCATTCCGGCCGATTTCGCCTGGGCCGAGCAGGGCACCTTCACGGTTGCCGTCTCGCCGTGGGATCCGCCGATCGCCACCTATGCCAAGGACTCGACCAGCGTCGTGGTTGGCGTTGATCCGGACCTGGCCTCGCTGATCGCCGATTCCCTCGGCCTCAAGCTCAACCTGGTGCCGACCGCCTGGGCCGATTGGCCTCTGGGCGTCACCTCGGGCAAGTATGACGCCGTCATCTCCAACGTCACGGTGACCGAGGAGCGCAAGGAGAAGTTCGATTTTTCCAGCTATCGCCAGGACGTGGTGGGTTTCTATGTCCGCAATGACAGCCCGATCACCGCGATCAACGAGCCCAAGGATGTGGCCGGCCTCAAGGTCATTACCGGCGCCGGCACCAATCAGGAAAAGATCATCCTCGAATGGGATCGCCTCAACGTTGAAGCCGGTCTCGCCCCCATCGAGGTGCAGTATTACGACGATCCGGCAGCGGCCCAGTTGGCCATCCAGTCCGGTCGCGCCGACGTGCAGTTCAACCCGAACCCCACGCTGTCCTATGCGGCAGCCGTAACCGGCGATACGCGCCTGGTCGGCGTGCAGAGCGGCGGCTGGCCGGTCAAGGCCGAGATCGCGGCGACCACCCGGAAGGGCTCGGGCCTGGCCGAAGCCATCACCATTGCCCTCAACGGCCTCATCGAAAGCGGCCTTTATGCGCAGACGCTGGAGCGCTGGAATGTTTCGGCTGAAGCGGTCGAGGCCTCGCAGACCAATCCGGCCGGTCTCCCCAAGACCTGAGCCAAATAGCCTCTCCAACGACTCACGGCCGCCTTTCGGGGCGGCCGCTTTTTCCTTTTCCGGCGGCTGGTGCCGCCATGCATTCCTGAGGATACCTGATGGCCAAGGACAAACTCTTTCTCATCAAGCCGGGCTTTACCGATCCCAAGCGGACTGATGGCCCCTTCGTCTGCCCGTTCTGCAATCAGGTGGAAGGGCTCCTGGCCAGCTTCCCCGTGCTGGCGCGCAAGGTTGACGTCGAACGCGTCGACTTCCCGCGCCCGCGCGTTTCGGTCATCGCGGCGGTCGGCGAAGCCAATCAGTCGCTGCCGCTGCTGGTGCTCGGCGACAGCCCGCCCGACGATGCGTCGCGCCACGGTGATACGGCTTTCATCCAGGACACCAAACGCATCCTGGAGCTCCTGGCGCAACGGCACGGCTTCCCCAAGCTGCATGGGCCGGCTGCCTGATCGTTTCTGGAACAACTTTGCGCCCCGGGCGTCTCACGGACGCCTTTGGGGCAAATTTTGCTGCTGGAGAAACAAAATGCCCGGCCGCGCCCTCGGCGGGCAAGACGCTTTCCCAATCACGGGCAAGCTTGGTACGCCACTAACTCGATAAAATTAGTAGTCTATTGCAACCTCAGATGACGCCGGTGATGCACACGCGGCGCCACACAATTCTGGGGTGGCAGCGGCCCGCCTGTCGGGGCTGCCGGAGACACTGAAATGACCATTGCACGACGCAACATACTCTCGCTGGCTCTGGCCGGCATCGCCTTGAGCGGCTTGGGCGTCCAGGCCGCCAGCGCAGTCGATCTGCGCATCGGCTGGCAGCCCATCGTCGAGCCGAGCCGCGTGCCGCAGGCCGACGGCAGCTACGAAGCCGCCACCGGCGCCAATGTCACCTGGAACCGTTTCGAAGGCGGCGCCGACGTGGTCGCGGCCATCGCCTCGGGTTCCATCGATATCGGCTATGTCGGCTCGAGCCCGCTGACCGTGGCGGCCAGCCAGCAATTGCCGATCGAGACCATCTTCGTGGTCGGCAACATCGCCGAAGCCGAAGCGCTCGCCGTCAAGGGCGTGACCAAGCCCGAGGAACTGGCCGGCAAGAAGATTGCCACGCCCTTCGTGTCGACCGCACACTATAGCCTGCTGACCGCACTCAACCATTGGGGCGTCGATTCGGCGTCGCTGGAAATCCTCAACCTGCGGCCACCGGAGATCGCGGCTGCCTGGGAGCGTGGCGATATCGACGGCGCCTATGTTTGGGATCCGGTGCTCAACCAGATCAAGACCACTGGCGGCACTGTGCTCGCCGACAGCGCCGACGTCGCCGAGTGGGGCGGCCCGACCTTTGACGCCTGGATTGTCCGCAAGGACTTTGCCGAGGCCAATCCCGATATCGTCACCGCCTTCGTCAAGGTGACCGGCGACGCCTATGCGGCCTATCTCGCCGATCCGGCGGCCTGGAATGCCGAGTCCGATGCCGCCAAGGCGATCGCCGAACTCTCGGGTGCCAATGCCGCCGACGTGCCGGCTTTGCTCAAGGGCTATGTCTTCCCCTCGCTCGAAGAGCAGGCGAGCCCCGCTTTCCTCGGCGGCGGCACTGCAACCGCCGTGGCCGCAACCGCCGGCTTCCTCGTCGAGCAGGGGCGCATCCCGGCCGCGCTGCCGGACTACGCGCCCTATGTCACGACCAAGTATGTCGAAGCGGCCCTGGGCCAGTAACTTTCCCTGTCGGGTCGCGCCGCCTCAACCGGGCGCGACCCGTCACTTGGCGCCGCCGCCTCCCGGTGGCGGCGTCCTTTATCGGAGGGCCTGATATGACCGAGCTGCGTCTCAATGCGGTTTCATTTGCCTACGACCGGCGCAGCGCTCCGGTGCTGCACAGGGTGACGCTGGGCATCGATCGCGGCGAATTCGTCGTCGTGCTGGGCCAGTCCGGCTCGGGCAAGACCAGCCTGCTCAATCTGGCGGCCGGTTTCCTCGAGCCGAGCGAGGGTCACGTCACCGTCGATGGCCGGGTGGTGACCGGTCCCGCAGCCAACCGCGCCGTGGTGTTTCAGGACGATGCGCTGTTCGCCTGGTCCAGCGCGCGCGATAATGTCGCCTTTCCTCTCCGCCTGCGCGGCGTGTCCCGCAGTGAACGGTATGCCAAGGCCGACGCCCTGTTGGCCGATGTCGGCTTGGCCGGCCAAGGCAACAAGGCGATCTGGGAGCTGTCCGGCGGCATGCGCCAGCGCGTCGGTATCGCCCGTGCCCTGGCGGCAGACCCGGATTTCCTGCTGATGGACGAACCGCTCGGCGCGCTCGACGCCATGACGCGCGACCAGATGCAGGAGCTGCTGCTGACCGTCTGGCGCCGCTCCAATACCGGCGCCTTGCTCATCACCCACTCGGTGGAGGAGGCCCTGTTCCTCGCCACCCGCATCGTCGTGCTCGCGGCGCATCCCGGCCGTGTCGTGGTCAGCCGTGAGGTCGATTTCGGCCGCCGTTTCCTTGCCGGCGAAGCGGCGCGCGCCCTCAAGTCGGAGCCCGCTTTCGTGGCGGCCCGCGAGGAGTTGATCGCCGCCATCCACGCACCGGAGCGGGCGGTGGCAGCATGACCGCCGACGTCGACACCGCAACCCCTGCGCCGCGCCGCCCAGCGGGTCTGGGCCGAGGCCTCCGCCGCAACGCACCATTGCTGACGGGCGTCGGCCTCGCCCTCTTCGTCATTGGCCTCTGGCATGTCGCCAGCACGTCCGGCTGGGTGTCGCCAGTCTTCCTACCGCCGCCATCATCGGTCGTCGTGGCGCTCGGGCGGCTCGTCCAGGTCGGCTATGTCGATTCCACCCTGCTGCAACATGCCGGGGCGAGCCTGGGCCGGGTCTTCTCGGCGCTGGCATTTTCGGTGCTGATCGGTGTTCCCGCCGGCCTCATCATCGCCACCAGCCCCATCGGCCGTGGCGTCCTCGATCCCATCATCGAGTTTCTTCGGCCGCTACCCCCGCTGGCCTATCTGCCGCTGGTCATCATCTGGTTCGGCATTGGCGAGACCGCCAAGGTGCTGGTGATCCTGCTGTCCATGGTGCCGGCTATCGCCATCTCCACCGCCGCCGGCGTCCATTCGGCTTCGAAAAACCAGGTCAATGCCGCCCGTGCCTTTGGCGCAACGCCGTTGCAATTGCTCTGGCATGTGCTGCTGCCCAGCGCGCTACCCTCCATCCTCACCGGCATACGCATTGCTCTTGGTGCCGGCTGGACGACGCTGGTGGCGGCCGAGCTGGTCGCGGCGGGCAGGGGGCTCGGCTACATGATCCAGTCGGCCGCGCAGTTCCTCGTCACCGATGTCGTCATCGCAGGCATCCTCGTCATTTCGGCCATCGCCTTTGCCTTCGAGGCGCTGCTGCGCTTCGTCGAGCGGCGGTATGTGCCCTGGTCGCGCAATCAGTGAGCATCATGACAAGCAAACCCCTGAGCTTCTTCTGGTTCATTCCCACCCATGGCGACGGCGCCTATCTCGGCTCCAGCCAGGGCGAGCGGCAGCCCGACCATCACTATTTCCGCCAGGTCGCCCAGGCAGCCGATCGGCTGGGCTATGAGGGCGTGCTGTTGCCGACCGGGCAGACTTGCGAAGAATCCTGGATCACTGCCACCGGCCTTGCCGCGGTGACCGACCGCCTCAAATATCTTGTCGCCCTGCGTCCCGGCGTGACCCTCCCCACCTTCGCCGCGCGGCAGGCTGCGGCGCTCGATCGCCTCAGCAACGGTCGGCTGCTGCTCAACGTCGTGGTTGGTGGCAACCCGGTGGAACTGGCCGGCGACGGCGTCTTCCTGCCGCATGGCGAGCGCTATGAGCAGGCCGCCGAATTCCTCACCATCTTCAGGCGCCTGCTATCCGGCGAAACGGTCGACTTCGCCGGCAAGCACTATAGCGTCGAGGGTGGCCGGCTGGACCAGCGCGCAGTGCAGCAGCCGCATCCGCCGATCTATTTGGGTGGTTCGTCCGATGCCGGGCAGGATCTCGCCGCCGAACAAACCGACACCTACCTCACCTGGGGCGAGCCGGTAGCGCAGGTCGCCGAAAAGATCGCTGCGGTCCGCAGCAAGACCGAAGCCCGCGGCCGGACCCTGCGCTTCGGCATTCGCCTTCATTTCATCGTGCGCGAGACCGAGGAAGAGGCCTTGGCGCGAGGCCGACCGGCTGATCAGCAAGGTCTCCGACAGCCAGATCGCAGCGGCGCAGGCGCGCTTCACCCAGCAGATGGACAGCGTCGGCCAGCGCCGCATGTCCGAACTGCATGGCGGCGATCGCAGCAAACTGCTCGTCGCGCCCAACCTCTGGGCTGGCGTGGGCCTTGTCCGCAATGGCGCGGGCACTGCCCTGGTCGGCACGCCTGAGCAGGTCGCGGCGCGCCTGCGCGAATATCAGGCGGCCGGTATCGACCTCGTCATCGGCTCAGGCTATCCGCATCTCGAAGAATCCTACCGGGTCGCCGAGCTGCTGTTCCCGGCCCTGGGCATCGGTGCGCAGCGCCGCAGCCTGGTGGAAACCGTCAGCAATGAGTTCGCTGTCGGCTTCCACGGCAAGCAGCAGATCGCGGTGCCTTAGCCCGCCTGTCCGGTGCCAGCCTCTCCTACCTCCTCTCCTCCGTCGCTGGAGTTGGGGCTGCCGCGGCGATGGCCGTCACCGTCGTCGTCGTCGTCCCCACGATATGTCGGCGCGATATTGGACGCAGCTACATCTGCATCGGTGCAGAGCACCGTGCCGGTTACCCGACCGCCGGGCAGCATGAAGGTGCCCTCGGTCTGGCTGCCGACGCCGGCGGTCAGGCAGTGATTGTAAATGAGGTCAGGCGTCAGTTGCGCTCTGACATCCGCCGCCGCAGCCGGAAGGGCAGCTCCCAGGCCGCATAGCGCAATTGTCAGTCTGATGGTTGGTAGGTTCATGGTCAGTCCTCCTTGGTAAATCTGGGTTGCCTGGTCATCGTGTTGGCTGGAGAAAGGCGCGGCCGTTCGATGAACAGGGCTTCAAGCCCGTAGCGCGATGCGATCTCGGCGCCTTCAGCCGGGCCAAGGACCAGCAAGGCGGTGGCCCAGGCGTCGGCGGCCATGCAGGTCTGGGCCAGTACGGTCACGGCAGCCGGCCCGTCCGTGAGTGGGGCCCGCTGGCGCGGGTCCATGGTATGGGCGTAGCGGGTGCCGTCGATTTCGACGAAGTGCCTGTAGTCACCGGACGTGGCGATGGCGCCATCGGTCAGCTGAAGGACACCTTCGGCTTCGCGACGTCCCGTTTCCGGCTTTTCGACAGCGACGCGCCATGGTGTGCCATCAGGCTTGCCGCCGGACGCGCGCAGTTCGCCATCGATGGAGACCAGGAAGTGGACAATATCGTTTGCGGCGAGGGCGCGGGCCAGTTCATCGACGCCAAAGCCCTTGGCAATCCCGGAGAGATCAAGCGTGATTTCGGCGTGCTTGTGGACCTGATACCGCCCCGCATCTAGGTCCAGGCAGAGGTGGGCGGGAAGCCGGGGACGGTGCCGCGCAGCCGCAATGACGGCCTGATCTGGCGCAGCGTGACCGCTGCCAAGTCCCCAGGCCGAGACCAGGTCGCCAACGCCGATATCGAAGGCACCGCCAGACAGACGACCGATCTCCAGCGCTGCATCAAGCACCGTGAAAAGCTCTTCAGGCACGTCGAACCAGATGTTCGTCGGAGCGCGATTGAGCTGCATCAGCGCGGAATCTGGCTTCCAGGTGGACATCTGGGCATCCACCGCATCGACCGCTGCCTGCAGCGCCTGGCGCAGGTCGGATTGGACGCTGGCCGCAGGCGCGTAGAACACGGCCGCATAGCGCGTGCCCATGGTGGGGCCGCTGATGGCGTGCCGATAAAGCGGCGGTGGGGTCACAACGGGGACGTGGCGATGATAGCTGAGGTCAGTACGCATCTTCGAGGTACAGTCCTTTCTGCTTGAGGAGGGCGGCGGAAAGCCCGAGAGGCGCTAGGCAAACGTCGATCGCCTCTCGCACTCCGCTGGCCATGTCACGCCCGCCGCAGACCATGATCTGGGCGCCTTGCCGGATGAGGCGGCGCAGTGTCTCCGCTTCGTCCAGCACCAGGGCCTGCACGTAACCACCGCCCATGACGCGCGAGAAACGTGTGTTCAGCGATGCCAGGCGCCCATCATCCAGCGCGGCCGCAAGGTCGTCGCGATAGAGGAAGTCTGACGCCGGGTCGCGACCGCCGAAGAACAGATGCACCGGGCGGCGATTGCGATTGTGACGGACGAGGCCCGCCAACGGAGCAACCCCGGCTCCGGCGCCGATCAGGACCAGCGGCCGGCGCCCGCGGTCGGGCCGGAAGTCCGGATTGGGCCGGATGAAGCTATCGATCGCGTCGCCGACAGCCAGCGAATGCAGGAACTCCGAGCAGAGCCCGCCCGATTGCTTGCGCACGCAGATTTCCAGCATGCCGTCGCGCGATGCCGACGCGAGGGAATAATAACGCGGCACGTCGCTGCCGGGCGGGACGATGCCTATCAGGTCACCAACCTGGAAACGCGGCAACCGTCCACCGAAGGGCCTATTGGGCTTGGGGGGTCTGAACTTGAGGACCACGACGGGGGCCTGAACTTCCATGCCATAGACAGTCCGCTCGGCCAACGCGAGTTTGCGTGTCGGCGGCCGTTTCGGGCTGTGGTTCAGCACCAGGGGCAGGCCGAGCTGCTGGCCGAGTTGGATGCCCCAGGCAGCGAAGTGGCCGGCCGACTCGCGATCAACGCCATTGAGGTGAATGAGGCGATGCAGGCCTTTCGCCGCAAGAGCTGCATCGACCTCGGTCGCAAAGCCGCAAAAGTGCGCAAAGCTGCGGTCGCCAAACCCCAGCACGGCAAAACTGGGCGTCGAGGTAAGATGCTCGAGTTTGGCGAGGAACTGGCGCGCCGAGGCTGGCGCGGCGCCATCGCCATAGGTTGACGCGAGGACGATCAGTCGGGCCGCGCGAGGATAGATCCGACGCAGGTCATTCATAGCGGCAACATGGACGCGCTGCCCGTGTTGCGTCAGGGCATTCTGCAGGGTTGCGGCAAAGCCCCAGGTGCTGCCGGCCTCGCTGCCGACGAGGATAATGGTCTCGGCGTCGCGCCAGGGCACATTGCCGGCGATGACAGGCGCGTTGCGACGGCGCGTCCACCAGATGATCGTACCCGTTATGGCTAGGAGTGGCACGGTCAACGCGCCAAGGCCCACCAGCAGCGCGACGACAGGCGCGCCCTGGCCGGTATGCAGCAGGTAGATGAACTCATAGGCCTGCTGCCAGGCGCCGTTGGCCGTGAACGCGAGCATCGCCCCGGTGCCCTGGTCGACAAAGCCCTGCCCGGCACTCGTGGTCACGGTGAAGACGTCGCTGGCGTCGCCGAGCGCGGGAAAGCGCAGTTCACGCAGGTCTGAGAGCGGGATCTGGGCCAGACCTTCGAGGGAAGCGATGGGTGCAACAGCCGCACCTGTGCTTGGCGGAGGGAGTGAGAACATCTGCGTCGCGCTTTCGGGCAGCAGCTCGAAATTGACCGCCGACATATAGGCGCCGGTAAGCGAGGTCAGGAGCAGCGCGACCACGCTGATGCGGGCCAGATCAGTGTGCAGCCGCTGCGAGCCGGTGCCGCGAGAACTGGCGAACAGTTTGCGCCATCCGCCCATCTTGGCGACAAGTAACAGCATGCCGCTGACCGCAAGCGCCAGGATGGCAAGGGCAGAAACCCCGGCCATGCCATGCCCGAAGCTGCCCAACAGGAAGGAGCGATGCAGGTCGGTCATGAAGCTGAGAAACGCCGAAGGCGCGTAGGCGCCGCTTGCAGCACCGGTTTCAGGATCGACGAGGACAGCGCTGCGAACACCGTTGTCCAGTGTGTAGGCCACGAGCTGCCCCGAAGCCGAACGCACGAGCCGCTCAACCCCAGGCAGATCTTGCGCCACCCGATCGGCCACGGCTGCAATACTGAGGCCCCCGCTGGCCGGGATCGCGGTGACGGCATCGGCGATCGGCTGCAGCGACAGGACGAAGCCCGTCGTCGCCATGAAGGTGACGAGCAAGGCACCGACAAGGCCTGCGAGGGAGTGGAAGCGGCGCATGCCCGTGCCTCCCTACAACCCGAGGGAGATGGTGTTGACGTAGCCTGTGCCAGAGGCCGTGGCGGGCGAGGACGTGAGCTCAATCACAGCGTCATCGGCTTACTGGCCGCCATTCTCGACCGCGCTATCGACGTGGATATGATAGCCGGCGTCGAGCAGCGTGTCGGCGAGATTGGCATGGACCGTCAGTGTCTGGCCGCCACCGACACTGGCGCCGGTGATGCCATCGAGATTGAGCGAACCGGCGGTGGACGCGGCACGGGCCCAGCCACGTAGATCGCCATAGTATTTCGACTTCTGGCCCGAGACCCAAAGCGTGGAATTGTAGCTGTCGTCCGGATTGGTCAGGTAGATCGCCAAGTAGGCGCCATGACCGGAATACTGCACGAGACTGGTCTGAACGCTGACATCCCCGGCCATGGCGATACCGGGGGTGACAAGGGCGGTTGCCAGCATCAGCATTGCGGCGAGTTTCTTCATGATCGGCTCCTGATCTGGTTTGATCGATGGCACATTTGGATCATGCGAAGCTGACGGCAGGCTGAAGCGGGCAGGGTTTCTCGTTCAGCCTGGTGTAAGGTTGGGTCGCTATGAGGTCTGCGGGAGCCCAGGCGTGCGCGTGCTGTTGATCGAAGATGACCATGTATTGGGCGCTGCCATCCGCGACCATGTGCTCTCCACCGGGCATGCGGTCGATTGGATGCAGCGGATAGATGATGCTCGGCTGGCACTGGCCAGCGTCTCCTACGAGCTGGTGCTGCTCGAAACCTGCCCGATGGCCGTGGCCTCGATCTGCTCAAGGACCTGCGATCAGCCGGAAACACTGTTCCGGTTATCATCACTACCGCGCAGGATCAGGTCGCCGTTCGTATAGAGGGTCTCAACTCCGGCGCCGACGACTACCTGGTCAAGCCATTCGACCTCGCCGAAATGGCGGCCCGCATTGCCGCAGTTGCCCGCCGCTACGGGGGCAATCCCACGCCGGAAATCGTCACCGCAGGTGTGACCATCGATCTGAGTCGCCGTACGGCCAGCGTAGATGGCAAAAGGGCCAACCTGACGGCACGGGAGTGGGCCGTGCTCGAGCGATTGCTGGCGCGCCGCGGGGGCATTGTCACCAAGTCAGAGATCGAAGATTCGCTCTACGCCTTTGGTGCCGAAGTCGAAAGCAACGCTGTCGAAGTCTATGTCGGCCGACTGCGCAAGAAGTTGGGGCGGGAGTTCGTGGAAACCATCCGCGGCCTCGGCTATCAGGTGAGCGCGTGAAGCGGCGCCCCTCGATTGCCCTTCGCCTGGCGCTTGGTCTCACCGCCGGAATGGCGCTGTTGTGGGTAGGCGCGGCCGCCATTTCGGTGAGCGTCATGCAACATGAACTCCACGAGGCCTATGACGACAGCCTGGAGCAGAGTGCCCAGCGGCTGTTGCCGCTTGCTCTGCACGACTTGCGAGAGCGAAGCGAAGGCGGTCGCCTGATTGTTGGCGGTGACGGCGATACCGATGACAATGAAGGTCCTGAGCGGAACAGGGATGACGGGAGTCTCAGACCGGTTCCGCATGATGCGAGCTTTACCTATGTCGTGTTCAACAGCGCTGGCGATATCGTACTGCGCGATCAGCACGCAGTTGAGCTCGACCTGCCGGTAACCGCACCAGGCGGCTTCGCTGATATCGGTGGGCAGCGAGCATTCGGCCTGACAGACCGCACCGGCTTCTCAATCCTTGTCGTGGAAACCAGCGACCGTCGCCTGAACGGGCTGGTTGACAGCATCTCCGCTCTGGGGCTGCCTTTGCTCGCCCTTGTGCCGCTCATGGCCGGCGGCATTTGGTTGGCCATGCGCGTGGCCCTTCGGCCGCTAGAGGCGCTGCGCCGCGACATTGCAAAGCGGGATAGCCGCAACTTGCAGCCGCTGGTGTCGACAGGCCATCCGGCCGAGCTTGCTCCCATCGCTGAGGCCGTTGGCGCGCTGATGGCTCGATTGAAATCTGCCCTCGATACCGAGCGCTCCTTTGCGGCCCGCAGCGCGCACGAGTTGCGGACGCCCATTGCGGGAGCCCTGGCGCAGACTCAGCAATTGGCCGCGGAACTCGGAAGCGGACCGGGCGCGTCGCGGCTGGTGGAGATCGAGACAGCGCTGAAACGCCTCGCCACGCTGTCGGAAAAACTGCTGCAGTTAGCCCGTATCGAAGCCGGCTTTGCCAAGTCTGACCTTGAAACGGATTTGCGGCCCGTGATTGGCATGGTGATCGGCGATTTCAATGCCAGCTCCATGTGGCGCAACCGGATACAGTTCGACTCGATGGCGGCCGACCTGATGGCGCCCATCGATCCGGACGTCCCGGTGCACGTTCGGTTCGAAGACGGCGGGACCGTCGTTGTTCGGAGTGCTGGGAGCGTGGTCGGCACAGCCGAGCTCGCCCGCCTGGGACAACCCTTCATGCGCGGCGCCACCACGGCGGATGGCAGCGGGCTCGGCCTGTCCATAGCGCGTTCGATCCTGGAACAGGCGGGCGGGGCTCTCACGCTCAAGTCCCCCGCCACCGGCGCCATCGACGGCTTCGAAGCCACGATAGTCCTTCCCAAAGGCCGATCTTAAGCGGCAGCTGCAGCACGGCCCGCAACCGCATAAGGCAACCAACATGACGCAGCCCTACCAATCGGCCCACACAGAA
Source organism: uncultured Devosia sp. (assembly GCF_946479885.1). The sequence continues at coordinate 23,691 of NZ_CAMLHM010000019.1, forward strand.
GTCCACTTCATCAACCGCGCCGGATGGCTTCGTGCGGCTGTGCTGGGGGCCAATGATGGCATCGTCTCGGTATCCTCGCTGATTGTGCGTGTAGCTGCCGCAGACCCAAGCCCCGGCGCCGTGCTGATCGCAGGCGTGGCTGGGCTCGCCGCCGGTGCGATGTCCATGGCGGCAGGCGAGTATGTATCTGTCAGCTCACAATCCGATATCGAGCATGCCGACATCTCCCGCGAAAAGCAGGCGCTGATCGACACGCCTGCGGAGGAGGAGGCCGAACTGGCTTCGATCTACGAATCGCGCGGCCTATCTGCGGCAACCGCAGCGCTGGTTGCCAGAGAACTGACCGAGAAGGACGCCTTGGGGGCCCACGTCAGGGATGAACTGGGCTTGTCCGAGGTGCACAGTGCCAACCCGCTGCAGGCCGCCTTGGCGTCGGGTCTGACCTTTACCGTCGCTGCCGCCTTGCCCTTGATCGCAGCCGTCCTGGCACCAGCGGGTACGATCATTCCGGTCGCGGTGGTGACAACCCTCATCTGCCTTGCGGGCCTCGGAGCGCTTGGCGCCCAGGCTGGTGGTGCCCCCAAGCTGCGCCCAACTGCCCGCGTATTGTTCTGGGGTGCGGCCGCGATGGCCGTCACGGCGCTGATTGGCCGCCTCTTCGGGGTGAGCGTCTAGCATCCGATCGGCACGACCGCGAGCCTCATAGTCGCTTGCGTCATGGGGCGACCAAAAGCGGACAGACTGCTGCCGGCCCCGTGTTGTCATCGCCGGAGCCCTGAGAATCAGCAGAGCAGTTTCGGCCGACCGCGTTTCAACCCTGCACGTCTGTCGACTAGCCTAGCTCAAGCGACGAAATACCGAAAATCCGCGCCAAGTTTACTTCGGGCTGACTGCCCCTGTACATGCGTTGCGTCGTGAACCCCGCAGAGAATCCGCGTTCTTCCAGGACCGAGAGCCACTCGGTCTGGACACTTGGTACATCGATACTGACGAGGCCAGGAACCCGATCGAGCAGGCTGGTGGCCGCGTCGAGAGAGGTAGCAAAGAGCGGACCTATCTTGGACCCTTCCCGACAGGAACGCGCGACGCCATAGGCGCTCAGCTCGCCTTCTGAAACCCGAGCCAGGACGAGATTTGGCAGGGATAGCCAGCGCTGCAGGAACGCCTGCCGCGGCGCTGGGAAGCACTGCCTGTCGAGGGCGCTGACGTCATCCACGCTCAGGGTCGGCGACCGTTCTGTGCTCGTGGGCGGTGATTGTGCTCCGCTCATCCGGATGGTCTCATAGGCAGCGACGAAGCCCATCTTGGCGTAATTGGCCTGCTGTTCCGCGACGCCATCGAGGCCGATCGTCCGGTTGCCTAAATAGGCCACGCCGGCGTCCCAAGCGGCCTTGCCGTGGCCCTGGCCGCGCCAGTTTGGATGGCAGATGTAGAGGCCGATGAAACCGAAATGGTCGTCGTAAGCGACCGCGGATATGCCCGCGACCATCACGCCATCGACGAAGGTGCCGAAGAAGCCTTGCGGGTCGGCCGCCTGGAAGGCCGCGGCGTCGTGGAGGCCGGGGTTCCATCCTTCCGCGGCCGCCCAATCGAGCAAGGTCTCGATCTCAGCGAGGGTAAGGGGCCGGACCGTTCGGGTCATGTCGGCGCGAACCCGGCCAGGGCGCCGGTATAGGGCTTGGCGACCGGGGGGGCATAAGCGCCACGCTTGCTGGTCGTCAGGCCCAGAGCAACGAGCGCTTCGGCCTGCTTCACCGCTGCGCCGACCCCGTCGATGACGGGCAGGCCGAATTCGTGACTCAGCGTTCGGGCCAGATCGGCCATGCCGGCGCAGCCGAGCACGATGGCCTCGGCGCTATCCTCAGCGATGGCGCGGACGATTTCGTTGCGCAGGCGGTCGCGCGCGCCCGAATTGGGGTCTTCCAGCGCCAGCACGGCAATGTTGGCGGCGCGGATGCGGGCGCGGCCGGCCATGCCATAGCGAAGGGCCAGTTCCTCAATGGGGATACGGGAGCGCTCCATGGTGGTGACAACGGTGAAGCGCTTGGCGATGAAGGCGGCTGTCACCAGCGCCGCTTCGCAAATGCCGATGACTGGCATCCGCGCCATGGCACGGGCGGCGTCGAGGCCGGTATCGTCAAAACAGGCAATGACCGCCGCCTGGGCGCCTTCGCGCTCGGCGACGCCGATCTCGCGCAGCAGGCCGGGCAGGGCAAAGGCTTCGTCGTAATAGCCCTCGATCGAGACCGGCCCCATCGTCGAGGTCACGGGCACGATCTCAGTGGTTGACCCCGCAACCAGCCGAGCCGCATGGGCGATCGTCGCCGTCATGCTGGCGGTGGTGTTGGGATTGATGACGGCGATACGGGTCATGCGCGGGCCCGACGGCGGTTGACCCACAGGATGGCTCCGAGCGTCACGAGGATGATGAGGAACGAGAACACCGTCGTGACGGTGCCAAGCGCATAGAGCACCGGCGTCGTGACGTTGGTGGTCATGCCGTAGATTTCGAGCGGCAGCGTGTTGGAACTGCCCGAGGTCATCAGCGTGCGGGCGAATTCGTCATAGCTCAGCGAGAAGCCGAAGAGGCCGACGCCGATCAGGCTCGGCGCGATCATCGGCAGCACGACATGGTAGAAGGTCTGCCACGAACTGGCGCCCAGGTCGCGCGCTGCTTCCTCGTAGCTGGGCGAGAACCGGTTGAAGACGGCGAACATGATCAAGACGCCGAAGGGCAGGGTCCAGGTGAGATGGGCGCCGAAGCCGGAGCTGAACCAGTTTGGCTGGATGCCGATCTGCTGGAACAGCACGCCGATGCCCAGCGACACGATGATGGAAGGCACGACGAGGCTGGCGACAGTGAGGTAGAATAGCGGCGACGCGCCGACGAACTTGCGGCGGAAGGCGAGACCGGCCAGCAGCGATACCAGCACGGTCGCACCCATCACCATCAGCCCCAGCACCAGCGAGCGGCCGAAGCTGGCGCCGAAATTGCCCACCGCCTGCGTCTCGAACAGGTTCTGAAACCAGCGCAGCGACACCCCATTGAGCGGAAAGGTCAGGCCGCCATTGGGTCCCTGGAAGCTCAGGATGAACACAGCCGAGAGCGGGCCATAAAGGAACAGCACGAACAGGCCAAAGAAGGCTGCCAGTACGTAGAAGCCGACGCTGCGCTTTTCCCGGCTCATCTCAAAGCTCCTTGCGGATGTCGACGATGCGCAGAATGCCTGCGACCATCAGCAACACCAGCACCAACAGCACGATGGCATTGGCTGCCGCCGCCGGATATTGCAGCAGGCTCATCTGGTTGCGCATCATCAGCGCCACCGAGGCGGACTGTCCGCCGCTCATCACCTGCACCGTGGAGAAATCGGCCATCACCAGCGTCACGACGAAGATCGTGCCGATGGCGATGCCTGGCTTGGCCAGCGGCAGGATGACATTCCAGATGATCTGCCAATCCGCGGCGCCGCCGTCGCGCGCCGCCTCGACGAGTGATTTGTCGATGCGCATCATAGTGTTGAAGATCGGCGTCACCATGAACAGGGTGTAGAGGTGAACCATGGCCAGGATCACCGCGAAATCCGAATAGAGCAGCCACTCGATTGGCTGGTCGATCACGCCTGCGCCCACCAGCCCCGAATTGATCAACCCGTTTCGGCCGAGTACGGGGATCCATGAAATCATGCGGATGATGTTGGAGGTGAGGAAGGGGACGGTGCAGACGAGGAACAGGATCATCTGCGTGGTGGCGCTGCGGATGTGGAAGGCGAGGAAGTAGGCGATCCAGAAGCCGACAAAGGCGGTTATGGCCCAGACGATGGCCGCGAATTTGAGCGTGTTGCCATAGGTCTTCCAGGTGACCCAGCTTCCGAGCGTCTCTGCATAGTTGAAGGTGAAGAAGCCCGGATACATGCCGGCAAAGTCATAATCCCAGAAGCTGACGACGAGCAGCAGCAGGATGGGAATGGCGAGGAAGAAGCCGAGAATGACGAGGAGAGGCGTGGCCTGGAGGTAGGGTGTGGCGCGGCTCAATAGGTTCTGCATCTCTTCGGCCCTCCGGGCTAGCTGCATACCCTCCCCACGAGGGGGGAGGGTATGTAAACGGCGAGCGACTTAGGCAGCGATGAACTCGTTCCAGCGGCGGACCATGTAGCGGTCTTCGTCCATCACCGAGTTCCAGCAGGCGACCTTGCCCATGCGTTCTTCGAACGAGCCGCCATCGCGCACGGCGCCTGCCTTTTCCATCACGGTGCCATCAGGCGCGAGGATGTCGCCCTGGGCGGCCTTGCCTTCGATCCAGTAGCCCCATTCGTCGGCCGACATGTATTCCTTGGCCGTATCCATGGCCGCAGAATAGTAGCCTTGGCGGTTGAGATAGCCGCCGACCCAGCCGGACGTGTACCAGTTGATGTATTCATAGGCGGCGTCGAGCTGCGCACCCTGCAGATGGGCGGCAAGGCCGAGACCGCCGCCCCAGCTGCGATAGCCTTCCTTGAGCGGCTGGTACTTGCAGGCAATGCCCTTGGAGCGCACGGCGGCAACGGCTGGGGACCACATCGACTGGATCACCACTTCGCCTGATGACATCAGGTTCACTGACTCGTCGAAGCTCTTCCAGAAGGCGCGGAACTGCCCGTCCTGCTTGGCCTTGATCAGGAAATCGATGGTCGCGTCGATCTCGGCGGTGGTCATGTTGCCCTTGTCGCCATAGGTGATGTTGCCCATGGCTTCCATGATCATTGCCGCATCCATGATGCCGATCGATGGCACATTGATGATGGCCGTCTTGCCCTTGAATGCGGGATCCATGATGTCCGCCCAGGTCGAGATCTCGCGGCCGACCAGATCCGGGCGAATGCCGAGGGTGTCGGCATTGTAGATGGTCGGCACCATGGTGAACCAGCCGGTCTCGCCCTTGGCAAAGGTCTTGTCGCCGGGAGCTTCGACAAAGCCCACGGTATGAGGGGCAGTGCCTTGGGCGATGACGCTGTCCGGCAGCAGCTTGCCGGTTTTGAACAGCGGCACGATCTTGTCGTAATAGGTCAGCTTTGACGTATCCATGGGCTGGATCACGCCCGATGGAAACACCTTCTTGAGGATCCAGTATTCGATATCGGCGATGTCGTAACTGTCCGGCTGGGTCACGGCGCGCTGGGCGGCGGCGTCGGAATCGGTGGCCGTCATTTCAAGCGTGATGCCCAGGTCCGCCTTGCACTTCTCGGCAATGGCGTTGAGGTTCGACACGCCCGTGCCGAACTGGCGCAGCGTGATCGGATTTTGCGCCCAGATGGTCGGAAAACCGGTGATGGCGCCCGAGCCGAGGGCGGCACCCGCTGCGGCGGCGGCGCCGGTCTTCAGCAGATTGCGGCGGGAAATGCCTGTCGTCTTGGTGGTCTCTGTCATAGCCTTAGGTCCCTTTGTTGGCTTTGATTACGAATTGAGCGGGCCGAGGATGATGGCGTCCTGGGCCTCCCAATGGAGGGGCACCGCATCGCCCACCGCGACCGGCGTCGCGTGGAAGGCGGTGTCGGTGATGATGGCGGTGAATTCGGAAATGCCGGCGCCGTCGATGGTGAGCTTGATGGTGCCGCCGCGATATTCGAGGTTGGAGATAATGCCGGTGAAGCCGAGGCCCTTGACCGGGCCTTCTCCGATCCGGACATGGTCGGTGCGGATGGCGGCATCGACCGCCGTACCCGTGGGCCGCGGTTCGCCTGAGGCCGAAAACGTGCCGCCGCCGACGACCTCGAAGGTCACGAGACCGTTGGACGAGCCGACGACCTTGCCCGAAATCACATTGTGGTCGCCCATGAAGCGGGCCACGAAGGCCGTGGCCGGGCGTTCGAACACTTCGCGCGGGCTGGCCGCCTGCTCGATCCGCCCATCGCTCATCACCACGATGATGTCTGCCAGCGCCATCGCCTCTTCCTGGCTATGGGTCACGTGCACGAAGGTGATGCCGAGTTGCTTCTGCAGCTTCTTGAGCTCGGCGCGCATGCGGATCTTGAGGAACGGATCGAGCGCCGATAGCGGCTCGTCGAGCAGCAGCGCCTCGGGATCGGTGATCAGCGCCCGCGCCAGGGCCACGCGCTGCTGCTGGCCGCCCGAAAGCTGCGCCGGATTGCGGCTGGCATAGGCATCCATCTGCATGAGCTTGAGCATGTCGAGCGCCCGCGCCCGGCGCGTATCCTTGTCGACGCCGGCCATCTTGAGGCTAAAAGCGACATTGTCGACGAGGTCGAGATGGGGAAATAGCGCGTAGGACTGGAACATCATCGCCGTGCCGCGCTTGGCCGGGGGCAGGTGGGTCACCACCGTCTTGCCCAAGACGATGTCGCCGATCGAGACGCTTTCATGTCCCGCGATCATGCGCAGTGTGGAGGTCTTGCCGCAGCCCGATGGTCCGAGCAGGCAACAGTAGCTGCCCGCCGGTATCTTGAGGCTGATCGCATCGACCGCCGTGGTTTTCCCGTAGATTTTGGAAACCGAAGCGATGTCGATCTCGGCAGCTTTGGACATCAAGCATCTCCCGATTGTCGGGACCTGACTATGCATCTGCCGTGCCAGTCTTCGCGGCGAGCGTTAACCTCTTGTCGTGGTTTGAAAATCGGACACCATTGATATTGGACGATTCATGAGCAGACTATGCGTCTGCTCGATTCATGTGCACGTGTTCGCAAGTCGCGCCGAAATTGTATGCAATCCGTCTCGCGACTGTATGCGACTTCTCGCTTTCGCTGCGGCGCGATTATCCCTATGAATGAGTCATGACGCTTGACGACCAGAGTTTTGCCCTGCCGCTTGTCGCTGAGGATCGCGCCATGATGATCCGCGATCATCTGCGCGATGCCATCGTCGATCGCCGGTTGGCACCGGGCACCAAGCTCAACGAGGCCGAGGTCGGCACGCTGTTCGATGTGAGCCGCACCGTTGTCCGCGCGGCGCTCCAGGCGCTGGCCTTCGAAGGACTGGTCAAGACTGAGCGTAATCGCGGCGCCTTCGTCGCCAATCCTACCCCGGAAGAGGCTCGTCAGGTCTTTGCCTCGCGGCGCCTCATCGAACCCGGTCTGGCGCTCGCCGCTGCGCAGCGCATCACCGCCGGCGAAGTTGCCGCCTTCCGCGACCGGCTGCACCACGAAAGCGCATTGCTGGGTCAGCGCGGGCCGCACGCACGACGCGCCGAGATCCACGCCTCGGGCGATTTTCACCTGCTGCTGGCTCGGGTCGCCGGCAACGCCATCTTGCTCCGCTTCATGGAAGAGCTGGTCGCGCGCTCCTCGCTCGTTATCGCGCTATATGGCCGGTCCGGCGCCTCGAGCTGCGGCCACAATGACCATGGCAACATTCTCAAGGCGCTCGAGGAGCGCGATGGCGACAAGGCCAGCCGACTACTGCTGACCCATATCGACCACATCGAGGCGGACCTGGATCTTCGCAATACCAACGACCTGCCGTTGCGGGACGCCCTGGCCAGCGGCGCCTAGCTGCAGAGGTGCTGTTCGCGGTTGACCTGACCAGTCCTAGCTGTTGCGGGAGTTGAGATAGGCGCGCCAGCCGCCATGTTCGGTAATGTCCTGGGCGCCGGTTAGAGCATGGGCTTCGCAGAGGAAGCCGGAGACGGATGAGCCGTCATCGAGAGTAACCTTGCCGATACCGAGCGGCGCCGGAATCCGCGCGACAAACTGCCCGAACGCAGCCGCTGGCAATTCCCAGACCTCGACGGCCAAGCCTGGGCCGGCAAAGCCGGGCTCCCGGATGAGACCGGGCTTAGGTGGCGTCGTATTGGGCAGCGCGAAGAGCTTATAGTCGGCTGCGGTGCGGCAGGTTTTCAGCAGGTTTCCGCCGGGGCCGGTGAGTTCCCTGTTGAGCGGCATGCCGGTGAGGTGGGCCCCCACCACGACGATCGGCACCATGTCGCTGGCTGCGGGGCCGACCTTGCTGGCTTCAGGCAGGATGGCGGCCTTGTCGCGACCCATCCCCCGGGCCACCATGCGATGCAGCGCATCGGCCAGTGGGGCGAGGGCATCGTCGCTGAAGGCGGCGGCGACCAGGGTGACGCCGGCGGGCAGGTGGTCCTGGCCGTCGAAGCCAGCCGGTACTGCGATGGCAGCGCAGTCGAGCAGATTGGCGAAATTGGTGTAGCGACCGAAATGTGAATTGAGGCGTATAGGATCGGCCTGCATGGCCTCCACCGTGTAGGTGGTCGGCGAGGTCGGCAACAGCAGGATATCGGCCTTGGCCCATTCGGCCTCGGTCTTGCGGCGCAATTCCTCCAGCCGGTACTTCCCGTTGAACGCCTCCACCGCCGTCTTGCCCTTGGCACCCGCGATGATGGCACGGACGGTCGGGTCGAAATCGGCCTCGTTGCTGGCGAAAAAGCCCTCCACCGCGGCGAGGCGCTCGGCCACCCATGGGCCGTCATAGAGCAGGGCCGCGGCCTCCCGGAAGGGCCCATAGTCGAAGGGGACCACCGTGACGCCCAGGGCCCGGATGTTCTCAATGGCGGCGTCATAGAGCCGTTCCACCTCGGCATTGCCGAAGAACTCCCGCTCCGCCCCGTCGAGCACGCCGACGCGCAGACCGGACGTCGGCAGCGACGTCCACTTCGCCTTGCGCGAGAATGGATCCGCGGCATCGAAGCCCTCGGCGACCTTGCGGATGGCAACCCCATCGCCCACCGTGGCCGCAAAGATCGTCACGCAGTCGACGCTCTTGCAAGCGGGAACAACGCCGGTACTGGGCAACAGGCCCGGCGTCGGTTTGATGCCGACGAGATTGTTGAACATGGCCGGCACGCGGCCCGAGCCGGCGGTGTCAGTGCCCAACGAGAAGGTGGCGAAGCCGGCGGCAACGGCGACGGCTGAGCCGGAGCTCGAGCCGCCCGAGACATAGGCCGCGTCGAACACCGAACGCGGCGCCCCATAGGGCGAGCGGGTGCCGTTGAGACCGGTGGCGAACTGGTCGAGATTGGTCTTGCCAATGACGATGGCGCCGGCCGCGAGGAGACGCGCGACGACGGTGGCGTCTGCCGCCGGATCGTAGGCGAAGGCTGGGCAGGCGGCCGTGGTGGGCAAGCCGGCGACGTCGATATTGTCCTTCACCGCGAAAGGGATGCCCCAGAGCGGCAGACTGTTGGGCTCTGGGTGTTGCGCCATCAGCGCATCGGCGGCGGCGAGCAGATCGGCGTCACTGGTGGGAGTGATGAACACCGCCTTGTCGGGCCAAGCGGCGCGGCGCTCGATGACCGCCTGAATGACGTCGTGCGGGGTGACTTTGCGGTCGGCGTAGAACGCCCTCAGCGTCGCCAGATCGAGGATGGTAGGCAGCATCAGATTTCCTCCAGCACGACGACGACATCGCCGGTTTTGACGTTTCTTCCGGGGCCGGCACGCACCTCGCGCACCCGCCCGGCCGCATGAGCGGTGACGGTGATTTCCATTTTCATGGATTCGATGATGGCGACGGCGTCACCCTCGGCGACGGATTCGCCGGTTTCGACCAGAATCTTCCAGATATTGCCCGGCACTCCGCTGGCAATTCCGAAGCAGTTTGCCGGCAGTTCGCCCTCGATCGCGCCATTGTCGGCGTCGTCGGCGATAAAACTGTCGAGCCCCTCGGCCTTCCAGCGATTGCGCTCGGCATCGAAGGCGGCCTGCTGGCGGTCCTTGAAGGCCGTGATGCTGTCGGCATTGGCCGCGAGGTCGCTGATATAGTCGGCATAGGAAAACTGCGTCTCCTCGATGCGCAGCGGATAAGCGCCGTGCGGAAAGGCAGTGCGGGCCTCGGTCAGCTCATCGTGGCTGACCGGGAAGAAACGAATCTGGTCGAAGAAGTTGAGCAGCCAGGGCTTGCCGGGCTCGAAGGCCGGCGTCGACCGCCAGGTATTCCACACCTGGATAGTGCGGCCGAAAAGCTGATATCCGCCAGGACCTTCCATGCCATAGACGCACATATAGGCGCCGCCGATGCCCACCGCATTTTCCGGCGTCCAGGTGCGGGCTGGGTTGTATTTGGTGGTCACGAGGCGATGGCGCGGATCGACGGGCGTGGCCACCGGCGCGCCGAGATAGACGTCGCCGAGGCCGAGCACGAGATAGCTGGCATCGAAGATGGTGCGCTTGACGTCCTCAATACTGTCCAAGCCATTGATGCGGCGGATGAACTCGATATTGTCCGGGCACCATGGCGCATTGGGGCGCACCAGTTCCTGGTACTTGCGCATGGCAAGCTGGATATCGGGATCGTTCCATGACAGCGGCAGATGCACGATGCGACTGGGGACGACCACGTCTTCGGCGGTGGGGAGCCCGGCCTCGAGTTCGGCCAGCAGGCCGAGCAGCTTCGAGCGTGACAGCACGGTGCTGTCATAGTGGATCTGTAGGGAGCGGATGCCGGGCGTGAGGTCGATGATGCCGGGCAACCTGGTGGCCAGCACGGCCTGCTCCAGCAGGTGCACCCGCAGCCGCAGCGCGATGTCGAGTGTCATCGGGCCGTACTCGACCAGCAGGTTATCGTCGCCCTGTCGGCGATAGACGACCTGCACCGGACCGTCGTCGGACCGGGCGAGGATAGCCGAGCCGGTGTCGAGTTCCGGGCGATGGAAGGCAGGGCCGGCGATCGGATCGTTGGGGCGTTTGACGGCGCGGAAGCGAATGGTATCGCCCGGCCTGAACTGGCCCATCTTCCACAGCTCGTCGCGGGCGATCACGGCCGGGCAGACGAAACCGCCGAGACTCGGGCCATCGGGACCCAGGATAATCGGCATGTCGCCGGTGAAGTCGATGGCGCCGACGGCATAGGCGTTGTCGTGCAAGTTTGATGGGTGTAGGCCCGCCTCGCCGCCATCGGCGCGGGCCCATTTCGGCGCTGGACCGATGAGGCGGACGCCGGTGCGGGCGCTGTTGAAATGGACTTCGTAGTCGGTGGCGAACAGCGTCTCGATATCGCCGTCGAGGAAGAAGTCGGGCGCGCCGTGGGGGCCATAGAGGACGCCGACGTCCCAATGGCCGGTCAGCGGCGCGGGTTCGGCGACGGGTTGCACAGCCCTCTGCTCGGCGCGGGCGAGGTGGAGGACTTGTCCGGCTTTCACTGTTCCAGTCGCATGACCGCCGAACTGGCCGAGGCCGAAAGTGGCGCGAGAACCGAGAACAACCGGGGCAGCGAAGCCGCCAGAGACCGCTAAGTAGCTGCGCTGGCCGGGCCCATCAACGGCGCCGATGGCGAGGGTTTGACCGGCGGTGATGGACATGGGGACGTTGTGGGCGACGAGTACGCCATCCAGCTTCATCGGCATGTGCGCGCCGGCAAGGGCGATCGTCGCCGGCGCATGGAAGCGCAGCGTCGGGCCAGCCACGGTCAACTCCAGCGCTGCTGTCACATCGGCATTGCCGACCAGTCGGTTGGCATGGCGGAAGCTGTACTCGTCCATCGGGCCGCTGGGGGGCACGCCGACATGCCAGAGGCCGAGCCGTCCCGGCAGTTCCTGGATGCTCGATTGGGCGCCAGGGGCGATGACTTCCACGACATCGGGGATGAAGGCGAAATCCTTCAGCGCCGTGGTCGCGACGTTGCCACTGGCCAGTAGCTCCGACGCGGCGATGGCGCGGAGATAGCTCAGGTTGGTTTCGATGCCGGCAACCGAGGTCGTCTTGAGCGCGGCGCGCAGGTTGGCGATGGCGGTTGGGCGGTCGATGCCTGATACGATGATCTTGGCCAGCATCGGATCGTAGTAGGACGTAACCTCGGTGCCGGTCTCGATCCAGCCATCGACGCGGGCATGGTCGGGGAAGCTGACCTCGGTCAGCAGGCCCGCGCTGGGGCGGAAATTGGCGTGCGGGATTTCGGCATAGAGCCGGACTTCGATGGCGGCGCCATGCGGGGTAAGGGGCTCCGCTTTGGCGATCGGGTCCTCGCCGGCGGCCTGGCGGATCATCCACTCGACGAGATCGATGTTGAATACGGCTTCGGTGACGGGGTGCTCCACCTGGAGACGCGTGTTGACCTCGAGGAAGTAGAAGTCCTCGCGGACGGGGTCGTAGATGAATTCCACTGTCCCGGCCGAAGCGTATCTGACCGCGGCGCCGAGATCGGTCGCCGCCTTGTGCAGGCGGGCGCGGACGGCGTCGGATAGACCCGGGGCAGGGGTTTCCTCCACCACCTTCTGGTTGCGGCGTTGCAGCGAGCAGTCGCGTTCGCCCAGCGCGATGACCTTGCCCTTGCCATCGCCAAAGATCTGCACTTCGACATGGCGGGCGTCGGAGACGAAGCGCTCGATATAGACGCGGGCATCGCCGAAGCTCGACGTGGCCGTCCGCTGCACGCTGTCGAAGGCGGCGGCAAGCGCGGCTGCGTCGGCGCAGAGCTGCATGCCGATGCCGCCACCGCCGGCCGTGCTCTTGAGCATGACTGGATAGCTGATGGTTTCGGCGGCGGTCAGGGCTTCCTCGACGCTGGACAGCAGATTGGTGCCGGGGAGCAGCGGCACACCGCTGGATTTGGCGAGTTCGCGGGCGGTGTGCTTGAGGCCAAAGGCTTCGATGTTCGCCGGCGTCGGGCCGATGAAGGTGATGCCGGCTTCGGCAAGGCGTTGGGCGAAACCGATGTTCTCGCTGAGGAAGCCATATCCAGGATGGACGGCTTCGGCGCCGGTCGCCTTGCATGCGGCGATGACGGCATCGACGTTGAGGTAAGACTCGGTTGCCGGGGCAGGGCCGAGTCGCACGGCTTCGTCGGCAAGCGAGACGGCCTTGGTGAAGCGGTCGGCGTCGGAATAGACGGCGACGCTGGCTGTGCCCATGCGGCGCAGGGTCTTGATGATGCGCACGGCGATTTCGCCACGATTGGCGATAAGGACTTTGCTGAACATGGGCTCAGTCCGAAATCACGATGCGGATCGGCGTCGGGTTGAAGCCGTTGCACGGGTTGTTGACCTGCGGGCAATTGGAGATGACGCAGAGCACGTCCATTTCAGCGACGAGTTCGACGTGATCGCCGGGCGCGGAGAGGCCGTCGACGATGGTCATCTGGCCGGATGGCTCGATCGGCACGTTCATGAAGAAGTTGATGTTAGGGACGATGTCGCGCTTGCTCATGCCGTGCCTGGTGACTTCGAGCACGAAGTTGTCCCGGCAGGCGTGGAGATACTTGGTGGCATGGCCGAACCGGACGGTGTTGCTCTCGCAGGAGCAGGCACCGGCCGAGGTGTCGTGACGGCCGCAGCTATCTGCCGTGACGGTCAGCATGACATTGCCCTCATTGCTGACGATCTTCGTGCCGAGGCCGACATAGGCGTTGCCGTTGACGCGCAGGGTGTCCTGGCCGGAATAGCGCTCGGAGAAATCGTCGGCCTTGTAGAACAGCGTGTCGACGGCCTGCTGGCCTTCGCTGTCGATGATTCGGATGGTCTGGCCCTTGCGGACAATACCGGACCAGGGCTTTTCGGCGGGAACGAGATAATCCATGTCGTCCTCCCTCAAGCCAGCTGCATGGCGTTGTTTTCGAAGCCGCGCACGGCTTCGGCGGTCGCTGTACGGCAGAGGTCGTCGGCCGCGACCGGCAGGCGGAAGCGGGTAACGGTCACTGGATTGGCTGCGTAATCCGGACTTGGATCGAACGGATGCGGGCAGTTGGAGAGGGCGATGGTCAGGTCCATCTCGGCACGCAGCTCGATATAATCGCCACTCACGCGCAGGTCTTGGCGCCATTGAAACGCACCTTTGGCATCGACGCGGACGGGGGCGAAGAAGGTGATGGCGGACGGGATGTCACGGCGGTCTAGGCCGAGCTTGCCGGCGACAAGGATGAAGTTGTCGCGCGTGTTGCGCTGACCGGGATGGGTCGCTGATGTGGAGCCGCCGACCAGCGCGTCATGGGCGGTCGATGCGGCCTCAATGACCGAGAACATGACGCGGCCCATATCGGTGAAGAGCACCCGACCCTTGGCGACGGCAGTGGTCCACTGGACCTTGACTGTATCGGGCAGGTTGAGGCGCTCGGAGGTGTCCGTGGCGTTCCAGGCGATCATCGAGACTGCGGACGGGCCGGCATCCTGGGCGATGCGGATCGTATCGCCAGCCTTGAGGCTGGTCGACCAACACCAGCCGCCCGGGATGGTCTCGACGTGGATCGGATCGGCGACGGGCGCTGCGGGCACGGTGCTGGGGCCGGGCAGGGCCTTGGGCGCATTCTGCAGGCCTTTGCGCTGGTGCTCCTCATAGCGCGCGCGGTCGGCGGCGATCTGTTCGGGGGTACGGCTCATGGCGAAGAATCTCCTTGTGGCGCCGGGTCGTCCTGGCTGAGGCCCAAGGGAATGACCGGGTCGTCCCGGTCGGGCTGGTAGATGGACGGCTCGCCAGCAATGCGCGGCGGCCAGATGTCGATGTCGCGGCTGAGGAGCGCGCCATAGCGCTCGCGCTCTTCGGGTCGGTCACGCGGGCGTTCGAAGGCGATGACGCGGGTGCCGAGGGTGAAGGCCTCGCGCATGTCGTGGGTGACCATGACCACGGTGAGCTCGGTCTCATGCCAGAGACGCTTCATCAGCACGTGGATGTCGGCGCGGATGCCGGGATCGAGGGCGCCGAAGGGCTCATCAAGGAGCAGGACCTTCGGTTTCATGATCAGCGCCTGCGCTAGGGCGAGGCGTTGCTGCATGCCGCCGGAGAGTTGGGCCGGGTATTTGGCTTCCGAGCCAGACAGACCGACTTCGGCGATGAGCGCCATAGCTTCTTCCACCGCATTGCGTCGCGCCGAACCGAAGAGGCGGGCGGCGACGGGGCTTTTGAACGCCTTGCCGAGCAGCACATTGCCCAGCACGGTCAAATGCGGGAAGACCGAGTAGCGCTGGAATACCACGCCGCGATCGGGGCCGGGCTCGGCGACGAGCGGCACACCATCCATGGTGATGGTTCCCTGCGTCGGCGCTTCCTCGCCCAGCAGCATCTTGAGGAACGTGGTCTTGCCGCAGCCGGAGGGGCCGACCAGAGCCACGAAGGCGCGGGAGGCGATGGTCAGGCTGATTTTCTCGAGGACGATCTGGTCGCCATATTCCTTCCAGACCTTGTCGAAGACGATAGTGCTCATCAGCGCGCCTCCAGGTTGGACCAGGGGAAGACTGATATGCGCAGGCGATCGAGCGCGAAGTTGGTGAGGACTGCGAGGAGCGTGATCCAGGCCACATAGGGGAAGATCACGTCCATCGATAGATAGCGGCGGACGAGGAAGATGCGATAGCCGAGCCCGCTATCGGCCGAGATGGCTTCGGCGGCGATGAGAAACAGCCAGGCTGGGCCCAGTTGCAGGCGCAGGCAGGTGATAAGCCGGGGCAGGATTTGCGGCAGGACGACGCGCAGCGCGATCTGCCAAGAGGAGCCGCCCAGTGTTTCGGCCTTGGTGATCTGCTCCTTGGGCAGTTCCATGACCTTGAAGGCCAGGTCGCGGATCATCGCAGGGGCGACACCGATGACGATGAGGGTGATCTTGGCGGTTTCGCCGAGGCCGAGGACGATGAAGAGGATCGGCAGCAAAGCCAGCGGCGGCACCATGGAGACGGTGGCGATGAACGGCGCGAGCAGCGCGCGGACATAAGGCAGCATGCCGACCACCATGCCGAAGACGAGGGCGATGAGGGTCGAGATGCCGAGGGCCGAGAACAGGCGGCCGAGGCTCGTGCCCGTATCGGCCCACAGGATGTATTCACCCGTGCGTTGGTCGGGGATGAAGGCCATGCGGTTTACGGCATCGACCATGGTCTGCAGCGCCGGCAGCAGCTTGTCGCCGGGATTGTCGGCCAGCCGCGCGGCCGAGCCGACGCCATAGGCGATGACCAGCAGCACGAAGGGCGCGAGCATCAGCAGCGTGGCGACGGCGGGGGATGGTTTAGTGTTGATCCAGCGCATGGGTTTGCTCGGAAGTTGGTGCCCGCTGCCTCATCCGCCCTCCGGGCACCTTCTCCCCTTTTGCGGGAGAAGGTGGCGCGCAGCGCCGGATGAGGGGATGTGCTTCAAGCGTTGGCTACAGCGCCCCGTCGGCCGCCATCTGCATGTATTCCGCGCTAAACCGCAGCTTCACGTTCGCTGCGTCGCCCAGCACCGTACCGTCGGGCAATTCGATGCCGATCACGTCGGCCGAGGGCGCGCCGGAGCCGAGGAGGCCTTTGTCGAAGAGGAAGGTGCGGACCTTGTCCATGGTGGTGGAAAGGTCGGGCGAGGTGGTGAAGGCCACCGCTTCCGCCGGGGTTGGGAACAGCTTGGTGGCGGCGAGCTGGGCTTCAAAGCCCGCCTGGTCGGTGCCCGAGGCAACGCCCATGGCTTCGCGGGCAGCGGCGCCTTCGGGCGTATCCGCGGTCATCACCGCCATCGTGTCATACCAGATGCCGACCAGGGCCTTGCCGAAGTCCGGGTTGGCTTCCAGCACCTCGGTATTGGCGACCATCATGTCGATGATCTCGCCGGGAATCTGGGCGCTGTCGAACGCCTTGGTGGCGTCGGGGAGGGCGAGGATTTCCGAGACCATGGGGTTCCAGGTGACCATGGCGGTGACGTCTGCGGTCTGGAAGGCGCCGACCATGTCGGGATCGGAGGTATTGACGACGCTGACGTCGCGCTCGGTCATGCCGACGCTTTCGAGCGCCCGGGCCAGCAGGTAGTGACTGACCGAGAATTCCACGAGGTTGACCGACTGTCCCTTGATCGAGGCGAGGTCGCCCGGGCCCTTGAGGATCACCGCATCATTGCCGGCGGAGAAATCGCCGATAATGACCGCCGTGGTATCGACGCCGCCGGCGGCGGGGATGGAAAGGCCGTCCATATTGGTCAGCGTCACCGCGTCATAGGCGCCGGCGGTGAATTGGTTCATCGACTCCACATAATCGTTGAACTGGGTCACCTCGATGGTGATGCCGTACTGGTCGGCCCACTTCTTGACGATGCCGCTATCGGCAGCATAGCCCCAGGGCATCCAGCCGACATAGATCGACCAGGCGACCTTGAAGTCGGTCTTGGCCTGCGCCAAAGCGAGACTTGAGGTGCCGGTGGCCAGCGCCAGCGACATGGCGGCGAGTGCTGCGATTTTGGTCAGGATCTTCATCTCAATTCCCCTTTGCGTCATTCACAAAAAGGGATTGGGCAGAAACCATCGCGCCAATCCCTTGGCTATCGAGGTCTCCCGGGCTTTTGTCCCGCCGTGCGTCCGGTCGGATGTCTCCCGTCCGGTGGTAGCTCTCGGACCAGACGCGCCATGCGGCGCCGGAACCCTAGCCCCTTACTCGCTAGTTACAGAGCAAATCACGTGCCAACTAAGATGATCATCAAAATCAAGAGGTTAGCCGTTCGGCGCGAAAGTCGGCATGCGCATTTTGTAAGCGATGACGCGACATCTGGTGATTTTTTGAGCACTGCCTCGGGGCCGACGCCGGAGGTATTTTACGCGGGAAGGTGCGGGAATACGGCGCTTTCCGCTGAAAAGGCAGGGTGGAGGCGGCGTCCGCCAGGCTGGCGGAATGATCGGCGACGCCAATTGTATGCAATAAGCCACAATGTGCACCACATTTAGGCACTTGGTGCGCTGAAGCGCAGAATTTGAGCGTAAATGGGTTCCACCATCTCTGACGGCGCCCGAGCCGTTCGGCGTTAACTTTTTGTTATGAAACGACATTCTGGCGCGGTCGCAAAACCGGGCGGATTGGCATGTGCTTTGCATCGCAATTGTCCGACGCCGCCAGGGGGCGCGTCTCTCGGTGCAGGGAGCTCGTCAATGTCGCTTATCAATCTTTCCCGTCGCTCATTGCTCAAGGCCGGTGCTGCCGGCCTGGCTACGGCGGCTTTGCCCATGGGTTTGGCCCGGGCGCAATCGCCTATCGTGCTCGGGGCTGTCTATGTGGGGCCGCGCGATGACTTTGGTTGGAACCAGGCGCATGCCACGGCCATGGAAATCCTCAAATCCGTCCCCGGCGTGACCATCATCGAGGAAGAAAACGTCCCCGAGACCGACGCCGTCAGCCAATCGATGGAGTCGATGATCAACCTGGACGGTGCCAACCTGATCCTGGCCACCTCGTTCGGTTACTACAGCCCCTTCGTCGTGGAACTGGCCAAGAAGTACCCCGACGTGCAGTTCCGTCATGCGGCGCCGCTGTGGAAGGAAGGCGACCCGGCCAATGCCGGCTCCTATTTCTGCTACCTCAACCAGGGCCACTATGTGGACGGCGTCGCCGCTGGTCTTTCGAGCCCAACGGGCAAGCTCGGTTTCGTCGCCGCCAAGCCGATCCCGTCGGTGCTGAGCAATATCAACTCGTTCCTGCTCGGCGCCAAGAAGACCAACCCGAACGCCACCGTGCAGGTGATCTTCACCGGTGAGTGGTCGATGCCTGTGCGTGAGGCCGAGGCAACCAATGCGCTGGTCGATGCCGGTTGCGACGTCATCACCTGCCATGTCGATGGTCCCAAGGTGGTGGTCGAGACGGCCGAAGGTCGGGGCGTCAAGACCTGCGGCCACAATGCCAGCCAGGCTCCGCTGGCCCCCAACGGCTTCATCACCGGCGCTGAATACAAGTGGAGCACCATCTACGCGCTTTATGCCGATTTGCTGGCCAAGGGCGAGGCGCTGCCCAATTTCCTCGCCGGCGGATACCACAATGACATGCTGCAGAACACGCCCTATGGCGCCGGCGCGACGCCCGAAGCCATTGCCGCCGCCGACGCGGCCATCGCCGACCTCAAGGCAAGCAAGCCCATCTATGTCGGCCCGCTCAAGGACAATGTCGGCAATGTGGTCATCGAAGGCAGCATGGACAATTACGACCCCGTGCTCGACGGCATGAACTACCTGCTCGAAGGCGTGGTCGGCTCGATCACCTGATCACTGCGTGGCGCGATCTCCGGATCGCGCCATTTTCACGACTGGTCAGCGGAGCATCCATCATGAGCGCAGAAACAGCCGGTTCCATCCCTGCGGGACGCACGCCCAATGTGCGCACCCTCAAGCTCGCCGAAGCAGTCTTCGTGCCGGTGGTGGCGCTGCTGGCCTCGTTCCTGATCTTCTCGCTCTTTCTCCTCGTCATCGGCAAATCGCCGATCGACTTCTTCAGCTTGGTTTGGACCGGTGGCTTCGGCTCGAGCTTTTCCATCCAGCAGTCGATGCAACGCGCGGCGCCGCTGATCCTCACCGCCCTGGCCTTCGCCATTCCGGCCCGCATCGGGCTGACCATGATCGGCGCCGAGGGTGCGCTGGTGCTGGGCGGCTTTGCCGCGGCGGCCATCGCCATTCCGCTGGTGACAGGCGGCGCGCCGGCCTGGCTCGCCTGGCTGTTCATGGCCATTGCCGCCACGGTGGCGGGCGGCCTATGGATCGGTCTTGCCGGCTGGCTGCGGCACTATCGTGGCGTCAACGAGACCATCTCGTCGCTGCTGCTGAGCTATATCGCCATCGCCATCATGAACTTCTTCGTCGAGGGCGCGCTGCGTGATCCCGCCTCGGCCAACAAGCCGAGCACCATGCCGATCGGCGACGCCTATCGCGTCGGCGCCATCCCCGGAACTGATGTGCACTGGGGCTTTGCGGCGGGTGTGGGGCTAGCCATCATCCTCTTCGTCCTCATGTCGCGCACCACATTCGGGTTCGCGGCGCGCATGACCGGCGGCAATGTGCGCGCCGCAAAGGCACAGGGCTTGCCGGTCGGCTTCCTCGTGGTCGCGTGCTGCGCCATCGCTGGCTGCTGCGCCGGGCTAGCTGGCTTTTTCGAAGTCGCTGCCATTCACGGCCAGGCCAATGCGTCGCTGGTCGCCGGTTATGGCTTTACCGGCATCCTCGTCGCGTTTCTCTCTCGGCATAACCCGGTGACCATTGTCCCGGTCGCCATCCTGTTCGGCGCCATTGCCGCGGCGGGTGGCCTGGTGCAACGCCGCATGGGCATGCCCGACGCCACCGTGCTGGTGCTGCAGGGCATCATCTTCGTGGTGCTGCTGGCCAGCGACACGCTCTATGGCCGGGTCAAGTTCTTCCAGCCCGAAGCCAGGGGAGACCGCACATGATGGACAGCGCCTTCGTCACCGTCCTCATCGCCATGCTGGGCGGCGCCATTCGCGTCTCGACGCCCTTCATGTTCGTGGCTTTGGGCGAGTGCCTCACGGAAAAATCCGGTCGCATCAATCTGGGCCTCGAGGGCAATCTCGTACTCGGGGCCATGGTCGCCTATGCCATCAGCTTCCACACCGGCAATCCATGGATCGGCGTGCTGGCGGCCGGCGGCTCAGGCATCGTGCTGGGGGCGCTGCACGGCTATATCTGCAAGCTGCCCAAGGTGAACGACATCGCCGTCGGCATTGCCATCATGAGCTTTGGCACCGGCGTCGCGTTCTTTTTCGGCAAGCCCTACATCCAGCCGTCCGCCCCGCGCCTCGACGCCATCCATCTGGGCGACTGGACCGGCAATTCGGCGCTGGCGCAGGCGCTGCAGGTCAATCCGCTGTTCTTCGTCGGCATCATCCTCGCCGTCGCCATGAGCTGGGCCTTTGCCAATACGCGCTGGGGCCTGATCGTCCGCATGACCGGCGACAGCGCTGCTTCGGCCAAGGCCATGGGCGTCTCGGTGGACTGGGTTCGCTTCCTCGCCACTACGGCAGGCGGTTTCCTGGCTGGTGTCGGCGGCTCTTTCCTGTCGCTCTACTATCCCGGGTCGTGGAACCAGGGCCTGAGTTCAGGACAGGGGCTCATGGCCGTAGCCCTGGTGATCTTTGCACGCTGGGACCCGGTGCGCTGCATCTGGGCGGCCTTGCTGTTCGGCGCTGCCGGCGCCATCGGCCCGTCGCTGCAATCGGTGGGCATTTCGCAGGGCTACTACTTCTTCAACGCCGCCCCCTACATCCTCACGCTCTTCATCATGATCGCCTCCGCCCGTTCCAAGGGCGCCGCGCGCGAGGTGCCGGGCGAACTCTCGATCACCAAATGAGGCTGACCATGAGCTTGAGCGACGAACGCGTGGACGAAGTTATGGTGCCCGGCGGCACCACCATTGCCAGCGCCGATCCCTATCCCTGGCCGTTCGACGGCAATTGGGGCCCGCACAATACCGCGCTCGTCGTCATCGATATGCAGGTCGATTTCTGCGCGCCCGGTGGCTACGTCGACAGCATGGGCTACGATATCGGCCTGACTCGCGCGCCGATCGGGCCAATCCAGGCGGTGCTGGCTGGCATGCGGGGCAGGGGCTACACCATCATCCACACCCGCGAGGGCCATAAGCCGGACCTCAGCGATCTCCCCGCCAATAAGCGCTGGCGCTCGCAACGCATCGGCGCCGGTATCGGCGACCAGGGACCATGCGGCCGTATCCTGGTGCGCGGCGAACCGGGCTGGGAGATCATCCCCGAACTGCAGCCGCTCCCCGGCGAGCAGATCATCGACAAGCCGGGCAAGGGCACCTTCATCGCCACCGATTTCGAACTGGTGCTGCGCATGAAGAATATCCGTAACCTGATCTTTACCGGTGTCACCACGGACGTCTGCGTTCACACCACCATGCGCGACGCCAATGACCGCGGCTATGAATGCCTGCTGCTGGAGGATTGCTGCGCCGCCACCAAGGTTGAGAACCACCTGGCGGCGATCGACATGATCAAGATGCAGGGCGGCGTGTTTGGGGCGGTGTCGAACTCGACAGACCTGCTGGCGGTGTTGCCATGAACGCCGCCGCGCCCATTCTTTCCGCCGGCCGTGCGCCGTCGCTGCAGGCCATCGGCATGACCAAGATCTTCGGGCCGCTGGTGGCGCTCGACGATGTCAGCATCGATATCCCGGCGGGGTCGTTCCATGCCCTGCTCGGCGAGAACGGCGCCGGCAAGTCGACATTGGTCAAATCCATCATGGGGTTCTATTCGGCCGACAAGGGCCAGGTGCTGCTCGATGGCAAGGAAGTGGCCATCAAGTCGCCGCGCGATGCCCGGTCCAACGGCATCGGCATGGTCTATCAGCAGTTCACCCTGGTGCCGTGTCTGACGGCGGCGGAAAACCTTGTAATCTCCCGCGCCGATGCACCCAGCATGATCGACTGGCGCAAGGAGAAGAAGGCACTCGCCGAATTCATGGAGCAGATGCCCTTCAAGGTGCCGCTTGATGCGCAGGTGTCGTCCCTGTCGGCGGGCGAGAAGCAGAAGCTCGAAATCCTCAAGCTGCTCTATCTCGACCAGCGCTTCATGATCCTCGACGAACCCACCTCGGTGCTGACGCCCGGCGAGGCCGACGAAATGCTGGGCCTGCTCGGCGAGATGGCTGGTCGCAAGGAAATCACCGTCCTGATGATCAGCCACAAGTTCCGCGAGGTGAAGGCCTTCTGCGACGGCTTTACCGTGCTGCGGCGCGGCCGGTTCACCGGCTCGGGTGATGCCCAGTCGGCCACCATTGCCGAGATGAGCCAGATGATGATCGGCGACACCGAGGTGCGCGAGCGCGCCACCCGCCGCGTCCACAATGAAAGCCGCGAAGTGCTCGAACTGGCAGGCCTCTTTGCCGAGGAGGTCGACGGTGGCAACGCCATCGAGGCCATCAATCTCAAGGTCAATGCTGGCGAGATTGTCGGCATTGCCGGTGTTTCGGGCAATGGTCAGTCGGCACTGGTCGAGGCACTGGCCGGACAGCGGGCTCTGTCGGATGGCGTGATCCGCATCCACGGGCAGAACTTCTTCCCCAAACGGGCCGCCTTCGACAAGTTCAAGGTGTTCGGCCTGCCCGAGGAACCGCTCAAGAACGCTACCGTACCCAAAATGAGTGTCGCGGAGAACATCGCCTTCCGCGCCTTCGACAAGCCGCCCGTGGCACAATTGGGCTGGTGGATGTCGCCGAGCCCGATGCGCAAGAAAGCCGAGGACCTGATTGCCCGCTATCGCGTAAAAACCACGTCACCCGATGCGCCGATCGAAACGCTGTCGGGTGGCAATGTACAACGTGCCGTACTGGCGCGGGAGCTTTCGGGCGACGTAGATGTCCTCATCGTCGCCAATCCCTGCTTTGGGCTCGATTTCGCCTCGGTCTCGGAAATCCGCAGCCAGATCATGGAACAGCGCAATCGCGGCGCCGCAGTGCTGCTGGTGAGCGAGGACCTGGATGAGATTCTGGAACTGGCCGATCGGGTGGCTGTGATGAGCGGCGGCACCATCACCTACGTGTCCAAGATCGAGGACACCGATCGCAATACGATTGGCCAGCATATGGCGGGGCATTGATGATATCA
Organism: uncultured Devosia sp.; assembly: GCF_946479885.1. The sequence goes on from NZ_CAMLHM010000019.1 coordinate 46,912, forward strand.
GTTCCCGCCCGACCCTATCCCTTCCAGCTCAATCCAGCTCATACAGCGCTCGTCGTCATCGACATGCAGCGCGATTTCATCGAGCCGGGCGGCTTCGGTGCGAGCCTGGGCAACAATGTCGCCCTGCTCGAAGCCATCATTCCGACCACCGCCGAACTCATCGATCTGTTCCGCCGCCAGGGCTGGCCCGTCATCCACACCCGGGAGGCGCATCAGCCCGATCTTTCCGATTGTCCGCCCGCCAAGATTGCCCGCGGCAAGCCCGGGCTGCGTATCGGCGAAATGGGCACCATGGGACGCATCCTCATCGCGGGCGAGCCCGGCAACCAGATCGTCGATGCCCTGGCGCCCATCCCGGGCGAGATCGTCATCGACAAGCCGGGCAAGGGCATGTTCTGGGCCACAGGCATCCACGAGCGGTTGCAGGCCCTGCGCATTACCCACCTGGTGTTTGCGGGCGTCACCACCGAAGTCTGCGTGCAGACCTCGATGCGCGAGGCCAATGACCGGGGCTATGAATGCCTGCTCGTGGAGGACGCCACCGAGAGTTACTTCCCCGCCTTCAAGGCCGCGACCATCGACATGATCGCGGCGCAGGGCGGCATTGTCGGCTGGGTGACGCCGCTGGCGCAATTGCAAGCGGCCATCGAAAGCGTGCCGGCATGATCCTCAACGATCCTGCCGTGGTCGCCGAAGTCCGTGACGCGTTCGAGCGCTACGAGCGCGCCCTGCTGGCCAATGATGCCGATGTGCTCGACGCCATGTTCGTGCAGCGCACCGACACGGTGCGCTATGGCGTCGCCGAGGTGCAGTACGGCATCGACGAGATCAGGGCCTTCCGTGCCATGCAACGCCCGTTCACGCGGACGTTGGACGGGCTGACCATCGTTACCTATGGCAACGATGTTGCCACCGCCTCGACCCTGTTCTATCGGGAGGACTTTCCCGGCCAGGTTGGGCGCCAGCAGCAGACCTGGTTGCGCCTGCCTGCCGGTTGGTGCGTGGCCGCCGCACATGTCAGCATGATGCCAAAGCCCTGAACGACAGAAAGATCCAACGAGCGTGCTCAAGCGCCCCCGCACATCGGCCGAGGATATTCGGCAGCAGCTCGCTTCCCGCATCATCCGCGGCGAACTGGCGCCGGCCACGCTCCTGGATGAGACTAGTCTCGCCGCCGAATTCTCCGTTTCGCGCACGCCCATCCGCGAAGCGCTGCGCCTGCTGGCCGCCAGCGGTCTAATTGACCAGAAGCCACACGCCCAGGCTTTGGTCGCCAAACCCGACGACGCCACGCTGGCCGGCATGTTCGAGGTGATGGGCCATCTCGAAGCCCTGTGTGCGGGCCTGAGCGCGGTGGCCATGACCGCGCCGGAGCGGGACGCGCTCGACCGGCATCATGCCGGGATGGCAGCGCTTGTTCGCGCCGGCAATGCCGACGACTACAGCGTGGCCAACGACGTATTTCACAGCGCCATCTATGACGGCGCTCACAATGGCTACCTTGCCGAGCTGACCCGGTCCACCCGCCAGCGACTGCAGCCCTTTCGCCGCGCCCAGTTCGGTATCCTGGCCCGCCTGCGTCGCTCGCACGAAGAGCACGGCCATATCGTTGAGTCGATCCTCCGCGGCGATCGCAGCGGCGCCGAAGCGGCTATGCGCGGGCATATTGCCATTGTGGAAGGCGAATACAGGCGGCTCGTTCAGACCAGAGAGAATGTGGGCACCCGGTCAGGGGCGAGCCAGTCGACCATATCGGCAAGAGCTGACTGAGGAGTTGGGCGCCTTGGCGCGGCCCGCTCGGGCGCGTGCTGGTAGATTCTCATCTCCGCCTTTTCGTCAGCCTGGCTTCATTTCGCCGTGAACCGGCTGATCTGATGTAACCGCGGGCGCATATAGGACGAACTGACCTGCAGATCGCTCCAACCAAGGCTTTTGCAAATGCCCAGTTCGCCCTTCACCAATAGCCGCCGTTCCCTGCTTGCAGCGCTCCTGATCCTGCCCGCCCTGGCCACCGTTCTGTGGAATCAGCCAGCACCGGCGCAAGAAGCCGCGGTGGCGATTCCCCCGCCGGCGACCGACCTGGCGGAGGCTGGCACCTCGGCCAAGATCGTGTTCGCGGGCGGTTGCTTCTGGGGCGTGCAGGGGGTGTTCCAGCATGTCAACGGCGTCACTCGCGCCGTATCGGGGTATTCAGGCGGCACGGCTGACACGGCCACCTACGAGCAGACCGGCACTGGCACCACCGGTCACGCCGAGGCGGTGGAGGTGACCTACGATCCTTCGGTCGTGAGCTTCGGAGAACTGCTGCAGGTCTATTTCTCGGTTGCCCACAATCCGACCCAACTCAACTACCAGGGTCCCGACCACGGCACCCAGTATCGCTCCACCATCTTCCCGGTGACGACGGAGCAGGCCGACGCTGCGCGCGCCTACATTGCCCAGCTCGATGAAGCAGGCTTGTTCGAAGGCCCCATCGTCACCACCATCGAGCCACTTAAGGCATTCTACCCGGCCGAACAGTATCACCAGGATTTCCTGACGCTGAACCCCACCTGGCCCTATATTGTCTTCCACGACCTGCCCAAGATCGCCGCGCTCAAGCAGCTCTTCCCCGCGGCCTATCGTGAAGAACCGGTCCTGGTGGGAACGCTTTAGCGGGCACGGCCGGGCGCCAAAAATCCGCTGTGGCCGATCTGCAACGCCAGTCGGCTGCCCTATTTTGGCCGCCTGAGGGACGGGTTTTCGCCCCTCAACGCAAGCAGAAACGTTGGCGTCGGCTGTTCCAGAAACCCGGAATTATCGGGTCGCATTCCGGGACAGCCCCACGACCCAAGGCGGAACCGGCATTGTAGCGCCGCGTTTCACAAGCCGACGGTCCACTAGCAAGGAGAACAGCGATGAGCATGTTCAACAAGATGGCGCTTGCGGCGCTCGCCACCACCCTTTCGATGGGGATCGCCTTTGCTGCGGACCTGATCACGGTCCCCACCAGCACGCCTGCCGAACTGCCGGTCTATGAAGAGCCCGGCTTCGACTGGAGCGGCTTTTATGCCGGTGTCTATGGCGGCGCCCAGAATGGCGCGACCAGCGGCACGCAATATGGGCTTGGCATCCAGGCCGGCGTGAATGCGCAGTTCGATTTCTACCTCCTGGGCGCCGAAGTCGCCGTTCACGGCCTGACCGGCGGCGCAGTTGGCAATACCAGCTATGGCCAGATCCTTGGTCGTGCCGGCCTCGTCGTCAGCGACAATGTCCTGGTGTACGCGGCCGGCGGTTACGGCATCGATCTCGGCCCGCCGGACGAGCAGGACGTGCTGCTGGGCGGCGGCGTCGAACTGGCGGTCACCGACAGCATCACGGTCGAAGCCCAATACCTGCATGGCTTCCCGCTGAACGGTGGAACCAACGCCAAGGACCAGTTCACCGTCGGCGCCAACTTCCACTTCTAGGCCGACTCACTCACAGGTCTGCCAGACGGCCCCGCTTCGGCGGGGCCGTTTTCGCTTGTGGGATGGCTTGACGGAGAGACTCACTCATGTCCACATTGCGACACCTCGTCGCCCCATGGGGACGCCCGATAGATCAAATTTGTCTCAAATTGGGCCAATTGCGCGACATCGGCGCAACACCTGCCCCCAAATGGTCATCTGGCGTTATCTGCGTTGCCCAAATTCGGCGACCAAAGGCTTGTCACGCGCGTTAGCCTGATGCATCTAGTCGGTCGACTACGGTTAACTCTATGGGAGTGCAAGATATGTTTGTACGTTCGCTTTCTATCGGTGTGGCTGCTGCCGCGCTGCTCGCTGGTGGTGCTCAGGCCGCCGACCTCATCATCCCGACCACCCCGCAGCCGATCTATGAAGCTGCTGGTTTCGACTGGGAAGGTCTCTATGTCGGCGTTCGCGCCGGTGGCCAGTTCGTTGGCTCGACCACCTATGCCGGTTACCCGATCAACTCGACCTCGGGCGTCCTCGGCGCTGCCGTTGGCGTGAACTTCATCCCCGTCGATCCCTTCCTGATCGGCGCTGAAGTCACCGGCGACTACATCTGGAACAACGCTTTCAGCACCGGCGAATTCTTCGCCAACCTGCGTGCTGGTGCTGTTGTGACCGATCAGGTCCTCGTCTACGCAATCGCTGGTATCGGCACCAACAACCGCACCGGCTTCTCGCAGGGCGTGTATCAGGCTGGCGCCGGTGTTGAACTGGCTGTGACCGACGCTGTCACCGTTCGCGGTGAAATCGTCGCACAGGGTGACTTCGACGGCGCTGCTGACGCAGTGTTCGAAGGTGCCAAGGCCACCGTTGGTGTGTTCTACCACTTCTAAGATTTGCAATCGGGCAGGGCGGTTCACCGCCCTCTCGACCTAGCGTCTTGCGAACCCAATTCGGCGAACCGCAGCAGCGGTTCGCCGTTTTGTTTTTGGAATTGGACCGCGCATCCGTGGGGTCCCGTCGTTCCAAAATATCTCGTTGCGCGAGCACGCTATTGCCGCCGACGCGGCGGGGACGACGCCGTTGTTGCGGGCTTTCGCCAACGGCTTATATGATTATTCTGCTCATATTTTCTTTCCCTTGAAACCGGATAGGCAAAGGTCTAAGCCCAAGCCATCAACTTTCGCGTTGGTTCGCTTGCCCCAATTGCTTGCGCAACCCTCGCAACCCGGTCGCCCGGCCGGACTAGAAACAGGCTGCCGCATGACTGATTTGCTCAGCGACTATCTGCCGATTGTCATCTTCCTCGCCGTGGCCGGTCTGATTGGCCTGGCCCTGCTGGTCGCCCCCTTCATCGTCGCGGTCAAGAACCCCGATCCGGAGAAGGTTTCGGCGTTCGAAGCCGGCTTTGAAGCTTTCGACGACGCGCGCATGAAGTTCGACGTCCGATTCTACCTGGTCTCGATTCTCTTCATCATCTTCGACCTCGAAGTGGCGTTTCTGTTTCCCTGGGCTGTGGCCTTCCGTGAAGTCGGCTGGTTCGGTTTCTGGTCGATGATGATCTTCCTCGGCGTTTTGACCGTCGGCTTTATCTATGAATGGCGGAAAGGGGCCCTGGAATGGGATTGAGCGAATCGAACGGCACGCTGGTCGCGCCGCGTCCCACCGGCCTGATTGACCCGCGCACCAATAAAGCTGCTGGTGCCGCGGACCCGTTCTTCACCGACGTCACCGATGAACTGGCTGACAAGGGTTTCCTGGTGTCGACGGTGTCGCAGCTGGTGAACTGGGCCCGCACCGGCTCGCTGATGTGGATGCAGACCGGCTTGGCCTGCTGCGCCGTCGAAATGATGCAGATGTCGATGCCGCGCTACGATATCGAGCGTTTCGGCACCGCCCCGCGCGCCTCGCCGCGCCAGTCGGACGTGCTGATCGTTGCTGGCACGCTGACCAACAAGATGGCTCCGGCGCTCCGCAAGGTTTACGACCAGATGCCAGAGCCACGCTATGTCATCTCGATGGGTAGCTGCGCCAATGGCGGCGGCTACTATCACTATTCCTATTCGGTCGTTCGCGGCTGCGATCGCGTCTTGCCGGTGGATATCTACGTCCCGGGTTGCCCGCCCACCGCAGAAGCGCTTCTTTACGGCATCCTGTTGCTGCAAAAGAAAATCCGCCGCACCGGCACCATCGAACGCTAGGGTCAGCCAGAATGGATGAAGTAACCCAGGTCGATCCGCTCGTAGACCTTGGCGAGCATATCACTCGCGCGCTCGGCACGGCGATTGTCGCTCAGCAGGTCGCCTTTGGCGAGCTGACCCTGACCGCGGAAAAGGACGCAATCGTGGCAGTGGCCACTTTTCTGCGTGACGACCTGCGTTGTCGCTTCGTCAGCTTCGTCGATGTCTGCGGCGCCGACTATCCCGCCCGCGACGAGCGCTTCGACGTCGTCTACCATTTCATGAGCCCGTATCTGAACCAGCGCATTCGGGTGAAGGTGACCACCGACGACGTGACGCCCGTTCCGAGCATCACCGGTGTCTTCAAGGGCGCCGAATGGTTCGAGCGCGAAGCCTATGACCTCTATGGCATCCTGTTCTCGGGCCACGGCGACCTGCGCCGCATCCTGACCGACTATGGCTTTGACGGCCATCCACTGCGCAAGGACTTCCCGACCACTGGCTTTGTGGAAGTGCGCTACGACGAGACCCGCAAGCGCGTCGTCTATGAGCCGGTCAAGCTGATGCAGGAATACCGTTCGTTCGACTATTTGTCGCCTTGGGAAGGTACGGATTACGTGCTGCCCGGTGACGAGAAGGCCAAGCAATGACCGTTGAAGCCGAAGTCAGAAACTTCACCATCAATTTCGGGCCGGTGCATCCGTCGGCCCACGGCGTGCTGCGCCTGATTCTGGAACTGGACGGCGAAATCGTCGAACGCGTCGATCCGCATATCGGCCTGCTGCATCGCGGCACCGAAAAGCTGATCGAATCCAAGACCTACCTGCAGGCTGTGCCCTATTTCGACCGCCTCGATTACGTGGCGCCGATGAATCAGGAGCATGCTTTCGCCCTGGCCGTCGAAAAGCTGCTGGGTCTCGAAGTCCCGCGCCGTGGCCAGCTGATCCGCGTGCTCTATTCGGAAATCGGGCGCCTGCTGGCGCACCTGATGAACGTTACCACCCAGGCGATGGACGTCGGCGCGCTGACGCCGCCCGTCTGGGGCTTCGAGTGGCGCGAAAAGCTGATGATCTTCTATGAGCGCGCCTCCGGCGCGCGCATGCACGCCGCCTATTTCCGTCCGGGCGGGGTGCATCAGGATCTGCCGCAGGCGCTGATCGACGATATCGAGTCCTTCTGCGGCGAGTTCCTCAAGTTCCTGGTCGACCTCGATACGCTCCTGACCGAGAACCGCATCTTCAAGCAGCGCAATGTCGATATCGGCCTGGTGAAGCTCGAAGACGCCTGGAATATGGGCTTTTCGGGCGTCATGGTGCGCGGTTCGGGCGCTGCCTGGGACCTGCGCAAGAGCCAGCCCTACGAATGCTATGCCGAGATGGATTTCGACATTCCGATCGGCAAGAACGGCGACTGCTACGACCGCTACCTCATCCGCATGGAAGAGATGAAGCAGTCGACCCGCATCATGCAGCAATGCGTGACCAAGCTGAACGCTGCCGACGGCAAGGGCCCGGTGTCCTCGCTCGACGGCAAGGTTGTTCCGCCCAAGCGTGGTGAAATGAAGAAGTCGATGGAAGCCCTCATCCATCACTTCAAGCTCTATACCGAGGGCTACAAGGTCCCCGCTGGCGAGGTCTATGCCGCCGTTGAAGCGCCCAAGGGCGAGTTCGGCGTCTACCTGGTCAGCGATGGCACCAATAAGCCCTATCGCTGCAAGATCCGCGCGCCGGGTTTTGCGCATTTGTCGGCCATGGATTTCCTGTGTCGCGGCCACATGCTGGCCGACGTCTCGGCCATTCTTGGCTCGCTCGATATCGTGTTCGGAGAGGTTGATCGCTGATGGTTGCGCGTCGCCTTGCGGACGAGTCGGTTCAACCGGCCGCGTTCGCGTTCAGTGCTGAAAACGCCAAATGGGCGGAATGGAAGATCGGGCTCTACCCGGCCGGCCGTCAGCAGTCTGCTGTTATCCCGCTGCTCATGCGCGCCCAGGATCAGGACGGCTGGGTCAGCCGCGCCACGATCGAATCCATCGCCGATATGCTCGGCATGGCCTATATCCGCGTGCTGGAAGTGGCGACGTTCTACACCCAGTTCCAGCTGCAGCCTGTCGGCACCCGCGCCCATATCCAGGTCTGCGGCACCACGCCCTGCCAGTTGCGCGGCGCTGAAAAGCTGATCGACATCTGCAAGAGCAAGATCCATCACGACCCGCACCATCTCAATGCCGACGGCACGATGAGCTGGGAAGAGGTCGAGTGCGCCGGCGCCTGCGTCAACGCGCCGATGGTCACGATCTATCACGACACCTACGAAGACCTGACACCCGAGCGTTTCGAGGAAATCGTCGATGCCTTCGCTGCCGGCAACGGAGCGAGCGTCAAGCCGGGTCCGCAGATTGACCGGCTGCATTCGTCTTCCGAAGGTGGTCGCACGACCTTGCTCGAAAAGCCGAGCGCCAAGCGCACCAAGTTCGTGCCGCCGCCGGCGCCTGAAGCGCCTGCTGCAGCTGCTCCTGCCGCCGCGGCTCCCGCAGCACCCGCACCGACCATGGCCGCCAAGCCAAAGGACGTGAGCGAAGAGAACGCGCCAGCGATCAAGGGTACGCCTGCCGCCGCAAAGGTGTCCGAAGCCAAGGCTGAGGGCGAGCGCAAGGCCGCCAACGCCTCCGCCAAGGCCAACGGCAAGCCCAACAAGGCGATGCGCGAAGACGCAACCGGTGCCGAGTCCGCGGCCGCCAAGGTCGACGGTGGCAAAGCTCCGGGCAAGGCCTCGGCCAAGGCTCCGGCCGCCGACGGCACCAGCACGGCGGTCAAGAAGAGCCGCACCATCATCGCGCCCAAGGCTAACCCGGCCGAGGTCAATCCGGTCGCCGAAAAGGGCAGCAGCGCGCCGCTCTTTGCTGCACCCGCAGGTGCGCCCGACGATCTCAAGCTGATCTCGGGCGTCGGCCCGGTGCTCGAAGGCCGTCTAAATGGCCTTGGCATCACCAAGTGGAGCCAGGTTGCCGCGCTGACCCCCGAGCAGATCGGGCAGGTCGAAGGCTCGCTCAACTTTGCCGGCCGCGTCGCACGCGACAACTGGCTGGCGCAGGCCGAGGTTCTCGCCCGTGGCGGCGAGGCAGAATATATCCGCGTCTTCGGCAAGAAGCCGCGTTAGGAGTGTGAAGAGTGCTCGCTGACAAGGATCGCATTTTCACCAATCTCTATGGCCAGGGCGACTGGACGCTCGAGGGCGCGCGTTCGCGCGGCGCCTGGGTGGGCACCAAGGAGTTCATCGACCAGGGGCGTGACTGGATCACCAACGAGGTCAAGGCCTCGGGCCTGCGTGGTCGCGGCGGCGCCGGTTTCCCGACCGCGCTTAAATGGACCTTCATGCCCAAGGTCAATGACGGCCGTCCGCATTACCTCTTGGTCAATGCCGACGAATCCGAGCCGGGCACCTGCAAGGACCGAGATATCTTGCGGCATGATCCGCATCATCTGGTGGAAGGCTGCCTGCTGGCGGCCCGCGCCATGGATGCGCACCTGGCCTTCATCTATGTCCGCGGCGAGTTCATCCGCGAGCGCCAGCGCCTCGAGGCAGCGGTCGAGCAGGCCTATGAAGCCAAGCTGATCGGCAAGGACAATATCCACGGCTGGGACCTGGACATCATCGTCCACCACGGCGCCGGCGCCTATATCTGCGGCGAAGAGACCGCGCTGATGGAGTCGCTTGAAGGCAAGAAGGGCCAGCCCCGCCTCAAGCCGCCATTCCCGGCCGGCATGGGCGTCTACGGCAACCCGACGACCGTGAACAACGTCGAATCCATCGCCGTCGTCCCGGAAATCCTGCGTCGCTCGGGCGCCTGGTTCGCCTCCATTGGCCGTGCCAACAATACCGGCACCAAGCTGATGTGCGTCTCCGGCCACGTGAACAAGCCGGCGACCTTCGAAGAAGCCATGGGCGTCACCTTCGAAGAGATCATCGAAAAGCACTGCGGCGGTATCCGCGGCGGCTGGGACAACCTGCTCGCCGTGATCCCCGGTGGTGCCTCGGTTCCCTGCGTGCCCGGCCACAAGATCCGCAATGCCGTGATGGATTTCGACGGGTTGCGTGAAGTCGGTTCGTCCCTCGGCACCGCTGCTGTGATCGTCATGGACAAGCAGACCGACATCATCAAGGCCATCTGGCGCCTCTCGGCCTTCTACAAGCATGAGAGCTGCGGCCAGTGCACGCCGTGCCGTGAAGGCACCGGCTGGATGATGCGCGTCATGGAACGCATGGTTGAGGGCCGCGCCCAGAAGCGCGAAATCGATATGCTGTTCGAAGTGACCAAGCAGATCGAAGGCCACACCATCTGCGCCCTCGGCGACGCCGCCGCTTGGCCGATCCAGGGCCTGATCCGCAACTTCCGCCACGTCATCGAAGAGCGGATCGACCAGTATACGTATTCGTCCACCAGCGACGGCGCCGTGCCGTCGATCGCTGCGGAGTAGGGCAATGGCTTCCATCAAGGTCGACGGCCAGCTCGTCGAAGTTCCTGACTACTACACGCTGATGCAGGCGGCTGAAGCCGCCGGCGCCGAGATCCCGCGCTTCTGCTACCACGAGCGCCTGTCGGTCGCCGGCAACTGCCGCATGTGCCTGGTCGAAGTGAAGGGCGGTCCGCCCAAGCCGCAGGCCTCCTGCGCCATGTCGGTCAAGGACCTTCGTCCCGGCCCCAATGGCGAGCCGCCTGAAATGTTCACTAACACGCCCATGGTCAAGAAGGCCCGCGAAGGCGTGATGGAATTCCTGCTGATCAACCATCCGCTCGATTGCCCGATCTGCGATCAGGGCGGCGAGTGCGATCTGCAGGACCAGGCCATGGCCTATGGCGTCGACAAGAACCGCTTTGCCGAGAACAAGCGCGCCGTCGAGGACAAGTATATTGGCCCGCTGGTCAAGACCTCGATGAACCGCTGCATCCACTGCACGCGCTGCGTCCGCTTCACCACCGAAGTCGCCGGCATTGCGGAAATGGGCCTGCTCGGTCGCGGCGAAGATGCCGAGATCACCACCTATCTCGAGCAGGCGCTGACCAGCGAGCTGCAGGGCAACGTCATCGACCTCTGCCCGGTTGGCGCGCTGACCAGTAAGCCCTATGCCTTCAATGCCCGCCCGTGGGAACTGGTGAAGACCGAGTCCGTCGACGTGATGGACGCCGTCGGTTCCAACATCCGCGTCGATAGCCGTGGCCGCGAAGTGATGCGCATCCTGCCGCGCATCAATGAGGCGATCAACGAAGAGTGGATCTCCGACAAGACCCGCTTCATCTGGGACGGCCTCAAGAGCCAGCGGCTCGATCGCCCCTATGTGCGCAAGTCCGGCAAGCTGCAGCCTGCGTCGTGGGACGAGGCTCTTGCAGCCGTTGGCGCCCGCATGAAGAAAGCCGGCAACAAGGTCGGTGCTATCGCCGGTGACCTGGCCGCTGTCGAAGAAATGTACGCGCTCAAGGCTTTGCTGGCGTCGGTCGGCTCTGGCATGACCGACGTTCGTCCGGCCATGTCGGGCATCGATCCGTCCATGCCGCGATCGGCCTACCTGTTCAATCCGACCATTGCGGGCATCGAGCAGGCCGACGCCATCGTCATCATCGGCGCCAACCCGCGCAAGGAAGCGTCGCTGATCAATGCGCGCATCCGCAAGACCTGGCGCGCCAAGGGCCTGCCGATTGCCGTCATCGGCGAAAAGGCCGACTTGACCTATAGCTACAGCTATCTCGGCGAAGGCTTTGAATCGCTGGCCGATCTGGCCGCGGGCAAGGGCTCGTTCGGTGAGATCCTGGCCAATGCCAAGAACCCGCTGATCATCGTCGGCGAAGGCGCCGTTTCGCATGCCAACCTCGGCAAGCAGGCCGGTCGCGACGTGATAGCACTGGCATCCAAGCTCGCCACCGGCGCCAATGTCGCCGAAGGCTGGAACGGCTTCGCGCTGCTGCACAACGCGGCCAGCCGCGTCGGCGGCATCGACATCGGCTTCGTGCCGCATGATGGCGGCGTCTGTTCGGCCGACCAGATCGGCCTCGCTGGCAAAGGCGAGCTCGACGTGCTGTTCCTGCTCGGCGCCGACGAATACGACACCGCCGCCATGGGCAAAGCGTTCGTTGTCTATATCGGCAGCCACGGCGACAAGGGTGCGCACCGCGCCGACGTCATCCTGCCGGGCGCGACCTACACCGAGAAGTCGGGCACTTACGTCAATACCGAGGGCCGCGTGCAGGTGACGAGCCGCGCAGTGTTCCCCCCGGGCGATGCCAAGGAAGACTGGGCCATCATCCGCGCGCTGTCAGGCGCCATGGCCAAGCCACTGCCGTTCAACTCGTTGACGCAGCTGCGCGCCGCCATCTATGCCGAATTCCCGCATCTGGCCCGTATCGACCAGATCGCTGCCGGTTCGGTTGCCGATGTGGCCAAGCTCGCCAAGGCCGCCATCAAGACCAAGTCGGCGCCCTTCGGCTCGGCCGTGGCCGATTTCTATCTCAGCAATCCGATCGCTCGCGCCTCGGCGGTGATGGGCGAGTGCGCCGCCACGGCCGCTGGCCTGCGCCAGGCCGCGGAGTAGGGGAGAACAATGGACTTTATCCTCTCCGCTCTCGATTACCTGCTGGGCATCCCGCTCCTTGGCTGGGGTGTGCAGGTTGGGCTGATCTACAAGGCGCTGCTGCTGCTTGTGGGCCTCCTGATCTTCACCGCCTTCATCCTGCTGGCTGACCGCAAGATCTGGGCCGCCGTGCAGCTGCGTCGCGGCCCCAACGTGGTGGGCCCGTTCGGCCTGTTGCAGAGCTTCGCCGATTTGCTGAAGTTCGCCCTCAAGGAGGCCGTCATTCCCGGCGGCGCCGACAAGGTGCTGTTCCTGCTGGCGCCCTTGATCACTGCAACGCTGGCTTTGGCCGGCTGGGCCGTGATCCCGGTGGATGCGGGTCTCGCCATCGGCAACGTTAACCTGGGCATCCTGTACCTCCTCGCCATCTCCTCGCTCGGCGTCTATGGCGTCATCATCGGCGGCTGGGCGTCCAACTCGAAGTATCCGTTCCTCGGCTCGCTTCGCTCTGCCGCGCAGATGGTGTCCTACGAAGTCTCGATCGGCCTCGTCATCATCACGGTGCTGCTCTGCGTTGGTTCGCTGAATCTGCAGGACATCGTCGTCGCGCAGCAGGAAATGGGCCTTGCCCATACCCTGGGCGTGCCGTGGCTCAGTTTCCTCAACTGGTTCTGGCTGCCGCTGTTCCCGATGTTTGTGGTGTTCTACATCTCGGCCCTGGCTGAAACCAACCGTCCGCCATTCGACCTGGTGGAAGGCGAATCCGAGCTGGTCGCCGGCTTCATGACCGAATATTCGGCCACGCCATACCTGCTGTTCATGCTGGGTGAGTACATCTCGATCCTGCTGATGTGCGCCATGACCACCATCCTGTTCCTGGGTGGCTGGGCCTCGCCGATCGATCTGCCGCCTTTCACCTGGATTCCGGGCCTGGTGTGGTTCTTCATCAAGGTGAGCATGGTGTTCTTCATGTTCGCCATGGCCAAGGCCATCGTGCCGCGCTACCGCTATGACCAGTTGATGCGGATCGGCTGGAAGCTGTTCCTGCCGCTGTCGCTGGGCATGGTCATCATTGTTGCTTTCGTTCTTCAGCTCACCGGCTGGGGCTGGCATGGAGGGATGGCCTGATGCGCGCCACCCAGTTCGTCAACACGCTGCTGCTCACCGAGCTGGTAAAGGCCTTTGGCCTGACCATGCGGTATTTCTTCTCGCCGCGGCCGACCATCAACTACCCCTTCGAGAAGGGCCATGTGTCGCCGCGCTTCCGCGGTGAGCATGCTCTGCGCCGCTATCCCAACGGCGAAGAGCGCTGCATCGCCTGCAAGCTCTGCGAAGCCATCTGCCCGGCCCAGGCCATCACCATCGAGGCCGGCCCGCGCCAGAATGACGGCACCCGCCGCACGGTGCGCTACGACATCGACATGGTGAAGTGCATCTATTGCGGCTTCTGCCAGGAAGCCTGTCCGGTCGACGCCATCGTCGAGGGGCCGAACTTCGAATTTGCAACCGAAACGCGTGAAGAGCTCTACTTCTCCAAGGAAAAGCTCCTCGCCAACGGCGACCGTTGGGAGCGCGAGATCGCCCACAACCTCAGCGCCGACGCGCCGTATCGCTGAGAGGGAAGAGCATGACCCTTCCACTATTCTTCTTCTATCTGTTCTCGGCGGTTGCCATCCTGTCGGCCGTGATGGTCATTTCGGCGCGCAATCCCGTGCACGCCGTGCTGTTCCTGATCCTGGCCTTCTTCAACGCTTCCGGCCTGTTCATGCTGGCTGGCGCCGAGTTCCTGGCGCTGCTGCTGATCGTCGTCTATGTGGGCGCCGTGGCGGTGCTCTTCCTGTTCGTCGTCATGATGCTCGACGTGGATTTCACCTCGTTGCGCTCAGGCTTCCTGCAATACGCGCCGGTCGGTGTCGTTGTGGGCATCGTGCTGCTGCTCGAGCTGCTGCTCTTGGCCGGGAGCTTCGTCGTCTCGCCGGAGGCGGCGGGCGGTTCGGCGCTGCCGATCGATGGTGCGGTCGACAACATGACGGCCATCGGGCTGGTGCTCTATACGCGCTACATTTTCCTGTTCCAGGGTGCCGGTGCCGTGCTGCTGGTCGCCATGATCGGCGCCATCGTGCTGACCCTGCGTCACAAGAGCAACGTCAAGCGTCAGAACCCGATCGATCAGGTCGCTCGTCGGGCTTCGGAAACGCTGGAAGTCGTCAAAGTCAAAAGCGGTCAAGGGTTGTAGGAGGCAAACATGGGCTTGGGTATCGGGCTCGGTCACTACCTGACCGTAGCAGCAATCCTGTTCACGCTCGGCGTGTTCGGCATCTTCATCAACCGCAAGAACGTCATCGTTATCCTGATGTCGGTCGAGCTGATCCTGTTGGCGGTCAACCTCAACATGGTGGCCTTCAGCGCCACGCTCAATGATCTGCAGGGCCAGATCTTTGCGCTGCTGATCCTCACTGTGGCTGCCGCCGAGGCCGCCATCGGCCTTGCCATCCTCGTCATTTTCTACCGCAACCGCGGCTCCATCGCGGTTGAGGACATCAGCAGCATGAAGGGCTAAGCCACCGCTATGATCTATCAGGCGATTGTTTTCCTGCCCCTCATCGGCGCGTTGATCGCGGGGCTGTTGGGCCGCACCATCGGGCATCGACCGAGCGAATATATCACCACCGGCCTCCTGCTGATTTCGGCGGTGCTGAGCTGGGTCGTCTTCCTGCCCGTCGCCTTTGGCGGCGGCCTGGCCGGTGCCGTGGTCGATGGTCATACGGCAGTGGTCAAAGTCGAAGTCATGCGCTGGATCCAGGTCGGTGACATGGACCTGCGCTGGATCCTGCGCATCGATACGCTCACGGCCATCATGCTGGTCGTGGTCAACACGGTCTCGAGCCTGGTGCACGTCTATTCCATCGGCTACATGGCCGATGACCCGCACCGCAACCGTTTCTTCGCGTATCTCTCGCTCTTCACCTTCGCCATGCTGATGCTGGTGACGGCCGATAACTTCTTGCAGATGTTTTTCGGCTGGGAAGGCGTGGGCCTGGCGTCCTATCTGCTCATCGGCTTCTGGTACA
>NZ_CAMLHM010000020.1 GCF_946479885.1 uncultured Devosia sp.
GCGGCGCCGGGCCCCCCCCCCCCCCCCCCCCCCGGTGGGGGGGGGCGCCCGGCCGCCGCCGGGGGGGGGGGCCCCCCCCTTTTCCGGGTCGGATGCGGAGGAAGGCCCCCTCACCCGACCCAAGAGGGTCGACCTCTCCCCCTGGGGGAGAGGTGAAGAAGGCCTCAGGCCGCCTTGCGGGACGTCAACCCGCGGGCGATCAGCTCTTCGGCGATCTGGATGGTATTGAGCGCGGCGCCCTTGCGCAGATTGTCGGAGACGACCCAGATATTGAGTCCATTCTCGATCGTCGCGTCCTCGCGGATGCGGCTGACAAAGGTGTCGTATTCGCCCACAGCCTCGACCGGCGTCGCATAGCCACCCGGCTCGCGCTTGTCGATGACGGCCACGCCCGGGGCCTCGCGCAGGATGTCGCGTGCCTCATCGGGCGAGATGGGGTTTTCGAATTCGATATTGACCGCTTCCGAATGGCCCACGAAGACCGGCACGCGCACGGCGGTGCAGGTGACCTTGATCTTGGGATCGAGGATCTTCTTGGTCTCGGCCATCACCTTCCACTCTTCCTTGGTCGAGCCGTCTTCCATGAAGACGTCGATATGGGGAATGACGTTGAAGGCGATCTGCTTGGGGAACTTGCCCGGGGTCGCCGTATCGTTGACGAAAATGCCCTTGGTCTGGTTCCACAGCTCGTCGACGCCTTCCTTGCCGGCGCCGGAAACCGACTGGTAGGTGGCCACGACCACGCGCTTGATCTTGGCGAAATCATGCAGCGGCTTGAGCGCCACCACCAGCTGGGCGGTGGAGCAATTGGGATTGGCGATGATGTTGAGCCGGTTCGGATTGGCCAGCCAGCCATCGAGCACATGCCCGTTCACCTCGGGCACGATGAGCGGCACGTTGCTGTCATAGCGCCAGGCGCTCGAATTATCGATGACGATGCAGCCGCTGGCGGCAATGCGCGGCGCCCAGTCCTTGGAGATGGCGCCACCGGCCGACATGATGGCGAAATCGACGCCCTTGAAGTCGAAGTCGTCAAGGTTCTTGGCCTTGAGGATCTTGTCGCCATAGGAGATTTCGCGGCCGATCGAGCGCGAGGAGGCGAGCGCGATCACCTCATCGGCGGGGAACTTGCGCTCCGCCAGAATATTGAGAACTTCCCGGCCCACATTGCCCGTGGCACCGACGACAGCGACGCGATAACCCATAATTTGGAACTCCAGTCCCTTACCAGTTTCCGCCCCCGCGCGATGGTATCCATCGCGGCCAGTGCTTTGAGCCTCTCCCCGTCGGGAGGCGACCCGGGGAAAAGCGTCAGGCGGTTTTGGTGGTTTTAGTCATCGATGCAGCGACGCCAGCGGCGGTAAGCCGGCTGGTTGCGAGGTCCGCAATGTCGAAAAAGCTGCGCATCTGCTGACTGCTTGGTTGAAAGCAGGCGAAGTCATACTCCCAAATAGGAAATAGTCAATGAAATTGCCGCGCGGCGGCGTCAGTGATGCACCGCTGCAACAAGGACTATGTTAAGACGCCATTAACGGTCTAAATTAGCGCGCTGTGAAGCCTTTCGGGCGGCAATGGCACGAGGCGGGGGACAGGGCGATGCGGCGTAGCGTGTTGATGGGTGTGCTGGCGGGGACCATGCTGCTGGCGGGTCCTGCATCGGCCCAAAACAATGCGCTCTATTTCAGCCCCGACCTGATGGCCGAATTCACCGCGCCCAGTGCCTTCGAGGGGCTCTATGCCGGTGTGCTGATCGGCCCCATCTCGGCCCGCAAGAACAACTTCAATACCGTAGGCGCCGATATCCGTGGCGAACTGGGTGGCGTGGTGGGCTGGAACCAGCCGGTCGCGCCGGGCGTCATCATCGGCGGCGAATTGCAGGGCACCGTCGCCACCGACTTCGGTTCGGCCTATCTGCGCCTGATGGCGCTGGCCCGGCTGGGCTTTGCCGCTGGCGACAATACCCTGGTCTACCTGCTGGGCGGCGCCGGGCGCATGGGCGAGGGCTGGGCCTTCGAAGCCGGCATCGGCACCGAGGTCATGGTGACATCAAACATGGCCCTGCGGCTTGAGGCGGCCGGCATCGGCCAGCTCGGCCCCGTGCCCAATGGCAACAACATCCCGGCCGTTTCGGCCATGCGCATCACCTCGGGCGCCATCTGGCAGCTCGATGGCGGTCCGGCAGCGACCACGTTCAATACCGGCCCGGTGACCGATTTCACCGGCTTCCATGCCGGTATCAATATCGGCGGGCTGACCGATCCGCAGTTCAACTTCTTCGACGATTATGGCTGGGGCTGGCACCTGAGCCGCTTCGAAATGGGCGGCTTTGCCGGCTATACCCACGCCATCAACGACATGTTCCGCGCCGGCATCGAAGTCCAGCTCGGGGTCAACTACGACACATCGGGCGATGCGGGCTTTGACGCGCTGGCCCTTGGCCGCCTCGGCGTGGTGCCGACCCAGGGCGTCCATGCCTATGCCGCCGGCGGGTTAGGGCTGGTCGAAGGCCAGGCCGCCTATGCCTTTGGCGGTGGCGTCGAATATGCGCTCTGGGGCAATGCATCGGTGCGCGGCGAGGCCTTGCTGCTGGGCCGCCTGGACGGCGCGCCGGGCCTGACCGGGGTCAGCGGCCCCTCGAGCTCCAAGGTCACCATTGGCACGGTGTGGCACTTCGACTAAGAGCAACGCTCTATTTCAAGTAGCCTCATGGTGAGCTTGTCGAACCACGAGGCGTGGCGGGATCGTGCGACGACCTCGTCCTTCGACAGGCTCAGGATGAGGTCTACTGGCCAGCCAGGAACCCACCATGCCCCATTATGATGTCGTGATCCTGGGCGCTGGCGCCGCCGGCATGATGGCCGCCATCGAGGCCGGCAAACGCGGGCGCTCCGTGCTGGTGGTCGACCACGCCAAATATGCCGGCGAGAAAATCCGCATTTCGGGCGGCGGGCGCTGCAACTTCACCAATATCAACGCCACGATCGAGAAGGGCCGTGATCGCTTCCTGAGCCAGAACCCGCGCTTCGCGCTCTCGGCCCTCAGCCGCTACACCCCCGACATGTTCATCGCCCTGGTCCAGAGCCATGGCATCGCCTTCCACGAGAAGACGCTGGGCCAGCTGTTCTGCGACGGGCCGGCGACGCAGATCAACACCATGCTGCTGGGCGAGATGCGCAAGGCCGGCGTGACGCTGGTGCTCGAAACCGGGGTCGAGAGCGTTGGCCGCGAGGATGATCGTTTCGCGCTGCAGCTCACCACCTCTTCGATCACCTGCGACAGCCTCGTCGTCGCCACCGGCGGCAAGTCCATTCCCAAGATGGGTGCCACGGGTCTCGGCTATCAGCTCGCCACCCAATTCGGCTTGCGACTGACCGATACACGGCCAGGCCTGGTGCCGCTGACCTTCGAGACCGGGGCGCTGGACAAGCTCAAGGAGCTCTCGGGCATCGCCACCGACGCGGTTGTCAGCCATGGCAAGACGGCGTTCGAGGAGGCCCTGCTCTTCACTCATCGCGGGCTCAGCGGCCCCGCGATTTTGCAGATTTCCTCCTATTGGCGCGAGGGCGATCCCATTTCGGTCGACCTGCTGCCGCATCAGGATGCCGGCGAGGTCATCCGCGCCGCCCGCAAGGCCAATCCCAAGGTGCAGGTGCAGACCGTGCTCGGCGGCCTGCTGCCCAAGAAGCTGGCGCAGCTGCTGGGCGACGAACTGGACCTGCCCGGCATGATCGGCGACTTTTCCGACAAGAAGCTGGCCGCGGTCGAGGCCATGCTCAAGGCCTGGACGCTCAAGCCCGTCGGCTCGGAGGGCTATCGCACCGCCGAAGTGACGCTGGGCGGCGTCGACACCCGCGACCTCGATGCCAAGACCATGGCGGCGCGCGATGTGCCTGGGCTGTTCTTCATCGGCGAAGTGGTGGATGTGACCGGCTGGCTGGGTGGCTACAATTTCCAGTGGGCCTGGGCGAGTGGCTGGGCTGCGGGTCAGGTGGCTTAGGCACATTCGCACCGCGACCACCGCGCGGTACCTCCCCCTTCAAGGGGGAGGTTAGGAGGGGGTGTTGAGAGCCACGATCTGCATCGGGGCCAACCGTCCCCCACCCTTGATCCCTCCCCGCAAGGGGGAGGGTGTCGACTGATGATTCAGCGCGCCAAACCGGTCAAAACCGCCACCCCAACCGCAGCCCCAAATTCGTATTCGCCCGTGCCACGCCGCAGGTGCCGAAATCGGGCAGGTGTTCGACCGTGGCGATGAGTGTGGTTGCCAGTGGCAGGTTGACGCCGACGCTGCCGGCGAGCCGCAGGCCGACGCCGCAACCGATATTGCGGGACGGGGCGTTTTGCGGCGCGCTGAACATGGATGAGCGCACGACGCCGCCCGCGCTGGCTTCGACAAAGACCGGCAGTACGGGCGCCTGGAAGGTCCAGCTCAAGCCGGCATAGCCATAGCTGTCCTGGCCGCGAAAGCTCATGGTGGCGCCCAGATGCGGCCGGAGCTCGCCCATGACGCTCCACGCATTGAGATCGGGCACGGCAAACAGCAATTCGACATTGGCGTCGCCGATGCGGTTGGGATCGAAGAGATTGCCGCCGGCCTCGACGCCCCGCACCCCGACGCCGGCGCGCACTTCGGGCAGCAGGTTGAACTGCGCCTGCGCCGGGGCAGCCAACAGCAGCAGGCCGAGGACGAGAGCGAGGCGGGAAAGAATGCTGCACATGGGACTGCTCCGGGCCATCAATCTTCGATTGAGCGGGGCAGGCGGCCGATGCGCAAGATTTGACTAAAATTGCGATGAACGAGTTGCTAACGGCCGTATCTGGCATCTCGCTTTCATCGCAATTTGCCGATAGAAGGCTGCGATTGCGAAGCAACGCCGTGATTGCCGAAAAGGATATTGCCCGTGACCCCTCCCTTTGCCCTGTCGCTGCAGGATCTTGCCCCCATTGCCGAGGGCACCAGTACGGCCGAGGCCATGGCCGAGACCATTCGCCTGGCGCAGGAGGCCGACCGGCTGGGCTACACGAGGCTCTGGTATGCCGAGCATCACGGCATGCCCTCGATTGCCTCGTCGGTGCCCGAAATCCTGATCGGCAGCGCGGCTGCCCACACAAAATCCATCCGCATCGGCTCGGGCGGCGTCATGCTGCTCAACCATGCGCCTTTGCGCATCGCCGAAGCCTATCGCACGCTCGAAGGCCTCTTCCCCGGGCGCATCGATCTGGGCATCGGCCGCGCGCCGGGTGGTGACGGCTATGCCATGCGCGCCTTGCGCAGCGGCGGTGGCGAGGAATTTTCCGCTTACCTCGCCGAACTGATGGCCTTCGACGAGGACAGCTTTCCGCCCGATCACCCATTTTCCCGCGTGCCGGTCTCGCCCGGTGGCATCCGCCTGCCGCCGATGTGGCTGCTTGGATCGTCGGGCGCCAGTGCCCAGGCTGCAGGCCAACTGGGCATCGGCTATGCCTTTGCCGCCCATTTCAGCCACACGCCCCCTGCCCCGGCCTTCGAGGCCTATCGCTATGCCTTCAGGGCGACGGAAGCCTTCCCAAAACCCCGGACCATGCTCTGCGTGTCGGCCATCTGCGCCCCCACGGACGAGGAGGCCCAATATCTCTCGCGTTCGCAGGCCGTCAGCTGGGCCCTGTTCACCACCGGCGAGCAGCGCAAGCTGATGGCGCCCGACGAGGCCCATGCACGGGTACTGACCGCGCAGCAGCAGAGCGTCATCGACCATCAATCGACCCTGTGGATCGTGGGCTCGCCGCAGACGGTGCGCGACGCCATCGCCGAGAAAGCCGAAAGCTGCGCCGCCGACGAGGTGATGATCACCACCACCGTGCACAGCTATGAGCTGCGCCGGCGCAGTTACGCGCTGATTGCGGAGGCGTTTGGCGTCGAACCGCGGGGCTAGACGGCGCGGCTGCGACATCGCGCCCCGGTGCCCCGCCCGTAAATCTGGGTCCTATTAACCGGGCATTGCGGTGCGGCCGCTTACCCTGCGGGCAATCGACGCTTCGGATCACGCCATGAGCGCTGCAGCCTTCGTTCTGGCTATCAACCTGTTCATCGCCGCCATTTTCGCCACCGCCTTTGGCGTGGTTGCCGCCTATAACCGCTCGGCGGTGGGCGCGCGCTGGCTGGCGCTGGCCTATGGCCTTGGCGTGGTCAATCCGATCCTCGAATTCATCCTGCCCGGACAGGTCGATCCGCGCCCGGTGCAAGTGGCGATCTTTGCCGTGTTTCTCTTCGCCTTCAGCCTCTCGGTGGTCGGCCTGTCGCGGCACTATCGCCTCGCGCCGCCCTGGCGTGTGCTGGGGGTGATCGTCGTGGTCTCGCTGGTCGTCAACGTGCTGATCGTCGACATGCCGCGCAGCTCGCTGCTGCGGGGGATACTCTATCAGTCGCCCTATTTCTTCGTGCAGATCGTCGGGGTGATCACGATCCTGCGCTATCGCCAGCGCAAGGCGCTCGACATGGCCCTGCTGGTGCTGTTTGCCGCCAGCGGGCTGCAGTTTCTCTCCAAACCCGCGCTGGCCGCCTGGCTCGGATCGGGCGCCAGCGCCCGGGACTATATCGGCTCGACCTATGCCGCCATTTCGCAAAGCGTGGGCGCCATGCTGCTGATCGCCAATGGCCTGTTGATGCTGCTGATCATCGTGCGCGACAGCATGGCCGAGATCACCGCGCGTTCGGAGACCGATACGCTGTCGGGCCTGTTCAACCGGCGCGGCTTCGAGGATCGCGCCGACCGGCTGCTGGCGACGGCTTTGCGGGCCGGCGTGCCATCAGCGATGGTGGTGGCTGACCTCGACCACTTCAAGGCCATCAATGACAGCCATGGCCACGAAGCCGGCGACCGGGTGATCACGGCTTTTGCCGATGTGCTGGGAACCACGGCCGATGCGCGCGCCATTATCGGTCGGCTGGGGGGCGAGGAATTTGCCGTGCTCATTCCGGGTGCAACGCTCGAGACCGCCCGGCTCTATGCCGAGGGCATCCGGACGGCATTTTCAGGCCTCGCCATAACGGGCCTGGCCCCGGACAGCCGGCACAGCGCCAGCTTCGGGGTGGCCCAGCTCATGGCCGGCGACAGCCTGTCGGACCTGCTGCGCCGCGCCGATGCGGCGCTTTACCTGGCCAAGAAGAGCGGCCGCGACCGTGTCTGCATAACCGGTCCCGACCCGGTGCCGCATTCGCAAATGCTGGCACCCGGGGAACGGCGGCGCGGCTCGCGCCGCGCCGAGTGATCAGGAATTGGCTGCGCCGATCCGGGCGGTGACTTCGATCTCGATCTTCATGCCCGGCTCGATCATCTGCACGATCAGCATGGATGCGGCCGGGCGGATGTCCTTGAAGACCGGGCCGACAGCGGCGACCACGGCATTCACGTCATTGCGGTCGCCCACATAGTAGACCACCCGCACGGTATCCTGGATCGACGAGCCGGCTTCCTTGAGCGCCTTGTCGATGGTGGCGAGCGCATTGGCCGCCTGCTGGCCGATGTCGTCGGGCATGGTCATGGTGGCATAGTCGTAGCCGGTCGTGCCCGAAACATAGACCGTGTCTTCATGCCGGACGGCACGGGAATAGCCGAAGGTCGCCTCGAAGGGCGAACCGGTGGAAACGCGCTGGACCATAATCAACTCAAGTGTTTGTGGAGGAAGAACCGGCTCGAGCCGGGCGGATAATTGGCGATCTCACCGAAGACGGCATAGCCGAGCTTCTCGTAGAAGCCCGGCGCCTGGAAGCTGAAGGTATCGAGCCAGATGCCGACGCAGCCATGCTCGCGCGCCACCACCTCGGCCTGCTCCATCAGCCGGCGACCGGCGCCCTGTCCGCGCAGCCGCTCGGGCACGAAGAGCAGCTCGACAAACATCCAGCCAAAGCTGATGCGGGCGGTGAGCCCGCCTTCGGTGGCGCCGGTGTCGGGATGCTTGAGCATCAGGCCGATCGTCGCGAACTTGCCGCTAAAGTCCGGCGTCTGCGCCCGGTTGAAGGCCACCAGGCCATCGATGACCGCGGCCCGGCTTTCCGGCGTGAGCTCAGGCTCGTAGGCGATCTCCACCGCCGGGCTCAGAGCCAGGGGCGGTTGGCCGCCATCTTGTTCTCGAACGTGGTGATCGAGGGATCGGACTTGAGCGTGCCGGCGATATCGTCGAGGCCTTCGAGCAGGATCTGCTTGCGGCTCGGATCGATGTCGAAATGCAGCGTGCCGCCGTCGGGTCCCTTGATGGTCTGGGATTCCAGGTCCACCGTCAGCGTGGCATTGGAGCCGCGTTCGGCATCGTCGAGCAGCAGCTTGAGCTGCTCGGGGCTGACGACCACCGGCAGAATGCCGTTCTTGAAGCAGTTATTGTAGAAAATGTCGGCAAAGCTGGTGGAGATGACGCAGCGAATGCCGAAATCGAGCAGCGCCCAGGGGGCATGCTCGCGCGAGGAACCGCAACCGAAATTGTCGCCCGCCACGATAATGGTGGCCTGGCGATAGCCCGATTTGTTGAGCACGAAATCGGGGTTCTCGGTGCCATCCTCATTGTAGCGCATCTCGCTGAACAAAGCGGTGCCCAGGCCCGTCCGCTTGATGGTCTTGAGATACTGCTTGGGGATGATCATGTCGGTGTCGATATTGATGATCGGCAGGGGCGCCGCGACACCGGTCAGGCTGATGAACTTGTCCATGAGGAAACCTCGCTTTGCCAAGGGTCTTCGCGCAAAGCGGAGTTGCGGTCAAGCCGGAAGCGTACTCTTGGGTACGGTTCGACGTTTTTTCTGAAGACTGTGATCCCTCTCCCCTCAGAGGGGAGAGGGACGATCCGACGGGTTCAGGGTGAGGGGTGCTGCGTCATCCCATGCCAGAGATGCGGAAAGAGACCCCTCATCCGCCCCTTCGGGGCACCTTCTCCCTCAGGGGGAGAAGGAAGAGATCAGGCCGCCAGGCTCTCGCGGGCGCTGACGCCCAGCATCAGGTTGAGATTCTGCACTGCCGCGCCCGAGGCACCCTTGCCCAGATTGTCATAGACCGCCACCAGCACGGCCTGGGCGCGTGCGTCATTGGCAAAGACATGGAGGGTCATCGTGTTGGTGTCGTTATGCACCTGCGGATCGAGTTCGGGCGTCTTTGCGATCTCCTGGTAGGGCGCCACCGTGACAAAGCTGTCCTTGATGCCGGCATAGTGATCGGCAATCGCGGCATGCAGGTCCCGCCCTGATGGCACCTTGCCGAGCTGACCCAGCTGCAGCGGCACGAAGGTGGTCATGCCCTGGGCGAAATCGCCCACCGTTGGCACAAAGAGCGGCGCGCTGCTCAGCTTGGCATAGCGCGTCATTTCCGGCACGTGCTTGTGCTGGAAGGTGAGGCCATAGGGCATGAAGTGGCTGGCATCGGCGCCGGCCGCATCATACTCCGCGATCATCTGCTTGCCGCCGCCGGTATAGCCGGAAATGCCATTGTAGCTCACCGGATAGCTGGCTGGGAGCAATCCGGCATCGATCAGCGGCCGCACCGTACCGATCAGGCCATGCGGCCAGCAGCCCGGATTGGCGACGAAGCGCGCATTGGCGATCGCCGCGCTCTGGCCCTTGTCCATTTCGGCAAAGCCATAGGCCCAGTTGGGATCGACGCGGAAGGCGGTCGAGGCATCGATCACCCGCGTGGTGTCGTTGTCGATCAGGCTGACGCTTTCCCTGGCCGCATCGTCGGGCAGGCAGAGGATGGCGACGTCGGCCGCGTTGAGCAGCCGCTTGCGCTCGTCCTGGTCCTTGCGCTTGTCAGCGGAAATCGACAGCACTTCGAGGTCGCGCCGGCCGGCCAGGCGCTCGCGGATCTGCAGACCCGTGGTTCCGGCTTCTCCGTCGATGAAAATCTTGGCGACCATTGGCGTTTCTCCAGTGCGGCAGCGTAAATGGACCTCTGATATGTCGAGGTCAAGACGTTGGACGGCTCATGGTTGCAGTGCACGCCGTGCAATGGCATTGATTTGACCAACCGGACAAAATTCAAGGATCAGAGCCATGACCCCCCATAACCACGCCAAGCAGGGCGACTATGCCGAGGCCGTGCTGCTGCCGGGCGATCCGCTGCGGGCCAAATGGATCGCCGAGACCTTCCTCGAAGGGCCAAGGCTGGTCAATTCGGTGCGCAATTGCCTGGGCTATACCGGCAACTGGAAGGGCAAGCCCGTTTCGGTGCAGGCCACCGGCATGGGCCAGCCGTCGCTGGCCATCTATGTGCACGAACTGATCAACGTTTACGCCACGAAAACCCTCATCCGCGTCGGCACCTGTGGCGGGCTCAGTGCCAAGGTCAAGGTCCGCGACCTCATCCTGGCGCAGGCCGCCTCGACCGACAGCTCCATCGTGCGCGACCGTTTCGGCGCCTTCAATTTCGCCCCCATCGCCGATTTCGGCCTGCTGCGGGCGGCGGCGGAAAAGGCCGAGGCGGCCGGGATGCGCTTTCATGCCGGCAATATGCTGAGCTCGGACATCTTCTACCATGTCGATGGTTTTGCCGGTTACGACAAGCTGCCCGATCACGGCGTCATCGGCGTCGAGATGGAGGCCGCCGCGCTCTATACGCTGGCCGCCCGCTTCGGCGTCCGGGCGCTGACCATCTGCACCATGACCGATTGCCTGATCACCAAGGAAGAGATCGACGCCAATGAGCGCCAGACCTCGCTCAAGGAAATGGTGAGCCTGGCGCTGGACGTGGCTGTGGAGGCGTAGGCGCAACGCAAAAACCCAGTAGACCTCATCCTGAGCTTGTCCAAGGACGAGGTCGTGGCAATATTGATAGGCCCGACCTCGTGGTTCGACGGGCTCACCATGAGGTCTCACCAAGAGGCCACCATGACCGTACTCGATAGACTTGCCGGCGCGCTCGATCGCCGGGACGAAGCGCCCAATGTCGATCTGGCCGAAGATATCGTGGCGCGCCGCGACATGGCTGCCATCGGCGAACTGGCGGCAGCCGTGCGCTCGGGCGCCGCGCGGCAGGCCAATGACGCGATCAAGGTGCTCTACGAGGTCGGCGCCCGCGACCCCGAGCTGATCGCGGCGCAGTGCCCGGTCTTTGTCGAGGCCCTGCGCAGCTCCAACAATCGCAAGGTCTGGGGTGCCATGACCGCCATCGACACGGTGGCCGAGCGCCGCGCCGCCACTCTGGTGGCGGAACTACCCGCCATCATCGCCGCCGCCGACAAGGGTTCGGTCATCGCCAAGGACCATTGCAACTCGATCCTGGTGAAGCTGGCGCGGGCCGGCTATGGCCAACTGGCCGTGCCCATTCTGGTCGAGCGCCTGCGCACCGCCGCACCCAACCAGTTCCCCACCTATGCCGAAGCCATCGCGCCGGTGCTGACGCCGGAAGCCCGGCCAGGCTTTCTGGCCGTGCTGAAGGAGCGGGTCGGCTCCATGATGCAGGAGAGCAAGCGCAGGCGGGTCGAAAAGGTGATGGCCAAGCTCAACGGCTAAGCGCCCGTGCCCGAGACTACCGGCGACCGCGCAGCGGAACCACCCGGTCGCGGGCGGAGCGCCAGAATGGGACGCTCGATGCAGCGATAGACCAGCAGTCCGCCAAGCACCGACACGACGAGGCAAACAAGGAAAACCAGCAGGCCATTCCAGTGCTGGTCAAGCACGCGCAACAGATCCTGCAGCAGCCAGAGGGCGAGCGGATGGGCCAGATAGATCGAATAGGATGCGGCCCCGACCAGCAGCAGGGGCCTGAACAGGGTGGCCGGGCGCCATGGCGGCATCACCACCGCACCGAGCACGATCAGCGCCGAGGGCATGCCCCACACCAGCAGGCGCGACCAGACGGCCGGATCGTGAAAGCCGGAGCCTTCAAGGCCCAGCGCGATCGTGCCGGCGAACCAGCCTATCCCGGCCAGCAGCGCCATTGGCCCCAGCCAGGCCGGTAGCCGCGCGGACACATGGGCAATCAGCACACCCAGCAGGAATTCGAGGATCAGCGGATTGCCGAGGAACCGGAAAGCCGACAGATCGGTGACCTGG
This sequence comes from uncultured Devosia sp., assembly GCF_946479885.1. The sequence continues at coordinate 12,014 of NZ_CAMLHM010000020.1, forward strand.
GCGAGCAACCAGCACAGGGCATAGGCCGCCAGCACCACGGCCAGCATCGCCCGCCCCGGCCGCAGCAGCACAAGGGTGGCGGCCGCATAGAACAGCATCTCAAAGCACAGCGTCCAGCCGATCAACATCACCGGCGTCGAGAGCAGGTGGGGATTGCTGGCCGGCCAGAACAACAGCGTCGCCACCACCTTGTCGACCTCCAGCCCGCCCGGCATCAGGGCATAGGGCACGCTGAGCAGCCAATAGAGTGGCACCACACGCCAGAACCGCTGCAGGGCGAAATCCATCGGCCTGCGGCTTGTGCCGATAAAGGCGGTATGGGCGATGATGAAGCCGCTGATGACGAAAAACAGGTCGACCCCGGCAGCACCGAAATTCTCGAGACCGCCAACGACCCGGAAGGTCGAGCCCGGATGGTTGTGGGCAATGTCGATCGAATGCACCGCCACCACCAGCAGCGCCGCCACGGCGCGCAGGACCTGAACATTGTCAATGAAAGCGGGGCGCTCGGTCATCTGGTCCTACCTGATCGACCTGTTTCACCACGCCAATGCTAATAATCCGCCAAGCCCGCCCCGGACTTTGCGCCCCGCCTCACGCTGGCGTCATTCGAGACGCCGAAATCCGCCCATTTTCCGCCGCCATCGCCGTGTTAGCCTCGCTGCACCATCGGGGCCCGACACATGCAGCTCAAGCCGAACGCCTATCGCCTCAACGAGACCGTCAAGGGCGTCGAGACGATGACCCGCTTTGCCCTGGCCGTGCTGGCTTTGGCCTCGGGCGTCTATACCTATCTGGGCGTGCGCGGCATTCTGGATGGCTCGGCCACCTTCGTGTTCTTTGCCGCCATCATCTATTCGGCCGCCGTGTCGGTGGCGATCTACGCCTTCTGGAGCTTCATGCTCCGGTTTGTCCCCCTGGTGACGTCAGGGGTGCAGCGCATCGGCCTCTTCGTCACCATGGCGATCGGCTGCGCCATGATCATGGCCATGAGTTCCTGGCTCAATGCGGCGGCGCTGGCCGGTTCGGCCGCCACCGAACAGCATATGGCGGTGACGCTGCAGGGCTATGCCGAAGACCTCGACCTGGCCCATGCCAATGCGCTGGCCAGCCAGAGCCTCTTGCCCGACGTGCAGCGCGCCGCCGAGCGCTTTACCGGCCTCGCCAATGACGAGCGGGAATCGGGCGCCCTGACCGGCACCACCGGCTCGGGCAGCGTGGTGCAGCTGCTCAGCCAAATGGGCACGCAGATGAACCAGCTGGCATCAACCATTACCGGCAGCCGCGACGAGGTGGCTTTGCTGTTCGAACAGGGCTCGGCCCGCCTTGCCACCATGCGCGAACTGGTCTCGACCCCCGGCCAGATCGAGCCGCGCGCCGACAGCTTCCAGACCGAGGCCGTGCAGCTTTCGGCGGTGATCGCGGCCATGCAGCAGACCGGTGTCGCCGCCTCGGTCAAGCGCGCCTCGGCCGATCTCAGCGCCGGCTTCATCGCGCCGGTCGCCGATGGCAGCTCGGCCGATCTCGCCACCAGGCAGGACCAGGTGATGGAAACCGTCCGCGCCTCGGTGGCCGCGCAGTCCGCTGCCCTGACCGCCGCGGCGGACGAAATCCTCGCCACGCCCACCGTGCAACAGCGCCGCTATGTACCGCTCTCGAGCGCCGAAGCCGTACTGCGCTACTGGCAGGACTTCATCCCCAGCTGGGCTGGCGCCATTTCCATCGACCTGCTGCCGGTGGTGCTGGTGCTCGTGCTGATGATCGTCAACGACGCCATGCGCAAGGATTCCGAGTCGCTCGAAGAGGCCGAGAACATCACCGCCGCCGAAATGCTGCGGGCCATGGCACTGTTCCGCCAGATGGAGGCGGCGGGCATCGATGTCGTGACGGGCCGGCCGCTGGCGGCGCCCACCGAGCCGGAGACAGTGGCGTCCCCTGAAATAGCCGAGACGGCGTCCGACGATGCCACCGTCACCCCGATCGATGCGGCGCAGCGCAAGCGTACCGACGGCCCGCGCCCGGCATGAAAACCGATGCCAATGCCCGCGCCGACACCCGGGACGGCCCGTTCTATCGCGGCTTGATCGCGCGCGTTGCCGCCGTTGACGATGGCAATATCCTGCGCGTGGCGTTTTTTGCCCTGCTGGCGGGCACCGCCTCGGTGCTCTATGTCGATTTCCGCGAACTGACGGCCAACGAAGGCGCAGCCCTGGCCATGCCTATGCGGCCCATCCTGCCGCCTTTCGATCCCCAGGGGCCGGCAGACGGCACCGCGCCAAATGTAACGACCAGCCCACAAGTGCTTGAGCAGCCGCTTGAAATTACCCTCGGCACCGGTGGACAACTCTTGCTTATAGGGTCGATCGACCCCGGTTCGGCCGACCGCTTCGCCGCCGAGATTGAAGCCCGGGGCGAATACGTACAAACTGTAGTCCTCGACTCGCCCGGAGGATCGGTCGTGGATGCGCTGGCCATAGGCAGTCTGATCCATGAAAAGGGCCTTGCCACCAAGGTCGCCGCGGGTTCGCTTTGTGCCTCGTCCTGCCCCCTGATCTTTGCCTCGGGCAAGGAGCGTATCGCCAGCCCCCAGGCGGCCATCGGCGTGCACCAGATCTATGCTGCGGCCCTTTCGGGCGATCCGCAGAACGCCCTGCGCGTGGCCGGCACGGCCATGAGCGACGCCCAATCGACCACCGCCGAGATCATCAGCCACCTGACCAAAACGGGCGTAGACCCGGCTCTGTGGCTGCATGCGCTCGAGACCCCGCCGGACCGGCTTTACTATTTCAGCCCAGAGGAGATGACGCGTCTCAAGCTTGTCACTGAACTAGCAGACAGTTGATCGCTGGACGGGGAACCCGGTGGAGGACCGGACCGTTCAACGAGGTTAGAAAAACATAGAATTTGGAGGGGAGGCCACATGACCCAGCTACACACCCTGACACGCCATCGCGACATCCAGAATTGGGTAAGCGACCGGCACGGCATTCCGGCAATTGCTCGGGTGCGCAACCAGTTCGGGGAGGAACACGCCCAACTCAAGCTCAGCTTTCAGAAGCGCAACAAGCGGCAGATCGAAAGCCAGGACGACGGCATGAGCCCATGCTCGTGGACGGCCTGGCTGGCTGAACTCGACCGCCAGCAGCTCGCCCTCAAGGTCGATCCGGCCGCGGACGATTTCGAACTTGTCGAGCGGCGCGAAGCCAACTGAGACCTGGCAAAAACTGCACGCGCGGAGCGGCGACGCGCCGTGAAAAATTCCCCGGGTCCCTAGCGACACCGGGGAATTTCCTATGCTAGGCATAGTGATGCTCGAAACGCTGCCATAGGGTATCACGCGCCATGCTGAGCCGGCCCCAGACCATTCTCGTCGCTCACGCCCTGGCGCTCATCGCCATCCTGCTCTGGCTGGTGCCGTACCTGACCAGCACATTGGGCACCAACGGCTATCTGCTGAGCTTCGTATTCTACTGGCTGGCCTTCTGCGTGCCGGTCACCCTGATCCATGTGCTGCCCAACCGCAGCCCGCGCCTCTTCTCCGAAAAGCTCGAGCGCCGCGACTGGTTCGTGCCGCTGCTCGTGCTGGCGCAGGTGGCGCTGATCGCCGTGGCAGCCCTGGCGCCCGCTACCGCGCTTCTGACCACGCAGGGCGCCCTGCTGGCCCTGCTCTTTGCCGTCATCAACGGTCCGCTCGAGGAAATCGCCTGGCGCGGCGGCTTCATGACGCGCTTCAGCGATAAGCCGCGCCTTGGCTTCTGGCTGGGCTGGCTGCTGTTCAGCGCCTGGCACATCCCGCTGGCCCTGAGCCACGGCGTGATGTTCGACGGCGGTGGTGTTGGCCTCGTTGCCAGCGCGGCCGTGCTGGGCCTGTTCTGGAACTGGATCGCCTGGCGCACCGGCTCGGTCTTCTGGGTGGGCCTGGCCCACGCCCTGACCAATCTCGCCGCCTTCTGGGCCCTGTTCGAACGCAGCGGCTTTATCTAGCGGGCGCCAACGGCTTGGCGTGCAGTGGCAGCGGCCGGGATCGGGCCGCCACCGCCGCACGCCTTAATGCTAGTGGTGGGCTATGCCGATCTGCTTGAGGTTGTTGGCCGCGACGCCGGCGCCAATGCCAAACACCAGACCCGGCTGCCGCACCATCGGGGTGGGGAACACCTTGTCGCACTGGTCCATGCCCGAGCTGGCGCAGCTCTGGGCATGGTCGCCCTTGTTGCAGTCGGCAATGACGAGGTCGTAACACTCCGCCAGCGTGTTGACGCCGGCATGGGCCTGGGCAACGCCGACCAGCGTCATGGTGGCAAGGGCGGCGATACGGATCATCTTGTGCATTTGGTTGTCTCCTCGTTTGGACCGGCTTGGTGCGGCGCTGATGGCGTGCCTTTTGCCCTTCCCGGCTTGAACGCCCTCTGATCCGCGTATTCAGTGGGCGTTCAGGCCATGGGCGGCCTTGCATGGCAGGCCGAAATGACGCTATGTGCCCGCCAAGCGTAACCATCAGTACGGCGAGGACCGACATGGCCACCCATTCCCTATTCCTGCTGCCGGGCGACGGCATCGGCACCGAGATCATGGTCGAGGTGGAAAAGCTGATCGCCTGGACCAATGCCGAACAGCTCACCGATTTCTCGACCGATCGCGGCCTCGCTGGCGGCGCGGCCTATGACGCCCATCAGGTGGCCATCACGGACGAAGACGTGGCCAAGGCCAAGGCCGCCGACGCGGTGATCTTCGGCGCCGTGGGCGGCCCCAAATGGGACAACGTGCCCTATGAGCATCGCCCGGAAGCCGCGCTCCTGCGCCTGCGCAAGGAAATGGCCGTGTTCGCCAACCTGCGCCCGGCCATCTGCTACCCGGCTCTGGCCGATGCCTCCTCGCTCAAGCGCGAGCTGGTGGAAGGCCTCGACATCCTGATCGTGCGCGAATTGACCGGCGGCGTCTATTTCGGCGAGCCCAAGACCATCACCGATCTTGGCGACGGCCAGAAGCGCGCCATCGACACCCAGGTCTACGAGACCTACGAGATCGACCGCATCGCCCGCGTCGCCTTCGATCTCGCCCGCACCCGCAACAACAAGGTGCACTCGGCCGACAAGAAGAATGTCATGAAGTCTGGCGTCTTGTGGGACGAAGTGGTCAAGGGCGTCGGCAAGGACTATGCCGATGTCGAACTGCACCACATCCTGGCCGATAACGCCGCCATGCAGCTGGTGCGCAATCCCAAGCAGTTTGACGTCATGGTCACCGACAACCTGTTCGGCGACATTCTCTCGGACGTTGCCGCCATGCTCACCGGCTCGCTCGGCATGCTCCCCTCCGCTTCGCTCGGCGCCCCCGATCCGGTCACCGGCAAGCGCAAGGCCTTCTACGAGCCCGTGCACGGCTCCGCCCCCGACATTTCAGGCAAGGGCATTGCCAACCCCATCGCCATGATTGCGTCGGTTGCGATGGCGCTGCGCTATTCGTTCGGCCAGATCGAGCTGGCGACCCGAATCGAAAACGCGATCTCGGCCGTGCTCAGCGATGGCCTGCGGACGGGTGACATCGCGCAGGACAACCGCAAGACGGTCGGCACCGAAGAAATGGGTGCGGCCATTTTGGCCAAGCTCAAGGCCTAGTGCGCTGATTTACCAGTCGACACCCTCCCCCTTGCGGGGAGGGATCAAGGGTGGGGGATGTTTAGCCCGGATATGCGGGCCAACCCACACCCCCTCCCAACCTCCCCCGTCGAGGGGGAGGTGCCGCGCGGTGGTTGTGGCAATATCAGAGAACAACAAAAAGCCCCGGCGCATCGCACCGGGGCTTTTTCATTGGTAGATGCCGACCGATTACTCGGATGCGGCTTCCTCGGCCGGAGCTTCCTTCGGCGCATTCTTGGCTTCTTCGATAGCGGCGGCCTTGGCGGCCTTCTCATCGGCGCGAGCCACGGCCTTTTCGCCCGGCTTGGCCTTGTTCGGGTTGCTGCGGGCTTCGCGGGTCACGATGCCGGCAACGTCGAGGAAGCGCAGCACGCGGTCGGTCGGCTGGGCGCCAACCGAGACCCAATGCTTGGCGCGTTCGGTGTCGAGCACGACGCGGTTTTCAGCGTCCTTGGCGAGCAGCGGGTTGAAGGTACCCAGCTTCTCGATGAAGCGGCCATCGCGCGGCGAACGGGCGTCGGCAACGACGATATGGTAGAACGGGCGCTTCTTGGTGCCAGCGCGGGCGAGACGGAGCTTGAGGGCCATTTTGGTATCCTTGAGTGAAGTTGAGTTGGGACTATTTCTTCTTGCCCAGGCCGGGAAGGCCGGGGAAACGGGGGGCGCCACCGCCGCCCAGGCCGGGCAGGAGCGGAGAACCGGACGTCTTGAGCAGCGCGCCGACATCGGACGGCAGCGCCTTGGGCGCGGGCAGGTCTGCCGAGGGCAGGCCCTTGAGCGCGCTGGGATCGATGCCGGCCTGACGGGCCATCTGTTCGAGCTGGGCCGGATCCATCTTGCTGAGATCGGGCATGCCGCCGAGCATATTGCCCATCTTGCCGCCGAACATGCCGCCCAGCGCACCCATGCCGCCCTTGCCGACCTTCTTCATCATGTCGGCCATCTGGCGGTGCTGCTTGGCCAGCTTGTTGATCTCGCTGACCTCGACGCCTGCGCCGGCAGCAATGCGCTTGCGCCTCGAGGCATTGAGCAGGTCGGGCTCGGCCCGTTCCTTTTTGGTCATCGAATTGATGATGGCGATCTGGCGATCGAACACCTTCTCGTCGACATTGGCGCCGGCCATGGCCTTCTTGATCTGGCCCATGCCCGGCATCATGGCCATCAGGCCACCCATGCCGCCCATCTTCTTCATCTGGATGAGCTGGCTGCGCAGGTCTTCGAGGTCGAAAGAGCCCTTCTTGAGCTTCTTGGCCATCTTCTGCGCGTCTTCGGCAGAGACGTGCTCGGCGGCCTTTTCGACGAGCGATACGATATCGCCCATGCCCAGGATGCGGTCGGCAATGCGGCTGGGGTGGAAATCTTCCAGCGCATCCATCTTTTCGCCGACGCCGATCAGCTTGATCGGCTTGCCCGTCGCGGCGCGCATGGACAGCGCAGCGCCACCACGGCCATCGCCATCGACGCGGGTCAGCACGATGCCGGTGACATCGAGGCGGCTGTCGAACGAGCGCGCGACATTGATCGCGTCCTGGCCGGTGAGGGCATCCACCACCAGCAGGATTTCATGCGGGTTGGCGATAGCCTTGATCTCGGCCGTTTCGGCCATCAGCTCTTCGTCGATATGGGTGCGGCCGGCTGTATCCAGGATCAGCACGTCATAGCCGCCCAGGCGGCCTTCGCGCTCGGCGCGGCGGGCAATCTGAACCGGGGTTTCGCTCGTGACGATGGGCAGCGTATCGACGCCGACCTGCTCACCCAAGACGCGCAGCTGCTCCATGGCGGCCGGGCGGCGGGTATCGAGCGAGGCGAGCAGGACTTTCTTCTTGTTCCGCTCGGTCAGGCGCTTGGCGATCTTGGCGGTGGTGGTGGTCTTGCCCGAGCCCTGCAGGCCCACCATCAGCAGCGTCACCGGCGCCTTGGCGTTGAGGTCGATGGGCGAGGCCGTATCGCCCAGCACGGCGACCAGCTCGTCATGGACGATCTTGACCACCTGCTGGCCCGGCGTCACCGAGCGGGTGACCTCGGCGCCGACGGCACGGTCCTTGACCTGTTCCACGAAGGCCCGGACCACTTCGAGCGACACGTCGGCTTCGATCAGCGCGCGGCGAATTTCGCGCATCGCTGCATCGACATCGGCGGCATTGAGCGCGCCGCGGCCACGGAGTCCGTCGAAGATTTTGCCAAGCCGGTCTGAAAGGCTCTCGAACATTTTTGGTCCTTCTCTGCGGGTTACCCGCGAGACATAGGATCCATCAGTCCAAACGCCAAACCCACCCGCGGGCGCAACGCGCTGGCGGATGGTGGCCTCCGGGATCGGTTTATACCACTGGGGGTCCCGGTCGGCTGGTCAGGAACAAGGCCTGATGAATGGCGTGCGTTTAGGGGAAGTGGGCGGCGGAGTCAAGGAAAGGCGGCCATCCGTCGCGGCCTTGAAAGTGGACGTATATTGTAGCAATATACACCTATGATCGATCTGGGCGGCATTGTTGGATTTCAATGGGATGCCGGAAACGATCGGAAGAGTGCCGACAAGCATGCAGTGTCCCAGTCTGAGGCGGAACAGGTTTTCCTAAACGAGCCGCTTCTGCTCGTGGCCGACGACAGGCACAGCGCGGAGGAGCCCAGATTCCATGCCTTGGGCAAGACGGATGATGCAAGGCTGCTTCTGATCGCCTTCACGTTGCGAGCGGATGATACTCTCATCCGCATCATATCGGCTCGGGACATGAACCGACGAGAGCGAGTCTCCTATGACAAAGCGTAAGCCAATTCCCCAGTTTAGCAGCGAGGCAGAGGAACGCGCCTTCTGGGAAAGCACCGACTCAACGGAGTATCTGGATTGGAGCAAAGCCGAGAAGGTACGCCTTCCCAACCTCAAGCCCTCCAACACCGCCATATCACTGCGTTTGCCCAATGCCTTGCTGGAGCGGGTCAAGGTGGCAGCCAACAAGCGCGATGTGCCCTACCAGTCGCTGATCAAACTGTGGCTGACGGAAAAATTGGATGCGACGAATAAGTAGGGCAACCCTACGGCAACCTGTCCGCCACATGACAAGTCGGGCAAATCAATGACCAAACCCTAACTTGTCCGCCGCGCCCCCTGCGGCGATCCTCACTCAACCGAGGAGGAACCATCCATGACCCGCCTGACCCCAATCGTGCTCGCCCTGCCGCTGCTGAGCCTGTCCAGCATCGCCTTCGCCGCGTCGACGCCGCAGGCCGTGCTCGACGACCCCAATCGGCCGGTCGAAGCGGTCGCCGCCGAATTGGGCGTGACCCCGCTGCAATTTGCCACCTGCTTTGCCGGCGTCACCCCGGCGCGAACGGCCAGCGAACTGGACGGCCAGCGCGAACAGGACAACAAGGCGATCCTGCTGCCCTGCCTTCAGGCCATCAACCCCGACATCGACAATGCCCGGCTCGACGCGGTGATGGACAAGTATCGCGGAGCCGCGCCGCGCTAGCGCGATCGGCGTCCGCATGGCAGCCGTAGCCGGGGCCCACTGGCATTTTTGCGTCACTTCCGCCATATAGAGCCCGACAACACCCAATGGGCGAGGCGGATTGTGAGCGGCGTGCCGTTTCTCAAGATGAACGGGCTGGGCAACCAGATCATCGTGGCCGACATGCGCGGCCGCGCTGGCCGCGTTACGCCCGCTGCGGCCATCGCCATCAACGCCACCGCTGGCACCAAGTTCGACCAGATCATGGCCATCCATGACAGCAGGACGCCGGGTACCGCGAACTATATCGAAATCATCAATTCGGACGGCTCGCTGGCCCAGGCTTGCGGCAATGGCATGCGCTGCGTCGTCCAGGTGCTGACATCGGAGCAGGGCCGCCAGGCCTTCACCTTCGAGACAGTGGCGGGCATCCTGTTTGGCGAGCAACGCGACGACGGTCTTTTCACCGTCGATATGGGCACGCCCAAGTTCGCCTGGTTCGACATTCCGCTCAGCGAGGAATTTGCCGATACCCGCAAGATCGAGCTGCAGATCGGGCCGATCGACGCGCCGGTGCTGCATTCGCCTTCCGTCTGCTCGATGGGCAATCCGCACGCCACCTTCTGGGTGCATCAGGATGTGTGGTCCTACGCGCTCGACCGCTTCGGGCCGATGCTGGAAAACCACCCGATCTTCCCCGAACGCGCCAATATCTCGATCGCCCAGGTGGTCGCGCCGGACAAGATCATCCTCCGCACCTGGGAGCGTGGCGCCGGCCTGACCGAGGCCTGCGGCACGGCGGCCTGTGCCGTCGTGGTCAACGGCGCCCGCACCCGCCGCACGGCCCGATCAGCCACCGTCACCCTGCCCGGCGGCGACCTGTTCGTTGAATGGCGCGATGACGACCATGTCGTCCTGACGGGTCCGGCGGAACTGGAATGGACCGGCACGCTGGACCCCGCCTCAGGCGTCTGGGCCCGTAACGAGGTGGCGGCCTGATGGCCGTCGAAACGCTGACATTCGGCTGCCGGCTTAATGCCTATGAAGCCGAGGTGATGAAAGCCGAGGCCGAAAAGGCCGGGCTCGACAATGCCATCATCATCAATACCTGCGCGGTCACCGCTGAAGCAGTGAAGCAGGCCAAGCAAGCCGTGCGCAAGGCCCGTCGCGACAATCCGGCCGCCCGCATCATCGTCACCGGCTGCGCCGCCCAGACCGAGGGCCGCACCTTTGGCGACATGGCCGAGGTCGACCTCGTCATCGGCAATGCCGACAAGATGAAGGCCGCCGCCTACACCCCGATGGTGTTCGGGACACCGCTCAACGACAAGGTGCAGGTCAACGACATCATGAGCGTGCGGGAAACCGCCGGCCACCTGATCGAGGGCATGGACGGTCGCGCCCGCGCCTTCGTCCAGGTGCAGAATGGCTGCGACCACCGCTGCACCTTCTGCATCATCCCCTTCGGCCGCGGCCCGTCGCGCTCGGTGCCCATGGGCATGGTGGTCGAGCAGGTCAAAAAGCTCGTCGCCAACGGCTACCGCGAAGTGGTGCTGACGGGCGTCGACATCACCTCCTATGGCCCCGACCTGCCCGGCAGCCCGACTTTGGGCAAGCTGACCCAATCCATCCTCCGCCATGTGCCCGACCTGCCGCGGCTGCGCATTTCCTCCATCGATTCCATCGAGGCCGACGAGGCGCTCTACGATGCCGTGGCGTCGGACCACCGGTTGATGCCGCATCTGCACCTTTCCCTGCAATCCGGCGACGACATGATCTTGAAGCGCATGAAGCGCCGGCATTCGCGCGACGATGCGCTTGATATCGTCGCCAAGCTGCGGTCGCTCCGCCCCGACATGGTCTTTGGCGCCGATATCATCGCCGGCTTCCCCACCGAAGATGACGCGATGTTCGAGAACACATTGCGCATCGTCGCCGAGGCGGACCTGACCTATCTGCACGTCTTTCCCTATTCGCCGCGCGAAGGCACGCCCGCTGCGCGCATGCCGCAGGTCAGCGGCAAGATCGCGCGCGCGCGTGCCGCCCTGTTGCGGGCCGAGGGCGACAGGCAGTTCGCCAAACTTTGCGGCAGCCGCGTTGGCAAAATCGAAAATGTGCTGATCGAGCGCAACGGCATCGGTCGCACCGAACAGTTCGTGCCGGTCGCCGTGCCGGGATCGCAACCGGGCGAGCTGTTGGCCGTTCGGATTACCGGCACGGCCGCTGACGGTCTCGTCGGCGAAGCGCTGCGCGAAGCGGCTTGATCTGGGCACGCCCTCGTGGTTCGACAGGCTCACCATGAGGGCTACTTTTACAGCGAGCCACCCAGTAGACCCCATCCTGAGCTTGTCGAAGGACGAGGTCGTGGCACCGACTGAAAGCAAACTATGACCGACAAGAAGCCGGGATTTTTCAAGCGCCTGTTTGGTGGCGAGCAGCCCATGCAGCCGCCGGCGCCGCCCGAGACGCTGCCCACGCCTGGGGCGGTGCCCGAACCGGTGGAACCGACACCGACCCCGCCGCCCGACGATGTGCCGGCGCCCGAGCCCGCCCCCCTGCCCGGCCCGCCCGAAACGACACCCGATTATGTCGAGGATATCGAGGAGCAGGCGGCCATTGCCGCAATGGACGAGCCCACCGCCCTCGTCCCGCTCGATCCGCCTGCCGTGGTGGCAGTGCCGGTCGACGCCCCGCGCCAGGGCTGGTTCGCCCGCCTGGCTTCCGGGCTCAAGCGTTCGTCTGACCAGCTCACCGGCTCGATCACCTCGGTCTTCACCAAGCGCAAACTCGATGCGGCGACCCTCGATGAGCTCGAAGACGTGCTGATCCAGGCCGATCTCGGCCTCGAAACGGCGATGGCCATATCAGAGACGCTGCGCCGCGACCGCTTTGACCGCGATGTGTCCGGCGAAGATGTGCGCGCCGTGTTGGCCGCCGAAGTCGAGAAGGTGCTGGGACCGGTGGCCCATCCGCTGGTCATCGACCCGGCGCAAAAGCCCTTCGTCATCCTGATGATCGGGGTCAACGGCTCGGGCAAGACCACCACTATCGGCAAGCTGGCGCAGAAATTCGCCGCCGAGGGCAAGTCGGTGATGCTGGCGGCCGGCGATACCTTCCGCGCCGCCGCGATCGAACAGCTGCAGATCTGGGGCCAGCGCACCAATGCACCCGTCATCAGCCGGCCTGCCGGAGCCGATGCGTCGGGCCTGGCCTTCGATGCGGTGACCCAGGCCCGCGCCGAGGGCCGCGACGTGCTCATCATCGATACGGCCGGACGGTTGCAGAACCGCGACGAGCTGATGAACGAGCTCGAAAAGGTCATCCGCGTCATCAAGAAGGTCGACCCTTCGGCGCCCCATGCCACGCTGCTGACCCTCGACGCCACGACCGGACAGAATGCGCTCAAGCAGGTGGAAATCTTCGGCCAGCGCGCCGGCGTGACGGGCCTCGTCATGACCAAGCTCGACGGCACGGCGCGTGGCGGCATTCTCGTGGCCATCGCCAAGCGCTTCGGCCTGCCGGTGCACTTCATCGGCGTGGGCGAGGGCGTGGGGGACCTCGAGCCTTTCACCGCCAGCGACTTCGCCCGGGCCATCGCGGGAACCGAGTAGGTCTGCCTTCGCCTCTCCTTGGATGAGAGGGGAGGCCAGCCCCAATGTTACCACGGTTGCGGCCTATCCCGGCCTTGCATGCGGGGGCGCTTGCCCTCACATTGCGGCATTGCCGTTCAGAGATTGCCATGACCGAGAAAACCGCCGAGCCTGAGATCAACTGGGACGAACTGCGCCCGCAGCTCATCAAGATGGCCCTCGAACTGGGTCCGCTGGTGGTCTTTTTCGTCGCCAATGCGCGCGCCGATATCTTCGTCGCCACCGCCTGGTTCATGGGCGCCATGGTGGCCTCGCTGCTGCTGAGCTGGCTGATCCTCAAGAAGGTCGCCGTCATGCCGCTGGTCACCGGCGTCGTCGTCATGGTCATGGGCGGGCTGACGCTCTGGCTGCAGGACGATACCTTCATCAAGATCAAGCCGACGATCACCAACGGCCTGTTCGCGGCCGTGCTGCTGGGCGGCCTGCTGTTCGGCCACTCGCTGCTCAAATATGTGTTCGGCGACGTCTACAAGCTCCGCCCCGAGGGCTGGAGCAAGCTGACCCTCAACTGGGGCCTGTTCTTCGTGGTCCTGGCCGTGGTCAACGAGGTGGTCTGGCGCGGGGCCAATGCCTATCTGCCCAACGACGCCAAGGCCGCCACCGACCTCTGGGTGTCGTTCAAGACCTTCGGCGTGATGCCGCTGACGGTGATCTTCTCGATCAGCCAGGTCAGCCTGCTCAACAAATATGCCCCGCCGGCCGAACCCAAGCACGTGCCGCCGATCGTGGTGGAGAGCTAGGGCTTCCTTACCTCTGCCCCAGAGGGAGAGGTGAAGAGCCTACCCAAACACCCCGACGATCGCCCCGTCGATCAGCAGCACGGCCAGCAGATAGCCACCATCGATGACGGTGCGCGACCAGGGCGCGCCTTCATAGCGATGGTTGAGCACCATTGCTGTGATGATGAAGCCCAGCCACATATGGGCGCCGACGATCAGGCCATTGGTGACGCTGAGCGAGCCGGTGATTGCCGGTGTCAGCATGGCGATGAAATAGGCCATGATGAACAGGCACAGCACCGACCAGAGATAGGGCGTGTAATCGGCCTTGTTGATGTCTTCGGGCGTCTTGCCGATGGCTGATGTCCACTGCTTGGCCAGCACCATGTACCAGCCGGCGCCAAAGCCCCAGCTGACGATGGTGGCCAGGATCACGGCCAGCCAATTGACGGCGAAATGCGACATGTTGATCTCCCCCAATGCGTTAAAACGCGAGGAGATATTAGCGCTAGGCCCAACCCCTATCCAGTGGCCCGGTAGACCTCATCCTGAGCCCGTCGAAGGAGACCATGAGGTCTCTCCCCGGGCTACAGCCCGCCCATCTTGCAGACGAGGTCCCACTCGGCCGGGCTGACCTTGGAGACCGAGAGGCGCGAATATTTGACCAGCTCGAGTTCGGCCAGCTCGGGCGTCGCCTTGACCGTGGCCAGGGTCACCGGCTTGGGCAAAGGCTTCACCGCTTCGACATCGACGCATTGCCAGACGATCTTGCCATTGTCATTGGGCTCGGCCGTCGTATCGGGATGGGCCAGGGCCACCACTTTCATGATGCCCACGATCTCCTTGCCGATATTGGAATGGTAGAAGAAGGCCAGGTCGCCCAGCTGCATCGCCACCATATTGTTGCGCGCCGTATAATTGCGCACGCCATGCCACTGCTCGACTTCGCCGCGCTTGTTCTTGGCCACCAGGTCATCGAACGAGAAAACGTCCGGCTCCGATTTCATCAGCCAATAGGCCATGGCTAGAACTCCCGGCCGCTGTGGTTGAAGGCCACGCGCCACGGCTTGACCTCGACCGAGCCGAAAATGCCTTCTGCAATGAAGGGATCGGCCAGCAGCGTCGCCTTGGCCGCATCGAGGTTTTCTGCCTCCAGCACCAGCAGCGAGCCCTCGGGATTGCCATCCTCGCCCATCAGGGCGCCGGCCAATACGAGCTTTTCGCCCATGGCCTTGAGGTGCTCCAGGTGCACCGGCCGCGTGGCGGTGCGCTTTTCGCCGGTCCCCGGCTTGTCCTTGGCGATCATGGCAAATAGCGGCATTGGATCAATCCTCCCGTTTCAGCGGGCGGGACATCAGCCCCGCAACAACAGTGGTAATATCGGCCTGGCCGCTCAGCACGGCATGCACGGCTGCGATCAGCGGCGCCTCGACATCGAGGCTCTTGGCGAGCGCCTCGGCGACGGGGGTCGTCGCGACCCCCTCGGCCAGCCCGGCACCCCCCGAGATGATGGCCTCGACCGACTGCCCACGGCCCAGGGCCATGCCGAACTGGTAATTGCGCGACTGCACCGACGTGCAGGTCAGCGTCAGGTCGCCCAGCCCGGCCAGCCCGGTCAGCGTTGCCGCCGAGCCGCCCATGGCCGAGACCATGCGCGCCATTTCGGCAAAGGCCCGGGCAATCAGCGCCGAGCGCGCCGAAGCGCCCAGGCCGGCGCCCTCCACCGCCCCGCAGGCCAGCGCGTAGACATTCTTGAGCGCCCCGGCGATCTCGACGCCGATACGATCGTCGGCGGCGTAGGGGCGAAAGCTCGGACCGGCCAAAGCCGCGGCCAGGGCCGAGGTCTGCATGGCATCATCGCCCGCCAGCGTCACCGCCGTGGGCCGCCCGGCCGCCACATCGGCGGCAAAGCTGGGGCCCGACAGCACGAAGGGAATGGCGTGCGGCGCCATATCGAGGAGGATTTCGCTCTGCCGGTCGAGTGTGCCGGTTTCGAGGCCCTTGGCCGACAGCACCACCGGCTTTCCCGCCAGCAGCGCCGGATCGAGCGCCGCGAGGGCCGCGCGGCTCGATTGCGCGGGCACGGCGAGGATGACGATATCGGCCACGGCAGCCGCGAGCGTGGCCGAAACAGCGCTGTGCAGCACCTGGCCACCAAGATACCGGCTGTTTGTATGTTGAGAATTGATCTCATCGACCTGGCCGGCATCGCGCGCCACCAGTGAGACCTGGCGCCCCGCCATGGCCGCGGCTTGCGCAAGCGCGCTGCCCCAGGCCCCGCCGCCGATGACGCTGACGCTTTCAAGCCGCATTGGGAGCAACCTTCATGTCTTCGAGGTCGAGCGGCCAGCGCGGCCGGGCGGTGAACTCAAATCCGTCATGCACGCCCAGGGCGAAGCGCTCGGCCCCGGCCCAGGCCACCATGGCACCATTGTCGGTGCAGAGCGCAATGGGGGGCACGACGAGCGTGGCACCGGCCTCGGCGCAGACCGCGCGCAGGGCCGAACCGATGCTCTGATTGGCAGCAACGCCACCGGCAACGACCAGCCGCATCTCCTGCCCCGGAAATTCGGCTGCAAACTTCTCCAGCGCCTGGCGCGAGCGCGTGGCGACGATTTCGGCGACGGCGGCCTGGAAGCTGGCTGATATGTCAGCGACATCAGCGTCGCTGAGCGGCGCCAGCGCTTCAGCCTGCAACCGCACCGCGGTCTTGAGGCCGGAAAAGGAAAAATCGAGCCGCGCCTCACGCAGCAGCGGGCGCGGGAACTTGAAGCGCCTGGGATCGCCGGACTTGGCGATCTGCTCGACGGCCGGGCCACCAGGGTGACCCAGCGTCAAAAGCTTGGCCACCTTGTCGAAGGCTTCGCCCAGGGCATCGTCGATCGTGGTGCCCCAGCGCTCGTAATCGCCGACGCCACGCACCAGCACGAACTGGCTGTGGCCGCCCGAGACCAGCAGCATCAGATAGGGGAACTGCACGCCATCGGTGAGGCGCGCCGTCAGCGCATGGGCTTCCAGGTGATTGACCGCGATCAGTGGCTTGCCGAGCGCTGCGGCCAGCCCCTTGGCGGTGGTGAGCCCCACCAGCACGCCGCCGATCAGCCCCGGACCGGCCGTGGCCGCGATGGCGTCGACATCGGCGAGTGCGACACCGGCTTCGCGGCAGGCCTGGGCGATGATGTGGTCGAGATAGGTGACATGGGCGCGCGCCGCCAGTTCGGGCACCACGCCGCCGAATGCCGCATGTTCATCGAGCTGGCTGCGCACCACATTGGAACGAATAGTGCCCCTGCCGAATTCGTCGCGCACGACCAAGGCTGCCGCGGTTTCGTCGCAGCTGGTCTCTATGCCGAGGATAATGGCTGGCGCTTGCCCGGTCACGACGAACTGGTTACTCCACCTTGTAGCCCGCACTGCCTACTATAGGACGAAAACAGATTGCAATCGCAGACACCCTTCGCCCGGATCGGAACGCGCGGCAGCCCGCTGGCGCTGGCCCAGGCGCGGCTGGTGCGACGCCTGCTATGCCAGGCGCATGGCGTGACCGAGGATGACATCGTCATCGACGTCATTTCCACGGGCGGCGATCGAAGCCAGGCCAGCAATGCCAGCCTGATCGAAATCGGCGGCAAGGGCCTGTTCACCAAGGAAATCGACGAGGCCATGCTGGCCGGACGCGTCGATATCGGCGTGCATTCGAGCAAGGACGTGGCGACCCGCCTGCCCGAGGGTATTGCGCTGGTCGCCTTCCTCGAGCGCGAGGATGTACGCGACGCCTTCATGTCGGTGAAGGTGCAGAGCCTGGATCACCTGGCCGAGCGCGCCAAATTCGGCACCTCGTCCATCCGCCGCACCGCACAGGTTCTGCGGGTGCGGCCGGACCTTGAGATTGTGCCCTTCCGCGGCAATGTCGGCACCCGCCTGCAGAAGCTGCTCGACGGCGTGGCCGATGCCACCATGCTGGCCATGGCCGGGCTCAACCGGCTGGGCGAAGGCCATCGCGCCACGGCGCTGCTCGACCCCGAAATCTTCATGCCGGCCCCCGCCCAGGGCGCCATCGGCCTTGCCGTGCGCAGCGACGACAGCCGCATGGCCGGTATCGTGGCGGCGCTCGACCATGCGCCGACGCATCTGGCGATATCGGCCGAACGCGCCATGCTGGCGGTGCTTGACGGCTCGTGCCGCACGCCGGTCGGGGCACTGAGCCGCCTCGATGGCCAGACGCTTGTGCTCAAGGGGCAGATCCTGAGCCTCGACGGCAAGACCGCCTTCGAGGCCGCCGCCTCTGGGACCGATCCGGTCGCGCTCGGCCGGCAGGTGGGCGACGACCTGATCGCCCAGGCCGGAACCGAGTGGCTGGCACAATGGGCTGCCATATCGTGAGAATGCTGGTGACACGGCCCGAGCCGGACGCCCAGGCGACGCTGGCGCGGCTGGACGCGCTGGGTATTGCCGCCACGGCGGCGCCGCTCATGGTGCGCCAGACGCTCGATGCCAGCCTGCCGCCGCCGGACGGCTTTACCGCCATGGTGCTGACATCAGCCAATGCCGTGCGCTCGCTGCTCGAGCGCGGCGTGCTCGAGCACTACCGGCACCTGCCGGTCTTTGCCGTGGGCGACCGCACGGCGCGCGAGGCCAGCGAGGCCGGCTTCGAGCGGGTCAGCAGCGCCGCCGGCGCATTCCAGGACCTGGTCAATGCCATGACCATTGCCCGCGTACCGGGGCCGATCTTCTACCCCACCGGCAAGCACCAGAGCGCCGATCTGGCCAAGGCGCTGGCGCCGTTGGGTGTGATGGTGGCGACAGCCAAGATCTACGACATGGTGGCCACCGACGCCTTGCCCGAACAGGTGCTGGCCGAGCTGGGCAGCGAGATCGGGGCGGTGCTGGCCTATTCGCGCCGCTCTGCCGAGATCTTTGCCACCCTGGCGGCCAGCCTGCCGCGCGAGAAACGAAGCAAGCTGGCCATGCTGTGCCTCTCCGAAGCCGTGGCCGAGCCGCTGCTGGAGGCGCGCTTCAGCCGCATCAGCCTCGCGGACCGACCCGATGAAGACGCCATGATGGCACTCGCGCTGGCTTTTGCCCGCGAGCAAACTACGCCATGATCGGCACCCAAGAAGAGGACATCCTGCAATGGCCGATACCAAGGGCAACGACTCCAAGCCGGGCGAAAGCAAGACCGGCCCGGTAAAGCCACCAGTGCTCGATCTCAAGGCCCGCGAGACGAGCGCCGCCAAGCCCGAGCCTGCGGCCGAAACCAAGCCCGAGCCCAAGCTGGACGCCAAGACCGCAGCTGCCAAGGAACCGCCAATGCGGGCCAAGCCGCCCGAAGCCGACTCCACGGGTCGTGGCTTCGGCTTTGGCCCCGCCCTTCTGGGCGGCGTATTGGGCCTCGCCGCCGCCTATGGCCTGGCCTGGTTTGGCCTCTGGCCAACCACCCCTGCGCCGACCCCGGCGGCCGATCCGCGCCTGGCGCAGCTGGCGACGGCCGTGCCCGAACTCGAGACCGTGACCCAGACTACCCAGTCCGAACTGGCAGCCCTCAACCAGCGCATCGGCGCGCTTGAGACGGCGCCCGCCGCTGCCGCCAGCCCGGCTGCTGCTGCGGCCGAGCCGGCCGATCTCAGCGGCGTCGAGGCGGATATTGCCGCGCTGACCACGCGCATTGATACGCTGGCGGCGACTCCTGCCCCCGCCGCCGATACCGGCGCCACCGAGGCACTGCGCACCGAGCTGGCGGCCCTCGGCACCCGGCTCGACGAAGTGGCAGCGCGCCTCGGCACGGCCGAGGCAGGCCTGCGCACGCTCGACACCACCATGACCGAGACCACCGCCACCCTGGCCGACCAGCCCAGCGATATCGGCGCCGTGCTGCAGCTGCCGCTGATTCTCTCGGGCTTCGAGACGGCCTTCGCCACCGGCCGGCCCTTTGCCACCGAACTGGGCGCCCTGCGCGCCGCCGTGCCCGACGCGGACATACCCACCGACATCGCCAACAAGGCTGAAGCCGGCCTGGTCCGACCCGACATCATCGCCAGCCGCTTCGCCACAGTCTTGCCGGCCATGCTGGCCGGGCGCCCGGCCAATGCCGACGCGCAATGGCAGGATGGCGCGCTCGACTGGTTCCGCTCGGCCATCGCCCTGCGGCCGACAGGCGAGATCGAGGGCGATACGCCCGAAGCACTGATGTCGCGCCTCGAAGGCGCCATTGCCCGGCGCGATTTCGTTACCGCCGAAACCCTGCTGGCCGACCTACCCGCCCCCATGCTCGCCGCGGGTGAGGATGTGCCGGCCCTGGTAACCGAACAGGCGGAGGCCGCCCGCTTCCTCGATGCCCTGCGCGCCAGCGCTCTCACTGGCGAGGTTGCCCAATGATCCGCCTCGCCTCCTGGATAACCGGCAGCCTGGTCATCGCGGCGCTCGCGGCCTGGCTCATCTCCCTGCCGGGCACGCTGACGCTGGAGGCGGCTGGCTATCGCATGCAGCCCCGGCTGGGCGCGGCGGTTTTCATGTTCATTGTCGTCGCCATCGTGGTGATCGCGCTCTGGGCCATCATCCGGCGCATCCTGTCTGCCCCGCGCAACATGGCGCGGCGCACCCGCGAACGCCGCCGCGAACAGGGTGTGGAAGCCCTGTCCGATGCCATCGTGGCCCTCCAGGCCGGCGACCCGGCCCGTGCCCGGCTGCTAGCGCGCGAAGCCCAGGCGCGCCTGCCCGCCAATGCCGCGGCGCGCCTGCTCGAAGCCCGTGCCGACCTGGCCCTAGGCGACATGCCGGCCGCCCGCGAGCATTACCGCGCCCTCATCGCCAGCGAGAAGACCGCCGTCGCCGCACTGACCGGGCTCTATGACCAGGCGCGCGCCCAGCACCGGCCGGAAGCGGCCCTGACCTTTGCGCGCAAGGCCCTGGCGCTGGCGCCGCAAAGCGGCTGGGCCGCCGATGCAGTGTTCGACGACCTGACCCGGCGCGGCCAATGGGCCGATGCGGTGGCCATGGTCAATGCCGAACAGGCCACGAGCCGCGAGGAGCGGGCGCGCAAGCGCCGGCGCCAGGCCGTGATCGAAACCGCCCGCGCCCGCGAGGCCGAAACCAGCCAGCCGCTGGCAGCACTCGACCACGCCCTGACGGCGCTCAAGCTGCTGCCCGATTTCGTGCCCGCCGCGCTGATCGCCGCCCGCATCCACATCAACCGCGGCGAAACCCGCAAGGCCATGAGCCTGCTGCGCCGCATCTGGCGCGCCACCGGCCATCCCGATATCGCCGCGCTCTACGCCCATGCCCAGCCGGGCGCCTCGGCCGTCGAACGCCTCAAGCGCCTGGGCGAAATCATCGAGACCCCGCCACCCCATCGTGCCGCCGGCATGGCTTTGGCCCGCGCTGCCATCGATGCCTATGACTGGCCGCTGGCCCGCAATGCCTTGGCCCCCTTCATCGGCCCTGATGCGACCCAGGGTGTGGCCAGCCTCATGGCCGAAATCGAAGAGGGCCAGAGCGGTGACCAGGGCAAGGCGCGCGAGTGGCTGGCCCGTGCCGTGCGCGCCCCGCGCGACCCGGCCTGGACCGCCGATGGCCTGGTCAGCGACGAATGGGAGCCCATGTCCCCGGTAACGGGCAAGCTCGACGCCTTCGAATGGAAAGTGCCGATGACCGTCACCGCGCGCGCCGCCAGTGAACCGGCCGTGCCGCAATTGCCGGGCGAAGTTTCCTTGCCTCTTGCACCGGCCGCCAACCCAACGTAAAAGGCCAGCCGTTGCCGCATTAGCTCAGTTGGTAGAGCACATCATTCGTAATGATGGGGTCAGGTGTTCGAGTCACCTATGCGGCACCATTCCTCCCCGACAGTGTCAGGCCGTTTCGCTTTCGCGCTCGCGCATGGACTGCGCCAGGCGTGCCGTCGGCCGGATGATGCGCCCGCTGGCCTGCGCGCTGGTGTCGAACAGCGCCTGCCGCTCTTCCGCCGTTGAATCGAAGAACGGATAGCGCTGCAGCACGCGCGGCAGCATGACCGGAATATAGGAGGCGAAGAGGCATACCGGGAAGGTGAGCTCGCCCCAATAGCCCTCGCCGGCCAGCTGCTCGGAACCGAAGACCCGCCTGTAGAACGCCACATGCTCCGGCCGCACCGAGGAGATGCAGTAGGTCGAATTGAAATGCGCACAGGCCATGACGGCCGTCCGCAGCGTGAGATAGGGCAGCGCCGGGAAGGCCAGCGACGCATCGTGATCGGCAGTGAACCGGCTCGGATCGATATAGCTGCCGCCCTTGGCGATGATATCGCCGAGCACATCGGGCCAGATCGCCGCGCTGGGCGAGGTCGGGTTTTGGGCGGTGGCGATATGGAGGCGGATCGAGCTGACCAGCTGGTCGTCGATATAGACGCCAAAACAGTGGCAATTGTCCGCATCGTCATAGACGTCGCGGGTCATCTGCTGGGAATTGACGGGAATGAACTCCTCCCGCCGATAGGCCTCGTAGCGCAGCCGGTAGACCGGATCGAGTTGCTCCTGGGGTGAGACGCGCCGGTAATGCAGGCGATCGAGGATATCGATCAGGCTCAAGGCAAAACGCGACGACGTCCCGGACGCCGCCCTTTGGGATGCCGAACTCATTACTAAACTCCCGCAACTGCGCGGGACATTAAGCTTTTGTTAGGCATAATCCCAAGGGCAAAAAGCGGCGACCGTCGCTCGCCAAAAGCTCGAGCGTCGCCGATATCGGTGGTTTGTCAGATGGTTAAGGCGAGTTAACCATTGCGGCGTTTTGCCCTGATGACCGTGTCGTGGTTGAGATGGACGATCAGTTCGGCAATGTCGCGAGCCGGCAGTGGCCGGCTGAACAGATAGCCCTGCACTTGCTGGATCTGCGTCTTGGCCAGCATCAGATCGAACTGGCTGGAGGTTTCGACACCCTCGGCCACGACAGTCAGGTCGAGATCCCGACCCAGATTGGCGACATTGGCCAACAGTCGCAGCGAGCGCTCGTTTGCCTCGATGTCCTGGACGAACGAGCGGTCGATCTTGAGCTTGGAGAAGGGCAGCGCCGACAGGTAGCTGAGCGAGGAATAGCCCGTGCCGAAGTCGTCGAGCGCGATCTCGACGCCCTTGGCCGCCAGGGAAGCCAGTACCGATTTGGCGATTTCGGGTTCCTCGATGAGGGCCGTTTCCGTGACCTCGATTTCGAGCCGCGTCGGCGGCAGGCCGGCAGCTTTGAGCGCCGCGTCGACCACCTGCTCCACGTCCATGCCGCGGAAATCGCGCGTCGACACATTGACCGCGACGCCGACCTCGCCCGGCCAGCTCCGGCATTGGCTGATGGCCTCGGCGATCACCCAGGCGGTTATCTCAGAGATAAGGCCGGTCTCCTCGGCCAGCGGGATGAAGGTGGACGGCGGGATCTGCCCCAGCTCGGGGTGGTTCCAGCGCGCCAGGGCTTCGCAGGTCACCACCTTGCGGGTGGCAATATCGAGCAGCGGCTGGAAGGCCAGCGTCAGCCCGCCCGTCTGGATGGCCTGGCGCAGGTCGGCCTTGAGGCGCTGGCGGTAGTGATAGTCGATATCCATCTGGGCATGGAAGACGTGGCTCTTGGCCTTGCCGTCGCCCTTGGCCGAATAAAGCGCCAGGTCGGCCTTGGTCATCAGGTCGTCGACCAGGTCGAACGGGTTGGCACTGGTGACGACGCCGATACTGACATTGACCTGCAGATTGAGCCCCTCGAGCAGGAAGGGCGCCTGGAAGGCATCGAGCAGCGGCTGGGCATCGCCTTCGGCGCGCAGCCGATCGACATCGCGGCGATAGACCACGAATTCATCGCCACCCAGGCGGGCCAGGACCGCATCTTCGGGCAAAGCCCGGCGCAGGCGGCGGGCCACCTGCATCAGCAGTTCGTCGCCCACCAGGTGACCAAAGCTGTCATTGACGTGTTTGAAGTCGTCGATGTCGATGATCATCAGCGACACGACCCGCGTCGAGCCGCTCGGCTCGGCCCGGCGGGCGTCGAGATCCTCGCTGGTCAATTCGCCGAAATAGGTGCGGTTGGGCAGGTTGGTCAGCACATCGTGGCGCGCCATGAAGCTGATCCGCTCCTGGGCAGCAATGCGCTCGCTGACATCCTCGAACAGCAGCACGCTGCGGCCCTGGCGCGTGCTTACGGTCACTTCGAGATAGCGCAGACCGGCCAGGCACAGCAGCACCTTGCCCGATTGACCCTGTCCCACGATATCGAGCAAGTGATCGATGGCGGCCTGCGGCACGCCATGGTCGGTCAGCGTCTCGAGTGCGGTGCGCAGCGGTACGCCCGCCAGCGGCGCCACGCCCATGCCGGCAAACAGGCGCTCGGCCCGTTCATTGACGACCGAGATGGTTCCCGCTTCGTCGAGCAGGCACAGCCCGTGTTCGAGCGTCGCCATGGCCATGTCGAGTTCGTCGGCCAGGCGGGAGGCATCCACCCGGCCATGCACCGCACTGAGCAGGATGGTCCGCACATCGGCGGCCAGCTTGCGGAAGCTGGCCAGCATGACGCCCAGCAGCCCCGCCAGGATGAAGTGATAGACATCGCCATGCAGGGCAAAGCCGGCCGAGAGCGGCGCAATGACCAGCAGCATCTGGATGGCCACCAGCCGGTCGAGGCCGAAATTGCGCCCCACAATGCCAACCGTGACCGCGATGGAGATCGACGCGCTGGCCAGTTCGGCGAAGGGGTCCTTCACCACCGCCATCGAAATCAGGCACCAGGCGCCATAGGTGGCAGCAAGCAGGCCACCGTGGATCAGCGCGCGGGTTTCCCACACCGCGGCAGCCGCCGCATTCTCGTCTGCCGCGGCGGCGCGCCAGAACGCCCGCATGTTGAAATAGCGGACAAGGCCGATGATGATGAAGGCAGCGGTGATGACGTAGAGCGACAGGGAGCCGGTCTTATAGGCGGTCAACCAGGCGGCAATGGCGCTTGCGGCCGACCCAGCCAGCATCGCCCACCGGTCACCGTAAACCGAGCGAAGGACAGACGCGTAGTCGTGCGCAGGCATGGTTTTTCGTGCTGAGATAAACACGGTTTCCCCTGGTTAGCACCTACACAAGCCCCCCAAGCCCTTAAGAACGCCTTGCGGAGGCGGGCCGGGTCAGGGAATTTCCCGAGGGGAGGGTGAATAGCCGCTTAACGAATCGGCAGGTATTTTCTGCCGACGCAGCGCGCTAGAAAGCGGTCTGTGCAGCCTTGAGCGCGGCGACTGCATCGGCCGGGGTCATGGCCTCGTCATTCCAATAGTCATTGGCCACGGTCCAGACGGCGGCGATCCAGGCTGGCGGGGCCGTCAGGTGGGGCGTGGGGAGCGCGAAATCGACCCGATCGAGCGCATCCAGCGCCTTTCTCGAACACGAATCGATGTCCCCGCGGGCGTCGAGCCGAACCGGGGTCGAGCCCTTGGCGGCGGCAAAGCGCGCCTGCACCTCCGGATCGACCACCACGTCGGCAAAGGCACGCTCGGCAGCCTCCATCTCGGGCGAAACGCCGCCCAGCAGGCCCCAGCTATCGACGGTGACCGGCACATGCGCGGCGCCCGGCACGAAGCGACAGCCGAAATCATCGACATCGTTCTTGCCGGCCGCCCGCCACTCGCCCTTCATCCAGTCGCCCTGCACCTGCAACAGCGCGGCGCCTGATATCACCATGTTGGTGGCCATGTTCCAGTCGCGATGCACCGCCTCGGCATCGGCCTCCTGCTGGAAGCGCCGCAGCCAGGCGAACACGTCGAGCAGGCTGGCATCGTAGAGCACTGCCGGATCGACGGTCTCTCCATATAGTCCGGCATAAACGCCGGGGGCGGCAAGGCTGGCCACCAGCGCATGGGTCAGGTAGCCCACCTGCCAGGGCTGTGCGCCAAGAGCGATGGGCTGAAAACCGGCCGCGCGCACCGCGTCGAAGTCGCTCCACATATCCTCGAGCGAGGTCCAGGATTCCGGATCGATGCCCGCCGCCGCGGCAACGGCCCGGTTATAGTAGAGCATGGCATCGACATGGATGGCGGTGGGAATCTTGACGATGGCGCCGTCGATGGTGATGGCATCGCGCACCACCTCGGGCAGCTGCGCCAGCGCACCATTGCCGGCAAACTGCTCGTCCAGATGCAGCACCTGTCCGTCATGGTCCAGGGCGCGGTAGATCTCGGGCTGCATCTGCAGGAACACGTTGGGTGAGGTGCCGCGCGCGATCAGCTGGACCACGTCGATATCGCCATTGGCATCATGGGGGATTGCCAGCGGCATCCACCGGTGACCACGCGCCTCGAACGCATCGCGCAGCACGTTGAGCGCCGACAGTTCCGCCGGTGAGGCCCAGTTGTGATAGATGACGAGATCGGCTGCACTGGCAGAAACGGACAAGGCGCTGGCACATGCAAGCACGCTCAGTCGTCGGGTCCAGGCCACGCGCACTCCTCCCGCTCACGATCCGAAGGGTAGTCCGCTGTACCGGCCCTTTTTTACCGCAGCGATCCGAGCGGGCTTCAAGCTGCGACCAAACTGCTTGCCAACGCGTTAAGACTAGCCTGGGGTCGGCATTTTGCGGGCGGGATGACGGACGAAAGGTGACACATGGTCGAGAAGCTGAACGATGCCCAGCGGGAAGTGGGCCTACGGGACCTTGACGGCTGGATCTATGATGGGGCCGGCGGCGGGACCATCAGCCGCGTATTCAAGTTCAAGGACTTTTCCGAGGCCTTTGCCTTTATGGCCCGGGTGGCGCTGGCGGCCGAGAAAGCCGGCCACCACCCTGACTGGTCCAACAGCTACAACAAGGTCACCATAGGCCTGTCCACCCACGACGCCGGCGGCCTCAGCGACAAGGACATCGCGCTGGCCCGAGCCATCGACAGGCTGCTGACCTAGCCCACAGCGCAGATCGCCTTCTGCCCTCAATGGAAATTGCGCCCACCCGGCAGCGCCGCATAGGCCCGGCGCCGCGCGAGTTCCTCTGCGCGCAGCGTGTCGCGATCCCGACTCTGGCTGGTAGGCGGGCCAGATTTTCCCTCATCGGCCCGCGCCAGAATTGCCTCACCAATATCTCGACCATTGCTGATTTCGAGCAGCTGCGTCGTCAGATCCGTCATGTCCTCGGCGATAATATGGATGACCAATCCTTCCCTTTGCAGCCTCCCCTTGACCGCCAGCATCCGGCTCGACAGCAAGGTTT
The DNA here is from genome assembly GCF_946479885.1 of uncultured Devosia sp. The sequence goes on from NZ_CAMLHM010000020.1 coordinate 38,644, forward strand.
TGCGCATCTGGTCGTTCTCGAACAGCTTGGGCCAGACCACCAGATTGGCCACGCCGGTTTCGTCCTCGAGGGTAACAAAGATCACCCCGCTCGCCGTTCCCGGTCGCTGGCGCACCAGCACCAGGCCGGCCACCTCGATGCGATGCCCCGGCGTGACCGTGTCTAGATTGCTGGCCCGGGTCGTCCCCCGCGCATCGAGCATCGGCCGCAGGAACTGCACCGGATGACCCTTAAGCGAGAGCGACAGCGTCGCATAGTCGTGAATGACCTCTTCGCCCGGCGACATCAGGGGCAGGTTTCCTCTCTCCTCAACCGCCGGGATGCGTGGCAGGTCGGAAGCGGCAAACAGCGGCAGCGTCTCGGCCCCATGCGTGCCGGTCAGTCCCTTGACCGCCCACAGCGCCTCGCGCCGGTTGAGTTTCATGGAGGCAAAGGCATCGGCGCGAGCCAGTTTTTCGAGGCTGCCAACGGGCACCCCAGTCCGCAACCAGAGATCACGGATGGAGGCATAGCCCGCGCCGCGTTTTTCAATGATCCTCTCGATGTCCTTCTTGGCCAGCCCCTCGACCTCCCGCAACCCGAGCCGGACCGCCTTGGTGGTCAGGATCACATCCTGCATGACCGCATGCCTGGGCCAGATATGGTCCGTTATTTTCCAGCTACCATCCTCCAGCGAGCAATCATCGCCTGAAAGATTGACGTCGGCGGGCCGCACCTCGACGCCATGCTCGGTCGCGTCGCGCACGAGCTGGCTCGGCGCATAAAATCCCATGGGCTGCGAATTGAGCAGGGCACAGAGGAAGACATCCGGATAATGGCATTTGAGCCAGCATGAGGCATAAACCAGCAGGGCAAACGATGCGGCGTGGCTTTCGGGAAAACCGTATTCGGCGAAGCCCTCGATCTGCGAGAAGCAGCGTTCGGCAAATTCGCGGGCATAATTCCGGCGCGGATTGTTCATCATGCCGTTGATGAACTTGTCCCTGAAGAGGCCGATCCTCCCAGTCCGCCGCCAGGCGGCCATGGCGCGGCGCAGCTGATCGGCCTCGCCGGCGGTAAAACCGGCGCCCTTGATTGCCATCTGCATGGCCTGCTCCTGGAACAGTGGGATTCCAAGCGTCTTTTTCAGGACCTCATCCAATGGATCATTGGGGTCGGGGGTCCAGATTTCCTTTTTCTCGCGCCGCCGGAGATAGGGATGGACCATGCCGCCCTGTATCGGCCCAGGTCGAACGATCGCCACCTCGATGACCAGATCGTAGAATTCCTTCGGCTGGAGCCGGGGCAGCATAGACATCTGTGCCCTGCTCTCGATCTGGAAGACACCGATCGTATCGGCTCGGTGGGTCATTTCGTAGACCGGAACGGCTTTTGTCTTGTCGACCCATTCCTCGTTCTGCAGGTCGACCAGCTTGATACCCTGCTGGTAATGGGTCTTCATCAGGCCGAAAGCGCGTTGCAGGCAGGTGAGCATTCCCAGGGCCAGCACATCGACCTTGAGGATTTTCAGCGCATCGATGTCGTCCTTGTTCCACTCGATGATGGTGCGACTATCCATGGCCGACTTGCTGATCGGTACAAGGCTTTCAAGGCTGTCCCGCGTGATGACGAAGCCACCCACATGCTGTGACAAGTGCCGGGGAAAGCCGCGCAGCACCTTTACCACCTCGAACATCTGCGCCAGCACCGGATCGTCGGGATTGAGGCCCAGTGTCTTCACCTTGGCCAGGTCGAGCTTGGAGCCCCAGCCCCAATGCAGCTGGTTGAATGCAGCAACGACGTCATCGGAAATGCCAAAGACCTTTGCCGTTTCGCGAATAGCGCTCTTTGAGCGGTAGGAGATCACATTGGCCGTGAGGCCGGTGCGCTTGCCCCCGTATTTCTTGTAGACATACTGCATCACCTCTTCGCGCCGCTCGTGCTCGAAATCGACATCGATATCGGGGGGCTCGTCGCGTTCAGTGGAGATAAAGCGCCCAAAGACCAGCGTGGCCTTGCGCGGATCGACCTCGGTAATCTCGAGACAAAAACAGACCGTCGAGTTTGCCGCCGAGCCGCGCCCCTGGCAGAGGATGCCCAGGTCGTGGCGAGCATGACGGACAATGTCCTGCACAGTAAGGAAATAGGCCGCATAACCCTTGTCGTTGATGAGCTTGAGCTCTTCCAGAATCTGCACCCGGGTTTCAGGGGGCAGGCCTTCGGGAAAGCGTCTTGCGGCGCCAAGCCAGGTCAGGCGCTCCAGCGTCTGCTGGGCCGTTTCGCCATTGCCGACGGTCTCTTCCGGATAATTGTATTCCAGATCCGTCAGCGCGAACGAGATCTGCGCGATAAGCCGCTGGGTCTCCGCGATGGCAGCGGGATGTTCGGCAAACAGCTGTGCCATCTGCTCTGGTGGTTTCAGGTGCCGCTCGGCATTGGCGGACAATAACCAGCCAGCTTCGTCCAGTGTCTTGTGCTCCCGGATGCAGGTGACGACGTCAGCCAGAATGCGCCTTCTGGGTTCGTGATAGAGCACATCATTGCTGGCAATCATCCGCACATGATGACGCTTCGCCAGCTCAGCGACACGATTGAGCCTTGCACGATCCTCGCCATCGAAGCGGGGCGTGCCTGCGATCCAGACGCGTCCCGATGCGGCCTGCTCAAGCTTGGCAAGCACCTGGTCTGTCAGCCCCCAATCCTCTTCATCGGGCATCAGGATGAAGAGCTGACCTTGGGCATAGTTCTCGGGAGGACCGGCTTCTTCGGCAAGCGTTCCCAGACCGAAGAGATCGGCGAAATGCAGCAGGGGCTTACCCTTTTCGCCGCGCTGATTGCCTATAGTCAGGAGCTTGCAGAGCCGACCATAGGCGATGCGGTCGGTGGGATAGGCGATGATGTCAGGCGTGCCATCGGCAAAGCAGAGGCGGACGCCGACAAGATAGCGGAAATCAGACGGCGCCTTATCGTGGTCACGCAAGGCGACATAACCGCGGACTACGCCGGCAAAGCTGTTGCGGTCGCAGAGGCCAAAGGCATTGAGCCCCAGGTAAATGGCGGCAGATACGAGCTCCTCGGGGTGAGAAGCCCCCCGCAGAAACGAGAAATTGCTGGTTCCGATCAATTCGGCATAAGCAGGTGCCGTCCTGAGCGGAGCAGACCCGGGCCTGGCCGGCGGAAGATCGATGACGGTACTCAAGCGAAGAATCCCTGCAAGTACCAGGACGGCATGTCCGGACCGCCATAAAGCCCCAGGCGGAAGATCCAGAACCGCCGTCCATCCTCGTCTTCGACGCGATAGTAATCACGCACCTGTTCTTCAGCTTCGTACAGGGGCAGGTCGGGTATGTAGGGCGGAGGCGGGGTCTGTTCTCCTGGCTTGGGCTCCTCGGGTTCCGGAGGAGGGGTCAGCAAGAGACGCTCCCCCTTTCGCCACCACTCCGCCTCCAACCGCTCGGGACCATCACCCTTGATCAGCCGGTAGCGCGTTCTCCGCCAGATCATCGAGGCCGGCAGGCCGTGAGGCACTTCGGCATTGATCAGCACCAGTTCGGGCACCGGCAGTAGCCGCAATGGGCGGCTCAGCCTCGGCTGAGGCGCGGTGGCAACGCCTATCATCGCCTGGCTCGGCACCAACTGTACTGCCCTTTCGGGGACATGGCTGGCCGCCATCTGGACACGCAGCACAGCCATCACTCCTAGCCGGCTGGCCATCCTGTCATTGAGCTGATCGAGGTCTTCAATTCCGTCCTCGCCGGCAAAGGCGCCAAGCTGGCTGGCGTCAAGCACATCGAGCGAACTGGCTGCCAACCGGATCATGTCTATGCCGAAACCGGCATCATACTCGCCGGCAAGCCGCTCGGACCGATGTGCAAAAAGTTGGGCAATGTGGTGCGGATCGCGCATCACACGGGCTGAATTGACCGAAAGCGACATGACCTTGTGGTCGACACGATAGAGAAAAAGATGAAAGGCCTGTGCGCCTTGCCCAGCAGCTTCCAGCCGGTAGGCAAGCTGGATGGCTAGATCATTCGCGCAGGCCAGCACGTCATCCATCAGTGCTATTGGATCGGCAAAACGTCGCTCCACATAGTGTTCCACCGTGGGCAGGCGGGGCGTCATACGCTCCTCGATCAGTCCATAGGCCTGGTCGATCCGGATCAACAGGGACTGACCGAAACGAGCCTGCAGCGGCTTGCGCGGCCGCTGCCGCAGCTCCTCTATAGTCTTGAGTCCCATTTGGGAAAGCGTGGCAATCTGCCCTTCGCTCAAACGAAGGGAGGAAACCGGCAAGGCATCGAGAGTGGCCCCCAATGCCGCATCATCGACGACCTGGCTGCGGGCGAAATGGCTGACCCCCCAGGCCGCTCCAATCGTCGATGCGACGGCACCGGCCACCGTATAACCCATCAAGCGCAATCGGGTGAGCATCATGCGCAGCATGGCATGCTCCCCGCCAAACAGATGATCCACCCCGGTTATGTCGAGCACCAGGTCACCGAAGCGGCTGATATCCTCCATCACTGCCACCATAGGACTGGCATTGGAGTGCCAATCGGCAAAATCGGCAAAGCCGGCTTCGAGCAGTGGACGGTTCATCTCCTGCACAACCAGACTGGGCACCAGTGCCCGCGCATCGGCCACACTCTGACCCAGCTTGACTCCTGCCCGGCCAGCTTCGCTGTCCAACGCGGCGATCCTCAGCCCACCCTTGATCCTCTCGTAGAGCGCCAATGGAGAGACAAGACCGGGATTAACTCGCTTGAGGTAGTCGGTTGGCCAGGTGGGCAGGAACAACACGAGGAAGCGACGCCGGCTGGCGGGTGCTGTCGTCGTATTGAGGAGTGAAGCTTGAAAATCCATTTTCGGTCCATCCCAACACCCATTCGGCGTGCTGTTTGATGAGCGATCCGCGCTCAAGCCGGACGTGCCAGCGCGATCCTCCCGGCGCCCGATCGTCATATTTTTTCCGTTCACTTCGACTGGGCTGCAGATGCCAGCGCAGATGTGCGGCGCTTGCCTCGCGGTTTTGCCCGTAGCGCAGCAGGAAGATCGAGCCGCCTGTCGCTGCCGAGCGCAGGCTGAGGCGCCGGCTGGCGGTGAAATCGAGCAGTTTGGCATGGCTGCCGATATCGGCCACCACGGCCGCCACCGCCCGGCAGGCAATGGCTTCCTCGGCGGCCCAGAGCAGTTCGGCCACATTGGCGGCCCGCACCAGCACCAGCGCCTTGGGATCAAACCCGAAGCTGAGCAGCCCCGGTCCATAGGGCATGCCCAGTTTCTGGGCCTCGTCGCTCAGCTGCAGATAGATGACGGCCAGCCGCTGCGCGGTGAGCAATCCCTTGGCCTGGGCCAGGGCAAAGCCGAGGCTCGCCCCGGCATTGCGACGCTCGTCGGTGAACACTTCCTGCAAAAGGCCACCGGCCAGCACGGGGAATTCACCGGGCCGATGCTCGACCCGGGCCCGCGCCTCGGCCAAAGCCGGCTTGCGCTCGATATCGGCAATGGTCTCCCGCAGCGCGACAAGGCGCTGTTGCTGGTCGGGCGAGGGCATCGCGCCAATCCTTCAAGTGAACAAAACAGGAACATTTAGACTCCGAATCTCGCGAGAGTCGAGTCCCTTTCGTCATGCCCGCTCACATCGAGTGTGGCGCGTCCGCATCAAGCCCGCTCAAGAGCGCGTGGCGGCCACGCTGGCCCATTCACGGAAATCCACCGGACTGCTAACTCTGCTCCTGCCTGCCTCCCGGCGCGCAAAACCCATTGCTGATCCTGCCGCTCCCCCGAAGGAGGCATGCCGCCATGTTCGAGGCCATTACCCGACTGTTCAACAAGCCGGAAACGGCCCTGTCGAGCAACGATCCCAAATTGTCGGTCGCTGTCCTGCTCGTGCATCTGGCGGCCGTCGATGGCCAGATGAAGGACGAGGAGCGCAGCGCCATAAAGGGCGTCCTGATCGACCACTATGACCTGGACGAGGCATCCGTGGACAAGCTGATCAAGGCAGCCGCTTTGCGCGATGCCGAAGCGGTGGATTTCTTCAAATTCACCCAGTCCATCACCCAGCTCGACATGGAAGACCGCATCGAAATCATCCGCATGATGTGGATGGTGGTGTTTGCCGACAAGAAGAACCATGAGCTCGAGGACAACATGGTCTGGCGCATTGCCGAGCTGATCGGCGTTTCCTCGCGCGACCGCACGATCCTGCGCAACCAGGTCGGCAAGGCCAGCTGACGCCGGGCGCTACCAGGCGGTGAACTTGCCGATGATCTCGACCTCGTCATTGGCGCAATCGAAGCTGCCGGCCTTGTCGGCGGCCTGCCGGGCCAGTTCATTGGCATTCGGATTGGCCAGCGCGTCGATATAGGCGATGTGGCAGGTCTGCCCCTCGAGCAACTGCGTCACCACCAGCACCTGATTGGTCTCCTCCGACGTCTCCTGGTCCTGCGTGAAATAGCGCACGATAGTCGCCACCGGCAGCCAGCGGCCCGATGCATTGCTGAGCCGCCATTCCAGCTTGGGTCCGAGATGATTGAACGGGCCGAGCGATTGCCCGAAGATGGGCTCGTCGCGGATGTTGAAGCCATAATTGAGCACGAAGCGCAGGTCGCCCTCGCTCACCTGCAGCGGATAGCCCTTGTAGCCCGGGCAGGACCAGCTGGCGCCGAAATCGTCGGCATCGAGCACCAGGCACTCATCGAGGTCGATATCGGTATAGGCGCTGTTGAAGCCGGCATAGGCCGGGCTGGCGAGTGCCACAACGGCAAGGGCGGCGACGAGGAGCTGTTTCATCTTTATCCTTTGGGGCTGCGGGATAAGCAGGGTTGCGCCAAACTGGCTTGCCTTTGCGGCCTGCGTTGGGCACAACGCGGGCCACTTTGTCGCCTCCCCGATGAACGAGAGCTGAAGCCAAATGAACATCGACGCCATCCCAACCGGCAAGAACCCGCCCGACGACCTCAACGTCATCATCGAAGTGCCCATGGGCGGCGAGCCGATCAAGTACGAAATCGACAAGGCCAGTGGCGCCCTGTTCGTCGACCGCTTCCTCTATACCCCGATGCGCTACCCGGGCAATTACGGCTTCGTGCCCCATACCCTGTGCGGCGACGGCGACCCGCTCGACGTCATCGTCATGAATTCGCGCCCCCTGGTGCCCGGCGCGGTCGTCCGCTGCCGCCCGATCGGCGTGCTGTTCATGGAAGACGATGGTGGCCAGGACGAAAAGATCCTCGCCGTGCCGGTGTCCAAGCTCACCAAGATGTATGACGCCATCCAGGATATCGGCGACATGCAGGCCATCCAGGTCGAGCGCGTGAAGCACTTCTTCACCCACTACAAGGATCTCGAGCCTGGCAAATGGGCCAAGATCAGCCATGTCGGTGGCTACGAGGACGCCAAGAAGGTGATCCTGGACTCCATCGAAATGGCCAAGAACGCCAAGTAGGCCCCTTCATTCGCCCCATGTCGCCGCCCGTCAGGGATAGCCGGCATGGGGCACGCTGACCCGGGTGGAAAAGACCCGGCCGGTGGGCGTGGTCACATCCACCGTTCCGGTCCATTCATTGGCGACCATGTAGAGCGTCCGTCCGTCGGCGCCGCCCAGCATCACCGCAAAACACATGCGGTCGAGCTCGAAACGCTCGAGCACTTCGCCGCCATCGCGGACACGCAGCACGGTGGGACCGGTCGAGGTCCAGATGGCGCCTTCCGCATCGGCACAGATGCCGTCATTGCCATAGCTGCCGACATTGGCCCACAGCCGCCGGCCCGACAGGCTCCCGTCCTCGGCAATGTCGAAGGCGGTAAGATTGCCCGTAAAGCTCTCGGCGCAGACCAGCGTCCTGCCATCGGCCAGGATGGCCATGCCATTGGGAAACGACAGGCCCTCGGCCACCTTGCGGGCGCTGCCATCGGGGGCGACCAGGGCGATGAAGCCGGGCTGGAATGCGCCGCCCGGAAAGTCGAAATTGACGTTGTTGACATAGATATGCCCGGCCGGATGCACAGTGATTTCGTTGCAGCCATAGGCCGACAGACCCGATAGATCGGCAAAGCGGGTGAAGCTGCCATCGGCCTGCCGAACCTTGAGGTCATTGTCGGCGGCGTGCACCAGCAGCATGCGTCCATCGGCCAGCCAGTCGAACGAGAAGGGCAGCGAGGCAATGCTCGCCTCCACCACCACGCGGCCATCGGCATCGATGCTACGAAGCTTCTGGCCGACCCAATCGGCGAACCAGAATTTGCCATCGTGCCAGCGCGGGCATTCGCCAAGCAGGATGCCGTCCATCAACTGGACTATTTCGGCCATTGTGTCGCTCCATCATCTTGTTCAAGACAATGTCGCGGCAGGGTGGCCGATTTCGACACCGCAGCGCAAAAAGGAGCCCGGCATGAGCGGCCGTATCGTCATTCTCAACGGCGCGCCACGCTCGGGCAAATCCTCGATCGCGGCGGCCATGCAGCAGAGCCTGCCCGGTCGCTGGATCAATCTGGGCGTCGATGCGCAGAACCGCATGCTGCCCCCGTCCCTGCTGCCGGGGATCGGTTTGCGACCGGGCGGGGAGCGTCCGGACCTCGAGCCCATGGTCGTGGCGCTGTTTGCCGCGCTTTACGAGGCCATCGCCGCCCATGCGAACCAGGGGTTCGACGTGGTTGTAGACCTTGGCCACCACGATAGCTATTCGACCCCGCTGGGCATCCTGCCCGCCTGCGCCCGGCGCCTTGGCGGACACGACGTGCTGTTCGTCGGCGTCCGCTGCCCGATCGAGATCGTCATGGCGCGCCGCAATGCCGACCCGCAGGGCGGGCTCTATGCCGGTGGCGACAGCGTGCCCGAGCCGGTGCGGCGCTGGCAGGAGGCGGTGCATGCGCCCGGCATCTATGACCTTGAGGTCGATACGAGCGTGATGACGCCGGAAGCCTGTGTCGCCGCGATCGAGCAAGCGCTTGCGGCAGGACAGCACCACGCCTTCGCGACATTGGCCGCACTATAAGCCACCCGCTTTCGTGACTTGCCTGATGTGCCCGACACAGCGCACCTTTGGCGAGCAATCGCGGAGGCCGCAGGTGAAAATCGCCAAGATTATTATCGGCATCGTGCTGCTGCTCATTGGCCTGCTGTGGATTTTGCAGGGCGCCAATATCGTGGGCGGCAGCGTCATGTCGGGGCAGAGCCAGTGGCTCTATATCGGCATCGTAGCCGCGCTGGCCGGCGCGGGCCTGCTCTATTGGACGCTTCGGCGGCGCAGCGCCTAGCGGCTCACGCCCATCCGCGCCAGGAGATGATCGCGCCTGACGAACTGATGCCAGAGCGCCGCGCCGATATGGCCGATCAGCAGGACGATGAGCCCACGCGCCAGAAGGCCATGCACCGTAAAGGGCGGCAGGGTGAAATCGGGTAGCGGCGGAGGCGCCGCGCCGAGCAGTTGCGCACCGGCGCCGCTGAGCACGATGGTGGCAATCCCGCTCGATACCATCACGAGGATCACGGCATAGAGGCCGTAATGCACGACATGGGCGGCCAGCGCCTGCCCACGCGACATGCCGGCAGCGTCGCTCGGGCGCCGATCGAAAAACAGCCACCAGATGATGCGGAACAGCGTGAGCACGCCAACCAGGCTCCCCATGATCACATGGCCGCGCAGCAGCGTGACTTCGGTCTGCGGATCGGCGCTGTTGGCTGCCACCAGGCCCGTTCCCAGCATGGCGATGATGGCGATCGCCGTCACCCAGTGGATGGCGATGGCGACCGAACCATAGCGGCTTGGACTGCTTTTGAGCGACATGGCAGGCTCCTTGCGGAACAGAGGCTGAGGCTATATAGATAGCACACTATATATTTACATAGCAAGCTATATAAATGGCACTGACGCGCGAGACTTCTGCCGGCTACATGACCAACTGGGCGGCCCGGCTGTTCAGCCGCGAACTGGAGCGACAGCTCGCGCCCACGGGCATTGCCCCGGCCTATATGCCGGTGCTGTTCGCCCTGGCCGATGGCAGCAGGCTGACGCAAAAGGAACTGGCCCGCCGCGCCGCCGTTGAACAGCCCACCATGGCGGCCACGCTCAACCGCATGGAGCGCGACGCCATGATAGACCGGCGGCCCGACCCCGGGGATAAGCGCAGCGCCCTCGTGGCACTGACACCTTTGGCCCTGGGCAAGGTGGAGACGGTGGAGCGGGTGGTGAGCGCCATCAACACGCTGGCGCTCGAGCAGCTCACACCGGCCGAACGCAGCCAGTTTCTCGGCCTGCTGGCGCGCGTCATCGGCGTGCTCGAAGCCCAGGATACGACATTGGGCGATTGAGCCAGCCCTGAGGCCGGCCCGCCGGTTGAGCGTTACCCAGCCTTCTTGCCGTAAGTCACCACCACATTGCCCTTGGACGTGATCTCGCTGCGGATGAGTTCCAGCCTTGTGGTCGGCATATCCTCGAACAGGCGCCGGCCGCGGCCCGCAACCACCGGATGGATGATCAGCGTCAACTCATCCATCAGCCCCGCCAGCAGCAATTGGCGCACCAGCGACATGCCGGCCATGACGGCTATCGTGCCGCCTTGCGTCGCCTTGAGCTGGCGCACGTGGGCTTCGAGATCGCCTTCGATCAGGCTGGAATTGCCCCAGGCCGCCATGTCGGCCGGCTTGAGCGTGCGCGAGGCGACATGCTTGGGCGTGGCATTGATGAAGCCGGCAAAATCCATGTCCTGGCCGGCATTGGGCCAGTAGCCGGCCCATTCCTGCCAGCCCTTGCGGCCCATCAGTACCGTGTCGACCTCGGCCATGACGCTGCCCAGCATCGCCCCCAGCTCGTCATCAAAGCTGTCGAACTGGAATTCGTTCGGCGCCTCGGCGACGCCTTCGACGGAATAGAACAGGCCGGCTGTGACTTTACGCATTTGCTTTCTCCCTGGGCGACCCATCATTGGCCGCCATCTGACCAGGCGACGAGCGGGGCGCGGCGGCTTCGACATTTTTACGTGAAGATTTTTTGCACCGGAACCGGCAATGGGGCCGGCGAGTGAACCCTTCAAAGACTTATCCCCGCCAACGGCGCCTGGATCACAATACCCCTGCCAATTGGGGACCAGGAGTAGCTGTGCGCACAAACCTGCTGAGAAGAGCGGAGTACGCAATTGCGTCGGGCAGGTTGACCCTGCTCGGAATGAGATTTGAACGACTGTTGCGAAAATACGATCCGGCACAGCCACGCGTGCCTGCCGGTCAGTCGACCGGCGGACAATGGACAAGCGACCGCGTCCACGTTGCCGGGCCTTGGAACAAGGCCAATTACGATAAGTGCGAGCTGCAATATGAAAGCGATATGTTTCAATGCAGGATGACTGTCTGGAGCGCTTCCTGCAGCAATCAGGCGATGCTTCGCCGAACTGCGTGCATGAAAGATGAGCCCCTACCCCCGTTCAATTATTGAGTCCGACCATGATCATAGGAACTCGTACGCTCACCGTGGCCACGCCGACCGGGGATCGTCCGGTCATCATCCGTGTGTTCGAACCAACCTCGGACGGTCCGGCCTGGGACTGCAGCTACGAAATCGATTGGCCCGAGGGCACCGTCAAAAGCCATGCCATGGGGAATGACGCATTGCATGCCTTAGATATGGCCCAACAAAAGATCGCCACCGACCTTTATATGAGCCGCTATCACCATGAGCGAAAGATGTGGTGGATCAAGCCTTGGGTCGGCTACGGGTTTCCAATGCCGAAGGGCGCCCGAGACCTGCTGATCGGGGACGATCAGGAATATTATGGCCTGGACAGGTGATCAGCCGAGACAAGTGTCATTCGCACCACTGTCCAGCTGCCCGAAAATTTGTTGGCATCCATTGAGAAAGGCCCGGAGCTTCCCCCGGGCCTTCTTCAGTTTCGGTCGAGGCGGATGCCTCGCTACCCCAGATGCGCCAGCACCGCGAGCAGTAGCAACGCCACAATATTGGTGATCTTGATCATCGGGTTCACAGCCGGGCCGGCCGTGTCCTTGTAGGGGTCGCCGACGGTGTCGCCGGTGACGGAGGCTTTATGCGCGTCGCCGCCCTTGTGGTGGGTGACGCCGTGGCTGTCGGTGAAGCCGTCTTCGAAGCTCTTCTTGGCATTGTCCCAGGCGCCGCCGCCGGCGGTCATGGAGATAGCGACGAAAAGCCCGGTGACGATGACGCCCATCAGCATGGCGCCCAGAGCCGAGAAGCCGGCCGCGGCGCCCGCGATCCAGTTGATCAGGAAGAACACCACGATCGGCGACAGCACGGGGAGCAGGCTCGGTACGATCATTTCGCGGATTGCCGCCTTGGTCAGCATGTCCACCGCCTTGGCATAGTCGGGCTTGGACGTGCCGGCCATGATGCCCGGATCAGCCTTGAACTGGCGGCGGACTTCCACCACCACCGACTGGGCGGCGCGGCCCACGGCGGTCATCGACATGCCGCCGAACAGGAACGGCAAGAGGCCACCGAAGAGCAGGCCGACCACGACATAGGGATCGGCCAGCGAGAAGCTGAGCTGGCCCACGCCCTGGAAGATGGCGGGGGCATCGGGCAGACCAGAGAAGTAGATCAGGTCCTGCGTATAGGCGGCGAACAGCACCAGGGCGCCGAGGCCGGCCGAACCGATGGCATAGCCCTTGGTGACTGCCTTGGTGGTGTTGCCCACGGCATCGAGCGCGTCGGTATTGTGGCGCACTTCCTTGTCGAGGCCGGCCATTTCGGCGATGCCACCGGCATTGTCGGTGACAGGGCCGAAGGCGTCGAGGGCAACCACGATACCAGCGAGAGCCAGCATGGTGGCGACGGCGAAGGCGATGCCGAAGAGACCCGCCAGGTTATAGGTGACGATGATGCCGGCAATGATCACCAGCGCCGGCAGCGCCGTCGATTCCAGCGAGACCGCGAGGCCCTGGATGACGTTGGTGCCGTGGCCGGTAACCGAGGCTTCGGCGATGGAATTGACCGGACGGCGACCCGTGCCAGTATAGTATTCGGTGATGACGATGATGAGGCCGGTAATGACCAGCCCAGCCACGCCGCACCAGAACAAAGCCCATGGCGTGAAGGTCTTGTCTGTGGCTTCGATGACGACGTTGAGATCGCCGAAGACGAAGTAGAGCACCGGGAGCAGCGCAACCAGCGACAGCACGCCGGTGGCGATAATGCCCTTGTAGAGCGCGCCCATGATGTTGTTGTCGGCGCCCAGCTTGACGAAGTACGTCCCGATGATGGACGTCACGACGCAGGCGCCGCCAATGGCCAGCGGCAGCACCATGCCGATGAGCTTGAACGCATCGGGCAGGATGATGGCGGCCAGCACCATGGTGGCGACGATGGTCACCACATAGGTTTCGAACAGGTCTGCGGCCATGCCGGCGCAGTCGCCGACATTGTCGCCTACGTTGTCGGCAATGGTGGCCGGGTTGCGCGGATCGTCTTCCGGAATGCCGGCCTCGACCTTGCCCACCATGTCGCCGCCGACATCTGCACCCTTGGTGAAGATGCCGCCGCCGAGACGGGCGAAGATGGAGATCAGCGACGCGCCGAAGCTGAGGGCCACCAGCGCATCGATGACGGTGCGGCTGGTCGGGTCAAAGCCCAGGAACTGGGTGAGGATGATGAAGTAGAGGGTAACGCCGAGGAGGCCGAGCCCCGCCACCAGCATGCCGGTGACCGCGCCGGACTTGAAGGCCAGGTCGAGGCCACGGGCCAGTGACGAGATGGCCGCCTGGGCCACGCGGACATTGGCGCGCACCGACACGTTCATGCCGATGAAGCCGGCCGCGCCCGAGAGCACGGCGCCGAGCAGGAAGCCGATGGCGGCATAGACGCCGAGCAGGAAGAAAGCGGCGATCAGGATCACCACGCCGACAATGCCGATAGTGGTGTACTGCCGCTTGAGATAGGCCGATGCACCTTCCCGAACGGCTGCCGAGATTTCCTGCATGCGGGCGCTACCACTGTCGGCGGCGAGCAATTGTTGCGTCGTATAGACGCCGTAAACGATGGACAGAGCGCCGCACAGGACGATCAGCCAGAGTGCCAAAGTCATCGAAATAGTCCCTCTAGATTTATCCTCCGGGGACTCAACGCAATGACGGTGCCGGTCCTCCAACCTGCACGCCCTGCCCTCCTAGAGCCCCTTCCACAAAGAAGATTAGCCGGATTGAGGGGTTAAGCAATGGAAAATGCGTTGATTTGTCGCGGTGGGGACCTTCCCCTTCTCCCCTTGAGGGAGAAGGTGGCGCGCAGCGCCGGATGAGGGGTCAGCGATGTCCGCAGGGACCCCTCACCCGCCTCTCGGCACCCTCTCCCTCAAGGGGAGAGGGACGATAGCGTCGCAAGCCTGGTGGCCAGCACCTCCCCGTCCCCCGCTACATCAAGCGTCTTGAGCCGGGCCGTCTCTCCACTCGCGACTGATATCGCCGATTTCGGCACGCCCAATGCCTTGGCCAGCAGCGCCACCACGGATGCATTGGCCTTGCCCTTGTCGGGCACGGCGCGCACCCGAACCCGCAATACGGCCGTCCCGTCATCCCTGATCTCAATGCCCTCGACCGCGTCCCTGTTGGCATTGGGGGTGACACGAACGAAAAGGCTCAGCCCCGCAGGGCTGAGCCGGTAGCATTTGGGCTGCTGCGACAGGGCTAGATGCCGGCGCGCGCCACGGCGGGATAGATGTAGTAGCCGATGATCTGCTGGATGAAGAAGATCGCGATGAAGGCGATGATCGGGCTGATATCGAGGCCGGAGAAATTCGGCATAACGCGACGGATTGGGCGCAGCACCGGCTCGGTCAGCTGGTTGAGCACCCGCCACACGCCTTCGACAAAGGGGTTGCGCGTGTTGATCACGTTGAACGAGATCAGCCAGCTCATGATGATCATGGCGATGAGCACCCAGCGATAGAGATCGAGGATCAGCAGGATGATGTCGAGCACGGCGCGCATGGGCGTCTCCGGAGAACTGGTGGGAATTATCTAATGGCTGCGGACGCTTGCGGCAAGGGCAGCCGCCAGACATGAGAGCCTCGCTCCGGTCGCACGGAACGAGGCCCCAATGACTTTGGATCCGGTACGCAAAACTACACTCTCCGGACGGACACTCCATTGCATGAAGCGTGCCAAGTCGAAGGCACCGGTGAACCGGAGGGCAGAGATTAAAGCCCTGTGAACATTGCCAATTTGCGAGGGAAGCTGCGTTGCAGAATGCAAGTCGCGTTGCAGAATGCGACTATCCTGCCGGGCCGGCGCCTAGGCCTGGCTCGGCTTCCAGGTGGCGACCTTGAACAGGTAGAGCAGCACGACCAGGCCAAGCACGAGGTAGCTCAGCGGATCGAGCACGACTTCGATGCTCTCGTAATGCTCGTGCAGGACATAGCCGGCCAGCGTCAGGAAGGTGTTCCAGATCAGCGCGCCCGCGGTCGAGGCCAGCAGGAACACCGGCAGGCTCATGCGGGCAAGGCCGGCCGGGATCGAGATCAGCGTGCGGATGATCGGCATCAGCCGGCCGAACAGCACGATGACCGGCCCGAAGCGGGTGAACCAGCTGACCGCCGTGTCAATCTCGTCGGCATTGAAGGCCATCAGCCGCCCGAAGCGGTCGGCCAGAAAGCGCACGCGCTCCAGCCCGAACAGCCGCCCGGCGAAATACCAGGGCAGCATGCCGACCACGGCGCCGACGGTGGCCGTGGCGATGACGCCGAACAGGTTGAGATCGCCATTGGCGGCGGCAAAGCCGGCAAAGGGGATGATGAGTTCGGACGGGATGGGCGGAAAGATCGACTCCGCCAGCATGACGAGGAAAATGCCGAGATAGCCCAGATCGGAAATGGTCTGGATGATCCAGTCGGTCATGGATGGTCCTTGTCTGTCATCTCGGGCCCACGACGCCTCATCCTGCCCATGGCCCAGAGTATCCCACCGGCAACCAGAGACAGGACCAGCCCGATCACCGCCCCGTAGACTAGGCCGGTGATCGCCAAGAGGACCTTTGCTCCTGCTCCGAAAAAGATGTCGCTGGAGCCGCCAAATACGAAGAGCAAGGCGACGGCTACGGAGCAGGACGCGGTTGTGATGACCGCGCCACGAACAAATTGACGGGCCGGAACCAAAGCTTACGCCGACTTGGCGGCGCGGCTCATGCGCTTGCGGTCATTGGGGTCGAGCCAGATCTTGCGCAGGCGGATCGACTTGGGGGTCACTTCCACATACTCGTCTTCGGCGATGTAGCCGAGCGACTGCTCCAGCGTCAGCTTCTTGGGCGTGGTCAGCCGCACCGCTTCGTCCTTGGACGTGGTGCGGATGTTGGTGAGCTGCTTGCCCTTGA
>NZ_CAMLHM010000021.1 GCF_946479885.1 uncultured Devosia sp.
TCGATCGTATCCTTGCGCATCTGGCTGGGCGTCATGCCATAGGCCTTGCGGAAATGCTCGTAGAACTGGGTCTGGCTGACAAAGCCAGCCTGGAAGGCGACGTTGGCGATCGACAGGCTGCCGTCGAACAGCAGCGAGCGGGCGCGGATCAGGCGCATGCGGGTGACGAATTTCTGCACCGAGATATGCATCACCTTGGTGAAGAGGTTGGTCGCATAGTTCGGGTGCAGCCCGACGACCTTGGCGATGTCCTCGGCGCTGAGCGGATCGGTGATGTTTTCCACGATATGGCGCACCATGCGCACCACGTAGCGCACCGGTGAGCCGGTACGGGTGCGCGTGCCTGTACGTTCGAGCCAGGCCGGCAGCAGCGTGTCCCAGCCGGTGATGGCGGCCCGGCGGAACATGGTGCCGATTTCGGCCCGCACGATATCGGTGCGCAGCGCGTTGCCGCTGCGATAATCCTGATGCCAGCGGTCGAGCGTCTCAAGCCCGATACAGTCAGGGTTGAGCTGGATGACGCCACCACCCATGAGTGTCTCGGTCAGCCGACCGAGCTGCGGCATTTCGAGGAAAGCATCCATCGGCAGGTAGATGTTGAGCTGGCGGCCATCGCCGGTGTCCTGCAAGCCCACTGTCTGGTGGGGGATACCGGCCCAGAACGCAACCAGCCGGCCGGACCCGACAGCAAGCGTACCGCCATCGAACATGTAGTCCATGGTGCCTTGGGTCAGCCAGTTGAACTCGATATGGCCATGGCTGTGCGGACGGGGCATAATCTGTGGCGGGAACGAGCGCATGCCGAAACGCCCGAAGGCCTTGCCGGAGGAGTAGAAGCTCCGATCGGGTCGCGGCGTCGGACGCGGGGCTTTTTCACGCGCCGGGCGCACCATCAGCTGGCTGTTCTCAGTCATACTTATCGGTCGATTCCTTAGAAACCCGAAATAAGTCTCTATCATTCCGGATTGTTTCAATCATGGCAAGGCGTACCATTTTGGCCTGAGCACGGGATGAAGCCGGAAGCAACGTCCGGCTGGGCAATCAATGCCGGCCCGCTGCTATGGGAGGTTTTATGAAAAGACACGCGTTTGCCCTTGGCGGGGCAGGACTGATGCTGGGCGTCTCGACACTCGTCGTTTTCGCCCAGAGCGAATGGACCGTGCCGCCCGATCCGCCGGAATTCGCCGCGCAGAGCGAGCCCATCTTCGTGAGCGTTTCGGACATCCAGGAATACAAGGCGCTGCCTGAGTACCACGAGCCCGAATTCGTCAAGGCCTTCGTCGACGCCGGCAAGCTGCCGCCGGTCGCCGAACGTCTGCCCAAGGAGCCGCTGGTATTCAAGACCGGCAACATGCCCGACGGCGTTGGCGTCTATGGCGACACCATGCGCCACGTCATCGGCGGTCGTCCGGATGGCTGGAACTATATCGGTGGCGCCCAGCAGGGCTGGGGCGGCATCGACATCGGCATGTATGAATGCCTCACCCGCACCGGGCCGCTCTTCCAGGTCAAGGCCGACGAACTCGAACCGCTCCCCAACCTGGCCAAGAGCTGGGAATGGTCGGAAGACGGCCACGAGCTGACCATGCACCTGATCGAAGGTGCCAAGTGGTCTGACGGCGACCCCTTCGACGCCGAAGACGTGATGTTCTATTGGGAAGACAACGTTCTCGACAGCAACGTGACGCCCACCGGCGGCGGCACGCCTGAAGGCTTCGGCGAGGGCACCACGCTCGAGCAGATCGACGCCTACACCGTCAAGTGGACCTTCAAGGAAGTCCGCCCGACGCAGTACCTCTATGCCATGGCCTATGGCTCCTTCTGCCCCGGCCCGTCGCATCTGCTCAAGCCCGAGCATCCCAAGTACAACGCCGACAACACCTACGAAGAGTACAAGGACGCGTTCCCGCCCGAATATCTCAACTTCCCGGTTATGGGCGCTTGGGTTCCGGTGGAATATCGTGCCGACGACGTCATCGTGCTGCGCCGCAACCCCTACTACTGGAAGGTTGACGAGGCCGGTAACCAGCTGCCTTACCTCAACGAAGTCAGCTACCGCCTGTCCACCTGGTCCGACCGCGACGTTCAGACCGTTGCCGGTACGGCCGACTTCTCCAACCTGGAACAGCCGGAAAACTTCGTGGAATCGCTGCGGCGTTCCGCCGAGGATGGCGCTCCGGCACGGCTCCAGTTCGGTGCCCGCACCATCGGCTACTCGCTCTATCCAAACCTGAGCGGCAATGGCTGGGGTGAGCCCAACGAACTGAGCCAGGCGATCCGCGACCTCAACCGGAATCTCGACTTCCGCAAGGCAATCACCTTTGCGATCGATCGTCAGAGCCTGGGTGAATCGCTGGTCAAGGGTCCGTTCACCACGCCCTATCCGGGCGGCCTCTATGCCGGCACCAGCTTCTACGACAAGGACTCGACCGCCTTCTATCCTTACGCGCTCGACACGGCCAAGGAATACCTGGCCAAGGCTGGCCTTGAGGATACCGATGGCAATGGCGTCGTGAACTTCCCGGCTGGTACCGCCGGTGGCCAGGACGTCCAGATCACCCTGCTCGTCAATGCCGACTACACCACCGACAAGAGCCTCGCCGAAGGCGTGCTCGCGATGATGGAACAGCTCGGCATCCGCGTGGTGCTGAACACTGTCAGCGGCAACTCGCTGGCCGAGTTCCAGCAGGGCGGCAAGTATGACTGGGCCATGCTCCGCAATGGTTCGGACCTGGTCTCGGTTGTCCAGGGTACTGCCGGCCTGGCTCCGGTTGGTCCCCGCACGGCGTTCTCGCACCGGGCTGGTACGGATGGCTCTCTCGATCTGATGCCGTTCGAACAGGAGATGGTTGACACCATCAACAAGTTCATCGCCAGTGCGGACAATACCGAGCGCGCTGACCTGATGAAGACCTACCAGCAGCTCTACACGCAGAACCTCTATGCCATCGGCCTGACCCAGTATCCGGGTGCACTCCTGATCAACAAGCGCTTCGTCAATATCCCGGCCGGCGCCCCGATCTTCCAGTTCAACTGGGCGGAGGACAACATCATCCGCGAGCGCGTCTACGTCCCGGCCGATGCACAGTCGACCAACGAACTGCACCCCAACACCCTGCCCGACGTTCCGGGCGGTGGCGGGCCTGTAGCGAACTGATCTAGGCTCCGTCCGGCGGCGGCACGCTGCCGCCGGACACCTTTCCGACCACAAAGTCACAGAGATTGAGATGCTGCGCTTCCTCGCATTCCGAATTCTGGGAGCCATTCCCATCCTCATCCTGCTCAGCATCGTCACGTTCATCATCATCCAGCTGCCGCCGGGCGACTATGGTGACTATATCCGGACCATGGCCATCAACCGCACCGGCGCCACCGCCGAGCAGGCCCAGGCCATGGCGGAAGCCTATCGGGCCGCCAATGGCCTCAATGATCCGCTGATCGTTCAGTATTTCCGCTGGGCCACCGGCATCGTTACCCGGTTCGATTTCGGCCAGTCCCTGTTCTACAACAAGCCTGTCGGCGACGTGGTCGTCGAACGCCTGCCACGCACGATCCTGTTGGCCCTGACCTGCCATATCCTGGCTTCCGCCATCGGCATCAGCCTGGGCATCATCGCGGCCACCCGTCAGTATAGCTGGGTCGACACCATCCTGGGCTTCGTCTCCTTCATGGGCATGACCATCCCGCGGTTCCTGCTGGCCATCATCATTCTCTACATTCTGGTCTTCCGGCTGGGCGTCAATGAAATCGGCAGCTTCAACTCACCCTATTGGGGTGGCCAGCCCTGGGGCTGGGGCCGTTTCGTGGATCTGGTCGCCCATGTGTGGCCCGTCATCCTCGTCGCCGCCATTGGTGGCCTCGCCTACAACATGCGCGTAATGCGGGCCAACCTGCTGGACGTGCTCAACAGCCAGTATGTGGAAACCGCGCGCGCCAAGGGCCTGCCGGAAAGCGCGGTCATCATGCGCCACGCCGTCCCCAATGCGCTCCACCCCATCGTCGCCTACCAGGGCGTCGTGCTGCCCTACATGCTGACGGGTGAGATCGAAGTCGCCATCGTGTTCGGCCTCGCCACGGTCGGGCCGGCCATCGTTGGCTCGATGAGCGTGGGCGACGTCTGGGTCACCGCTACATTCGTGATGGTCCTGGCCGTCACCCTCATCATCGGCAACATCATTTCCGACGTTCTGCTGGCGCTGCTCGACCCGCGCATTCGCCTTGGCGGGGAGAAAAACACTTGACCAACCACCCCGACGTCGGCTCGCACTCGTCCATCCCCTTGCCCCCCGATCCCGGTGGCCCCATGCCAACGCCAGCGGAAGAGGCAAAGGCCACGCCCGTACAGACCCGTTGGGGTCATGGCAGCGAGGGATATTTTACCCTGGTCTGGCGGCGCTTCCGCCGCTCCACCATGGGCATGCTAGGCCTGGCTCTGGTCGTGCTGCTCCTGGTCGTCACCATCTTCGCCGACTTTTTCGCCCCGCTCGACCCCAAGGCGACCGATATCGGCTTCGCTCCGCCTGATGCCGTGAGCTTCTTCCGCGGCGATGGCAGCTTCACGCCGATGCCCGTCGTGTTCCCCATCGCCGAGGGCGATGAGCTCGATCCGATCACCTTCCAGCCGGTGGTGGGACCCGACTACGAAAACCCGACCGAGCTCGGTTTCTTTGTTCGCGGCTACCAATACAAGCTGCTCTGGCTGATCCCGGCCAACATCCACTTCTTCGGCCCCGTCGACCCTGATCGGACCGCGCATTTCCTGGGCACCGACAAGTTCGGGCGCGACATTCTCTCCCGCGGTTTCGTGGGCTCGCGCATCACCTTGACCATCGCGCTGATCGTAGTGGCCATCACCACCGTGGTGGGCACGATGGTGGGCATCGTCTCCGGCTATCTCGGCGGTCGCTTCGACGCCTGGACGCAGCGTTTCGTGGAATTCATCCTGATGTTCCCGCAATTGCCGCTCTACCTGGCACTGACCACGCTGATACCGGCAACGGCGCCATCAAATGTCTTCATAGCCTTCGTCATCGGCGTCATCGCGGCCCTCGGCTGGGCCCAGTTGAGCCGCGAGGTCCGCTCCAAGACGCTGTCGCTGGCCCGCATCGAATATGTGCGTGCGGCGATCGCCGTTGGCTCCTCCGACTCCCGCATCGTCACGCGCCACATCCTGCCCAACGTGCTCAGCCACATCATCGTCGCCGTCACCCTGGCGATCCCGAGCGTGGTGCTGCTGGAGAGCTTCCTCGGCTTCCTCGGCTTCGCCGTGAAGCCGCCACTGATCTCCTGGGGGCTGATGCTGCAGGACACCTCGTCCTATTCGGTCATCGGCTCCTATCCCTGGATCCTGTCCCCCGTGGTCTTCGTGCTGATCACCGTCTTCGCCTTCAACGCTCTTGGCGACGGTCTGCGCGACGCCATCGACCCCTATTGAAAGTCCGGCCATGACCGATAACCAACACATGCCGGTTTCCGACACCCGTCACGACCTGGGCAGCCACGGCCGGGAACTGATCCTCGACGCGCGCCATATCGGCGTCGATTTCAAGGTCGAGGGCGGCACCGTCAATGCCGTGCGCGACGTGTCCTTCCAGCTCCACAAGGGCGAGACCATCGCCCTGGTGGGCGAATCCGGTTCGGGTAAATCCGTGACCGCCCGCACGCTGATGAAACTGCTGACCAAACGGGCGACCATCCTGCCCAATACGCAGATCACGCTGTCGGGTCAGGACATCGTCAAGATGAGCGACCGCGACATGCGCAAGCTGCGCGGCAACGACATCGCCATGATTTTCCAGGAGCCCATGAGCTCGCTGAACCCGGTCTATACGATCGGCCAGCAGCTCTGCGAGGTGCTGCATCTGCACAACAGGATGAGCCGGACCGAGGCCATGACCAAGGCCGAGGAACTGCTGACCGAGGTGCAGATTCCGGAGCCCCGCGCGCGCCTCAACAACTACCCGCACCAGCTTTCGGGCGGCCAGCGCCAGCGCGTGATGATCGCCATGGCCCTCGCCAACCGGCCCGACGTGCTGATCGCAGACGAGCCGACCACCGCCCTCGACGTGACCGTGCAGGCCCAGATCCTCAACCTGATCAAGGTCCTCAAGGACAAATACGGCATGGCGGTGATCCTGATCACCCATGACCTGACCATCGTCCGCCAGTTCAGCGAATACGTCTATGTGATGCAGAACGGGCGGGTGCAGGAGCACAATGCCACCGAGGCGCTCTTCGCCAATCCGCAGCATACCTATACGCGGCACCTGCTGGCGTCCGAACCCAAGGGTGTGGCCCTGCCCCTCGAAGAGGGCGCCCACGCGACCATGCTCGAAGGCAAGGACGTCAAGGTCAGCTTCACGCTCAAGCGCGGCGGCTTCTTCAAGCCCGACTATTTCGAGCTCAAGGCGGTCGACAATCTCGACATCAAGCTGATGCGCCACGAAACGCTGGGCATTGTGGGTGAATCGGGCTCGGGCAAGACAACCTTCGGGCAGGCGCTGATCCGCCTGATCAGCAACCAGGGCGGCCAGATCTTCTTTGATGGCGAGCCCATCCACAACAAGGACCGCCAGGCCATGCGGCCGCTGCGATCGCGCATGCAGATCGTGTTCCAGGACCCCTTCGCCAGCCTCAATCCACGCATGTCGATCCGCCAGATCATCGAGGAAGGGCTGATCGTCAACCATATCGGCGCCAATGGCCGCGAGCGCGTCGATCGCGTCCGCCAGGCGCTGCGCGACGCCGGCATGCCCGACACCATCCTCAACCGCTTCCCGCACGAATTCTCGGGTGGCCAGCGCCAGCGCATCGCCATCGCCCGGGCCATCGCCCTCGAGCCGGAATTCATCCTGCTCGACGAGCCGACCTCGGCGCTCGATCTCTCCGTCCAGGCCCAGATCATCGACCTGCTGCGCAAGCTGCAGGATGAAAAGGGCCTCTCCTACCTCTTCATCAGCCACGACCTCAAAGTCGTTCGTGCCCTCTGCCATCGCGTGATGGTGATGCAATACGGCAAGATCGTCGAACAGGGCCCCGTGGCCGAAGTCCTCACCAACCCGCAAACCGAATATACGCGTCGCCTCGTCCGCGCTGCGTTCGAAATAGCCGCCTAGGAGCATTCATTTATGGCAAACCCAAAGATCACTTTCATCGGTGCCGGCTCGGCCGTGTTCATGAAGAACATCGTCGGCGACATCCTGCAGCGCCCTGCTTTGGCCGGCGCCACCATCCGCCTGATGGACATCAATCCGACGCGCCTGGAAGAGAGCGAGATCATCGCCAAGAAGCTGATCGCCACCCTTGGCGTGTCGGCCACGGTCGAGACCTATTCCAACCAGCGCCAGTCGCTCGATGGCACCAATTTCGTGGTGGTCTGCTTCCAGATCGGCGGCTACGAGCCGTCCACCGTCATCGATTTCGACGTGCCCAAGAAGTACAACCTGCGCCAGACCATCGCCGATACGCTGGGCGTTGGCGGCATCATGCGCGGCCTGCGCACCGTGCCGCACCTGTGGAGCATCTGCGAGGACATGCTGCAGGTGGCGCCCGACGCCGTCATGCTGCAATACGTCAACCCCATGGCCATCAACACCTGGGCCATTTCCGAGAAATACCCCACCATCAAGCAGGTCGGCCTCTGCCACTCGGTGCAGGGCACGGCGCATGAACTGGCGCATGACCTCGGCATTCCCTACGAGGAAATCCGCTACCGCTCGGCCGGCATCAACCACATGGCCTTCTACCTCAAGTTCGAGCATCGCCAGGCCGACGGCTCCTACCGCGATCTCTATCCGGATCTCGTCCGCGCCTATCGCGAGGGCCGCGCGCCCAAGCCGACCTGGAACCCGCGCTGCCCCAACAAGGTGCGCTACGAGATGCTGACGCGCCTCGGCTATTTCGTCACCGAAAGCTCGGAACACTTCGCCGAATACACCCCCTACTTCATCAAGGAAGGGCGCGAGGACATCATCGAGAAGTTCGGCATTCCGCTGGACGAATACCCCAAGCGCTGCGTCGAGCAGATCGCCGGCTGGAAGAAGACCTCCGAGGACTACCGCAAGGCCGACCGCATCGAGGTCAAGCAGTCCAAGGAATATGCCAGCTCCATCGTCAACTCGGTATGGACCGGCGAGCCTTCGGTGATCTACGGCAACCTGCGCAACAATGGTGTCATCACCAACCTGCCCTACAATGCGGCAGTGGAAGTGCCGGTGCTGGTCGATGACAACGGCCTGCAGCCGACCTTCATCGGCGACCTGCCGCCCCAACTGACCGCGCTGATCCGCACCAATATCAACGTGCAGGAACTGACCGTTGCGGCGCTGATGACCGAAAATCGCGAGCACATCTACCATGCCGCGATGATGGACCCCCACACCGCCGCCGAGCTGGATCTGGAGCAGATCTGGAACCTCGTCGACGACCTCACCGAGGCCCATGGCAGCATGCTGCCCGAATGGGCTCGTGGCTCCCGGAAGCAGCGCGTGGCGTAATTCGCGGCGCAACAGTCCTCCCCTGCTTCCAAGGACGGCCCCGATGCGCAAGCGTCGGGGCCGTTTGGGTTTTGTCGACGCCCGCAGTCGGGAATCCTCCCCCGCCTGCGGGGGAGGGAGGCGCCCCTACAGCAGCCCCTGCACCGTCTGCACCGCGAGCAGCGTCGCGAACACTGCCAGCGCCACCGCGGTGATCCGCTCGATGCGCGATGAGGTCAGCAGACCCGCCGACGACCGGGCAGCAACCGTGCCCAGCGTCATCCAGCCGATGGCGGTAGCGATGACCAGCAGCGCGAAAATGCCGGCATAGGGCAAGCGCTCGACAAAGCCGAGATGGGGGAAGATGGCGAAGGCAAAGACCAGGGCCTTGGGATTGATCAGGGTGGTGGCAAACACCCGCCTGAGCGTGATGCCGCGCTGCGCCAGGTCGGCATGGCCGGCATTGGCCCAGAGCTTCCAGGCCGACCACAACAGGAACGCAGCGGCGATGAATTTGGCGATGACCGGAACCAGCGGCTGCGCCGCGGCGGCCGCGCCCACCAGCTCGATCCAGACCGTTATGGCAATGGCATAGCCGCCCAGTTCACCGGCCAGCAGCGGCAGCGAGCGGACCAGGCCGCGCTGGGCGCCGGCAGCGGCCATCAGCGTATTGGTCGGTCCGGGCGTGGCCAGCAGCGCCAGTACGGCCAGGATGAAGGGCAGAAGAGTATCCATGCCTGGTTCGTAGCAAGAAAAAGGGCAGGCGCACTACTGCCTGCCCTAAATCTGTTCGCTTTTGCAGCGGCTTAGTGAAGACCGCTGGCGCGGCCTAGTGGTGGCCGCCCGCCACTTCGCGCAGCTCTTCAACCGAACGCACCTGCTTGCGGGCAGCGCCCTGCCAGTCGGTGGTCTTGACCGTCGACTTGGCCATCCGTTCCTTGGCGGCCGGCACGGCGTGAGCATATTGTGGCAGCCACTGAGCCTGGGCCACGACCATCTCGTCGACCATCGCCCAGACTTCATCGGGCGTGCAGATGGCGCCAACCAGCGGATCATGCAGCACGGCAAGCTTGAGCGTATCGATATCGCCTGTCATGGCCGCTTCGACCGAGAGGCGCTGCACCGACACCGATACCGAGCAGGTCGCGGCGCAAGCGGTCGGCAGGGTGATGCCTTCGATCATGTTGATGCCGAAGCGATCGACGTAACCGGGGCTTTCGATGATGGCATCATCGGGCAGGTTGGTGATGATGCCGTTGTTGCGGCGGTTGAAATGGCCGCGATAGACGCGCCCGGTTTCCATCGCCTCGATGATGTAGCTGGCATGCTCGCTGGTCCGCTTGTGTTCGCTGAGCGGCTTGTTGGCCTCTTCCTTGAACACGGGGAAGTCGGTTTCGAACCAGTTGCGGCGCTCGGTCGAGTAGCGCAGGTAGCCGCCAGTCTCGCCGTGGATCCAATGGCTCATATCGATCCAGCGATTGATCTCGTTCGGTCGCTTGCGATACCAGGGCAGGTATTCGCTGAGGTGGCCATTGCTCTCGGTCGAATAGACGCCGAAGCGCTTGAGCACGTCGATGCGGACCTTCTCGGTCTTGGAATAGACCGGATGGGCCTCAAAGCCGGCGATCAGCTCTTCCTTTTCGATCTTCCGGCCCTTGGCGCGGATGTCGATATACCAGGTCTGATGGTTGATGCCCGAGCAGACATAGTCGAGCTCTTCATCGGTCACACCGAGCACTTCGGCGATCTGGTGGGCGCCGTGCTGCACGCCGTGGCAGAGGCCGACCACGTTGACGCCGCCATACATTTCGGCGGCCCAGGTGTTCATCGCCATGGGGTTGGCATAGTTGAGGAACAGCGCGCCTGGCTCGGCTACTTCCCTGATATCCTTGCAGAAATCGAGAATGACCGGGATGTTGCGCTGGCCATAGAGAATGCCGCCGGCGCAGATGGTGTCACCCACGCACTGGTCCACGCCATACTTGAGCGGGATCGAGATATCGGTCGAGAAGGCCTCGAGACCACCGACGCGAACGCAGCTCATGATGTAGCGGGCGCCCGTAATGGCGGCGCGGCGATCGGTGGTGGCGGTGACCTTGGCCGGCAGCTTGTTGACCGAGACGATGGTCTCGATGACTTGCTTCACCATGTCCAGGTTGTGCGGGTTGATATCGGTCAGCGCGAATTCGCAACCGACGAATTCCGGCACCTTGAGCAGGTCGGAAATAAGGGTCTTGGTGAAGCCGATCGAGCCAGCACCGATAACCGTGACTTTGAATGACATTGCAGTCCTCCGGATGCAGCTTTCACTGCGAATTGGTGGACATAGTGCTAGCCTCCACAGTCCCAGGAGTGCTAGAGAAAGCTTGTGCCAATCAGGGTAATTTTGTGCTCCAACAGCTCATTGACCACGGCCACAATCTCCGCCGGCTGGCGCTGCCGCGCAGCGCCACGCCGCTTCACTGCATGGCCATCAGCGCCGGATATGAGCAACGCCTGAACGAAGTTTACTCCTGGGATGGCTTGCAGCGCGGCACGGCGCCGTTTCTCGTCATCCAGCACACCCTGGTGGGCGAGGGGCGGCTCGATTTTGCCGGCACGCGCTATCGCCTGACGCCGGGGCAGACCATGGTGCTGAGCCTGCCCCACGCCCATCGCTACTGGCTGGAGCGGGGCGGGCACTGGGAATATTTCTGGATGGTGCTCAACGGTCGCGAGGCGCTGCGGCTGGCGCGCGAGATCATCGACGCCGCGGGGCCGGTGGTCAGCCTGCCCGAGGCGATCGTCGACCGCATCGCCGACGCCTGCCACACGCTGATCCAGCGGCCCGACATCACCCCCGGCGAGGCCTCGACCGCCGCCTATGCCGCAATGGCCGCCTTGCATGACGGCGTGTTCAGCGCGGCAGTCCGGCCCGAACGGCCCTTGCCCGCCGCCATCAACCGGGT
Source organism: uncultured Devosia sp. (assembly GCF_946479885.1). The sequence continues at coordinate 11,423 of NZ_CAMLHM010000021.1, forward strand.
CATTGCCCATGTCGAGGCGAACCTGGCCGGGTCGCTGCAGGTGGAGCGCCTGGCCGGTATCGCCGAGATGAGCCGCGGCCATTTCGTCCGCCAGTTCGGCGCGAGTACCGGCATTCCGCCTTCGGACTTCGTGCTGGAGCGGCGCATCGAGCGCATCGAGCGCCTGCTGCTGGCAACCGACATGAGCGTGGTGGCCATTGCCCGCGCGACGGGATTTGCCGACGCCAATTACCTGGCCAAGGCCTTCCGGCGAAAGCGCGGCGTGGCGCCATTGGAGTTTCGCGAGCAAGGACGGCTGGCGGCGGGGACGTAGCTTCGCTGAGTGTCAGGCAACCCGCGCTGCGGTGGCGCTCAGGTGGCGCATGTCGGTCCCGCAGCACCCGCCAAAGATCGAGAGGCCAGGCAAGCTGCCATGGAGCGCACCCAACTCGGCCGCAAGCTCGGCGGGATTGCCATCATCGAGTTCGGTGGCCTCGTCGAGCTCGGCATGACTGCGGCGCGACGCATTGGGGATCAGGCCGATCAGCCGGCTCATCCATTGCCCGCCGTCGAGCGCCGGCCTGAAGTGATCCGGATGCGCGCAATTGATGCAATAGCCCAGCACCGTTCCGCCGGTATGGGCTTCCACGGCCTCCACGGCGGCGCCCAGGGCCGAACCATAGGCGAGACGTCCATCCACCTCCACGGTGAACGAGATCATTGCCGGGACGCCTGCGGCCGCGGCCGCACGGGCAATCCCGGTCGCCTCGGCTGCCGAACCCAGCGTATAGGCGGAGATCATGTCGACGCCCGCCTCGACCAATGCCCGGATCTGCTCGCCATGATAGGTCTCGGCCTCGGCGGCACCCGTGGCGCCGGGCTCGTAGGCATCGCCGCGCGGTCCGACCTGCCCGCTCACCAGCACCGGCACGCCGCCGGCGCGCCCACGCGCCGATCGCACCAGGGCCACGGCCTCCGCGTTGGCGCGCGCCAACGTATCGGCGTCATAGCCGAGCGGCCGGGCACGGTCGGCATTTGCCATCCAGGTGACACTGTCGAGGATGACGCCGACGCCGTTCTCCCGCCCCAGGGCAATCTGGGCGTCATAGTACTGAGCCACGCGATTCCGGCCAGGTTCAGAGAGAGAAAGCGGAAATGCCGCAAAGCCGGGCAGATCCCACTTTTGGTTGAAGATCAGGTCTGTCTCCATCCCCGTCCAGGCAAGCCAGCGGCGGTCACCGGTCACAAGGTCTTCTGGGCGAGCCATAGCTTTCCTCCTCGACACGACAGGGAGTTTAACCCGAGCATGCGTCGGAGGGTAGCAGAACCGCGGCACCGGGCAGGGCGACCTGGCACACCTGTCTGCACCACCAAATCCGGGTTGCCATCCCTTGCCAAAAAGCGCAGAAACGCCTCGTTGACGTATAGGGCAAGCAAATGACCAATCCTGTCACGGCCGATCGGCGGCATTTCGAGGACCTTGTGGTCGGCGAGGTCATCGACCTGGGCCACACCACGGTCAGCAAAGAGATGATCATCACCTTTGCCCGGGAATTCGATCCCTTTCCCTTTCATCTCGATGAGGCCGCGGCCAAAGCGAGCCTCCTGGGTGGCCTGGCCTCGAGCGGCTGGCAGACCGGGGCGCTGAGCCTGCGCATGCTGGTCGACAGTTTCCTCAATACCGTTGCCTCGGCCGGCGGGCTGGGCTTTACCGATCTCAAGTGGAAGAATCCGGTCATGGTGGGCGACACCATCGGCGGCACGGTGACCATTGCCGAGCTGCGCCGCTCCGGCAGCCACCCGCAATGGGGCATCATGACCCTCGATTTCGACGTGCGGAACCAGAAGCAGCAGCCGGTGCTGACCATGCGGCTGGCCAACCTGATCGAGGCGCGCATGCCCGGAGTGGCCGCATGACCCGCTGGTTTGAGGATATCATCGTGGACGAGGTGTTTCCGCTCGGCAGCCACACCTTTGGCGAAGAGGAAATCATCCGCTTCGCCACGCTCTACGATCCGCAATATTTCCACCTCGATGCCGAAGCCGCCAAATCGAGCCATTTCGGCGGGCTGGTCGCCAGCGGCTGGCACACGGTGAGCGTGGGCCATCGCAAGATGGTGGATGCGCTGTTCGCCGAGGAGGAGCGCCTGCGCGGCCTCGGCAAGGAGCCCGGGCTCTCAGGCCCCTCCCCCGGCGTCAATTCGATGGATTTCAAGGTGCCGGTGCGCCCTGGCGATACCGTGACCTACGAGCTTGTCGTGACCGGCAAGCGCGCTTCGAACTCCATCCCCGGCTGGGGCCTGCTGTTCAACAAGCTGACCGCGGTCAACCAGCGGGGCGAGCTGGTCTACCTGGCCGACCTGGTGGGCTTCTCCAAGCTGCGCGACTATCGCATGCCGCTGCAGCTGAAACTGTTGCTCGCGCTCACCAGACTGCCCCTCATCGGCCCCTTGCTCAAGCGCGGCTCTTGAAAGCGGCGGGGCGCACCGGCACTCTCTCGCCCATGCGCCGAATCGCCCTCATAGCCGTCGTCACCGCCCTGTCAGCCACGCCGGCCCTTGCCCAGAATTTTACGGGCAACTGGGCCTGCCGCGACGCGACCACGTCCAAGGCTGGCATCCTCACCATCTATGGCGACGTCTATGGCTTCGCCTCGACCGTGGTGGGCGATCCGAGCTCGGGCACCGGCACCATTACCGGCTATCAGGACGGGGTCAGCTTCAACGACGGCAACCTGCGGGCAAACAAGGCGATCCAGGCGGGGCGGATTATTCCGGACCCAACCTATGGCAACGCGATCCAGCTGGAAACGGCTGAGGCGATCGTCATGCTGTGCACGCCCAGGTAGAGCACCCTTCACCTCTCCCTTTGGGGGAGAGGTCGGCGCGCAGCGCCGGGTGAGGGGGCCTTCCTCCGCACCGCATCAAGAAAAGGCCCCCTCACCCGCCTTGCTTCGCAAGTCGACCTCTCCCCCAAGGGAGAGGCGAAGGGCGACATTCCGCCACGCCCGCTTGAACTTTTTTCCCAATGCTGCATTTTGTCTGTGCGGCGCCGGGCCCCTCTGGCGAGGACGACTTATGTCCTCGTGATGTCGGAGCTGCTCCAAACTTCATGGAGAAAGGTCCGGCGATGGAATCGCTTCTTGGCGCCCTTATGGGCGATTTTCTGGGTACCCCCGTCTATTTCTGGGTCGCGTTCGTCGCGATCGTCATTGGCTTGCTGGTCTTCGACCTCGGCATCCTGCACAAGGATGAGCACGAGATCGGCGCCAAGGAGAGCCTGATCCTCTACGCCTTCTATGTCGGCATAGCGCTCGCCTTCGGCACCTGGGTCTGGTGGCAGCGCGGCAGCGAGGCCGGGCTCGAATTCTATACCGGCTACCTGCTCGAGCAGAGCCTGGCGATGGACAACATGTTCGTCATCGCCACCATCTTCGGCTTCCTGGCCATTCCCCGCATCTATCAGCACCGCGTGCTGTTCTGGGGCATCTTGGGCGTCATCCTGTTCCGCGCCGTGCTGATCGGCCTGGGCGCGGCGCTGGTCAACGAGTTCAACTGGATCCTGTTCGGCTTCGGCGCCTTCCTGGTGTTCACCGGCATCCGCATGTTCAGCCACAAGGACGAGGAGCCGCATCTGGAAGACAACAAGGTCTTCCAGTTCATCTCCCGGCGCTTCCGGGTGACCAAGGCGCTACATGGCCGCAATTTCACGGTCAGGCAGCCCGATCCCAAGACCGGCAAGCTCGTGACCTGGCTGACGCCGCTGGCCGTGGCCCTGATCATGGTGGAAATCGTCGACCTGGTCTTCGCCGTGGATTCGGTGCCGGCCGTGTTCGCGGTGACGCAGGATACGTTCATCGTCTACACGTCCAACATCTTCGCCATCCTGGGCCTGCGCTCGCTCTACTTCGCGCTGGCGGCCGCAATGAACCGCTTCCGCTACCTGCAGGTCTCGCTGGCCATCATTCTGGTGCTGGTGGGCATCAAGATCTTCCTCGTGCCGCTGCATATCCATATCGACACGCTGCTCAGCTTGCTGGTGACGCTGTCGATCCTGGCGGGCGGGGTCATCTTCTCGCTCTACAAGACGCGCAACGAGCCCGATATCGGCGCCGAGACGGTGCCGCAAACAGGGCAGCTAGAACCCTGATCGGAGGAGATTGCGGGCCGGCGGTTGACGCCGGCCCATCGATTTTTTATCTTCCGCCCGTTTCCAAGATGAGGTTGCGAACCGAAATGATCTGAAATCTTGCCCAGGACGCCCGAGAATCCGCCGATCCGCGCCCGCGCGCGACCGGAAGATCATGGATGCCGTTCAGTGCGAGATCAGGTTCCGGTTTGCGTCTGCCCTAGCGGCAGCCTGGCTCATCACCCTTAGCGACAGTCCCGGCGTCCGACCAAAACCACGCTTCATCGCGCGGCGCTTTGCGTTGCGCCCGTTTCAAAGCCCCGCCGCTGCGTTGAGAGCGCCGGACGGGGATGAGGAAAGTTTTGCTCATGCCAAAGAACCAGTTCCAGCGCCCCCAGGCCGTCGCGCGCCAGCACAATGTGCCGCGCCACGGCGCACCGATCCCCATGCGCAAGGCGGAGGCCAGGAAGGTCGTCCAGCCCGGGGAGCAGACTCTGCCGCTTCCCGCGCTCGAAGCCTTGCTCGGCAGACCGACGCGTCAGTGACACCCCGGCCCGGCGCTACAAGGCGCCGGGCCGGGTCCGCCGAATAGGCCGGAGCCGCGGGGACTGGGCATTCCCGCCATAGCGGCAGTGCCCAGTCTTGCCGCAATTGGCCGTTAACCGTCCAATTGTGACAATCAGGAGACGACCATGGGTAAGATCCACGAGATCGTATTCGACTGCGACAAGCCCAGCAAACTGGCAGCGTTCTGGGTGGCCCTGCTCGATGGCTATGCCATCCGCCCCTATGACGAAGCCGAAATTGCCCGCCTGGCGGCCTTGGGCTTCACGCCGGAAACCGACCCCACGGTGATGGTCGATGGCCCCGGCCCCTCGATCTGCTTCCAGAACGTGGAAGGCCGTCGCTACGACAACAACCGGGTGCATTTCGATATCGAGGTCGGCGATCGCCCCGGCACGGTCGAGAACCTGCGCCAGCAGGGCGCCGAAACGGTGCGGGTGCTGCCCACCTACACCGTCATGCGCGACCCCGAGGGCAACCAGTTCTGCCTGGTCGATATCCGTGAGGCGATGGCCGCCTGACTCTGTGGCGCCTCCTGGCTGCTGACAAAGGCTGTCAGCGTTCGGCGCAATGATGGCTCACACCAGAACGGAGCCCTCACATGTCCCTCGTTGCCTCCTGCCATTGCGGCGCCACCAAGATCGAACTGCCGCACGCGCCCGTCCACGCCAAGGAGTGCAATTGCAGCTACTGCGCCCGCACCGGCGCTGTCTGGGGCTATTACGGTCAAGGCGACCTGCATTTCCTGTCGCAGGAGGGCGAAAAGACCTATTCGGCCAGCGACGGCATGAACCTGCACCATTTCTGTGGCCAGTGCGGCATGCAGACCTGGGGCGACAGCCCCGACTGGGCCTCGATGTACAACAATGACGGCACGCCCAAGAATGGCGACGCCAATTCCTTCCCCACCACGCGCACCTACGCGGTGAACCTGCGGCTGGTGGACGACCTGGATTGGTCGGCGCTCGCCGTCGAGAAGGTGGACGGACGGAATAGCTGGTAATCTTCTTGAGAGGTTGAAGTCGACACCCTCCCCCTAGCGGGGAGGGATCAAGGGTGGGGGGATGTTTAGCCCGCATATTCGGGCCAAACCACACCCCCTCCTAACCTCCCCCGTCGAGGGGGAGGTACTGTCTGGTGGCCGTGGCGCGATGATGCCCCCTGGCGCCCCCCTTAATGCCCTTCAAACGCGATCAGCGCCGACACCGTGACATGCTCCGCCTTGAGCTTGGCGGCGCCGCCGAGATCGGGCAGGTCGATGACGAAGGCGGCGGCGTTGACGGTGGCACCGGTGCGCCGCAGCAGGCCGACCGCGGCGATGGCCGTGCCACCGGTGGCGATCAGGTCGTCGACCAGCAGCACCTTGTCGCCGCTATCGAGCACGTCGGCATGGATCTCGATCGTGTCGACGCCATATTCGAGCGCATAGTTCTGCCCGATGGTCTCGCCCGGCAGCTTGCCCTTCTTGCGCACCGGGATGAAGCCGACACCCAGCGCGATGGCCACGCCCGCGCCGAAGATGAAGCCGCGTGCCTCGATGCCCGCGACATGGGTGATCCCCTGCCCCCGATACTGGCTAGCGATGCGCTCGATGCTCTCCTTGAAGCCCTCGGGATGCTCGATCAGCGTGGTGATATCGCGAAACAGGATGCCCTTCTTGGGGTAGTCCGGAATCGTGCGCACGAGGGCCTTGAGGTCGAGCGACATGGCAAGCCTTGGAAAATGGGGGAGAGGAAGGGCGGACGGTCAGCCCTGGCGGCGACCGACGATATGGCGCGCAATCACGCCGGCATTGTAGGCGGCGGTGCGCGTCACGCTGATCGCCGTTTCGCGGGCCTTGGGATTGGCAGCGACAGCATTGATACCGGCCCGCACCACCGGGTGCCGGCTCATGGTGATGGCGGCGCCGACGACAGTCACGGCGATGCGAATGGCGGACATGTCGGCTCCCTCAGCTGATTTGCGCTTGCAGGAATATTGCGGTCCGAAGCGCGAATGGCAAGAGGCTGGCGTGGATGTGACACAAAGAGAAAGGGCCCGCGAGGGGCCCTTTCAAAATCGATCCCGAGCGACGAGCCTTAGTGCTCGATACCCTGCCAGATGCGGCGCTTGGTGGCATACATCAGGCCAGAGAACAGCACGAGGAACAGCAGCACGACAAAACCCGTCTGCTTGCGGCCGGCCAGGTGAGGCTCGGCCATCCACATCATGAAGGCCGCGACGTCGGTCGAATACTGCTGCAGCGTCAGCGGCACCTCGGTTTCGCCCTCGGCGACTTCGTAGGTGATCTGGCCATCCGACAGCGGCGGCGCCATGCCGATGGCGTGGCCGGGGAAGAAGTCGTTGTAATACTTGCCCTCGGGGAGCTGGAACGGGGTGCCGTCCGAATTGTGCGGCGCCGTCTCCGGAACTTCCTCGTGGTAGCCGTTGAGCAGCGCGTGGATGTAATCCGGGCCGCCCTCGGAATAGCCGGTGAAGTAGTTGGCGATCCACCACAGGCCATCTTCCTTGACGCCGCGGGCCTTGGCCAGCACCGAGAAGTCGGGGGGCAGCGCACCGCCATTGGCATCGCGGGCATCCTGCTCGGTGGCAAAGGGCGACGGCCAACGATCGGCCGGCACGGCCTTGCGCACGCCGCCATCAGCCGTGGGGTCGGCAACTTCATACTCGGCCGCCAGCGCCTTGATCTGCTCTTCCGAGAAGCTCGGGCCACCTTCTTCCGACAGGTTGCGGAAAGCGATCAGCCGCGCACTGTGGCAACTGGAGCAGACTTCGCGGAACACCTGGAAGCCGCGCTGCAGCTGGTTCTGGTCGTAGGTGCCGAAGATACCGGCAAACGACCAGCTCTGCTTTTCGATATGCGGCGTGGAGTGCCCTTCCTGCGCAGCGGCAGGAAGTGCGAAGCCGGCAACCAGCGCCACGGCGGCAAGGATAGTCTTGGTGTTGAACATGGTTCCTGCCCCTACCCTCAATGTGCCTTGGCCAGGACGCTCTCGGAGATGCTGGTCGGCAAGGGCCGGGGCGTCTCGATGCGGCCAAGAACTGGCAGGATGACGAGGAAGTGGATGAAGTAATAGGCGGTGCAGATCTTGGCCAGAACCACGTAGATGCCTTCGGCCGGTGCCGCACCCAGATAGGTGAGCGCCACGAAGTTGACCACGAAGATCCAGTAGAACCACTTGAACATGGGGCGGAAATTGCCCGAGCGAACCTTGGACGTATCCAGCCAGGGTAGGAAGAACAGGATCAGGATCGAGCCGCCGAAGAAGATCACGCCACCGAGCTTGGAGTCGATGAACAGGATGTTGAAGTCGATGGCGCGCAGGATCGCGTAGAACGGCAGGAAGTACCATTCGGGCACGATATGGGCCGGCGTCACCTGCGGGTTGAACTGGATGTAGTTGTCCGGGTGACCCAGGATGTCGGGCGCGAAGAAGGCGAACCAGACGAACGGGATCAGGAACAGCACCATGCCGAACGCGTCCTTCATCGTGTAGTACGGATGGAAGGGAAGCGTGTCGCGGCTGTCCTTGACGTCGACGCCAACAGGGTTGTTGTTGCCAGGCACATGCAGCGCCCAGATATGCAGCGCCACCACGGCGGCAATCACGAACGGCAGCAGGTAGTGCAGCGAGAAGAAGCGGTTGAGCGTGGGATTGCCCACCGAGAACCCGCCGCGCAGCAGCTCGAGCAGCGGCGTACCCACCACCGGAATGGCGGCGAAGATGTTGGTGATCACCGTCGCGGCCCAGCCGGACATCTGGCCCCAGGGCAGCACATAGCCCATAAAGGCGGTCGCCATCATCAGCAGGAAGATCAGCACGCCCAGGATCCACAGGATCTCGCGCGGCGCCTTGTAGGAGCCGAAATACATGCCACGGAAGATGTGGATGTAGACGGCGGCGAAGAACATCGAGGCGCCCACGGCGTGGAACGACTGGATCATGCGGCCGCCACTGACGTCGCGACGGATATGCTCGACCGAGTCGAACGCCATCGAGACATGCGGCGTGTAGTGCATGGCGAGAATGACGCCGGTGACGATCTGGATACCCAGGCACATCACCAGGATCGCGCCGAACGTCCACCAGTAGTTGAGGTTCTTGGGCGTCGGGAAGTCCATCAGGTGCTCTTTGGAGAACCGAATGATCGGCAGACGGTCATCGAGCCACTTCTCGACGGCGTTCCCGGGCGTATAAGTCGAATGTTCGGACATCGGAAAAGCCCCCACTAACCGATCTGGACCAGCGTATCGCTGAGGAATTCATAAGGCGGCAGCACCAGGTTTTTCGGTGCGGGGCCTTTGCGGATACGGCCGGCGCTATCGTAGTGCGAGCCATGGCAGGGGCAGAACCAGCCGTCGAAATCGCCCGAGTCGCCCACCGGCACGCAACCGAGATGGGTGCAGTTGGCGATCATGATCAGCCACTGTTCGTGGCCTTCCTTGGTGCGCTGCTCATCGGTCTCGGGATCCTTGAGATCAGCAAGCGGGACCGCCTTGGCCTCGTCGATCTCGACCTGGGTGCGGTGACGCACGAAGACCGGCAGGCCGCGCCACATGATGGTGACGGACTGACCTTCGGGGATCGCGGAAATGTCGAACTCGATGCTGGCCAGAGCCAGGGTCGAGGCATCCGGATTCATTTGGTTGATCAGCGGCCAGACCGTGGCTGCGGCGCCAACACCGGCCACCGCGCCGGTTGCGACGAAGATGAAATCCCGCCGTGTTGTTGAATGATGAGCTTGCGTGGCCAAGGTCCGTATCCCCGTACAATCACTTCAGACGCGGCCGGCGTGGCAAACCATTTCACGCATACGCGGAATCAGCGGCCGTCCGCCCTCAAGCGGCCCGTCAGTTGGGGTTCTTTTTGCACTGTCACAAGCGCTTGTCCAGTGCGCCCAAGGGTGACACCGGAGAAGTGCGACACTATACCCGGCCCGACCCGCGCCGCGCTCGCGCCGGCAATGCCACAACGCCTGATAAGGGATGAAACCCGCCATGCCGGTCGACCTCGCCCTCTACCAGCCCGACATCGCCAACAATACCGGCACGCTGATCCGGCTGGGGGCCTGCCTGGGCACCACGATCCATCTCATCCACCCCACCGGCTTTCCGTTTTCACCCAGGGCGCTGGCCCGGGCCGGGCTCGACTACGTCGACCACGCCGCGGTGCACGAGCATGTCAGCTGGACCGCCTTCGACGCCTGGCGGCGCATACAGGGCCGACGCCTGGTGCTGCTGACGACCAAGGCGGAAACCTCGGCCTATGCGGTGGATTACGAGACCGACGATATCCTGATGGTCGGCCGCGAAAGCGCCGGAGTCCCCGATGCCGTGGCCGAGGCCTGCGACCTGCGCATCCGCATCCCGATGCGATCAGGTTTGCGCTCGATCAATGTGGCCCTGGCCGCAACCCTTATCCTGGGCGAAGCAAAAAGGCAGACGGACGGGTTTACAGGGCTGGCCTGAGGGTACATTTGACGGACACCATGACACTTCCAGACGATATCGCCGCCAAGCAAGCCACTGCCCAAGCCTGGTTCCGCGCGCTGCGCGACCGGATTTTTGCGTCCTTCGAGCAGATCGAGGCCGATGTGCAGGGACCCCATGCCGACGGGCCGGCGGGCAAGTTCGAGGTCACGCCCTGGGACCGCGCGGCCGGTGGCGGCGGCGAGATGGGCATGCTGCATGGCCGTGTGTTCGAGAAGGCGGGCGTGCATATTTCGACCGTGCATGGCGAATTCTCGGAGGACTTCGCCAAGCAGATGCCGGGCACCGAGGCTGGTGCCAAATTCTGGAGCTCGGGCATTTCGCTGATCGTGCACCCCTGGAACCCGCACGTGCCTGCCGTCCACATGAACACCCGCATGATCGTCACCGGCAAGCAGTGGTTCGGCGGCGGCGCCGACCTCACCCCGGTGCTCGATCGCCGGCGGACCCAGGATGATCGTGACACCCAGGATTTCCACGCCGCCATGCGTGCCGCCTGCGAGAACCGTCCGGGCGTCGACTACGACCGCTACAAGGCCTGGTGCGACGAATACTTCTTCCTGCCGCATCGCAACGAGCACCGGGGCGTGGGCGGGATTTTCTACGACCACCACAATAGCGGGGACTGGAACGCCGACTTCGATTTCACCAAGGCCGTCGGCGAAGCATTCCTGGGCATCTATCCCGAACTGGTGCGGCGCAATTTCGAAACGGCCTGGACCGAGGCCGACCGGCACGAGCAACTGGTGCGCCGCGGCCGCTATGTCGAGTTCAACCTGCTCTACGACCGCGGTACGACGTTCGGGCTCAAGACCGGCGGCAATGTGAATTCCATATTGTCATCCATGCCGCCCGAGGTACGCTGGCCCTAGCTGCCCGAGGGAACCTGTATGGGTCTGACCGATATCCACATTGCCGGCTATCGGTCGGTCCGCTCCATCCATTTTCCGGTGCGTCAACTGTCGGTGCTGGTCGGCGCCAATGGTGTCGGCAAGACCAATCTCTACCGCGCCCTGGAGCTCGTAAGGGCAGCGGCTACCGGTGAGCTGTCGCTGATGCTGGCGCGGGAAGGCGGGTTGGGCTCGGCCATGTGGGCAGGTGAGCGCAAGGCGACCGAACGTCCCCGCATGGTGCTGCGGGTCGGGCTCGAAGACGTCTTGTCGGGTGACGAGGGCGGGTTTGTGCCGACCTATGAGGTCGAGATCGGTTTTGGCGACCACCGTTACGAGGCGGTGTTCGAACTCGAGCCGCAGATCAAGGCCGAGTCACTGACCATCCACCAGGGGCGGCGAGATGTGGCGCTGCTAGAGCGGAAGGGAGCGGCAGCCTGGTATCGGGACGACGCGGGCAACCGCCGGCAGTTGGAGGAACCTCTGCTGGCCGGCGAAACCGCTTTGGCGGCCCTGCGCGGAACCCTGCCCGAACTCGACGCCGTCAGGCACATGCTGTCGGCCTGGCGCTTCTATCACGGCTTCCGCACCGATGCCGACGCGCCGCTGCGCAAGCCGGCTCTTGCCATCACGGCGCCAATGCTCGATGCCGACGGCGGCAATCTGGCGGCAGTCCTTGCCACACTCGCGCACATCAAGCAGGACACCACCGACCTGCACGCCGCTATCGAGCATGCCTTTCCCGGCGCTCGCCTGCACATTCCGCCACCGGGCACGAACGCCAGCTTTGCCATGACCTTTCCCGACATGCCCAAGCGGCAGTTCGGCCCCAACGAGCTGTCTGACGGTACCCTGCAGTTCCTGGCTTTGATGGGGGCGTTGCTGGCTTACCGCCTGCCGCCACTGATCGCGCTCAACGAACCCGAGGCGAGCCTGCATCCCGATCTGCTGCCGGCCCTGGCACGCATCATCATCAAGGCGGCCCAGCGCACCCAGGTCTGGGTGGTGACGCATTCCCAGATTCTGGCTGATGCGCTGGCCGAAGAAACCGGGATCCTGCCCAGAACGGTCATCCGCAAGGATGGCGGCACCTGGCTCGAGGGCTTGAGCCAATTCGGAACGTTCAGCGACGACTAGACCCGAAATGTCGGAACCCCTCCCTCCCCCACGCGTTGTGCTTGGGCACACCGACAAGGGAGACGACATGAAACGATTTGAATCAGGCTCGCTGATCCCTGGCGCCACCTGGCATGCGGAAGCGGAAAGCGAAGCCGAAGTGGTTCGCCGTGCGGTCGAAAATCTTCGCACCTATCACGGCGAAACCGAGGTGCGGCCCGACATGATCGAGCGCATCAAGGAGCGCATCGTCGATACCGACGATGCAAAAAAGGCGACCAAGCACTAGAGGCACAACTGCTCTAGCGACGCGCAAGCGCCAGCAACTCGCCTTTTCCGAGAGCAAAGCCGCTCTCGATCCAGGCCCACTCCAGACGGGCCAGTTCCTGACCAAGGGCCGGTCCCGGCGTAAAGCCGAGGCCGGCAAGGTCGTGCCCGCTGATCGGGAAGTCGGGAACGACGGTTGCAGCCAGCATCCGCGCCGCCTCGGCGAGCCGGGCCCTGCCCCATTGTTCCCGCGACGCCGCGACGGCCAGGCCCTCGATCGCCAGTTCCCCATGCCGATACGCGGCTTCGCCGATCCGCTCTTCCGCCAGGATGTCCGCGGCCGCCGCTATCCCAGCCGCTTCCTTGACCACCCCATTGGCGAGGCGCCATTCGTCCTGCACCTGCTCCAGCCGGCCGCCGGCCAGCAAAGCCAGCCGCGCCGCCACCGACCGGCCGCCGATCGCCTCGTAAGCGCTGAGCGCCAGCATCGCGTCGTCATCAGCCTTGAGCAGGCCAATGCCCACCATCGCCATCAGCGTCTTGGCCACCTTGGGCAAGGCCAGCATGCGCGTCATCTCGGCGCCCACGCGCTCGCGCGACAGATGCTCAAGCCGCCCCACCGCATCGGCGCAGGCGGCGAGGCTGTGCGCGTCGAACTGCTGGCCGCCATGGCTCGCTGAAAAGCGGAAGAAGCGGTAGACCCGCAACCCGTCCTCGGCGATCCGCTGCTGCGCGTCGCCGATGAAGCGCACCACGCCCATCAGCGCATCGCCGACCCCGTCGAGCGGATCGAACAGGGTCCCGTCGGCGTCGCAATAGAGCGCGTTGAGGGTGAAATCCCGGCGGCTGGCATCTTCCACCCAATCGGTACCGAAGGCCACGACGGCGTGGCGGCCATCGGTTTCCACGTCGCGGCGCAAGGTGGTGACCTCGGCAATGGTCTCGCCCAGTTTGAGCGTCACCGTGCCATGCTCGATGCCGGTGGGGTAACTCGCCATCCCCGCTGCCTTGGCGCGGGCCATCACCTCCTCGGGCAGCAGCTCGGTCGCCATGTCGATATCGGCGCTGGCCCTTGGCACGTCCATGATCGTGTCGCGGATGACGCCACCAACGATACGCGTGCGCCGCATGGCGCCATCGAGCGCCGCCAGGATCGCCTGCGTCTCGGGATTTTTGAGCCAGTCGGCTTCGAGGATCGGATCCTCGCTCACGACACGGCCTCGCTCATCGCCAGGTCGCGCAGGCGGCGGGTGAGGTTGGCGGTAATGCCCCAGATCCGGTGCCCGTCATGGTCAATCTGCCAGGTGCGATGCTCCTCGCCGTTGCGCTTGATGCGGAACTGGCCATAGGCGTCATGCGCCAGAATGCGCTGCAGCGGCACTTCGAACACCGAATGCACCTCGCCCGGATTGGGCACGAAGGGGCCGCTGGGCTCCACCGTCGCGACCACCGGGGTGATGAGATAATTGGTGCCGGTAAAATAGGTCGGCATATAGCCGATCACGGTCGCGTCCTCGCGCTCCATGCCCACTTCCTCGAAGGCCTCGCGCAGGGCGGCAGCGGCCACGTCGGCATCTGATGCATCGACCTTGCCGCCGGGAAAGGCCACCTGCCCCGAATGCGAGCGCAGGTCCGGCGAGCGCTCGGTATAGAGCACGGTATGGCCCTCGGGCCGCCGAATCAGGGCGATCAGCACCGCAGCCGGCGTGGGCGGCCGGTTGAACGGCGTCTCCGGCATCCAGTCCGGCACCAGCGTATCGGCTGCCGGCAAAGGCGGCGGCGCGCTCAACAGACGCGCAGCGAGACGGTCGATGATGGCGTCGTCGGATGACAAAGTCGCACCGAGGGGTGGGTTTCGGGAGCGGGAGGATAGTGCAGTTCGGGACGGCATGGCTACCCGCGGCGCATGCCGCAAGATACCCCCACCCTCATTCCCTCCCCACAAGGGGGAGGGAAGCCTGTTTGGTGCGTGGGACAGTATTGGAACACTGACCTGGGTCATGCGCCTCCCTCCCCCTTGTGGGGAGGGAATGAGGGTGGGGGTGGTTTGGCCACTGCGGCAGCCAAAGGCCCCTCACCCGGAGGGAGAGGTGAAGGGCGCGTCTAGCCCTGCTGCCAGGCGGCAATGGGGCCTGAAATCGTCGTCGCCAGCGCCTTGTCTTCGGCAAACAGCAGCACGCGGGTCGGGTCGACCGGGCCGGGGAATTCGATATTGCCCAGCGTCGTCGGTTCCCAGCCCAGCGGGCAGTAATAGTCGCGGTCGCCCACCAGCATGACGAACTGGCCATCGCCGCGCGCCAGAGCCCGCTTGGTCACTTCGCGCGCCAGGAGCTTGCCGGCGCCGAGCTTGCGGAAATTGGGGTGCGTGGCGAGCGGGCCCAGCATCCAGCCATTGATGCCGCCGATGGAAATCGGGGTCATCCACACCGAGCCACAGGCCGTGCCATCGACTTCGGCGACCAGGCTCATGCTGGGATCGATCTTGAAGCGCTCGCGAATGCGATAGGCCGTCTTGGCGAAGCGGCCGGGACCAAAGGCAATCGCCTGCAGGTCGTCGATGAACATGTCATCGGCGGCTGTGGCGGGACGAACGGTGGGGACACGGACGGGAGCGGCGGAGACAGCAGCTGACACAGCCGAGGGCGCAGACGAAAGGGTCATGACGATGATCCAGAATGGGGATGCGTGAGACAAACCCGGCGCTCACAAGAGCACCGCTTCGAAAGACCGCTTACGGTCGTCGTGTCACCAGCAAAACCTTCACCATCCTGGGCGCCTCCAGACGCCTGAAATCCGCATTAGCACCATGGGGGCCTCGCGTAAAACGAAAATCATGGATGTCGGGCCAAAATACAAGATGCGCAGGCCTTCTGTGTTCAAAATGCACAACGCTTCGTTGCGCCATTGGTGCCTTATCGCCCCCGCCGGCCCGCTCTATGTGTCAGGCAACGCAAACGACTGTCGGGATTTGAGCCTGACAACGAGTCGGCAACATGACGGAAAGGGTTCGATCTTGGGACAATTGATCGACGGTAAATGGTCCACCCAGTGGTACGACACCAAAAAGACCGGTGGTGAGTTCAAGCGCAGCCAGGCCGGCTTCCGCAACTGGGTGACACCTGACGGCAGCGCCGGCCCGTCGGGCAAAGGTGGCTTCAAGGCCGAGGCTGGCCGCTATCACCTCTATGTGTCGCTCGCCTGCCCCTGGGCCCACCGCACGCTGATCTTCCGCAAGCTCAAGGAGCTCGAAGACCTGATCTCGGTTTCCGTCGTCTCGCCCAAGATGCCCGACGAGACCGGCTGGAGCTTTGACAAGACCACCGGCTCGACCGGCGATCACCTGTTGGGCAAGGACACCCTCTGGCAGGTCTATACCCAGGCGGTCCCCGACTATACCGGCCGCGTCACCGTGCCGGTGCTGTGGGACAAGCTGACCGGCCAGATCGTTTCCAACGAAAGCTCGGAAATCATCCGCATGTTCAACTCGGCCTTCAACGAGCTGACCGGCAATACCGAGGACTTCTACCCCGAAGCCCTGCGCGGCAAGATCGATACGATCAATGCCCGGGTCTATGACGACATCAACAATGGTGTCTACAAGGCCGGCTTCGCCACCACCCAGGAGGCTTATGAGGGCGCCGTCGCCAAGCTGTTCGAGGCGCTCGACTGGGTCGAGGATCTACTGGGCGAAACGGCCTATCTCACCGGCGACAGCATCACCGAGGCCGATTGGCGGCTGTTCACCACCCTGGTGCGCTTCGACGCGGTCTATGTCGGCCACTTCAAGTGCAATCTCAGGCGCATCGCCGACTACAAGAACATCTCGCACTATCTCAAGGCGCTCTACGAGATGCCCGGCGTCAAGGAAACGGTCGATCTCGACCACATCAAGACGCACTATTACTGGAGCCACATCACGATTAATCCGACGCGGATCGTGCCGGTCGGACCGGACCTGGAGTTTTTGAAGTAGGGGCCCGCAGCCTGACCTGACGACGACACCTACCGAATAGCGGTGGCTCCCCGTCACCCCACCCTCGTTCCCTCCCCATCGAGGGGAGGGAGGCGCCAGCTCAGCCGCCAGTGTTCATCGTCTCCCTCCCCCTTGTGGGGAGGGATCAAGGGTGGGGGTGGTTTAGGCAGAATGGCGAGGCCTGGCTTTGCGGCTGCCTCTCAATACCCCCACACATCCCGCTTGGGCACGTCGTCGAAATACTCGTCGATCCGCTGGCTGGTTGCCGGGGTCACCTTTTCGGGCAGCGCGTGGCGGTCGAACCAGCCGACCTCGGCGATCTCGTGGTCCGGCTTGCGGTCGAAGGCCTTTTCGAACTTCGTCGCCACATAGAAGGCGACATGGTCACGATCGGTCACCGGGCTCGAATTGTGGTAGATGCCGAAGAGCTGCATCGGCCCGACGACGCGAAAGCCGGTTTCTTCCAGCGTCTCGCGCGCGCCGGCATGTTCGAGCGTCTCCCCGGGGCTGACGCCGCCGCCGGGAAACTGCCAGCCGGGCACATAGGTGTGCCGGATCAGCAGCACCTTGTCGCCATCGACCACCATGACGCGCGAACCCAGCGTCATGCGGTGCCAGAGGCCCTTGAGGGTCAGGAACACCTTGGCCGTAAGCCGCTGCCTGCTATTCATCTGCATCGAAACACTCCTTGCGACGTTACCGGTAGCAGAGACTTGATGGCGACAAAATTGACCCTGCGCCCGATTGACCGTTTTCTTGCCCGCCCGCATCTGGCATTAGGCGGACAATGACAACCCTTGCCCACATTTCCGACATCCACCTGTCGCCCATGCCCGACATCGGCTGGCGCGACCTGCTCGGCAAGCGCATCACCGGTTATCTCAACTGGAAGCTCAAGCGCCACGGCGAGCTCAACAGCGAAACGCTGTCGAGCCTGGTCGCCCACATGCAGGCGCAGAACGCCGATTTTACGGCGGTGACCGGTGACCTGGTCAACCTGGCCTTGCCGCTCGAGATCGACCGCGCCGGCCAGTGGCTGCGGGCGCTCGGCGCCTCCGACAGGGTCGCCGCCTGCCCCGGCAATCACGACGCCTATGTCTCTGGCGCGCTGGAATCGGCCCAGCGGGCCTGGGGCGAATATATGCAGGGCGAAACGCTGGACGACGCGGCATTCCCCTTCGTGCGGCGCGTCGGCGAGCTGGCCATCATCTCCTGCTCCAGCGCCGTTCCGACCCGGCCCTTCCTCGCCATCGGCCGCTTCGACGAGAAGCAGGCCCATCGCCTCGGCCGCATCCTCAAGCTCATGGGCGATGCAGACATGTTCCGCGTCGTGCTGATCCATCATCCGCCCAATCCGGAACTGCAGCACCCCTCATTCGGCCTCAAGGGGCACAAGCTGTTCCGCCAGGTCATAGCCGAACACGGCGCTGAACTGATCCTGCACGGCCATACCCACCGCTCCTCGATCCATTCCATTCCCGGCAAGGGCAAGGAAGTGCCGGTCGTGGGCGTCGCCGCCGCCAGCGCTGCGCAGGGCGGTACGCTGGACGATCCGGCGCGCTACAACCTGTTTCGCATCGAACGCAACGGCGATGGCGGCTGGAGCTGCACCATGCGCGAATTCGGCTTCCAGCGCCTGGGCACCGACATCGTCATGCGCCTGCAGATGCGGATCTGCTGAGGCGCGAGCCGGTAAACGGCTCGCGCAGACTATCGGTCAGGCGTCGACGCCACCCCAGATCGCCTCGGCGGTACGCACGACCAGCTCGAGCTTGCGCTTCTGATCGTCTTCGGTGATGGCATTACCCTCCTCGGTGGAGGCAAACCCGCATTGCGGCGCAATGCCAAGCTGGTCGATATCGGCATATTTGCTGGCCAGCTCGAACTTGCGCTTGAGGCCATCGAGATCCTCCAGCACGGCCGTTTTGGTGGTGATGAAGCCCGGCAGCACGCGCTTCTTGCCCTTGGGCAAGAGCCTGAGGGGCTCCAGCCCGCCGGCCCGGTCGGTGTCGTATTCCATGAAGTAGATATCGACGCCGGTCTGGTTGAAAACCGCATCGGCCGCCGGATCGTAGGCGCCCTCGGCCACCCAGGTGGATTTGAAGTTGCCACGGCACATATGCATGCCGATCAACATGTCACCCGGCCGATCCGCGATGGCGTCATGCATCATTTTGGCATAGCGGCCGATCAGCCAATCGGGGTCTTCGCCGCGTGCCTTGCGCTCGGCGCGGATCTTGGGATCGCACAGATAGGCAAAGAAGATGTCGTCTATCTGCAGGTAGCGACAGCCCGCGGCATAAAATGCGCCCACCGCCTTTTTGTAGGTGCGGGTGATCGCCTCGAAATAGGCTTCGGCATCGTGCTTGTATTCGTTGACGTCGATATCGCCTTCGGCAACGCGGAAATGGATGGCGCTCGGCCCGGGTATCGAAATCTTCGGCGTGACCGTGGTGTGCTTTTGCACGAACTTGAAATGCTCGAGCATCGGATGGTCGTCGGGAAAGTCGAGCCGGCCGGTGATGATCGGCACATCCGCCTTGGTCTTGACGCCGTGGAATTGGATGGCGCCGCTGTCGCGCCGCACGATTTCGAGGCCATCCAGCATGCCCATGAAATCGAAATGCCACCAGGCGCGGCGAAACTCGCCATCGGTGACGGCCTTGAGGCCGGCGGCCTCCTGCATGCGGATAACGTCGATGATCGCGGCATCCTCGACCGCCTTCAGGTCCTCGGCAGACAGCGTCTTGTCCTCGAAACGCGCCTTACGGGCTGCCTTAAGGGCAGCGGGCCGCAAGAAACTGCCGACGATATCGGCGCGGTAGGGTGGCTTGGATGACATTGCTTCCTCCTCACAACATGGGACGCATCTGATCGGCCTTTGCCAATCGAGGCAAGCCCGGAGGCTGAAACGCGCGCGACGGGCGCTGGCGGACAGGCCTCGGCTGCAAAGCTCAAGCCTGTGCCGGTCCCGCCGCTGACGACAGCTCGTGCAGCACCCGGTCGGCCATTGAGACGCAGCGCGCGCCGTCGAAGGGGAACAGCGAGGCGAAGGTTCCCCTGGCCTGCTGCTCGATGGAGGTGCGCAGCAGCCGCCTTGCCCGGTAGAGCCGGGTGCGGACGGTCTCGGATTTGATGTCGAGATGCGCCGCCGTGTCCTCGACGCTCAGGCCCTGCACGTCCCGCAGCACGAAGACGGTACGGAACGGGGCCGGCAGCTCATCGATGGCGCGTTCGAGAAGCACGCGGATTTCCTGGCGCGACATTTCGGCCTCCGGGTCGACAACCGGGCTCATGGGAAACAGCACGATCGCCCCGCCCTCCGCCTGTTGCGTTTCGATATGTTCGACGCCCACCATTGGTCGCCGATCCCGCGCCCGGCCCAGGGCCTCGTTGAGCGCTATGCGGGTGAGCCAGGTCGAAAATGCCGCCTCGCCCCGGAAGCCATCGAGATGGGTGAATGCCTTGACGTAGCTCGCCTGCACCACATCCTCGGCCTCGCTGTCGCTGCGCAGGATCGCGCGGGCTGCGCGGAACAGGCGCTGGTTGTAGCGCTGGATCAGGGTGCGAATGGCCAGTTCGTGCCGGCGGCGCGCCAGCTCGACCAGCGCCCCATCGGCAAGACCAGTGATGTCGTGGTCCTGGCGGACCGCCTGCAAAGCCATGTCCTTGCTCCTCTGTTTCCTCGGCTGGTGGCTGGACGCCGGCTGGGCCGGCGGCCAGGTATCGATCAGGGCAAGACGGTCAGCGTACCGGTCATGCCCGGGTGGAACTTGCAGATGAAGTCCCACTGCCCGGCAGCCGTCAGCGGCATGACCACCTCGGATTTGACCGGCAGGTCCACGTCGAAGGAGCGATCCCGGGCGGTGACTGTGTGCCGGAACAGGTCATCATTCTTCCAGGTGATCGTATCGCCAACATGCAACTGGGCGGGCAAGGCGCCAAACGCCATCTTGTCGACCACAACGACATAGTCTGCGGCCGATGCCGGCCTGGCCGCAAGGGCCAGCATCAGCAATGGCAGCAAGGCAGAAAAAGAGCGTCGCATGGCTCAATCCACCGTCGCGGCCAGGTGCTCGGCATGGGCCTGATGCTCGGCGAACAGCACGAGGCCGGTTTCGAGCAAAGCCTTGAGCTCGGCGTCGTGTGCTGCCGGGATGAGCGTGGTCTCGAGCGCCGTGTTCACGGTCTGATGGTAGGCGACCTCATTGGCGACATAGGCCGCATCGAACGCCGCGCCCTCGAGCGCGCCCAGTTCGGCCTGCTTGGCCTTCGCCGCCTCCGCCAGGGCCTGGCTGGTGGCATTGTCCTCGGGCGTGACGCCGAGCTTTTCAACCAGCGCCAGCGCCTGATCGTTGACCGCCTTGTGGTCCCGGGCCATCTGGTTGGCAAACTCGATCACGGCGGCATTGCTGCTCTTGGCCAGTGCCTGTTCGGCCGCGGCGATGTCGATCTGGCCGGCGGTATAGGCAATGTGGGCAACCTGCGCGTCGCTGAGCGGTGAATCATGCGCCGCTGCCGCGCCCGTCATGCCCAGAACGAGAAGGGCGGCCACTATCGTATTTCTGATCACTTGAATCTCCTGGCAATGGAGTCCGGAGGCGGCGCAACGCCACCTACTCGGCTCATCCATTGGACGGAGGTCCGATCCAAATGTTCCCGAAATGATTCAACCGCGCAACGAATGGCGCCTCGGCGGGGGTGGCCGCGGTCGTTACCGCCCTTCGGTCTTGTCCCGGACGCGGTTGTGGATTTCCTCCACCTCAGGCGTCATCTCATTGGCGAAGTCGCTCATCTCGAAGGCCGGGCGGATCTCAATTTCGCTCTTGCCCAGCATCGGATTGGGGCAGCGTTTTACCCAGGCGACAGCTTCGTCCATGTCGCGCACCTCCCAGATCCAGTAGCCCGATACCAGCTCCTTGGTCTCGGCAAATGGTCCGTCGATCACCATGCGGCTGGCCCCGTCAAAGGCGACGCGCTTGGCTTGCGAGCTGGGCTTGAGCCCGTCGCCGCCCAGCATGATGCCGGCATCGACCAGTTCCTCATTGTACTTGCCCATGGCCTCCAGCAGCTCGTTCGGCGGCATGATGCCGGCCTCGCTGTCCGCGGTAGCCTTTACGAATACGACGACGCGCATGGCCTGCTCCTCCGTTTTGACATGCAAAGTGCCCCACTCCCGCCACGGCGGCAAATCACCTATATGGTGAGCCAACCCCGCGAGTGATCCAAGCCTTGACCGAACAATTTCTCATCGAGCGCCCCACCTTCGATCCCGCGACGGGCAAGGCCAGTTTCGGCTATGGGCTGGACGGCCTGCATTTCATCGAGACCCTCGGCTTTCCGGCGGGCGCCGACGCGATAGCCGCAGAAGGCCCGGCTTTCCGCAAGCTGCTGGACCTGACCGCCGTCGTTCTGGGCGTCAGCTATTTCAAGCTCCGGGCCCCCTTCGAGATCGTCGCTCCCAACATCGCCCTCAGCGAGGCGGAGCGGGCCTTTGCCATCGACGTCTTTGAAAATGGCCTGGGCGAGTTCTATGCCCGCAACAATCTCATGCGCTTCGGCAAGCTGACCATTCATGCGCCCAACGACATCGAGTCGACGCGGCCCGCCCCGGCCCTGCCCGATCGCACCCTGCTGCCTATTGGCGGCGGCAAGGATTCGCTGGTCAGCGTCGACCTGCTGAGCCATGCCGGCGTCCAGTTCACCCCCTTTGCCGTCAATCCCAAGGGGCCGATCCTCACCTCGGTCGACAAGATCGGCACCAAGCCGGTCTATGTGACGCGCACGCTCGACGCCGAAATGATCCGGCTGGGCAAGGAACCGGGCTTCTACAACGGCCACGTGCCCTCGACGGCCATCAACTCGATGATCGCGGCGCTCTGCGCCCTGCTCTATGGCTACAACCAGATCGTGCTCAGCAATGAGCGCTCCGCCAGCGAGGGCAATGTCACCTTCGACGGGCGCGAGACCAATCACCAATATTCCAAATCGCTCGGCTTCGAGCTGCTGATCGCCTCGATCCTGTCAGACGCCACCGGCGGCGCGCTGAAATACTTCTCGCTGCTGCGGCCCTATTCGGAGGCGCGCATCGCTTCGCTCTTCACCCACGAGAGCAAGTTCGACCACGTCTTTTCGAGCTGCAACCGCAATTTCCGGCTGACCGGCAATGACGGCCCGCTCTGGTGCGGCGAATGCCCGAAATGCCACTTCGTCTTCCTGATCTTTGCGCCCTTCATGGCCAAGGATCGCCTGCTGTCCATTTTCGGCAAGAACCTGCTCGACATAGAGGCCAACGAAGGCTCGTTCCGCGAACTGGCCGGGCTGGCCGGGCAGAAGCCCTGGGAATGCGTCGGGGAAATCCTCGAAGCGGCCGCCTGTCTCTATACCCTGACCCGCCATGCCGACTGGCACGAGGCGGCGGTGGTCAAGGCCGTCAAGGCGGACCTTTTCGCCCAATATGGCGAACCCAAGCTGCAACTGGCCATGGCCGAATGCCTCACCGACAGCCACGATCACCACATTCCGCCGGCCCTGGCCGCCAAGGTGGCTGCCTATGCGGTTTGAGGAACCGGTCCTGCTCTATGGCGCCGGCCGCGAGGCGGCCTCGACCCGGGCGTTCCTGAAGGCACGCCAGCCCGACCTCAAGGTCTTTGTCACCGTCGATAGCGGCGACGCCGACATCCCGGACACCGAAATGATCGCCGCCGCGGACCTGCCGGACGCGATCCATGCCCACCGGTTCGGGCTGATCGTCAAAAGTCCCGGCGTATCGCGCTACAAGGACGTGTTCGACATCGCCCGCGACGCCGGCATTCCGGTGACGTCCAACCTCAATCTCTGGGGCTCCGCCTATCGCGTGGACCGCACGGTCATCGCCATTTCGGGCACCAAGGGCAAATCGACCACCGCGACGCTCGTGCACCTGATGCTGACCAAATCCGGCATCGATGCGGGCCTGGCCGGCAATGTCGGGGTCGCCCCGCTCGAGATCGCCGATCGCCACCCGGTCGTCGTCTTCGAGCTCTCGAGCTACCAGACCTCGGATATGAACTTCCTGCCCGATATCGCGGCCATCACCAATCTCTATCCGGAACATGTCGACTGGCATGGCTCGGTCGACCGCTACTTCAAGGACAAGTTGCACCTGATCGATCGCGATGGCGGCTTTCCGGTGGCCCTGGGTGCCGCGGCCAAGGGCAATGCCCTGGTCGCCGCCGCGGTGCGCGACCATCGCCGGCTGCTCGGCGAGCTGACGCCGGAGCAGTCCGCCGCCATCGACAAGGCCGTGATGGGCTCGCGCCTCAAGGGCACCCACAATCTCGACAATGCCCGGCTGGCGGCGCAGATCGCTTTGGCGGCCGGCGCCACGCTGGACGGCAT
Organism: uncultured Devosia sp.; assembly: GCF_946479885.1. The sequence goes on from NZ_CAMLHM010000021.1 coordinate 35,211, forward strand.
CGTGCGCGGCATAGCCGCCTTCGTGCCCCTGCCCCACCGGCTGGAAGAGCACCAGTTTGGCGGCACCATTTTCGTCAATGACTCGATTTCTACGACGCCCGAAGCCACCAAGGCAGCCCTTGCCGCCTATCGCGGCTACCGCCTGGCGCTGATCGCCGGTGGCCATGAACGCCAGCAGGACTACGGCGAGCTGAGCACGCTATTGGCCTTCTATGGCGTGACCACCCTGGTCTGCCTGCCGGTGACCGGCGCGCGGCTTGCCACCGCGACCCGCGCCGCTGCCCCCCATATCGTCGTTTTCGCCGAACCCAACCTCGAAGCAGCCATGCAGATCCTGCATGCGCGCCGCCGCGACTTCGACGTCGTCATCCTGTCGCCGGGCGCACCGTCCTACAACCAGTTCAAGAATTTCGAGGAGCGCGGCCTGCGTTTCGTCGACCTCGCGCAAGCCACTTTCGGCTGACGGAGACACCATGCCCGGCCTGCTCTATCTCGCCATCGCCATAGTCGGGGAGGTCATCGCCACCTCGTTCCTGCGCGCCTCGGCCGGCTTTTCCCAGCTCGTCCCCACCATTGTCGTCGTGGTGGGCTACGGCATCACCTTCTACTTCTTCTCGCTGGCCCTGCAGACCATTCCCGTGGGCATCGGCTACGCCATCTGGTCAGGCGCCGGCATTGTCCTGATCTCTGTTATCGCCTATTTCGTCTATGGCCAGTCGCTGGACCTGCCCGCGCTTGTCGGCATCGGCCTCATCCTGGCTGGCGTGCTGGTCATCAACCTGTTCTCGCAATCGTCGACCCATTAGTCGCGCGCTAGAAGGCGCGGATCAGCGCCGCCGCCGGCACGCCGGCCCGCACCAGTGCGGTGCGAATGGCGTCCATCATCGAGCCATCGCTGATGCGCTCGCGCAGCCGGGGCAAGATTCCCTGGGCTCGGAACGCGGCCACGCCAAGCACCTGCGGCAGGTAGCGGCTGACCACGGCACTATCGCCCGAGCCCTGCGCCGCCATGATGGCGAGGATCGGCCCCAGTTCCGGATCGGCCTCGGCATAGAGCTCGGCATAGGCGGTCGCACCGGCAAAATCGTTGTCGCGCAGCGCCAGAAGGGCCGGAACGCCCTGGTACCAGGCCGGCGGATTGGGCGAGCCCTTGACCGCATCGACCGCCATGCCCTCGGCCTCCGCCAGATGCCCGCCAAAGGCCAGGAACCGCGCATAGGCCGCAAGGGCATCAACGCTGGCCGGGTTGAGTTGCACCGACGAGCTGTAGTCGGCACGAGCCTGGACCAGGTCCCCCACCGCTTCATGCAGGCGAGCCTGCTGCTCCCAGACGAAGCCGCTCACGGGGTCGAGCGCCATGGCTTGCTGCAGATCGGCGGCCGCCACGCGCTGCAGATCGATCGCCGATCCGGCCCCATCGGCCGTCCCCGGCTGTTCGGCCAATAGAACAGCCGCCGCGGCCAATGTGGCGGCCTCGGCGCGATCGGCCTCGGGCAGCGCCGCCAGGCACTTGCTCGCCCGTTCCGCCGCGCCTTCGCTGCCAGTCTCGCGATAGAGATCGAACAGGACCCGGCAGAGATAGGGATTGATCTCCCCAGCATCGGCGGAAGCCGACGCCAGATATTGCCGCGCCGCCACATGCAGCGGCCCGCGCGGACTGCCGAGCACGAGGCTGAGCGATCGCGACACCGTATCGAGCACATCGGCATGCATGGCGTCGCCCAGTGTCACCACGAGCGTGTGATTCCACACCACGGCGTGGGTACGGCCCTCGGTCAGGATGGCGCTGTATTGCACAACATCGCCATCAGGCCGCGCGATGCCTGCCAGCACGTAGTCGCTGGCCGGCAGGCCGGCCACTGCGCCGCCGGCCTCCCCACCCGCCCCATAGCGCACCTCGATATTGCCGAACTGCTCCAGATCGGTGACCAGCTCGATGGCGAGGCCTGCCACCGGGAGCGACGCGGTTTCGTTGGACGCCAGGTCCTGGAATTCGACGACGGTCACCGTGGGCCGCTGCACGGCCCCCATCACACCTGGCCCGGTGCGCCACCACGCATTGAAGGCATAGGCGGTGGCTGCCAGGCCCAGCACCACGGCAACGACGATGAGCCATGGGCGACCATAGCGTGGACTTGCTCCGCGCCGCGTGGGCGCCTCGGGCATGGCGGGCCTGGTGACAGGCGCATCATGCACGGGCACCGCCGTGAATTCGGGGATGTAGCGACCCACCGGCAGGCGAATCTGCACGGCGTCCCCGCTGCCCGGCCCACCATAATAGTCGTCCAGCAGGGCCCGCAGCCGGCGCGCCTGCACCCGCACGATGGGGTCGGCCTGCGGGTCGAAATCGGCCGGGCGGCCGAACACATCGACGGCGATGGAATAGGCCTTGATGGCCTGCTCGTTGCCCTCGAGCGTGCGCTGGACGATGTAGGCCAAGAACCGGCCGAGCTGCGGCGAGCGCGCAATTTCCGGCCACGCGAGCAGGCGCTCGAGTGCGGTCTGGACTGCCTCGCTCTGCGGCGCAGGATCGGTCAACCACGCCTCCCGGTACGACGAAATAGTGACGATTTACATGTAAAACACAAGACTGTGTTACATCGACTTTACCTAACTTTGCCTATTCCACAGGTCGTGATTGCATCATACGGCCGCCGTCGGCGTTATTTGCCGGCACTGCTTCGCGCCGGTTAGGCCCCGACCGAAGCCAATTGACCACCTAGTTTAGAACAGAAGCGCCCGTTGTCCCCGCAGGACGGCAGGCGCGTGTTTCCTTATCGCATTGTCCCGCCGGCGGGCGGACAACGGGGTGTGTATTGAACGACCACATGGACGGCATGCCATATCTGGCGCTGGTGGACGACGACCAGCATTCAGCGCATCTGCTGACGCGGATGCTGCTTGCCCATAGCTCGCCCGAAGTCCGGTGGCTTGGCGGCGCGCTGGAAGGCCGGCGGGCTCTGGCCAGGGTGCTGAGCGACCCGGCCGCCGATTGGCCCAGCCTGCTTATTGTCGACCTCAAGGCGCATAGCAGCGCCAGCCTCGAATTCACTTCCTCCATCCAGTCGCTGGCCCGCCAGAAAGGCGTGCCCGTCGTGGTGATGGCGCCGCCGCTCGATCGCGAGGGTCGCGAGGCCCTGCACGAAGCCGGCGCCTCGGGTGTGTTCTTTCGCCATTCCGATCGCGACGCCTATCGGCGCGAAGCGGCTGGCATCGTCAGTTTCTGGGCGCGCAATCAGCGCCTGGATGCGGTTGGCATGTAACGCCTGCGTCCACAGGTTACATGCCTCGGCCGGCAGGAGCGCTGCATGGCGGTTTTCGAACCGTTCCTGCATTCCCAAGCGTTCCTCCGGCCACTTTCTTCCTCTTCGGCCCGTTGCAGAGCGGCTGAAGGGGGCGTCGGCCCTACTCCAAGGGGGCCGGCGTGTGGGCGCGGTCGCGACACCTCCCGGTCGCGTCCGCACGGGGGGAGAAGCATTTCGGCAGCGCGCTCGTCCCTCAGCGCCGATGTCGAGGACTAGCGCTTCTCCCCGCGGCCCGCTTTCACGGCAGGCTTGTCATCATCCGCGTGCATATCGCCACCAATGACATTGTGCGCGAGTGCCCGCAGCGCCGCCAGCACCACCACGGCGAGCATGGCCGTACCCAGCGCGATAAGGTAATAGCCCAGAGACGCCGCTACGCCGACCGCACCTGCCAGCCACATGCCGGCGCCCGTCGTCAGCCCCTGCACGGTATTGCCGCTCTTGAAGATGGCGCCCGCGCCCAGGAAGGCGATACCGGCCGTCACCGCTTCCACCGCGCGGATCGGGTCGGGACTGGAGGTGCCCTCCCCCTGGATGGTGTGGAATATCTCGAAGGCCAGGATGGTGAACAGCGCGGCGGCAGTCGCTATCAGGATATGCGTGCGCAATCCGGCTTCCGCCGTGTTCCACTCCCGCTCGAAACCGATCATCGCGCCCAGCGCCGCCGCAATCAGCAGGCGAATGGCAATGATGTGCTGGGGTAGAAAGGTCTCGACGAAGCCGATTCCATTGCCGACATCCATGGCGAGCTTCCGGGATCTGTGACGCTAGCGGGACAACCCTGAAGCCCGGCCTTGGTTCCGACACCATTCTTCACCTCTCCCTTTGGGGGGAGAGGTGAAGGCGCCTTACACCGTCTTCAGCCAGCCGCCGTCGACGAAATAGGTGCTGCCGGTGGAGTAGCTGGCCTTGTCCGAGCACATGAAGACGAAGAAGTTCGCCAGTTCCTCGGGCGTCGCGAAGCGCTTCATGCCGCCGGCCTCGTTGGCCACGCCCTGCAGATGCGCCTGCCAGCCGTCCTCGCCGGCAATCTGCTTGGCGGTCTTGATCCAGTCGGGCGTCAGCACCAGGCCCGGATTGATCGTGTTGACGCGGATATTGTCGCCCACCACCTCGTTGGCGAGGGTCTTGGAAAACATCATCAGCGCTGCCTTGGTGGTGTTGTAGATCGGCTCGTACCACAGCGGCTGCACGGCGCAGATTGAGGCGTTGTGCAGCACCACGCCGCCGCCCCGCCGCTTCATTGATGGCACCAGCCCCCGCGCCAGCCGCACCGCGGCCATGACATGCAGGTCCCAGTAATACTGCCACTTGGCGTCATCGGCCTCGGCAATGGTTTCGTTGGAGCCGGTCCCGGCATTGTTGATGAGAATATCGGCGCCGCCAAAGGCCTTGATCGTGCCCTTGATGACAGCATCGCATCCCGCCGATGTCGCGACGTCGGCAGCGATGGCCGTGGCAATGATGCCGAATTTCTGGGCCACCGCTACGGCCGCGTCCTCGGCTCGCCCGCCGTTGCGGCCGACCAGCACCAGATTGGCGCCCTCCGCCGCCAGCCCCTCGGCCACCGCAAGGCCGATGCCAACCGTGCCGCCGGTGATGACGGCAACCTTGTCGCGCAGGTTCAAGTCCATCTCTTTCTCCCCAAAGTCTGTGAGCCCTCATGGTGAGCTTGTCGAACCACGAGGTCGGGCGGCCAATCGTGCCACGACCTCGCCCTTCGACGGGCTCAGGATGAGGTCTACTGATTACTCCGCGGCCACCCTGATCTGCAGCTTCACATCATCAGGCCGTGCCTCGACCGCACGGTCGAACGCCGCCTTGGCGTCCTCGAAGGCGAAGGTCCCGGAAATCAGCGGCTTGAGATCGACCTTGCCCGACGCGATGAGCGCAATGGCGCGGTCATATTGATGGGCATAGCGGAAGACGTTCTCGATGCGCAGTTCCTTGACCGAGGCGCCGGCAATATCGACCGCCACCGGCTCGACCGGCAGGCCGACCACGACGATGGCGCCACCCGGACGCGGCAGCGCCATGATGGTCTTCCAGGCATGCGGTGAGCCCGAGCATTCGAACACCACGTCGACGCCCCAGCCTTCGGTCAGCCGCGCCACTTCCTCGACGATGTTCTTCTCGCGAATATTGACCGGAATGATGCCCTGATACTGGGCGGCGATATCGAGCTTGGGCTGCGCCAGGTCAGCGACGATGACGCGCGCGCAGCCACCGGCCAGCGCCGCCAGCGCCACCATGGTGCCGATCGGCCCGGCGCCGAGCACCAGGGCCGTATCGCCGGGCACGATCCTGGCTTTGCTCGCCGCCTGCATGCCCACTGCGAAGGGCTCGACCATGGCGCCTTCGGCAAAGCTCACATGGTCGGGTAGCTTGAACGTGTAATTGGCCGGATGCACCACTTCGGCCGTCAGCACGCCATGCACCGGCGGCGTGGCCCAGAACGACACGGCCGGGTCGACATTGTACATGCCCAGCCGGCTGGCGCGCGAATTGGGGTCGGGAATGCCCGGTTCCATGCAGACGCGGTCGCCAACCTTGAGATGGGTCACCCCGGCGCCGATCTCGATCACCGTCCCGGCCGCCTCATGCCCCAGCACCATGGGCGCGTTGACCACGAAAGGGCCGATCTTGCCATGGGTGTAATAGTGCACATCCGAGCCACAGACGCCCACGGTGTGGATGGCGATCTTGACCATGCCCGGCCCAACCTCAAGCGGCAGGTCTATGTCACGCAGGGCCAGCTCGTGCTGGCGTTCGAGGACAAGGGCGCGAACTTTGGTCATGCTGCGGTTTCCGTTCGTTAGAAGGGTTTAGCGCCATTTCTAGACCACAAGACCGGCGCCGCGAAGGCGGGAACCGCCAAATTGGTACGAGTTGAACCACTTTGGCATCCGCGGGGACCATTGCTGGTAACCAGTCCGCAATTCCGGCTGGGATATGGTCGACTTCCGCAAGGTACGAAACCGGTCATTTGATGCAGCCCAAGACCTCGACACTCGAACGCTGGCAATTCTCTGCCGCCGTTCTGCTGCCTGTCGTCCTGGCCCTTGTCATCACTGCCGCAAGCGTGCTCGGCTTTGTGTTCTGGTCCACCGCCAATATCGACGCGCGGGCGCTCGAGCGGCAGAGCACCATGTTCGAGCATGTCATCGAGGCGCAACGCGCCCGGCTGGAGCATGAGCTGGCCAGCGTCGCGGCCCGCGACGACACGGTGGTCAATACAAAGCTGATGTTCAATTTCAACTGGGTCGATCGCAATATCGGCCAGTGGATGCATCAGTTTTTTGGCCACAACCGCGTCGTGATCCTCGATGCCATCGCCCAGCCGCTTTACATGATGGAAGACGGCGTTTCGATCGAACCGCAGAACTACCGGCGCATCGCCAGCCCCGTCCAGCAACTGGTCAACCGCGTGCGGGCACAGACCCCGCGTTTCACCGCGCCCGACGGCCCGCCCGGTCCGGTCTCGGTGTCCGACTTTGCGGTGGTGGAAGGGCTGCCGGCAATCGTCAGCGTCATGACGATCGTTTCCGATACCGGCGCCATCGTCCAGGAGCCCGGTTCGGAACCGCTGATCGCCGCCGTGCAGTTCCTCGACGGCAGCACCGCCACCCGGTTCAACAGCGAATACCTGTTCGAGGACGGCAATTTCAGCCTGGTCCGCGTCGACAATCCGGACCGCGCCACCCGGTCCATCCTCAATCAGGCCGGGCGCTTCGTGGCCTTTTTCGATTGGGAACGCGATCGGCCGGGCCTGATGATGCTGCGCCAGACCGGCCCGGCGCTCGCCGTCGCCTTTGCCGTGGCCGCCATCCTGGTTTTCCTGCTGCTGCGCCAGCTGCGCCGCTCGTCCACGGCCCTGGAACTCGGGCGCCGCAATGCCGAATACCAAGCGGCCCATGACCGGTTGACGGGCCTGCCCAACCGCATGAGCTTTGACGCCCATCTGGCCCGCGTGCTGGCGGAGCGCCAGGGCATGAGCGCCCAGCTGTCGCTGCTGATGCTTGACCTCGACCGCTTCAAGCAGGTCAACGATACGCTCGGGCACCAGGCCGGCGACGAACTGATCTGCGCGGTCGGCCAGCGCATCCGCGACGTGGTCGGCCAGGGCGTGATGCTCGCGCGGCTGGGCGGCGACGAATTTGGCATCCTGCTGGTCTCGCGTGACGGCTCTGAGGATGTCCCGGGCCTCGCGGCCGGCATCATCGAGTCCATCGGCCAGGCCTTCGACCTCAACCATTTCAAGGCCCATGTCGGGGTCAGTATCGGCATCGTCAACGCTGCCAGCGGCAATGCCGAACCGCGCGAGCTGGTGCGCAAGGCCGATATCGCGCTCTATGAGGCAAAGGCCGGCGGCCGCAACCGCGCCGTGGTCTACGAAGAGCATATGAACGAGCTGCTGCAGCTGCAGCACACCATCGAGGGTGAACTGCGCGAGGCGCTGCAGCGCGATGACCAGCTGGCCGTGGCCTTCCAGCCGCTGATCGACCAGCGCACGCGCAAGGTGATCGGCGCCGAGGCCCTGGCCCGCTGGAACCACCCCAAATTCGGCCATATCTCGCCAGCCCGCTTCATCCCGGTGGCCGAGAATACCGGTCTCATCGAAGCCCTGGGCGAATTCGTGCTGCGCCGCGCCTGCACGCTGGGTGCGCAGGCGCCCGGTCGCACCATTGCGGTGAACATCTCCCCCACCCAGCTGCGCAATCCGCGCTTTTCGGTGCAGGTCTTCGATATCCTGCGCGATACCGGCATGCGGCCGCTGGATCTGGAACTCGAAATCACCGAATCCATCCTGCTCGACGACGAGCATGTCTCGGCGCAGAACCTGCGCACCTTCCGCGCCGCGGGCATTCACATCGCGCTCGACGATTTCGGCACCGGCTATTCCTCGTTGAGCTACCTCAAGCGCTATCCGGTGGACCGCATCAAGATCGACCGCTCCTTCGTCATGCAGCTGGCCGACGGCCATGTCTCGGTCGCCATCACCCAGGCCATCGTCACCCTCGCCCATGCCATGGATATCGAGGTAACGGCCGAAGGCGTCGAGACCGAGGCCCAGGCCACCATCCTGGGGCGGCTTGGCTGCAACACGCTGCAGGGCTTTCTGTTTTCCGGCGGCGTTGCCGACGATCGCATCACCGCCATCTTCGCCGACAAGGCCAACAGCCCCGAACGCCGCCGGCGCACCAAGGCGGCGTGAAACCTCCATTAACCGCGATTCGCTGCGCTGCCGGGGGATTCACCAGCCGCTAAGCGAGCGGGCCGACACTCCCGGCCACGGTCGGGGGACACGTTCATGTCGCAGTCAAACACGTCGGGCTGGCAGTTTTCGCGCAAGGTGATGCTGCCCATCGTCATCGCTATTCTGGTCACCACGGGCACTGTTGCCAGTTTCGTCACCTGGTCGGTCGGGCGAACCGACGATCACGCACTGGCGCGGCAGACGCGGCTCCTCGAGCAGGCGCTTGCCGACCAGATGGCTGCCGTCCCCGTCGGGCAGGAAGACCTCGCCGTCTGGGACGAGGCCGTCACCGCGGTGGCCGAGCGCGATGTCGACTGGCTCAACGAGAATATCGGCGCCACCGCCTTCAACGCCTATGGCCAGAGCCGCGTCTATCTGCTCGATGCCAATGGCAAGCCCATCTACGCCATGCGCGACGGCGGCCAGGTCCCCGCCAAGGCCGTCGAAGCGGTGCGCGAAACCCTCGCGCCGCTGATCGAACAACTCCACTCGCTCGACAACCTGGCGGCCATCGACGCCTATAACAACTTCATCGGCGAGGCCCCGCCGTCCGCCGTCGACATCGCCCTGATCGAGGATCGGCCGGCCATCGTCAGCGTCATGCCGATGCTGCTCAATGTCAGCACCGATTTTGCACCGGTCGGCGAGGAGCCGGTCTTTGCCGCCGTGGTGCTGCTCGACGAGGCCATGGCAGGCGAACTCGAGACCCAATACCTGTTCGAAGGCGCCCGCTTTGAAACCAACCCCGACGTGACCGGCGCGCAGGCCGCCTTTGCGGTGCGCAACAGCGCCGGCCAGCCCATCGCCTGGTTCAAGTGGCAACCCGATCGCCCGGGCGCGCGCATCCTCAGCGATACGATGCCGGCGCTGCTCGGCGCACTCCTGGTTACCGGCGCGATCATCGTCGTGCTGATGCGCAACCTGCAGCGCGCCTCGACCCAATTGCAGGCCGAGCGCGCCGATGCCCAGCATCGGGCCATGCACGATCCGCTGACGGGCCTGGGCAACCGCGCCCTGTTCCGCGACCGGCTCGATACTGCCCTGCGCAACCTGCCGCGCGGCGAACCGCGTCTGGCCCTGCTGGCGCTTGATCTCGACCGCTTCAAGCAGGTCAACGACACGCTTGGCCACGAGGCCGGCGACGAACTGCTGCGCCAGGCCTCCTCGCGCATCACCGGCATGTTGCGCCCATCGGACACGCTGGCGCGGCTGGGCGGCGACGAATTCGCCATCATCCAGCCCGGCATCACCACTCATGGCGATGCGGGGCGGCTGGCCCAGCGCGTCATCGATGCCCTGCAGCCGCCGTTCCAACTATCAGGCAAGGCGATCCAGATCGGCGTCAGCATCGGCATCGCCACCGCGCCCGACCTGGCACAGACCGATGCGGACCTGGTCGCCCGCGCCGACGACGCACTCTATCAAGCCAAATCCGGTGGGCGAAACCGCTATTGCTTCCACGCCACCGACCTGCCCGATGGTCATCCGGCCAAGCTCGAGGATCAGGTTCGGCAGGCGTTTGCGGGGCGCGGGGCGGCCTGATCCGACGACAGTGTCATCCCCGCGAACGCCGGGATCCAGTCTTTTGAACGTGTGCGAGCAAGAGTGGATTCCCGCCTGCGCGGGAATGACGCCGTGGATGAACCTGCCCTACCCCATTGCCGCCAGCACGGCGCCGAGCCGCTTCTCGCGCTGCAGCAGGCCGGGCCGGCCCTTGCCGGCGGCATCCCACATCGGCTTGAGCTTGCCGGTGTCAAACAGCTTGAACAGGCACGGCGCGATATAGGATTTGCGCGAAATCGCCGGCGTGTTGCGCAGCACATCGGCCACCTGACGGGCCACCTCGCCCATCTGCCGGCGGCGCGCCGTTTCGGACTTGCCCACCTCCATCCCCGCCAGCGCCTCGGCGGCCAGGGCGCTGGCATGCAGCGTGCGGAAATCCTTGGCGGAAATGTCGGTGCCGGCCAGCTCGCGCAGATAGGCGTTGATCGCCTCGGTCTTGATTGGCCGCACCTTGCCAGTCTCGTCGCGCCACACCAGCAGCCGCTTGCCCGGCAGCGTCAGGATGCGCCTTATGGCATCGGCCAGTTTTGCATCAGTCAGGCAATATTCCGCCCGTTTGCCGCCCTTGGCGTCGAATGTGGTGCACACCTCGTTGCCATTGACGCGAACATCGCGGGAATAAAGCGTCCCGGCGCCGCGCGTGCCGCTGGTCTCGAGATATTTCTCGCGCCCGACGCGCATGGCAGTGCGGTCGATCAGGGCAACCGCAATGGCCAGAGCCAGTTCGCGGCTCCCCGCCTCGGCAGCCAGCGCGGCATCCACCCGGCGGCGAAGCCGGGGCAGCGCGTTGGTCAGCGCCGCGAGCCGCTTCTGCTTCTTGCCCTCGCGACGCACTTCCCAATCGGGGTGATAGATATATTGGTCGCGTCCGGCCTCATCGATGCCGAGCACCTGAATATGCGCCTTGGGATTCGGCGCAATCCGCACCGCGCGCCAGGCAGGTGGAATGCCCAGCGCCTTGATGCGGTCGCGCGTTGCCGCGTCCGAAATCAGCGCGCCATCGCCGCCGCGATAGCAGAAGCCCTTGCCGCTGCGCTGGCGCACCAGGGTCAGATCGTCCCGTTTGGTCCTGACAAGCCGCATGGCCGGATCAGGTCGGGTTGGATTGGGTGAGGGTGTAGATCGTGTAGATGATGGCGAAGAGCACGATGACGCCAACCAATGACGTTACCAACACGCGCGCATTCATCTTGCGGGGACTGGCCTGGCGGACGTCGGTCGTGCTCTTGTTGGGGTCATAGGTTTCCATGACGCTCTCCTTGCTTGTGCTGCTGCAACGGTGCGCGCGCCGCGCCGGTTCCGCGACATCGCGCCGCCCGCCCTTGACGCAAGCCCCGCCGGGGCCGACCTTCGGCCATGACCAAGACCCAGGATAGCCCCATGACCAGTGCCGCCACCCTCACCCGCATGATCATGGCTGGACAGGGCAAGGAGCCGGCCGATCTGGTCATCAAGAATGTGCGACTGCTCGATGTCATCACCGGCGCGGTGACCGAGACCGACATCGCCATTGTCGGCGACCGCATCGTGGGCACCCATGCCAGCTATGAGGGCAAGACCACCATCGACGGCGCGGGACGCTTCGCCGTGCCCGGCTTCATCGATACCCATCTCCATATCGAATCCTCGCTGGTCACCCCGTTCGAATTCGATCGCTGCGTGCTGCCGCATGGCGTGACGACCGTCATCTGTGATCCCCACGAGATCGCCAATGTGCTGGGCGGAGAGGGCATCCGCTACTTCCTCGATTGCGCCGAACAGACGGTGATGGACATAAGGGTGAACCTCTCGTCCTGCGTGCCCGCCACGGGCTTCGAGACCTCCGGAGCGGCGCTGGAAATCGCCGACCTCGAGCCGTTCCGCGCTCATCCCAAGGTCATCGGCCTGGCCGAAATGATGAACTTTCCCGGCGTGCTCCATGGCGACCCGGGCATCATCGCCAAGCTCGTCGCCTTCCAGGGCGGCCATATCGACGGCCATGCGCCGCTGCTGTTGGGCATGGCGCTCAACGGCTATCTCGCCGCCGCCATCCGCACCGACCACGAGGCCACCTCGGCTGCCGAGGCGCGGGAGAAGCTGGCCAAGGGCATGGCCATCCTCATTCGCGAGGGCTCGGTCTCCAAGGATCTCAAGGCGCTGGCAGAGGTGCTGGACGAGAACACCTCGAGCTTCGTCGCCCTCTGCACCGATGACCGCAACCCGCTCGACATCGCCGAGGAAGGCCATCTCGATAGCTCCATCCGCCGCCTGATCGCCATGGGCCGCCCGCTGCACCATGTCTATCGCGCCGCCAGCCATTCGGCGGCCCGCATCTTTGGCCTGAGGGATCGTGGCCTCGTGGCCCCGGGCTGGCGCGCCGACATTGCTTTGCTCGATAGCCTCGAAGATTGCCAGGTCAGCGACGTCATTACCGCGGGCCGGCTGGTGGTCCCCGAACTCTTCGCCGCCCGACAGCCCGTCGAGACGGTTGGTCTGTCCTCGATGAAGGCCAAGCCCGTCTCGGCAGCCGATTTCATCGCTGAGCCCAAACCCGGCCGCAACAGCACGCCTGTCATCGGCGTCAAGCCGGGCCTGATCCTGACCTTCCGTGACGAGGCCACCCTGGCCTTGACCGAAAACGGGCTGCAGCCCGATCTCGCGGCCGATGTGCTCAAGGTCGCCGTCATCGAGCGGCACGGCAAGAATGGCAATATCGGCCGCGGCTTCGTGCGCGGCTTCGGCCTCAAGCGCGGCGCCATCGCCTCCTCGGTCGGCCATGACAGCCACAACATCACCGTCATCGGCGCCACCGACGAGGACATGGCCGTGGCGGTAAACCGCCTGATCGAGCTGCATGGCGGCTTCGTCGTCGCCGATGGCGGCAAGGTCACGGCCGAGCTGGCTTTGCCCATAGCGGGCCTCATGAGCCCCAAGCCGTTCGAGGCGGTGACGCACGACCTGCATGCGCTGCGCGAGGCGGCCTATGCGCTCGATTGCGTGCTGCCCGAGCCGTTCCTCCAGGTCGCCTTCCTGGCGCTGCCTGTCATCCCCCATCTCAAGATGACCGATCGCGGCCTGTTCGACGTCGACAAGTTTGACTTCGTGGATTGAGGCGATGAGCGTCGGAAGCATCGTCCTCGCCAAGCTCTACGGCCTGCCGCCGCGTCTTTACGGCACCACGCGCCGACGCGATGTCGCCCTGCCGATGGACGATGGCGTGACGCTGATGACCGATGTGTATTCCCCTCGTATCGAGGGGCCACATCCCACCATCCTCATGCGCCTGCCCTATGGCCGCAACGGCTTCGGCACGGTCGCCGAATGCTATGCCGAACGCGGTTTCCATGTCGTGCTGCAGGCCTGCCGCGGCACCGAAAAGTCCGGCGGGCAGTTCGATCCACTGGTCAATGAACGGGCCGATGGCCTCGCCACCCTGCGCTGGATCAAGGCGCAGGACTGGTATGACGGCCGCCTCGGTCTCTCCGGCCCGTCCTATCTCGGCTATGCGCAATGGGCCATCTGCGATGAACTGCCCGAGATCTCGGCCATGGCCACCAAGGTCACGTCGGCCGAGTTTCAATCCGTAGTCTTCCCCTCGGGCGCCTTCCATCTCGGCCTGTGGCTGAGCTGGCTGCAGGTGATCGAAGGTCTGCGCGGCAATCCGCTCAAGATGAGCGGCACCATGTTTTCCGGCGGCGTCGAAAAGCGCACCGCGAGAGCAGCCATGACGTTGCCGCTGCTGCATGCCGACACTGCCGCTGTCGGCCATGACGTGCCGTTCTGGCAAAGCTGGTTCGAAAGCGCCATCGGCAATGATGACTTCTGGAAGGCCATCGACCACCGCCACCGGCTGGGACCGAAGACCCCGCCCAACCACTTCATTTCCGGCTGGCACGATTTCATGCTGGACCAGCTGCTGCGCGACTACCAGACGCTGGTGGCCTTTGGCCACACGCCCCACCTGACGGTTGGGCCCTGGACGCATATTGCCAACGACCTGCAGGCCGAGAGCATGCGCGAAACCCTCAACTGGATGCGCGCCAAGCTGCTCGGCGACGCGTCCGGCCTGCGCGAAAAGCCGGTGCGCATCCACATTTCGGGCCTCAACCAGTGGCGCGACTATGATCGTTACCCGCCCGGCCCGCCGCAGATGCAGACGTGGTGCATCCAACCTGATGGCGCCCTCGCAAAACGCGCTCCGGCGCAACCGGCATCCGATCGCTACCGCTACGACCCGGCCCATCCCACGCCTAATATCGGCGGCAACATGTTTGCCTTTACCGGTGCCGGCCCCGTCGACAATGCGCTCCGCGAGAACCGCGCCGATGTGCTGAGCTACACGTCCGGGCCCCTGGCCGGCGACCTGACGATCATCGGCCAGACCCAGGTGACGCTGCATGCCCGCGCCGGGGTCCCGCATGCCGATTTCTTCCTGCGACTGTGCGATGTCGGGCCTGACGGGATTTCCATCAACGTCTGTGACGGCCTGATCCGCGTGACCCCGGAAACGCCGGTGGAGCCGGATGGCAGCTGGCGGCTGGAGTTCACGCTGCACGCGGCGGCACATGCATTCCGCGCGGGGCACAGGTTGAGGCTGCAGGTGTCGTCGGGGGCGCATCCAAGATATGCGCGGAATCTGGGGACGGATGAGCCGGTGGGGACGGCGACCAGGATGGTGGCCAATGACGTGGAGATTTTCCACGAGGGGACGGGGTTTGGGCTGGCGACCTATGCGATGTAGCCGCTCTATCGCCTCCCTCGGGGAAGACTCAGTCGGCCTTGTGGCTCCCGTCACCCCACCCTCATTCCCTCCCCATCAAGGGGAGGGAGGCGCCAGTTCGAACGCCAATGTTCATCGCCTCCCTCCCCCTTGTGGGGAGGGAATGAGGGTGGGGGTGAGTCACCAACACCAAGTATGGGGGTATCCTCAGGACCCTACTTCCCGTCCCGCGCCTTCACCTTGCGCCGCGCCGCGTGCAGCAGCGGTTCGGTATAGCCACTGGGCTGATCCGCCCCATGCAAAGCCAGATCCAGCGCGGCATTAAACGCCACCGACTGGAAATTCTCGGCCATCGGACGATAGAGCGGATCGCCCGCGTTCTGCCCGTCGACCACCGCCGCCATGCGCTCGAAGGTCGAGGTCACCTCGTCCCGCGACACCAGCCCATGGCGCAGCCAGTTGGCCACGGCCTGGCTGGAAATCCGGCAGGTGGCGCGATCTTCCATCAGCCCGACATTGTTGATGTCGGGCACCTTGGAACAACCGACGCCCTGCTGCACCCAGCGCACCACATAACCCAGGATGCCCTGCGCATTGTTCTCGAGCTCGCGGGTGATTTCCTCGCGGCTGAGCGAGAACGGGACCTGTATCGGCATCGAGAACAGTTCGCTGAGGGCCGGCACCGCCTGGTTATGGCGCCGCTGCTGCGCCGCGAACACGTCGACCTGGTGGTAATGCAGCGCATGCAGCGTCGCCGCGGTGGGGGACGGCACCCAGGCGGTGTTGGCGCCGGCATTGGGATGGGCGGCCTTGCTCGCCATCATCGCCGCCATATCGTCGGGCCGGGCCCACATGCCCTTGCCGATCTGCGCGCGCCCACTGAGACCACAGGCCAGCCCGATCAGCACATTGCGATCCTCGTAGGACTGCAGCCACTTTTCGGAACGAACCTCGTCCTTGCGCAACACGGCGCCGGCTTCCATCGCGGTATGGATTTCATCGCCCGTGCGATCGAGGAAGCCGGTATTGATGAAGAACACGCGCTGGCGTGCTTCATAGATGGCTGCCTTGAGATTGGCCGAGGTGCGGCGTTCCTCATCCATGATGCCGATCTTGATGGTCAGCGGCGGCAGGCCCAGCATCTGCTCCACCGAGGCGAAGATGGCGCAGGCGAAGGCCACTTCCTCTGGCCCGTGCATCTTGGGCTTGACGATATAGATGGCGCCGGTCGTGCTGTTGACCTTGTCCTGCATGGCGCAGAGCACGGTGATGGCGGCATCCATCAGGCCCTCGCCGATCGGCTTGCCATTCCACAGCACGGCATCTGAAGTCATCAGGTGGCCGACATTGCGGACCAGCAGCAGCGCGCGGCCCTTGAGCACCAGCGGCGCGCCATTGACGTCCTTGTAGGTCCGGTCCTCGTTGAGCTTGCGGGTGACGGTCCGGCCGCCCTTCTCGAACGTATCCTCCAGCGTGCCGTTCATCAGGCCCAGCCAGTTGCGATAGACGCCGACCTTGTCTTCGGCATCGACCGCGGCAACCGAATCCTCGCAGTCCTGGATCGTGGTCAGCGCCGCCTCGACCACGATGTCGCTGAGCCCGGCCTTGTGCGTGCCGCCGATGACGCTGCCCGGCTCGATGACGAGGATGACATGGAGGCCATGGTGGCGCAGCACCAGCTCGCCGCTCGTCTCGGTGCCGCCATAGCCGACAAAGGCGCCCGGATCGCGCAGGCCGGTCCGGCCGGAGGGTGTGTCCACCTCGAGATGACGGACCTCGCCATCCTTGACCACGTGATAGCCCGTGACATCGCGATGGCTACCGGCAGCAAGAGGCAAGAAATCATCCAGAAAGCTTGCAGCCTTCTCGACCACCGCCGCGCCACGCGCCGCATTGTAGCCCTTGCCCGGCGCCAGTTCGCCATCGCGGCCGATGACGTCGGTGCCGTAAAGCGCATCATAAAGGCTGCCCCAGCGGGCATTGGCCGCATTGAGCGCATAGCGCGCATTGGAGACCGGCACGACCAGCTGCGGCCCGCACAGCGTGGTGATCTCCGGGTCTAGGCCACTGGTTTCGATGGTGAAATTATCAGGCTCAGGAACGAGGTAGCCGATGTCCCGCAGGAAAAACTCATAGCCCTGCGCATTATTGGCCACTGGCCCATACTTGCGATGCCAGTCATCGATTCCAGCCTGCAACTCGTCGCGTTTGGCGAGCAGCCGCGCATTGACGGGCGCATGCTCGGCCACCAGCGCGGCAAAGCCGCTCCAGAACTGATCAGCCGATACCGACAGGCCCGGCAGCGCTTCTTTCTCGACGAAATCGACCAGCAGCGGGTGGACTGAGAGGCCGGATTTCGTGAGGTAGCTGGTCATGTCTGAACTTTCTTCTCTTCACCTCTCCCTTTGGGGGAGAGGTCGACCCTCTTGGGTCGGGTGAGGGGGCCTTCCCCGCGCGCTGCGCCAGAACAGGCCCCCTCACCCGGCGCTATGCGCCGACCTCTCCCCCAAAGGGAGAGGTAAGAAAGCCCGCGCGCAACCTAGGACACCGTGCCTAAGCTGCCAACCCGCCTAAAGTAGACTTCGCCCTTGCGCCTGCCACATAGACTTCGGCAATGGCGCGGTCGTCGCCCAGCGTCTGCAGCAGGAACAATTCCTCGGCAAGCGTGGAGACAGTGGCCATGCGCAGGGCCATTGCGGGCGTCGCCGAGGCGTTGAGCACCACGAGGTCGGCGGCATTGCCAGGCGCGATGGCGCCGATCGTTCCCTCGAGCGACAGCGCCCGGGCATTGCCCAGCGTCATCATGTAGAACGAGTTGAACGGGGTCAGCCGCTGCCCACGCAGCTGCAGCACCTTGTAGCCCTCGGCCATGGTTTCGAGCATGCCATAGCTGGTGCCGCCCCCGATATCGGTGGCAACGCCGATGCGCACGCCATGCTTGGCGAGCCGCTCGCGGTCGAACAGGCCCGAGCCGAGAAACAGGTTCGACGTCGGGCAGAACACCGCCACCGAGCTGGTCTCGGCCAGCACGCCAGTCTCGCGATGGTTGAGATGAATACTGTGGCCAAGCAGGGTCTTGGGGCCGAGCAGGCCATAGTCCTCGTAGATGCCGGTATAGTCCGGCGAGGCCGGATAAAGCTCCATCGATTTGGTGATCTCGTCCGCGTTTTCACTCAGATGCGTCTGCACGTAGCATTCGGGGTGTTCGGCCACGAGCGCCTGCGAGGCTTCCAGCTGTGCCGGGGTCGAGGTGATGGCAAAGCGCGGCGAGATGGCGTAGAGCCCGCGGCCCCGCCCATGCCAGTGCTCGATCAGCATTTTCGTGTCGTCATAGCCGGACTGCGCGGTGTCGCAGAGCGCGTCGGGGGCGTTGCGATCCATCATCACCTTGCCGCCGACCATGAGCATGTTGCGCTTTTCGGCCTCGCCGAAATAGGCATCGACCGAGCGCGGATGGCTGGAGCAATAGGCGACCGCCGTGGTCGTGCCGTTGCGGATCAGTTCATCGTAGAAGGCTGCGGCGACGGCACCGGCATGGCCTTGCTGGCTGAACTTCTGCTCCTCGACGAAGGTGTAGGTATTGAGCCATTCGAGCAGCGAGCCGGCATAGGAGGCGACGATCTGGCTCTGCACATAATGCAGGTGCGTGTCGATGAAGCCTGGCAGGATCAGGTGCGGGCGGTGGTCGATCACCTCGGCATCGGCGTCGGGCACATAGTCGCCCACCGCGACGATCTTGCCGTCGGCGATAGTGATGGCGCCATCTTCGAGATAGCGGTAGCTCGCCTTGTCGTCGAGCCCCTGCGGCTCGCTGACAAAGCTCAGCACACGGCCGCGCAGAATGGTCCTGCTCATTGCCCGGAACCCTCGCGGAACCACTCGACGATCAACGCTCGCTCCTCGTCGGTCATTTCGCTCACATTGCCTGGGGGCATGGCATGGGCATAGCCGGCCTGCATGGCGATGTCCCTGGCGTGGTTGGCGACGGCAATGTCATTGTCGAGGATCACGTTTTTGGGCGCCTCATAGATGCCCGGCCAGGCCGGTTCAGCGGTGTGGCACATGCCGCAGCGCGTCTGCACGGTCAAGCTGGCGGCGTCGAAATGGCTTGCTGCGAGAAAGGGTTCGGCCGCACGAGACGCCACCTCCTCTCCACCAGACCCCGGCAGTTTCGGCGCCGTAGACAGCCAGGCGATGATGATGAACAGCACCACCGCCACCAGCCACGTCCAGTGCGGATTGCCCTTCCGCGCATGGCGCGTGTTGAAATAGTGCCTGACAACCACGCCGACCAGGAAGATCAGCGAAGCGATGATCCAGTTCCACTGCGTGGCGAAGGCCAGCGGGTAGTGGCTCGACAGCATGAAGAAGAT
>NZ_CAMLHM010000022.1 GCF_946479885.1 uncultured Devosia sp.
ATCATCGCCATGTCGATCTGGCAGGCCGTGGGCTTCCACATGGTGATCTGGCTGTCGGGCCTGCAGACCATCAGCCCCACGCTTTACGAAGCCTCGGCCATCGAGGGCGCCTCGGCCTGGCAGACCTTCCGCTATGTCACCTGGCCCGGCCTGCGCAACACGGCCGTGCTGGTGCTGATCGTCATCACCATGCAGGCCTTCTCGCTGTTCAGCCAGATCGACGTGATGACCGGCGGCGGCCCGCTCGACTCCACCCAGACCATCGTCTTCCAGGCAGTCGAGCGCGGCTATGGCAAGCAGGACATTTCGGGCGGCTCGACCATTTCGGTGGTGCTGTTCGTCATCGTGCTGTCGATTTCCTTCATCCAGCGCTGGCTCACCCGGGAGAAAAAGTGATGGCCACCATCGCCGCCGACAATCACGGCCTGCGCCTCGCAGCGCGCTATGCGGTGTTGATCCTGATCGCCGTGATCTTCATCTTCCCGCTGATCTTCATGCTGATGTCGAGCCTCAAGCCCGATCAGCAATTGCTGACCGATACCGAGAGCCTGCGCGCCTTCCTGCCGGTGGGCGACATTTCGCTCGACAACTATTTCGCCGCGTTCAGGCGCGCCCCGGTGGGACTGTTCGTGTTCAATTCAGTGCTGGTGACCGGTCTCACCGTGCTGCTGTCGCTGGCGGTCTGCTCGCTTGCCGCCTTCGCCTTCGTCTTCATCGACTGGCGTGGTCGCGAATTGCTGCTGACGCTCATCCTCGCCACGCTGATCGTGCCGTTCGAGACCATCGCCATCCCGCTGCTGCTGATCTCGGCGAACCTGCCCTGGATCGGGCTGGAGGGGATTACCCGCGGCTGGCTCAACTCCTACCAGGTGCAGATCGTCCCGTTCATTGCCGATGGCCTGACGATTTTTTTGTTCGTGCAGTATTTCAAGGATTTGCCGGGCGAACTGATCGAAGCGGCGCGCGTGGAAGGCGCCAGCTGGGGCCAGATCTACCGCAAGGTGGTCATGCCGCTGGCCGGCCCGGTGCTGGCGACGGCGGCGATCCTCAAATTCCTCGCCATGTATAACCAGTATCTCTGGCCGCTGATGGTGGTGCAGCAGGAGAGCTACCGGCCGGTGATGGTGGGCCTGCAGTACTTCTTCCAGCTCAACCGCGCCTGGGGCGAGATCATGGCCTATCTCTCGCTCATTACCGTGCCGGTACTGGCCTTCTACCTTTTCCTGCAACGCGCTTTCATTGCCTCGATCGCCTCGACCGGCGTCAAGGGCTGACGGAGACTGACTATGGTTATTGCCCTCAAAGACAAATGGATCTGGGACAGCTGGTACACCCATGACGGTGAGCGCTGGCATGGGTTTTTCCTCCAGGCCGACAAGAGCCTCGGCGACCCCGACCTGCGCCATTTCAACGTGTCACAGGGCCATGCCGTGTCGGACGACCTGGTGAACTGGACCCATCTGGGAACACACCTGAAGCCGAGTGAAACGTCCGCCTGGGACGACTACACCACCTGGACCGGCTCGGTCACGCAGGACGATGCCGGCCTCTGGCACCTGTTCTATACCGGCAGCACGCGCGCCGAGCAGGGCCTGCGCCAGCGCATCGGCCATGCCACGTCGCGCGATCTGCACAATTGGCAGCGCGTCGGCACCGGCCTGGCGCTCGATCTGGTCGGCCCCAACGCCGGCACCTATGAAGTCGATCACGTCGGCCGTTGGCACGACCGGGCGATGCGCGATCCCTGGGTGATGCGCGATCCGGCGGGCCCGGGCTGGCTGATGTATTTCACCGCCCGCGTGCCTGACGCCGCCGAACCCAATGCCGGCGGCGCCATCGGCTTTGCTGCCTCGCCCGACCTGATGAGCTGGACGCTGCAACCCCCGGTATTCTCGGGCGGCTTCGGCCAGCTCGAAGTGCCTCAGGTCTTCCAGGTCGGCGACAAGTGGTATTGCCTGTTCTGCACCTCGAGCTTCCATTGGTCGGAGGACTATCGGCGCAGCAACCCGCAAAGCCCGGTCACCGGCAACCACTATCTCATTGCCGACGATCCGCGCGGTCCCTGGACGGTCGCTCCAGGCCCGTTCTTCGACGGCGCCGAGCCCTGCCGCCGCTATGCCGCGCGCATTGTCGAGACCGCCGACGGCCTGCGCATCCTGGGTTTTGCCGACAATGGCAAGGCCGATTTCGGTGGCTATGTCATGGATCCAGAACCGGTCGTCGTGGGCAGCGACGGCCTGCTCTCGGTGATCCCAATCGCAAACGCAGCGGAGTAACGCCATGGCACGGGTATCGCTTGCCGGCATCAGGAAGAACTACGGCGCAGCCGAGATCATCAAGGGCGTCGATATCGAAATCGCCGATGGCGAATTCACCGTGTTCGTGGGTCCCTCCGGCTGCGGCAAGTCGACCCTGCTGCGCATGATCGCCGGACTTGAGGATATTTCTGGCGGCACGCTCACGATCGGCGAGCGGGTGGTCAACGACCTGCCGCCCAAGGATCGCAGCATCGCCATGGTGTTCCAGAGCTATGCCATTTTTCCGCATATGACGGTGCGGGAAAACCTGGCTTTCGGCCTCACCATCGCCAATGCGCCCAAGGCCGAGAAGGACGCCAAGGTGGCCGAAGCGGCGCGCATCCTGCAGATGGAACACCTGCTGGAGCGTCGCCCCAGCCAGCTGTCGGGCGGCCAGCGCCAGCGTGTCGCCATCGGCCGGGCCATCGTGCGCAAGCCAGGGGTGTTCCTGTTCGACGAGCCGCTGTCCAATCTCGACGCAGCGCTACGCGTCGACATGCGCATGGAGCTGGCCAAGCTGCATGCCGACCTCGGCGCGACGATGATTTACGTCACCCACGACCAGGTCGAAGCGATGACGCTGGCCGACAAGATCGTGGTGCTCAATGCCGGTATCGTGCAGCAGGTTGGCTCGCCGCTCGAACTTTATCACCACCCCGCCAACATCTTCGTGGCGAGCTTCATCGGCTCGCCCAAGATGAACTTTCTCAAGGCGCGGGTCGAAGCCATCGACGCCAGCTCCATCACGGTGGGCTCGTCCGATCTGGGCCGGCTGGTTCTGCCCAAGGCCAAGGTCGCCGCTTCGGTGGGTGACGAGGTCACCGTCGGTATGCGGCCACATCACCTGACGCAGGGTGGCGCGCGGGACATGACCGGCCATGTGGCCCTGGTGGAGCGCCTCGGCAACGAAACCCTCACCGCCATCATCCTCGGTTCGGGCCAGCAGATCATCGCGGCTTTGCCAGGGGACGTCGAGGTAACGGCAGGCCAGGAACTGCATCTGGCAACACAAGCCGAGCGGGCCAGCCTGTTTCTGGCTGACGGAACGGCGGCCTAGTCCCCGTCTTTATGCCAGATCGAGCGCGGCGGTCCTCGGGCTCCAGGACCGCGCGCCAAGCAAAAGTGCGTCCGAAAACCGCCGTTCCGCTTTCGGCGAGGTCGTGGTGGGACGCCTTTCGGCCGGGACCGCTGTCGGCCTCCAGCAATACACAACTCGAACAGCCGTTCTCGCCTGGTCGAATGTTAGTCCGCACGCGCGCTTGCGAAGAGCGGCGGTCGACGCGATCGAGTCCGCTTCGGACTCCGACCACGACCGTTCGTGCCTGAAATTTATTTCAGTATCAGATTTTTTGTGCAAGATTGTTGACGGCGGCTTCCGAACGATCTAACACCAAGGCCGTTGCAATAAAATTCGCAACGTGGGATTTCTTGCAGGTGAGCGGGAGGACGCTTGCCCCGACGCGGTCCCGATCAACCGGAGGAGAAACAATGCACAATCTGAAGAGGGCTGCCGTCGTCACCGCCATGGCCGTCGGCCTTGCCGCCGCGGGCAACGGCCTTGCTCTGGCCCAGGAAGGCTTCCGCTGCGAGCCTGGCGAAACCTATGTCATGAACGTCATGGTCTCGGCCCATCCCTACTGGGTGCCGGTGTACCAAGGCTTCAAGCAGGCCGCCGAGGCCATGGGCTGCGAGACGGTGTTTTCGGGTACGCCCGACTATGACATCACCAAGCAGATCGCCTCGTTCGAGCAGGACCTGATCAAGAAGCCGGCCGGCATCCTGCTGCATCCGATGCAGGCCGACCCGTTCATCGAGCCGATCAACCGCGCCATCGAAGGCGGTGTCGACGTGGTGACCTTCGCGGCCGACTCGCCCAACTCCAAGCGCAGCGCCTACATCACCTCCGACAACGTTGCCGAGGCCACCTTCGCCGCCGAGGAAATCGTCAAGCAGGTTGGCGAGACCGGTCAGTATGCCGTGCTGGAAAACCCGGGCCAGAGCAACCACGACCTGCGCGTGACAGCGCTCATCTCCTATATGGAAGAGCACTATCCGAACATGGAACTGGTGGGCCGCCAGGCGACCAACCAGGACAGCAACGCTGCCTACCTGGCGACAGCATCGATCCTGCAGGCCAATCCTGAACTCGATGCCATGTGGATCCCCGAGGCTGGCTCGGCAGAAGGTGCGGTAGCCGCCGTACTCGAGGCCAACGCCAAGGTGCTGATCATGCATGCCGACGTGACCCCGGCGACGCTGGAACACATCAAGGCCGGCAATATCCACATGGCGCTGAACCCCAACCAGGGCATGCAGGGCTTCATGGGCTTCATGGCTACCTTCATGGCGGCGCATCCGGACCTGTTCGATCCGTTCAACGACTACAAGGTGTCCGGCTACAACCCCATGCAGATCCCCTTCGTGGACAACGGCTTTGCCGTCATCACCAAGGACAATGCCGCATCCTTCGATCTCGGCGCCTACATGGAAGGCCGCGACCCTAGCTAAGGGCGGCCCACGATCTCTCCGAGACCATCCTGCGCCGGCTTCCGGCCGGCGCAGGCGACCCAGGGAATGCGAGTAACGACATGTCCGATGTCATGCTGAGGGTGAGCGAGCTGAGCAAGGCCTTTGGTCCTATCCAGGCCCTGCGCAACGTGCAGTTCGAGCTGCGGCGCGGCGAAATCCACGCGCTGGCAGGCGAGAACGGCGCGGGCAAGTCGACCCTGATGAACATCATCGACGGCATCCTGCAGCCCGACAGCGGCCAGATCATCCTTGACGGCAAGCCGGTGCGCATCGCGTCGCCCGCCGCGGCCCAGCGCCTTGGCATTGGCCTGGTGCATCAGGAAATCGCCCTCTGCCCCGATGTCACGGTCGCCGAGAACATCTTCATGGCTGCCACCAATGCCAGCACGTCGCTGCTGGTGGACTACGCAGCCCTGCATCGCCGAGCGGCCGATATCCTGGCCGGGCTGGGTGACATCGATCCGGCCATGCTGGTGCGCAGCCTGTCCATCTCCCAGCAGCAGCTGGTCGAGATCGCCAAGGCACTGACGCTCGACTGCCGGGTGCTGATCCTGGACGAACCCACCGCCGCGCTGACCGAGAAGGAAGCCAAGGTGCTGTTCGCCATCATGCACCGGCTGGCGGGGCAGGGCATCGCCATCATCTACATCTCCCATCGCATGGCCGAGATCTTCGAGCATTGCGACCGCGTCTCGGTGTTCCGCGACGGGCAATATGTGGTGACCCACGAGGTAGCGGCGACGACGCCGACCGAGATCGTCAATGCCATGGTCGGGCGCGTCGTCGACAACCGCTACCCGCCCAAGCTGGGCGGCGACAGCATGGCGGGCGAGGCGATCCTCGAGGTCGTCAATCTATCGAGCCCCGGCCACTTCGTCGATGTGAGCTTCACGCTGCATCGTGGCGAAATCCTTGGGCTTGGCGGCCTGATCGGCGCCGGTCGCAGCGAGATCGTCAAAGGCATCTGCCGCATCGACGAGGCGGCGACAGGCTCGGTCAAGCTCAATGGCGAGCCGCTGACGCTGCGCCGCTACCAGGAAAGCATCGGGCTGGGCATCGTCTATCTGTCTGAGGATCGCAAGGGCGACGGCCTGTTCCTCGACATGCCGATAGCGGCCAATGTCTCGGCGCTGCAACTGGGCCTGGTCAGCGCCGGGGGCATCATCGACGCCAGGCGCGAGGCACAGCTGGCCACCGAACTGGGGCGCCGGCTTAACCTGAAGTGCGGTCATGTCGGCCAGCCGGTCTCGTCGCTCTCGGGCGGCAATCAGCAGAAGGTGGCGATCGCCAAGATGCTGTCGGTAAGCCCCAAGGTGATTTTCCTCGACGAGCCGACGCGCGGCGTCGATGTCGGCGCCAAGCTCGAGATCCACCGCATTCTGCGCGATCTCGCTGCCAGCGGGGTCGGGATCATCATCATCTCGTCCGAACTCCCCGAACTCATCGGGGTCTGTGACCGCGTGCTCGTGGTGCGCGAGGGCAGGATCAACGGGGAAGTGGCTGGCGACGCCATGACCGAACAGAACATCATGTACCTGGCTTCGATCGATACCGACCCTGCCAGGGCCGAGGGAGCCAGAGCATGACCATCGTACAGTCGGAAACCGCGGCGCCCGCGCTGGCGGCCAATTCCTCAGGCTGGCGGCGCCTCGCCGGCATGCGCGAGATTGGGCTGATCCTGATCATCCTGACGCTGTTCATCATCATGTCCTTCGCCTCGCCCTATTTCCTGAGCTGGGAAAACATGCGCGCCATGGCGATGGCCTTTGCCGTGGAAGGCATCGTGGTGGTCGGCATGACGATCCTGCTGATCTCGGGTGGCATCGACCTGTCGGTCGGCTCGGTCACGGCCCTCGCCATGGTCATCGCGGGCCTGCTGTTTCTCAACGGTGTCGATCCCTGGGTGGCGTCGGCGATCGCCATCGGTGCCTGCGCGGCGGTGGGCGCGACCATGGGCTTTTTCGTGACCCGCGTTGGCCTGCACCATTTCATCGTGTCGCTGGCCGCCATGGTGATTGCCCGCGGCGCCTGCCTGCTCGGCACCGGAGGGCGGCCGCTCGGCCTGTTCACGCTGCCCGCAGAGTTCAAGTTCATCGGCCAGGGCTCGATCGGGGTCGTCCCTGTCGTCATCGTGATCTTCGTGGTGGTCGTGGTCGCCTTCGACTTCATGCTCCGGCGCACCACCATGTTCCGCCGGGTCTTCTATACCGGCAGCAACGCCAAGGCCGCCGCCTATTCGGGCATCAACACCAGGAAGGTGACCTTTCTCACCACCATGCTGTGCTCGACCCTCTGCGGCGTGGCCGGTGTCATCTACATGGCCCGCTTCGGCTCGGCGCAGCCCACCTTCGGCATGGGCATGGAACTCAACGTCATCGCGGCGGCGGTGATCGGCGGCGCCAGTCTTTCGGGTGGATCGGGCACCATTCTCGGCGCCATCCTCGGGACGATCCTGCTTTCGGTGGTTTCGAGCTCGCTCGCCTTGCTCGACGTATCGGTCTACTGGCAGGACATTATCCGAGGATCGATCCTGCTGACGGCCGTGACCATCGACCACTATCTCAGCAAGCAGCGCAGGTGATCCATGTTCAGGCGACTGGGTGACGAGATGACCGAAAACAGCGACTTCGAAGCCACGCGGCAGATCTACACGGTGCTGGTGATGCACTTTGTCGAGGGGCAGAAGCAGTCCGACATTGCCGAGGCGTTGAACCTGTCGACCTCCAAGGTAAACCGGCTGATCGCGCAGGGGCGGAAGCTCGGCATGGTGCGCATCGAGATCGAGTCGCCGTTCCAGCGGCTGATGGAGATCGAGCGCCTGCTCAAGCAGGTGGCGCGGCTCGCCAGCGCCATCGTCGCGCCGACCGTGTCGGGCAATCTCGACACGACGCTCAAGCAGGTCGGGCGGGCTGCCGCCAACCACCTGCTGGAATCGCTGCGCGACGGCGACGTGATCGCCATTACCGGCGGCAAGGCGGTGAGCGCGGTGGTCGACAATCTTGAACCCGAGCGCGCCTTCGACGTGACCGTGGTGCCGCTGACCGGGGGCGTGCAGGGCAAATACTATACCGACGTCAATCACCTGGCCTCGCGCCTGGCGGAGCGGCTTGGCGGCTCGACGCACCTCGTGCACGCGCCGCTGTTTGCCGAGAGCCGCGAGCAGCGCGACATGCTGATGGAACTGGGCTCGGTGAAAGAGGCTTTCCAGCTGGCGCGGCAGGCGGCCATTGCCCTGGTGGGCATTGGCTCCATCCAGACGGCGGGCTCGAGCTATTATGACCTCCATCCCGACTCCACCGCCGATCGCGAGCGCCTGATCAAGGGCGGCGTGGTCGCCGAATTCCTGGCCCATCTTATCGGCGAGGACGGCAAGGTGGCCGACTACAAGCTCAATTCCCGGCTCGTCGCGCTGGCGCCGAGCGACCTTGCCGGCTGCCCCAACGTCATCGGCGTGGCCGCCGGCGTCGAAAAGGTGCTGCCCATCCGCGCCGCCCTGCGCGGTGGCTATCTCAATTCGCTGGTGATCGACGAAGAAACCGCCGCCGGCGTCCTCGAAAAGATGGAGGCGCAGCAGAATGTTGCCTGACGTGCACAAGCGCAGGATCGGCAGGTCCGGGATCGAGGCCTCCGTCGTCGGCCTGGGGACCTGGGCCATCGGTGGCTGGATGTGGGGCGGGACGGAAGAGTCCGAATCCATCGCCGCCATCCAGGCCTCGATCGACGCCGGCATCACGCTGATCGACACCGCGCCCGCCTATGGCCAGGGCCTGGCCGAGGAGCTGGTCGGCAAGGCCATCAAGGGGCGGCGCGACCAGGTGGTGATCGCCACCAAATGCGGGCTGGTCTGGCATACCGACAAGGGCCGGCACTTCTTCGACTATAACGGGAAGCCCGTGCACCGCTATCTCGGCCGCGACGCAATTTTCTACGAGGTCGAGCAAAGTCTGCGCCGCCTGGGTACCGATCATATCGACCACTACATTACCCACTGGCAGGACCCCACGACCCCGGTCGCCGAAACGATGGATGCGCTGCTCGATCTCAAGCGCCAGGGCAAGATCGGCTCGATTGGCGCCAGCAACCTGTCGGTCGATGATCTCAACGCCTATGTGGCGGCTGGACCGCTCGACGCCATCCAGGAGGAGTATTCCATGGCGCGGCGGGCTATCGAAACCACGCTCGTGCCGATCTGTCAGGCGCATGGCGTGTCGGTGCTCAGCTATTCGTCGCTGTCGCGAGGGCTGCTGACCGGCAAGATCGGGCCCGATCGGCAGTTTTCCGGCGACGACCAGCGGCGGACCGACCCGCATTTCTCGCAGGGCAATCGCGCCAAGGCGGCGCGCCTGATGGCGGACATTGCACCCATCGCGACCGCGCATGGCGCGACACCTTCGCAGGTCGTCATCGCCTGGACTGCCCGGCAGCCGGGCATCACGTTCGCCCTGTGCGGCGCCCGCAACCCCGATCAAGCCAGGGAGAATGCGGGAGCCGCCAGGATCACCTTGAACGAGGCAGAGACCAGCACGATCAGCGAGGCCATCGCCAGGCATCTCGTCGCGCTCGACAGCTAGCCTGAACCGCCAGAACCGAAGAATTGGAGCGCTGTCGCAGGACAGCGAGAGGTCCCCTTTTGTCCAAACGACGCCACGACAGTTTCGAGAAGATCGGTGCCGATGGCGCCTTCGACGTCATCGTCGTCGGTGGCGGCATCAATGGCATTGGCGTGTTCCGCGAGCTGGCGCTGCAGGGCCTGCGGGTGCTGCTGGTGGAGCGGAACGACTTTGCCTCCGGTTGCAGCGCCGCGCCGTCGCGCATGATTCATGGCGGGCTGCGTTACCTGGAGAACGGCGAATTCTCGCTGGTGCGGGAATCGCTGCGCGAGCGCGATGCCTTGCTGGCGAACGCGCCGCATATGGTGCGACCATTGCCGACCACGGTGCCCATTACCTCGATCTTCTCCGGCCTGCTCAACGGGGCCGCGAGCTTTTTCGGCCTCACCACGCCGCCGTCGGCGCGCGGTGCGGTGCCGATCAAGATCGGACTGGCGCTCTACGACTGGACCACGCGCAGGCGGCGAGTGCTGCCGACGCATCGGTTTCGCAGCGCCAAAGAGACCTTCGCGCAGTGGCCACTGCTGACGCCGAGCCTGCGCTGCTCGGCGACCTACTACGACGCCTGGATCAGCTATCCGGAGCGGCTGGCGCTGGAAGTTCTGCTCGACGCCGAGCGCATGGCGCCGAACAGCATGGCGCTCAACTATGCCGAACTGATGCGCCAGGGCGGCGGCTACATGCTGCTCGACAAGCTCACCGGCCGGCAACTGCCGGTTCAGGCCAAGAGCATCGTCAATGCGACCGGCGCCTGGCTCGACGAGGCGCTGGTGAGCCTGGGCGCGGCCGAGCCGGGTAAGGAGCCCTTCGTCTCGGGCACCAAGGGGTCGCATATCGTGCTCGACAGCCCCGAGCTGTTCGATGCGCTGGGCGGCCACATGATCTTCTTCGAGAATGAGGACGGCCGCGTCTGCATCGTCTTTCCCTATCTGGGCAAGGTGCTGGCCGGCGCCACCGATATCCGCGTCGACAAAGCCGAGCGCGTTTCCTGCACCGACGAAGAGCGCGACTACATCCTCGAGGCCCTGCGCGGCATTTTCCCCGCCATCGCACTGGGCGCCGAGCACGTCATCTTCAGCTTCAGCGGTATCCGCCCGCTGCCGCGCAGCGACCACGAGTTTACCGGGCGCATTTCGCGCGGGCATTTCGTGCACCGCGTCGACGGACCCGTGCCGCAATTCTGCATGGTGGGCGGCAAGTGGACGACGTTCCGCGCCTTTGCCGAGCAGACCGCCGACGCGGTGTTGCAGACGCTGGGTCGGCCGCGCGTGGCCGATACGCTCGGCCTGCCGATCGGCGGCGGGGCGAACTTCCCGCCGGCACCGGCCGCGCTGGAGGCACGCTTGGTCTCAAGGCATGACATATCCGCGGCACGAGCGGCGCGGCTCGTCGATCTCTACGGCACCCGGGCCGAGGCCGTCCTGACCTTCTGCGCCGGGCGCAGCGACGACACGCCGCTCGACGCGGGCACGACGCTGACTTCGGCCGAGCTGGTCTATCTCATCGGCCACGAACATGTCGCCGACCTCGCCGATCTCGTCCTGCGGCGCCTGCCGCTGGCCATCACCGGGGCGGTATCGGCTGAGCGTATCGCGGCCATAGCGGCCATTGCTGCCGCGGAACTGGGTTGGGATGCCGCGGCAACCGCCGCGCAGGTCGGCAAGCTCACGAACGAACTTCAAACCTATCACGGGGTGTCGGCAGAGATGCTTGCGCAACGCAACCAAGCAGGGAGATAGCCATGCGCGTCAGCAGCAAGGCCAGAATGAATCGACTCTTCACCAATGGCGGGTGCCTCGACGTGGCCATCGACCACGGGGTGTGCAACGAGCCGGGTTTCCTGGTGGGTCTGGAAGACATGGAAGGGGTTGTCGATACCCTGATCGGCGCGCGACCTGACGCCATCCAGATGGCCTATGGGCAGGCCGACCTGCTGCAATCGCGGCCCGAAAAGGACAAGCCAGCACTGGTGATGCGGATCGACATGGGCAATCCCTACAATGCCCAGCGCCACCGGGTGATGTGGTCGATGCTGCAGAACCACGACGAGCCGATTATCGGTGCGCTGGAAATGGACGCGGCCTGCGTGGTGGTGAACCTGTTCATGCTGCCCGACGAGCCCGAACTGTTCCGCCAATGCGTGAGCAATATCAGCCGTGTCCGCGCTGCCTGCCACAGCTACGGCATGCCGCTGATGATCGAGCCGCTGGTTATGCTGCCCAATGATATCAGGGGTGGCTACCAGGTTGATGGCGACGCCGAGAAGATCGTGACCCTGGTGCGTCTGGCTGCCGAAATGGGCGCCGATATCATCAAGGCCGATCCCACCGACAATCCCGAGGATTTCCACCGTGTCGTGGAAGCGGCGCGCGTGCCGGTTCTGGTGCGTGGCGGCGGGAAAGAGGACCTCAGGGCCGTGTTGGCCAAGTCCGCCCGCTTGATGCAGCAGGGTGCCAAGGGCATGGTCTATGGCCGCAACATCTACCAGCATGCCAATCCGCGTGCGGTGGTGGCGGCCCTGATGGCCATCATTCACAACGGTGCCGACGGGGACCAGGCCTGGGATGTCTACAATGGCTGATACCGCACGCTACATACTGGGTCTGGACGCGGGCAATACGGTCATCAAGGCCGTTTTGTTCGACCTGGCCGGCCGCCAGGTGGCCACGCATGGCATCGACGGCGCTACGCACAAGCCGGCCATCGGCATGGTGGAACGCTCGGTCCCCGAACTCTGGGAAAACGCCAAGGTTGCCATTGCCACCTGCATCGAGCGGGCCGGGATCGACCCGAGCCGGATCGTCGCCATCGGCACCGCCGGGCATGGCAACGGGCTCTACCTGCTGGACAAGGGCCTGCAGCCGCTGCTTGGCATCCAGTCGTTGGACAGCCGGGCCGCAGGCCTTGCCGCGCTGGTCGACGAGCGCGTCGGCGCACAGCTGCACGCCATCTGTCTCCAGCGGCCCTGGCCATCGCAGACGCCGATGCTTCTCTCCTGGCTCAAGCAGCATCGCCCCGAGGTCTACGGCCAAGCCGGCAAGCTGCTTTTTGCCAAAGACGTGCTGACCTGGCGCCTGACGGACGTCGTGGCGACGGAGGTTTCCGACATGTCGGGGGCAGGGCTGCTGCGCATGCCCGAAGCCGCCTATGACGACGACCTGTTGCGGCTCTATGACCTCGACGATGCCAGGGCGCTGCTGCCTGATCTCTATCAACCCACCGATGTGGTGGGCCGCGTGACGGCGGAGGCGGCCGCTGTCACCGGGCTTGCCGCCGGAACGCCTGTTGTGGCGGGCCTGTTCGACGTGGTCGCCTCGGCCATGGGTTCGGGTGCCGCGCTGCCGGGCTCGGCCTCGGTCGTGGCCGGCAGTTGGTCGATCAACCAGGTGTTTTCCGAGACGCCGGTGCGCGACGATCGCGTGTTCATGGTCGCGGCCTATGGCCCGTCGCGCTTCGCCAATATGGAGAACAGCGCGACCTCGGCGGCCAACCTCGAATGGTATGTCCGCACCCTGGTGGAACGGGGCGGGCATCACGATGATCCGTTCGGCGCGGTCAATGCGCTGGTCGGCGCCGTCCAGCCCGCGCATGACGATCCGCTGTTCCAGCCCTTCCTCTATGGCGGGCGGCTGGGGGCGCATTTCCGCGGCGGCTTCTTCGGCATGGCCGGCTGGCACGGCGAAGGACATATGCTGCGGGCGCTGTTCGAGGGCGTCATGTTCGAACACCGGCGCCATGTGGAGGTACTCGCCTCTGCGGGTGTCGGGGTCTCGCAGGCCGTGTTGTCGGGCGGCGGCGCGCGGTCGCCGCACTGGCCGCAGATTTTCGCCGATGGACTGGGGCTGCCGGTGACGGTGGCCGAGGCGCGCGAGACCGGGGCACTCGGCGCCGCGATGGCGGCAGCGATCGGCGTGGGCATCTATCCGGACGAGATCGTCGCGGCAGCGGAAATGACGCGTCCGGCCCGCACCTATACGCCGCAACCCGGCATGCGCGCCCATTATGACCGGCGTTATGCGATATGGTCGCGGCTCAACGCGGCCAGCGAACCAATCTGGCGGTCCCTGATGGCCGCGGAGCCAACTGATGCAGATTGACGGCCAGTATGACTATATCATCGTCGGCGCCGGGACGGCGGGCTGCGTGCTCGCCAACCGGCTGACCGAGGATCCGGGTACGCGGGTCCTGCTGCTCGAGGCGGGGGGCAGCGACAACTACCATTGGGTCAATATCCCCGTCGGCTACCTCTACTGCATCGGTAACCCGCGCACCGACTGGATGATGAAGACATCGGCCGAGCCCGGGCTCAATGGCCGTTCGCTGGTCTATCCGCGCGGCAAGGTGCTGGGCGGCTGCAGCTCGGTCAACGGCATGATCTACATGCGCGGCCAGGCCGCGGACTACGATGGCTGGCGGCAGGCGGGCAATGTCGGCTGGGGCTGGGACGACGTGCTGCCCTACTTCATGAAATCCGAGGATCACCATGGCGGCAAATCCGCACTGCATGGAGCGGGTGGCGAGTGGAAAGTCGCGCGGCAGCGCCTGTCCTGGGAAATTCTCGAGGCCGTGCAGAAGGGGGCCGAAGAGTTCGGCATTTTCCCGCGCGCCGATTTCAACGACGGCAACAATGAGGGCTCTGGCCTGTTCGAGGTGAACCAGTCCGCCGGCTGGCGCTGGAACACGGCCAAGGGCTTCCTGCGCCCGGCATTGAAACGGCCAAACCTGCGCCTGCTCACCAATGCCGAGGCAGAAAGTCTCATCATCGAGGATGGACGGGTCGCGGGCGTCAGGATACGCCAGGGCGGCCAGAATTGGGACGCAAGAGCCGGTCGCGAGGTGCTGCTGGCCGCCGGCGCGATCAACTCGCCCAAGTTGCTGGAGCTATCCGGGATCGGGCGTCCTGAGATCCTGCGCGAGAACGGCATCCCGGTGCGCCACGCGAGCCCGGGGGTGGGCGAAAACCTGCAGGATCACCTCCAGATACGCACGGTATACCGG
The DNA here is from genome assembly GCF_946479885.1 of uncultured Devosia sp. Next base: position 14,435 of record NZ_CAMLHM010000022.1, read on the forward strand.
GTAACGGGCGCCAGAACGCTCAATACGCTGTTTCACAGCCCCCTCGGCAAAGCCCGGATGGGGTTGCAATATGCGCTCACGCGCAGCGGTCCATTGTCGATGGCGCCCAGCCAGTTCGGCATGTTCACGAAGTCCGATCCGTCCAAGGAAACGCCGGACCTCGAATATCACGTGCAGCCGCTCTCGACGAACCGGCTGGGCGAGCCGCTGCACGATTTCCCGGCCATAACGGTATCGGTCTGCAACCTGCGGCCCCAGAGCACCGGCAGCGTCCATATCGCCAGTCCGGATCTGGCACGGCAGCCCGATATCAGGCCGAACTATCTCGCTGCATCGGCGGATCGCGATGTGGCCCTGCGCTCGGTGCGTCAGGCCCGGCGGATCATGACGGCCGGTGCACTGGCGAAGTATCGGCCCGCGGAAATCCTGCCCGGCCCCGAGGTCGACACTGACGAAGACCTGCTGCGCAGCATAGGCGACATCGCCACCACAATTTTCCACCCGGTGGGCACCTGCCGCATGGGCGTGGATGATGGCGCCGTCGTAGGCCCCGATTTGCGCCTCAAGGGACTCGGCGGTTTGCGGATCGTCGACGCCTCCATCATGCCAAGCATCGTCTCGGGCAACACGGCGTCACCCGTGGTCATGATCGCCGAGAAGGCCGCTTACGAGATTCGCTCGAACTGACGCCTCAAAAGCGCGAGCATCGTGTCCCCTTGGCGCCCGTCCAGCAGGCGGCTACGGGGCACCGATCAAACAACATCCGGTTGCGCTGTCGTGAGGCCATCCGGCGCGGGGCGATGGCGTCGAGGGGTATAAAGGCGCAGCCAGATTGCCATGCCGACTAGCGGCAGGCCCCACGCTATCCAGGCATCAAGCGCGTAAAATGCCTCGAAATACGCTGGCACGCCGAGCACTTTCCACAGACCCAGGTAGACCCGAAAGAACAGCGCTCCCGACGTGACCGCCGCCATCATCAGCATGCAGGCCCGGTGGGACGCAACGCGCCCAATCCGAATATTCCAGATGCCAAGGCCCAACAGCATCATCCAGGCGATGCCCTGGGCCACGAACCCCGCCGCCGAGGCCGCGGTCACCGGCATGACCACCGCGACCGGGATCGCGGTTATGCCCGCGACAAGAATGTCCACTGCCGCGATTCGCCCGGCCAACCGGTGCCAGCGTGTGCCGCGCAAACACAAAACCAGCGGCACCAGCAACAGGGCCAAACCACCGGTCACCATGTGAACGGGGAAAATAATCGGCAGCAGTTCCAGCTTCACCGCCAGCGCCTCGGGGAAGCCCTCGTTGTCGACGCTTTCGGAAATGCCGCGCAGCGCGACATACATGACAAAAACGCCAAGGGGCGCTAGCATCAGCCATCGCAAAACGGCCAAAATTCGCGGGCTAGCTTTATCCAAATCGGAGTTCATGATGGCTCATCGCACCCATATTACTGCACGTCTGGTCCTCGGCCTAATCTTTAGCTTCAGCGGAACTTTGGCGCACGCGGCGATGGACCAGTATTATGGACGCTGGACCATAGGCGATGAAAAGCCTGCCTATTCATCCAAGGGAATTCTATATCGAACAATTGACATTGCCCCCTGCGGCGAGGATTTCTGCGGCGTTTCCGTTGCCAAGGACAAGTCCTGCGGCGAAGTGCTGTTTCGCTTTCTGACGACCCACGAGGCCGATGAAATGTTGGTCGGCCATGGCACCTGGGGGAAAGCCGAGAAGAAACTGGAACTCGGTTACGCAATGTACGAGAGCGAAACGCCCCATATCTATCTGGCCCTGGGGTCTGACGACATGGACCTGAGCGGTCGGGAGGGCAGCATTCCCACATTCCAGGCCGATTATAAGCGACTCGGTGACGTCACCTGCACAACCGAATGACACAAGCGTCTGGAACCTGCTCCATGTCAGCCCGAGTGGCGGGATGCCTCGAACAGGTCATCCGGCCGCTCCGATGAACGCTTAGCGGGATAGGTCACGAACCGGGCGCACGTGATCTTCGAACGGCACGTGTCGCCGCTGAAAGGTGGCGCCTTCGGCCACCTCCGGCCCGCTGATCCGATCCATGCGAAAATGACGGAAATCGTCGCGCGCCGGGTCCCACGCCACCAGATACCAGAGCGGCGGCAGGATCAGCAGGGCGTGCGGCTCCACAACACGATCGGTGACGGTCGCCTTTGCGTCACGATACCGGAAGCCCAGATGCTGCCGCTGCAGAAACGCCGCCTCGAACGCGGGCAGCAATGCGGGCTCCATCGCCGCCAGATCCGATATGTCCACCAGCGGGGACAGCTGCCCGACATAGAGGCAATCCAGAAAACGGCGCAGGTCACGTACCTTGTCCGGCGGCAGGGCCTTCTCGATCTTGGCGAGCCCGGCATCGGCCAGACCCGCAAAGGGCAAATTCCCGGCGGCCCGCATTGAAGCAACGCTGATGAGCAGCGCAAAGACCTCGGCGACAGAGAGCTTGGCCGTGGCCTGGACCGATTGCGGGTCGAGTTGCAAGCCGCCGCCGCGCCCGGCTTCGGAGTGAATGACGAAGCCCCCGTCGCGCAGCGCGCTGATGTCCCGCAGGACAGTGCGCCTCGACACGCCAACCTCCAAGGCCAGATCAGCGACCGTGGACGTGCCGTTGCGGCGAAGGCTGCGCACGATGGCGTCATGTCGAAGGCGAACGTTCATGCCGCAAGCTACCGCCCTTAGGTGCCAGCTTTTGGCACCATTGGTTTCTAGTCGATCACGGTGCCGCGCCGCAGGCCCCAAAGAGCAGGCCTGCCCAACGCCACCTGATCGCCGAAACCATAGAAGGAATTGCCGTGTCGACCGCAACCGATTTTCCCCAGCCTACGCTTATCGCAGTCAACGGTGTTGAACTGGAAGTCTTTGAAGCAGGACGAGAAAATGCAGGAAACCCAATCGTGCTCTGTCACGGCTGGCCCGAGCATGCCTATTCCTGGCGCCATCAGATGCCGGCCCTCGCCGCCGCGGGCTACCATGTCATCGTCCCCAACCAGCGGGGCTATGGCAACTCGTCCTGTCCAGCCGATGTGACGGACTTTGACATCGAGCATCTGGCGGGCGATCTCGTCGCGCTTCTCGATCACTACGGATACGACGACGCCACTTTTGTCGGTCATGACTGGGGCGCGATGGTCGTCTGGGGGCTGACCCTGCTGCATCCCAGGCGGGTCAACAAGGTGATCAATCTGAGCCTGCCGTACCAGGAACGCGGCGACATGCCGTGGATCGACTTCCTGGAGCTGATCCTGGGCGGCGACTACTACTTCGTTCACTTCAACCGGCAACTTGGCGTGGCGGACGCCATATTGGACGAAAACGCATCGCGCTTTCTGCGCAACCTCTACCGGAAGAACGTGCCCCTCCTCGCGCCCGAGCCGGGCATGGCCATGATCAACCTCGCCAGAGCAGAAACGCCGCTCGGCGAGCCGGTGATGAGCGATAGCGACTTGGCCGTTTACGTTTCGGCCTTCGAAAAATCCGGCTTCACAGGCGGCATCAACTGGTACCGAAACCTTGACCGCAACTGGCATCTGCTGGGGGACGTGGACCCGATCATCCATCAGCCCACACTCATGATCTATGGCGACCGGGACGTGATCCCGAAGTCTGAAAAACTGGCGGACTTCGTGCCTAATGTGGACGTCGTCAGCCTCGATTGCGGGCATTGGATCCAGGAGGAAAAACCGGAAGAAACCACCGAGGCGATCCTGGACTGGCTGGCACGGCAGAGCGCCAGCTGATCACTGCTCCACCGCACCCCATGCCGCCTCTTGCTCCGAATGGGGCCTAACCCCGTGGGCCGCACTGGACTTCGGACAGTTCCTGCTCGAAGCGGGCGCGCATGGCCGGGTGGGGTGGGGCGAGGCGGACCAGGATCAAAAGCTTGTCGCTGGTCGATTCCACGACGAGCAGGCCCTCGGCGATGTCGAGCTGCTGCTGGGCGAGCAGGCGCGTCTGGGCGGCGTTGAAGATGCCCAGCTCAAGCGTCTGGCCGATGCCGTCGCGGTTGGTGGTGGAATAGGTGACGATGCCCGACGGGTTGAACAGGGCCACCGACCAGTACGCGTCGGGCAGGACGCCGCTGACATAGGCCGGGCCGTTGGCGAGGTCGACGCGGCACAGGCCATAGGCCAGTTCCGGATCAAGGCCGAGCGGATTGGGCTGGCCCGCCGGGACGGGTGGCAGGATGACCATGCGGTTGTCGGCATCGAGCGAGGCGACCCGGCTCCACACCGATTGCTCGGCCAGCGCGGGCAGGGTCAGGATGACGATGATGTGGATGATGCCGCCCAGCACGACACCACCCACAAGCCAGAGCAGGGGACGGATCACGCGCAATCTCCCCGGATGATCGATGGCATCGAGGCGTCGCTTGAAAAGCCTGAAAAGGCGGCGGTGTCATAAAGGGTCAGCACCAGGCCGAACGGCCCCTGGCCGGTCAGCTCCAGCCAGTTCTGCGGCAAGAGCCGTGTCCCGACATTGATGACGATGCCGCCGTCGTCGGCGCGGGCGATGGCGCTGCTGCGCATGGCCGGGGGAACATCGGGTGCGGCGATGTTGATGCCGGCCTCATCGACCGCCACCAGAGTCCAGAAGGTGGCCAGCGGCGTCTTGCCATCGATGCGATAGCCGCAATCGCGGGTCAGGGGCTCGCCATCGCTATCGACTGTGGCGGTGAACTGCAGGCCCTCGGCCTGCCCCAGCTCGAGCGCGGCGGTGCGGGCGAGGTGGCCGCGCGTATAGGGATTGGGGGCACTGGCGCCGACATCGGGCCAGGCGTGCCACGGGCCGACCTGGGCCACGCCGAACAGCCGCCCATCGGTCAGCGCATAGTAGCTGAGGCCGAACCCGACCCCGAGCGCCACCGATATCATCATGAGGAGATAGAGGACGAAACGCACAGTCTAGCGGCTCGGAGAGGCAAAGGACGGCATGGGCGGCGAGACCTGCGCGCGGAGTGGCTGCCACGCTTGTAGCAAGGGGTGCCGACGCGTGGAAGGGTCGAGCTCCCTTTCAACCGGTAAAGAGTGTGGTGTCGGTCAGCCGTTCGTGAGCCCCGCCTCGAGGGTGTGATCGTCATTTGCCGCCCGCGCGGACAATTGCAGTCCGAGTGCCCGCATGACGCCCAACAGGGTGGAGAGCCGCGGGTCGCCCTTGTCGCTGAGGGCTTTGTAGAGCCCTTCTCTGGTGATGCCAGCTTCCCTGGCAACGTCAGACATGCCGACGGCACGTGCTACGTCGCCCAAAGCATGGGTAATCAGGGAAACATCGCCATCCTCAAGTGCCGACTCGATATAGGCCGCACGATCCTCAGGCGTCTTGAGGAAATTCTGAATATCAAACTTGCTGGTTTCAAGGGTCATCAGAGTTCCTTTGCCATTTGCTTGGCCATTGCGATGTCGCGGTTCTGGGTAGACTTGTCACCGCCACAGAGCAGAATGACAATCTCCTGGCCCTGGCGGGTGACGTAGACGCGGTAGCCGGGACCATAGGGAACGCGTAGCTCGCTGACGGTTTCGCCGACCGCTTTGACATCACCAGGATTGCCCAGCTCCAGTCGCCGGACGCGAACGAGGATGCGGGCGCGAGCATTGCTGTCGCGCAACTCCGTCAGCCATGATGCAAACACCGCCGTCTGGCGAACTTCGATCATGTGTAAACTATAGTTTACGGAGCGCCCTGCGTCAAGGTTGTGAACTATAGTTCACGATGCGGCGTACTAGAGGCCTTGGACGCCGACCGGAACGCTGGCCTGATCCAAAGGTGGCGCAGCCTGTTCCAGCGTCGCGGCGAAGCGGTCAGCGAGGTCGACCAGCTTGCGAGCGGCGGCAGGGGTGAGGCTCGGCGGGCGCTGGACGACCTCTTCCTCGACGGCCGCCGGGTCGGCTTCGGCTACGACAGTGGGCTCGATGGCGAAATCGACGCCGAAGACCGGCTGGATGTCGATATTGGTATGGGCATAGGCCATGAACTTCTGCCAGGTGATGGCCGGCAGCGTGCCACCCGTGAGATTCTTGGTCGGATGGTAGTCGTCATTGCCGAACCAGACAGCGGCGACATAGTTGCCGGTAAAGCCGCAGAACCAGGCGTCGCGATAGGACGACGTGGTGCCCGATTTGCCGACGGCGGGCACGCCGGGCACATCGGCACGACGGCCGGTGCCCCCGGTGATCACGCCCCGCAGCATGGAGTTCATGTTGGCGACGGTGGTCTCGCTGAGGATGCGTTCGCGCGGCGCATCCGGATCGACCTCGTGCACCAGCTCGCCATTGAGCGTGGTCATGCGGGTGATGCCATAGGCCGGGGTCTTGTAGCCGTGATTGGCGAGCACCGCGTAGGACGAGGTCATGTCGAGCACCGATACCGAAGCAACGCCGAGGGCCAGCGAGCGGGTGACCGGATAGTCGGCCTGCAGGCCCATGCGGTGGCTGAGTGCGGCAATGGGATCGCGGCCTGTCTTGATCGAGAGCGTGACCGGCACGGTATTGAGCGACTGGGCGAAGGCGGAGGCCAGCGTCACCGTGCCCTTGTAGCTGCGGCCATAGTTCTGCGGGCACCAGTCGCCGATGCAGACCGGGCGGTCGGTGATCATGTCCGAAGGGGTCAGGCCGAGCTGCTCGAACGCCTCTGAATAGACGAAGATCTTGAAGGCAGAGCCAGGCTGGCGGGTTGAGACGATGGCGCGGTTGAACTGGCTCTTGGCATAGTCGGTGCCGCCCACCATGGCGCGAATGGCGCCCTGGGTATCGGTGACGACCATGGCCGCCTGGGTCACGTCATACTGCTCGCCCTGTTCGAGTACCGTCGAGATGACGGCCTCTTCAGCGTATTTCTGCAGGGTCGTGTCGATGGTGGTGCGCACCACGAAATTGTTGGACGAGTGCCGGTGCTGCTCGATCAGCAGCTTGGACTGCTCGAAGGCCCAATCGAGGAAGTAGTTCGGCGAATTGGCGTCGGCAGCCCGGCTGATCGGCGTCGCAGGATGACGCCGCGCGGCGGTAACCTGGCCCTCGGTGAGGAAGCCGGCGGCCACCATATTGGAGAGCACGAGATTGGCGCGGCCGCGCGCGGCGGCGAGGTCGACATGCGGCGCATAGCGGGTCGGGGCCTTGAACAGGCCCGACAGCATTGCGGCTTCGGCCAGGTTGATGTCCTGCACCTTCTTGCCGAAATAGTAGTCCGACGCTGCCACCACGCCGAAATTGCCGCCGCCCATATAGGCGCGGTCAAAATAGAGCTTGAGGATCTCGTCCTTGGTATAGTGCCATTCGAGCCAGATCGCGAGATAGGCCTCGATGATCTTGCGCTCGATGGTCCGCTCAGAGCTCAGAAACAGGTTCTTGGCCAGCTGCTGGGTGATTGAGGACCCGCCCTGGGTGGAATTGTCGCCCGCGGCATTGCTCATCAGCGCGCGCAGGGTGCCGACCACGTCGATGCCGAAATGGTCGTAGAAGCGCCGGTCCTCGGTGGCCAGCGTCGCCTTGACCAGGTAGTCCGGCATGTCTTCGAGCGCGACGGAATCGTCGGAGCGGATGCCGCGGCGGCCGATCTCGGCGCCGAAACGATCAAGAAAAACAACGGAATAGTCTTCGGCCTTGTTGAACTCGCCCGACGCGGTGGCGTCGAAGGCGGGCAGGGCCAGGGCCGTCATCAGCACGCAGCCAATGGCAAAGAACGAGAAGCCGTCGCTGACCAGTTCCACGAACAGCCGCTTGAAGCCGGCGACATGGAAGATGCTCATGAAATCCTGGAAACGCGTATAGGCGCGGCCCAGCGACTGCCAGAATTCATAGAGCGAGGAATCCAGCCACGCATCGGCGGCCAGCATGCCGCCAGATTTCTTGCGCTTTTCCTTGGTATAGAACGGATCCTGCACCAACGGCCCCTGGCTTGGTCACGGACTGTTGTCCGCAAGTAGCGATCAACGCAACATAATCGCTGGAATATGATTGCGCTCGGCTGCCGACAAGAGCAAACCGGCAACAGCGATAACAGCAACGGATTAAGATGGCCTTCTGGGACGAAAAAACCCTGGACGAGATGACCGAGGTAGAGTGGGAAGCGCTCTGCGACGGCTGCGGTCGCTGCTGCCTGATCAAGCTCGAGGATGAGGATAGCGGCGTGCTCATCACCTCCGATGTCCGCTGCCAGTTGCTGGATGGCGATACCTGCACCTGCACCGACTATCCGGGCCGCCAAGCCAAGGTGCCCGACTGCATCAAGCTGACGCCGGAAAATGTCACCGAGATCAAATGGATCCCCACCACCTGCGCCTATCGCCGTATCGCCGAGGGCAAGGGACTGGCCTGGTGGCACCCGCTGATCTCGGGCGACCCGCAGACGGTGGTGGATGTCGGCGTCTCCGCGCGGGGCCGGACCTTCGCCGAGCAGGACATCGCCCCCGGCGAATGGGAAGACCACGCGGTCGACTGGCCCGAATGGGAACCGCCCGAGCAGCTTTAGCTGCGCATGAAGGCGAGCAGCGGCGCCAGGTCGTGCCCGTCGGCTGAGCGAAGCGCTGCCAGGTAGGCCTGCCTTGTCTCGCCGGCGCTATCGAGGCTATTCCGTCCCCAGGTAAATGGTTCGCGACCCAATTGCCGACACATCAGGTCGGCCGCCAAGCGGGTGTGACGTCCATTGCCGTTTGTGAAGGGATGGATCAGCACCAGACCGTGGTGGAAGCGAGCGGCGAGTTCATCGGCGGGGTAAGTTTCGTGGGCGAGCCAGTAGGCCACGTGGTCAAGGAATTCTCGTAGTCTGACCGGAATTTCATGGGGCAGGGCGCCGATATTGGTTTCGCGCACCCGAAATTTGCCTGCCCAGGACCAGACGTCGCCAAACATGCGCTGATGCAGGCGCATCAGATAGGGTTCTGCCGTCAGGTCAACGCGGCTGCGCAGCGCCCAAGCGCGTCCGGCCAGGATGTTGATCTGCTCAGCCTCGTTGAGCTCCTGCCGTGTGGTGATCCACGATAGTCGCAGTCCCCTCTGGTCCTCCGGTGGCAGCGGGGTTGAACCCGCCGGCCCGACAAAGAGGTCAGTCATTTCAGAGACCACAGGTCTCGCTCGGAAATGTGGTCTTCTATGTATTCGGCAATCTGCTGTTGCAGCTCACCTTCGACCTGCTGATCCTCCAGCGCCATTGTGTGTGAAACGCCTGAAATGGCAGCTCTTGCCAGGGTCTCCGCTCGCCTTGCCACGTTGGTTTCCAGCGAGGTGTTGGGAACGAGGGCATAGACCAATGTGCAGTCCATGGCTCTGCCCACGCGTCGAAGAGTGTCGAGGCTAATTCCACCGCTCGCTTCGGCCTTTTCCATGTCGTCCACGGACTGCGATCGAACGCCGAGCGCGTTGCCAAGCTGGGCGGACGACAGGCCGATTGAGTCTCTTAGCGCGCGGATCCACCCCTTGGCGGGAGGCTGATGGTCGGTGGCGGGTTGAAACGCCCGGAGCTTCTTGTCCAGGTTCCTTCTGGCTCGCTGCAAGTTTCGATTCCAAGCCATTTTTCTGCGTCTCCACCAGGCTATGACCTGGTTTTTTGTAGTCTAGAACCAGGTCATAGCCTGGTCCACATGGTGCTGGTACCAGGTTATAGCCTGGTTTTGATAAGCTGAAAACCAGGTTATGACCTGGCCTTAAATTTACCCTCTCACCCTAGACGGGATACGTAAGACAGGAAATTTACACACCGTTAACCATGTTGTGGCCTGATCCTGCCGTGCGCGAGCCTAGGATGGGCCATGACTGATACCGCGATTAGCAAAGAGCAGGCTGAACCGTTCTGGACACGGGTCCGCGCGGCGCTGGGGGCGATGCGTCCGGTGCGGCAGGAGCGGGCGCCGGCCTATGGCCAGGCGGCGATTGCGCGATCAATAGGAATGAAGCCCAAGCTGGGCGCGCGGATCGAAGACGAACTGCACCAGGGCTGGAACCACGCGGCGGCGCGCCGTGTGTCGATGAGCCTTGTGGTGATCGAGATCGATCGTTTTGCCGACTATTTCGCCGCCTATGGCCGGGACGGGGCCGACGAGTGCCTGCTGGCCGTGATGCAGGCGATTACCGAGTTGCTGCCGCGCGCCGGCGACACCTGCCTGCGGCTCGGCGCGGCGAGCTTTGTCATCGCGCTGCCCGACCTGCCGGCCCTGATGGCGCGCGCCATCGCGGCCAAGATCGCCGAGGCCGTTCGTGAACTGGCCATGCCGCACAAGGAAAGCCACGCTGGCATCGTGACGCTGAGCATGGGCCTCGCGGTGACCAATCCGCATGGCGGCTATGACCGGAAATTCTTCGAAGCGGCAGCAGAAGCGTTGAAGAAGGCGCAGCGCCGCGGCATGGGCCGCATGGAGGGCGTGGATCTGCGCCCGGCACTTGAGCGCAAGCGCAAGGCGGCTCGCGCGGCTTGATCTTTGGCGCGCTGCCGGCCTGCAAATGCTGAGCGCTGGGCTTTTTCCCTTCTCCCCTTGAGGGAGAAGGTGCCCCGAAGGGGCGGATGAGGGGTCTATTCCACATCTCTGGCATGGGATAGCGCGCCATTCGAGCGTAGCTCTCATGGCCTTCTCGCCTCAAATCGCTCCACTGGAGCGATTTGCCCTTCGGGACGGCTCGAAGACCCCTCACCCTGATCCTCCGCTGAACGCGTCGGATCGTCCCTCTCCCTCAAGGGGAGAGGGGAGAGCGACAGCCTGAGCTTGCCAGCTGTGTCCTGAGTCTCTAAGAAGCCCGTCCTCGCGCTGACCCGGCGCATTCCCCAGATGGACGGCATGCCATGACCCTTGTTTGCGGCCTCGACTTCGGCACGTCCAATTCCACCATTGCCCGCCGCGATTCCGGCGGTGTGCCGCAATTGCTCAAGCTCGAGGATGGGCGCGAGACCATTCCCAGCGTGATCTTTTTCGGCTTCGAGGATGACAGCATCCATTTCGGCCGGCAGGCGGTGGCCGAATACGTGACCGGCGCCGAGGGGCGGTTGATGCGCTCGCTCAAGAGCGTGCTGGGCACGGCGCTGATCGGCGACACCACGCGGGTCAAGGCGCGCAGCTATGCCTTTATCGACATCCTGGGCATTTTCATCGCCGAGCTGAAGCGGCGGGCCGAAGCCGAACTCGACGGCGCGGTCGATACGGTGGTGTGCGGTCGGCCGGTGCATTTCGTCGACGATGATCCGGTGGCCGATGCCGCGGCGCAGAGCCAGCTCGAGGGCGCCGTGCGGGCGCAGGGCTTCCGCCATGTCGACTTCCAGTTCGAGCCGATCGCGGCGGCGCTCGACTATGAGCGGCAGGTGAAATCGGAAAAGCTGGCGCTGATCGTCGACCTTGGCGGCGGCACCTCGGACTTTACGGTGATCCGCGTTTCGCCCGAGCGGGCCAAGGCGGTGGACCGCAGCCAGGATATCCTGTCGACGGCGGGCGTGCATGTCGGCGGCACCGATTTCGACCGGCTGCTGTCGATGGGCAAGGTGATGCCGGAGCTGGGTCTCGGCACGATGACGACCGATGGCAAGCGGCACCTGCCGGTGGCGCCCTATTACGATCTTTCCACCTGGCACCGCATCAACCGGCTCTACAACGCGCAGACGCTGCGCGACCTGCGCGGCACGCAGCGCGAGGCCCGGGCTCCGGAAAGGGTGGAGATGATGATCGAGCTGGTCGAGGACCGGCTGGGGCACCGGCTGGTGGGGGCGGTGGAAGCCGCCAAGATCGCGCTGTCGGATGACGAGGCGACGGACTTTGCCTTTCCGGTGCGCGACCGGCGCATCGAGACGGTCATGACCAAGGCGGACCTCACCAAGGCGCTGCACAATTCGGTCGAGCGCATCGAGAACACCATAGCCGAAACGCTGCGGCGGGCAGGGGTGCGGAACCGGGATGTCGACAGCCTGATCCTGACGGGCGGTTCGACGCAGGTGCCTGTCATTGCCAGCCGGCTGCGGGCGCTGTTTCCCGAGTCGGAGCTGGTGCGCACCGACGTGCTGGGCAGCGTGGGGCTGGGACTGGCGATGGACGCGGCCCGGAAGTTCGGATGAGGGCGCTTCACCTCTCCCCTCGGGGGGCGGTGATGATGAACCCAGCTTGAACCGCCAGTTCCCGGTCGGTTCAGCGCGGCGGGGCCATCCTGCCATCAAGCAAACCAATCACGCCACGGCGCCGTGTTCAGGCTTGGCTGTCGGCGAACCATTCGAGGAGACGACCATGACTTTGCTCAAGACCATCGCCGCCGCCACGCTCGCCCTTTGCGCCGCCATGCCCAGCTTCGCCCAGGACCTGAGCCCGGTCGGCACCTGGCAAACCACGACCGGGGAATCGCGTTACGCGGTCACCTATTGCGGCGACGGCACCGCGCTCTGCGCCAAGCTGATCTGGCTGCGCAAGGATGCCCAGACCCCGGAAAACCTGGCGCTGCTCAACAAGCACGTAGTGCAGGGTGCACGGGCCACCGCCACCAACAAATGGCGCGGCACGGTAAAGTATGACGGGCACACGGTGTCCGGCTCGGTAACCTTGATCAACCAGGACAAGCTGAGTCTCTCGGGTTGCCAGCTGATTGCCTGCCAGAAGGTCGATTTCATCAGGCTTTGACTGGATGCCACGCGGCGCGTTGAGCCCGTCCTGCGAAAGCGGGGCGGGTTTTGTTTTGGTACGATGTTGTAACGCCCGGTTCACGGCCGTTTGCAGAAAAATCGCCTGACTTATCCCCGCGTCACGGTGATCGGCTATAGTTCAGGCATGGTCACGAAATTGGGTCACGAAGCGGACCGGATGGCCTGGTTGATGAGCCGGCCGCGTGACCCGGCGGGCCTTCGAGGCTGAACCAGATCGCGGACGCCGCGGCGATTCACAAGCGAGTCATTGGCATGGGTGAGACGACGCAGCGACAGCAGGTCGACTGGGCGGCGGTGCAACTCGACTACGAGCAGGACAATGGGACCCTCCCTGAAATTTGCGCGCGCCACGGCGTCACCGAGGCGCAGTTGCGGCATCGCCGCGAGCGGCATGGCTGGAAACTGAGGAACGAATGGACGCTACGTATCGCGCCGCTCATCAACCGCATGATGCGGGTTTTGGACGGTCAGGTCCGTGCACTGGAGAAGCCGATGACCGAACCGGTCGACAGGAATGCCGCCCTGCTGGGCACGATGACCAAGACGCTGGAAAAACTGATCGAGCTGGACGAGCGGCAGCGGGCCAAGCGGCCCGCCAAGCGCAAGGAAATGAGCGACATCAGGAACAAGCTGGCGGCGCGAATTGAACAGCTCAAACAGCATCGTTGACTATCAAGAGCTGCTCGACGCGCTGGACGAGAATGAAGGTGCCTCTCTCTACTTCGACTGGCCACTCTGGGCCGAGGCCGCACAACGCGAACCGGATGGGGACTGGACAACCTGGTTGATGATCGGCGGGCGCGGTGCGGGCAAGACCCGCGCCGGTGCCGAATGGGTCCGCGGCCTTGCCGCGGAGGGTGTGACGCCAATCGCCCTGGTGGGGCAAACGATGACCGAGGCGATTGCCGTGATGGTGCGGGGCGAGAGCGGGCTGCTGAACATACACCCGCCCAAGGAACGCCCGGTGCTGAGAGACAAGCGGCTGACCTGGCCGAACGGGGTCGAGGCGATGATCCTGTCGGCGAGCAATCCGGAGGGATTTCGCGGCCCACAGTTTGCCGCCGCATGGAGCGACGAGGTAGGCAAATGGCCAAAAGCGGAAGCCGCGTGGGACATGTTGCAATTTACGCTGCGGCTGGGCAAGCGGCCGCGGCAGATGGCGACCACCACCCCTCGCGCAACCAAGCTTATGCGGCGACTGCTGGGTGATCCGCTGACCGCGGTGACGCGGATGAAGACGAACGAAAACCGGTTTCTCGCACGGGCCTTTCTCAACGCCATCGTCGCCCGCTATCGCGGCTCCATTCTCGGTCGGCAAGAGCTGGATGGGGAGCTGATCGAGGACGATCCGGGGGCGCTGTGGCAGCGGGGCGTGTTCCGGCGGTTCGGGGGTGGCGAGATCGGGCGCATCGTCGTGGCGGTGGATCCGCCGGTGACGGGAACGGCGCGGTCCGATGCCTGTGGCATTGTCGTGGCCGGACGGGTGGGCGAGGGCGTCGTGGTGCTGGAAGATTGCACCATGCGGCAGGTGCCGCCGCTGACCTGGGCGGCGCGGGCGGTGGCTGCCTTTGAAGCGCACCAGGCCGATGCCATCGTGGTCGAGGTGAACCAGGGCGGCGACCTGGTGCGGGCACTGATCGGGCAGGTCGACCCCGATGTGCCGGTGCGCGAAGTGCGGGCCTCCAGGGGCAAGTGGATGCGGGCCGAGCCGGTGGCGGCGCTCTATGGGCGCGGGCTGGTGAGCCATGCCGATGGACTGACTGATCTGGAAGACGAGATGTGCGCGTTTGGGGTGGACGGGAAGAGTGACGGGCATTCGCCGGACCGTGTCGACGCGCTGGTCTGGGCGGTGACGGAACTGCTGCTCAACGACATGCGACCGCGGATACGCGGGCTTTGAGCCGATCCGCAGGACAATTCGCTCCAGTGGAGCGAATTGAGGCGAAAAGGCCATGAGGGCTACGCCCGAATGGCGGGGAGCCGAACCCGCAGTCGTCTCCCTCCCCTTGTGGGGATCAAGGGTGGGGGTGGTCACAAGCACCGCGTTTGCGGAAAGACACCCCCACCCTGCTCGATTCAACGGACTTAGCTGACGCTAAGTCCTATCTCGCTTCCCTCCCCACAAGGGGGAGGGTGATAACTGATGGGCCGGTTCAGGACAGCCTTGCGCACTCGGCGCAAAGCGGCTTGCCGCCGGTGCCGGAGCGCCGGTTCTCGGTCTCGATGTTGTTGCCAGTGTTGCAGTTGCTGTTGTCGTGGTGAACCGATTGCTTAATCGAATGCCACGGAGATTTCTTTGCCATCGTCTGACGCCTGCATGGATCGTGAAGGCATCAAAAATGGGTGATTCCGGGCGAAGCCGGAATTAGTGCGCACCCCATTGGGATTCATACGGCCTTCAGTCTCAAGGAACCAAAACATGCCGAACTGGATCAGCCGCCTCCTGGGTGGTGCAGCGAACACGCCTGCGGAACGGAAGAGCTTTGCCGGGCATACGCTGCTGAGCCTTTCCCAGCTGGGGGCGGCGAGCTGGAGCAATCGGGGATTTGCCAGCCTGGTCAACCAGGGTTTTGCGCGGAACCCGGTGGTCTATCGCTGCGTGCGCCTGATCGCCGAGACGGCCAATCGCGTGCCTCTCGTGGTGAACGACGGGGGCAGACGGGTGGATGAGCATCCGCTGGCGACGCTCCTGGCGCGGCCCAATGGGCGGCAATCGGGCGGGGAGCTGCTCGAGGCGGTTTATGCCTATCTCCAGACGGCGGGGAATGCCTATCTGCAGGCGGGAATCGTCGATGGCGAGGTGCGTGGCATCTTTGGGCTGCGACCAGACCGGATGAAGGTGGTGGCCGGCGCCGATGGCTGGCCCATGGCTTATGACTATACCGCCGGCGGGCGGACGATCCGGCTGCGCCAGGATGAGGGGCCGTTGCCGTCGGTGCTGCATATGGCTTTGTTTCATCCGCTCGACGATCACTATGGCATGGCGCCGCTCGAGGCAGCGCAGACCAGCCTCGATATCCACAATGCCGCCGGGCAGTGGAACAAGGCGCTGCTCGACAACGCGGCGCGGCCATCGGGCGCGCTGGTCTATTCGGCGGCGGGGCAGAGCCTGACCGAGGACCAGTTCAGCCGGCTCAAGGCTGAGCTGGAGCAGAACTTTTCCGGCGCCGCCAATGCCGGCAGGCCGATGCTGCTCGAGGGCGGGCTGGACTGGAAGGCTATCGCGCTGTCGCCCCGCGACATGGACTTCATCGAGGCCAAGCACGCCGCGGCGCGCGACATCGCGCTGACCTTCGGCGTGCCGCCCATGCTGCTCGGCATACCGGGCGACAATACTTACGCGAACCTCGCCGAAGCCAACCGGGCGCTGTGGCGGCAGACGCTGATCCCGCTGGTGGTGCGGGTGGCCGAGGAGCTGAGCAACTGGCTGTCGCCGGCCTTCGGCGGAGCCACGGTGGCACCGGATTTCGATGGCGTCGAGGCGCTGGCCGAGGACCGGGCGGCGCTGTGGACGCGGGTGGGCGGGGCGGAGTTTCTGAGCGACGCGGAGAAGCGGGCGATGCTGGGGGTTTAGGCTACAGGGAACAGAGGAAGGCATTCCCTCGGCGGACGTCAGGCAGCACCTCGGCCATCTCTAGTGAGGCCGCCGCCGGTCCAAGCGCTGTCTTTGCATCCTCGAGCCCGCTGCGATCCACTCGAATAGGACCGAAACCCTCCGGACCGCTGATCTGTGGCCTTAGATCGGGCGTGGCAGAGCGGGAAAACTCGCCGACGTAAACCAATTTGCCCGCAGGAGCGACAAAAGCAGCAGGGTCGGTGTCGACAACGTAACCCGACGTATTGAAGAAGCTAACCACGTAGGCGCCTGGCGGTACGTCGAACACGAAGTACGAGGTTCCATCGGTACCAGAAGTTGCCTCTGTGTGGTCGTAGCGGCCGCAATTTCCGGCGTCGCCGGTGGTGGGGTCATAGCGGGCCAGAGCGAGGGTGAGGCCGCCATTTGAGGCGTCCAGACCATACACCAGCCGGGTGACGTTCGTGGTGTTGCCGGGCTTCGGCAAATTGGTAAGTCGAACAGCATTGCTCGGGCCGAAAAAACAGCCCTGCAGGCTCAAAGCGAGCAGCATTGCCGCTGAAGCGGCCACTAGGCGCTGGGTCGTCGATCGCATCGCTATATGTCCCTCGCGCCGACTTTGCACGATCGACGAGCGGACTCAAGCGGCCATCTCTTTGGAGAACCATCATGGACGAGCTGACCAAAACCGTCATCGAGCGGGGTGATCTCGCGCATCTGGCGCTGTTTTTGTGGGCGACCGGAGCGAGCACGCTGCTGGTGTGGGCGCTGCGCGAGATGGCCAAGGTGAATCAGCACTTTAACGACTTCGTGCAGGAGATCGCGAGTTTGAATCGGCTGTTCAGGAAGGATGACTAAGGTCATGGCCAGCAAGCAGAATTTGCAGAATGCGCAGCAGACGTTCCGGCAATTCGCCTGGAACCTGGCGGGGACGCTGGCGCGGCCCGGCAAGGCGGTCGCGGCCAAGCCGGGCAAGCGCTGATGGCGGGTATTCCCATCGATGCCGAGGGACGGTTTTCCGGCTATGCCAGCATTTTCAACCGGCTCGACAGCGGTGGCGACATCGTCATGCCGGGGGCGTTCAGCAAGAGCCTCAGCAAACGGCGCGATCGTATCCGGCTGCTGTTCCAGCATGACCCCAAGGAGCCCGTGGGCACTTGGGACGCCATCGGCGAGGACGGCCATGGCCTGTTCGTGGCCGGCCGGCTGGTGCCGGGCGTGGAGCGCGCCGATGCGCTGCGGCGGTTGATCGAGGGCGGGGCGCTCGATGGTTTGTCCATCGGCTTCCGGACCGTGAAGGCCACCCGCGAGGGTGGGCATCGCAAGCTCTGGCAGATCGACCTGTTCGAGATTTCGATCGTGACTTTTCCGATGATGGAGGACGCGCGCATTGCGCCCTCAGGCTATTCGACCGGCGCCGCCATCGTGGCCGCCACCAACACCATCCGCAACCGATAGGGACACCTACATGGACATGACCAGTGACGGCCTTGAAACCAAGGCCGGCGCGGGGAGCGACGTTGCCGCGCTCTTCGCCGAATTCTCGACCGCGTTCGAGGAATTCAAGCGCACCAACGACCAGCGCCTGGGCGAGATCGAGAAGCGCGGTTCGGCCGACGGGCTGCTTGAAGGCAAGCTCGACCGGCTCAACGCCGTGCTTGACGGGCAGAAGGCGGCGATGGACCGGGCGCTGGTGGAGCGGGCGCGTCCGCTGCTCGATGGCAAGGCCATCCGCCATGACGGCGAATACAAGGAAGCGTTCGCCTCCTATGTGAAGCGCGGCGAGGAGAAGGCGCTGTCGATCGGCGTCAATGCCGATGGCGGCTATGTGGTGCCGCCCGAAACCGAGACCGAAATCACCCGGCTGATGACGGCGGTATCGCCGATCCGCGCCATATCGGGCGTGCGGCAGGTGTCGGCTTCGGTCTACAAGCGGCCCATCTCGGTGACCGGGCCGGCGACGGGCTGGGTGGGCGAGACGGCGGCGCGACCGACCACGAACAGCCAGACGTTGGCCGAACTGAGCTACCCGACCATGGAACTCTATGCCATGCCGGCGGCCACCTCGGCCTTTCTCGACGATGCCGCAGTCGATGTGGGCCAGTGGATTGCCGACGAGGTCAACGCGGCCTTTGCGGCGCAGGAGACCACGGCGTTCGTCACCGGCAACGGCACCAACAAGCCGACGGGTTTCCTGGCAGCCACGGCTGTGGCCGAAGCGAGCTGGAGCTGGGGCAATCTCGGCTATATCGCCACCGGCACGGCCGGCGCGCTGCCGGCCAGCAATGCCAGCGATGTGCTGATCGATCTCGTCTATGCGCTCAAGGCCGGCTATCGCCAGAATGCCAGCTGGGTGATGAACCGCAAGGTGCAGGGCGCCCTGCGCAAGCTCAAGGATGCCGACGGCAACTACCTGTGGCAGCCGGCACTGACGGCTGACGGCAAGGCGCGCTTCATGGGCTTCGAGCTGGTCGAGGCCGAGGACATGCCCAACATCGGGGCGAACTCGCTGTCGATCGCCTTCGGTGACTTCAAGCGCGGCTATCTGATCGTGGATCGCCAGGGTGTGAGCGTGCTACGCGACCCGTTCAGCAGCAAGCCGTATGTGCTGTTTTATACCACCAAGCGCGTGGGCGGTGGCGTGGCGGACTATGACGCGATCAAGCTGCTGAAGTTCGCCGTCTCGTAAACGCCGTGATCCTGGCCAGCTAGAGCGAAGGCCTGCGCTCCGGTGCTCACGTACTAAGAGTACGCTCCGCTCCGGTGCTCGGGCCTCCACTCTATCTGACTCAGGCTGACGGCGTTTCCTTCGCGGCGCGGTGCCTCCCTGACCACGAACGGAGCGAGGCGCGGCGCCCTCTTCCTCTCCCCATCGGGGAGAGGACGGCCGCAGGCCGGGTGTGGGGGCGCTCGGGTCCGCCCAGCATGCTGGGTAAGCCGAAAGCTCCCCCTCAGCGCTCACCAAACCAAAAGGCAAAACAATGACTTCTTACCTTCTCGCCGGGCCCGCGGAGGAGCCGGTTTCGCTTGGCGAGGCCAAGGCGTTTCTGCGGGTCGACGACGCTGCCGAGGACGCCTTGATCACGACGCTGATTGGGGCGGCGCGGCTGCATGTCGAGGGCGTGACCGGGCGGGCGCTGCTGGCGCAGAGCTGGCGCGTGGTGCTCGATTGCTGGCCCGAGGACCGGCAGGTGAAACTGCCGGTGAGCCCGTTCATGGCGCTGACCGAAGTCACCGCCTATGACGCAACCGGGGCAGGGCACGACGTGTCGCTGGCGCAGTTCCTGCGCGAGCCGGACCGGTTGCTGCTGCCGGCTGCTGTGGCCGGCATGCCCGTGCTGCGCGAGCGCCAGGGGATCGAGATCGACTATGTCGCCGGCTTCGGCACCGAACCGGAGGATGTGCCTGCCGATATTCGCCAGGCGTTGCTGCTGCTGGTCGGCTACTGGTTCGAGCATCGCGATGCGGTGATCGTGGCCGGTTCAGGCGCTGTAGTGCCATCGGGCTTTGACCGCATGGTCGCCGGCTACAAGCGGGTGCGGCTGTGAACGAGGCACCACCACCCATCGGTACATTGACCGACCGCGTGCAGCTCAAGCGGCGCGAGATGACCGGGGAAACCGAGGGTGGTCATGTGGCCTTGTTCGTGCCGGTAACCAACCTTTGGGCCCGGGTGCGCTCGCTGACTGGGCGGCAGGGCACCAGTGCCGATGGCCGGGCCGTGGAGATTTCCCACGCGGTGGTCTTCCGCTTCCGCAATGACATCAAGCCGGGCGACCGCATCGTTTATCGCGGGCGGAACCTGGATGTGGTGAGCGCGGCTGACCTCAATGGGCGGCGGGCCTATCTGAGCTGCGCCTGCAGCGAAACCAGCTTCACGGGATAGGATCAGGGGGTAGGGGCCATGCATCCGATTTCCCTGTTGCAGGCCGCGCTGGTGACGGCACTCAAGGCCGACGCGGCGCTGGTGGCGATAGCGGGCGCCGATGGCGTGTTCGACGCGGCGCCCAAGGGGCGGCCGGCGCCCTATGTGGTGATCGCGCGGCACGACATCGTCCAGCGCGATGGCGATGACTCGCCCGGGCAGGAGCACCGGCTGCTGCTGCATTGCTGGGGCGACCAGCCCAGCCGCAAGCGGGCGCTGGATATGGCCGAGCGTGTGATTGAGGTGGCGGGCACGTTCGTGGCCGCGGGGATCACCGTGACGCATCGCGAGCATGTGCGAACCGAGACGGTGATCGATCGGGATACCGGGCTGGCGCGGGCGGCGGTGGGGCTGCGGTTTTTCTCAGAGCCGGTCTAGCACCGACCGCGCGGTGCCTGCGCCTCCCTCCCCCTTGAGGGGAGGGAATGAGGGAGAGGGTGGGTCAGTTGGCTACGACCCGACCCCCACCCCAGCTCCGCTACGGCCCGTCGGGCCAGGCTTCGCTACCCTCCCCTCAAGGGGGAGGGAGGGCAGGAGCCGGGACATAGTGATCTCTGAACCTCAATCCAAAGGACAAACACATGGCCGCTCAGAGCGGGAAGAATATGCTGCTCAAGCTCGACCAGACCGGGTCGGGGAGCTTTCTGACGGTGGCGGGTTTGCGGACGCGCGCGCTGGCCTTCAATGCCTCGACGGTCGATACGACCGACCAGGAAAGCGCCGGGCATTGGCGGGAATTGCTGGCCGGCGGCGGGGTGAAGCGGGCTTCGGTGACGGGTGCCGGCGTGTTCAAGGACACGACCTCGGATGCCCAGGTGCGCGCGCTGTTCTTTGCCGGGACCATCCGCAACTGGCAGCTGATCATCCCCGATTTCGGCACGGTGCAGGGGCCATTCCAGATCGTGGCGCTGGAGTTTGCCGCCGACCATGCCGGCGAGGTGACGTTCGACCTGGCGCTGGAGAGTGCGGGTGAAGTGACGTTTGCGGCGATTTAGGCGGGCATGCCGGTGGTGCCTTCGCCTCCCTCCCCCTTGAGGGGAGGGACCGAGGGAGGGGGTCGTTTGGTGGGTCCATTGATGGCCCCCCACCCCCGACCCCTCCCCTCAAGGGGGAGGGGAGGCAGACTTCAACATCGAGGACTTAACATGGCTATCACCCAACGCGGTGAAATCGACGCTGTCATTGGCGGGGAGACCCGGACGCTTTGCCTGACGCTGGGCGCGCTGGCGGAGCTGGAGAGCCGGCTGCAGGCGGGGGATTTGGTGGGGTTGGCGGAGCGATTTTCCGGCGGTCGGATATCGGCCCGGGACCTGACGGCGATTTTGGGGGCCGGGCTGCGCGGCGGGGGCAATGCCATCACCGACGATGACCTGGCGCGGTTTTCGATCGAGGGCGGGCTCAAGGGCGCGGCGGAGATCGCGGCGCGGCTGTTGCGGGCGACGTTTGGAGACTCTGCATGACGCCGTTTCCCTGGGACAGCGCGATGCGCTTCGGGCTGGGCGTGCTGCGACTGCCGCCGCGCGATTTCTGGCGCATGACGCCGCGCGAGTTGGCCGCCGCCTGGGGCGCCGTCTTGGGCGATCGCGGGCCCCTTGCTCGCAATGAACTCGACGGATTGATGGAGCGCTTTCCCGATGGTCGATAACCTGTTTCCCGACAGCTTTCACGACGAACTGACCAGCGTCGAAATCGAGCTGGGACGCATCGGCAACCTGGCCGATGGGGTGGCGCGCTCGATCAGTGCCGGCTTCCGCGGCGCGCTGCTCGAGGGCAAGTCGCTCAAATCCGTATTGGGCGACATCGCCCGCAGCTTTGCCGACATCGCGCTCAAGGCGGCGATCAAGCCGCTGGGCGACATGGTCGGCGGGCTGATTGGCAACCTGTTTGCCGGAACCAATCCGGCGCTCGGCAATGTCACACCCTTCGCCAAGGGCGGGGTGATCGCGACGCCGAGCTACTTTCCGCTGGGTGCTTCTCCTCCTGTGGGCCTAGCGGGGGAAGCGGGACCGGAGGCGATCATGCCTCTGGCCCGCGGCCCCGACGGCCGGCTGGGCGTGGCCGGGGGCGGCGGCGGTGCGGTGAATGTGACCTTCAACGTGACGGCGAGCGACGCGCGCAGCTTCGCGGCGAGCGAGGCGGAGATCAGCGCGATGCTGCTCAGGGCGGTGAAGCGGGGGACGCGCAGCGCTTGATATTCAGGTGATGCCGGCCTGCAAGCGGCAGGTTTCTGCGCTTCCGGTGCTCACGTACCCAAACGTACGCTGCGCTCCGGTTCTCGAAACCCGCCCCTTTCGGCTCGGCCTGACCTGAATCTCTTCGCGCTGTGGTGCCACAACGGGAGACTAGAAATGGCCTTTCACGCAGTGCGGTTTCCGCTCGACGTTGCTCTGGGTTCGCGGGGCGGACCGGAGCGGCGGACCGATGTGGTCACGCTGGCCGGTGGCGGCGAGCAGCGCAATGGGCGGTGGCAGCATTCGCGGCGGCGCTACAATGCGGGCTATGGCGTCAAGTCGCGGGCCGACATGGCTGATGTGCTGGCGTTTTTCGAGGAAAGGCGTGGGCGGCTGCATGGTTTTCTGTGGCGCGATGGGCTGGATTTTTCCAGCGGCGGTGCCACCCCGACGGCGCTGGATCAGCCGATCGGGGTTGGCGATGGCAGCCGGACGGGCTTCCAGCTGACCAAGCGCTATGGCGCGGCGTTCGACCCGTATTTCCGGCCGATCACCCGGCCCGTTGCGGGGAGCGTCCGTGTGGCGGTGGCTGGCGTCGAGCTGATGAGCGGCTGGGGCGTCGACGTGGCGACGGGGCTGGTCGGCTTTGCCGTGCCGCCAGCCAATGGCGCGGCGGTGACGGCGGGATTTCTGTTCGACGTGCCAGTGCGGTTCGATACCGACCGGCTCGATGTGGAACTGACCAGCTTCGACGGGGCCGAGGCGCCTGTTATTCCGCTGGTGGAGATCTTGCCATGAGGGTGCTCGATATCGGGCTCGCGGCGCATCTGGCGCAGAGCGAGACGACGCTGGCCACCTGCTGGAAGCTGCTGCGCGGCGATGGCGTCGTGCTGGGCTTCACCGATCATGACCGGACCTTGAGCTTTGGCGGCGTGGATTTTGTGCCGGCACATGGGCTCGATGGCGGCGAGGTGCCGGCGCGGCTGGGGGCGCAGGTGGAGACATCGGAGGTGCTCGGCGTGCTCAGCGCCGATGATATCACCGAGGACGACATTCTGCTCGGGCGCTATGACGGCGCTGCGGTGGAGACCTGGCGGGTCAACTGGGCCGATGTGAGCCAAAGGGTTCGGCTGCGCAGCGACACGATCGGCGAGATTATCCGCGAGGATGGGGTGTTCCGGGCGGAGCTGCGCTCGGCGCACCAGGGGCTCAACGCGACGCGCGGGCGGATCTACCAGGGGCTGTGCGACGCGGCGGTCGGCGATGCGCGCTGTGGGGTGAACCTGACGGCGCCAGCGTTTCGCGGCTTTGCCACGGTGACTGCCATCGAGGATGCCCATCGGGTGGTGGTGGCGGGGCTGAGTGGGTTCGACGAGGGCTGGTTTGGTTTCGGGACTGCGCAGTGGACCGACGGGCAGCGGACCGGGCTGCGCGATGGCGTGGTGACGCATCAGCGGGCCAGTGGCGGCGATGTGCTGGGTTTTGGCGTAAGCGTGGGCGACTGGGTCGTGCCGGGCGATACGCTTGAGGTGGCGGCCGGCTGCGACCGGCGCTTTGCCAGCTGCCGCGGCAAGTTTGCCAATGCGGTCAACTTTCGCGGCTTTCCGCATATTCCGGGCAGCGATTTCGTGCTGCGGCATCCGCGCAATGGTGACGCGTTGGATGGCAGGGCGGTGGTGAAATGAAGGACGCGGTGGTCGCGGCGGCGCGGGCATTTCTCGGCACGCCCTACCGGCACCAAGCCTCGCTGGTGGGCGCGGGCTGCGATTGCCTCGGCCTGCTGCGCGGGGTGTGGCGGGCACTTTATGGGGCCGAGCCGATGCCCGTGCCGGCCTATCGCGCCGACATGCGCGACCCCACCCATGCCGGGGCGCTGCGGCGAGCGGCCGAGGCACTGCTGGTGGCCGAGCAGGGCCCGTGGGCGGCGGGGCAGGTGCTGCTGTTCCGGCTCGGCGGCATGGCCGAGCCCAAGCATTGCGGGATTCTGGTGAGCGCCACCAGGTTCATCCATGCGCAGGAGCGACTGGGCGTGGTCGAGGCTGATTTGACGGAGCCATGGGCCCGGCGGGTGTGCGGACGATTTCGGTTTCCGGACCTGTTCTTGGACCACTGAATGTCCAGTCTACACCCTCCCCCTTGCGGGGAGGGATCAAGGGTGGGGGATGTTGGGCCCGGATATCGGGGCTCTCAACACCCCCTCCCAACCTCCCCCGTCGAGGGGGAGGTGCCGCTCCGTGGATGCGGTGAGACTGCGCCACAGGTCAACCTCACAAGGCCCCCTCACCCGACCCAAGAGGGTCGACCTCTCCCCCCAAAGGGAGAGGTGAAGAAAGGATTTCGGCATGGCCACACTTGCGCTGTCCCTGGCCGGGCAGTTTGTCGGCGGCTTTGTGGGTGGGCCGTTTGGCGCAACCATCGGGCGGGCGCTCGGGGCGCTGGCGGGGAGTGCCGTGGACGGGCTGCTGTTTGGTGACAGGCAGGCGGCCACCGGCAGCGATATCAGGCTGCAGGGTTCGAGCGAGGGCGGCGCGGTGCCGCGGCTGTATGGCTGGAGCCGGCTTTCGGGAAACATCATCTGGGCGCGCGAGCTTGAGCTGCTCGGCGGCGAGAATGCCGGCGCCAAGGGCTTTGGGCTGGGCGAGGATGAGGATGTGGTCGGCGCCAGCTTCGCCGTGGCCTTCTGCGAGGGCGAGGTGCACCGGCTGGGCCGGATCTGGGCGGATGGGCAACTGCTCGACACGCAGGGGCTGACGCTGCGCTTTTATCGCGGCACCGAGGACCAGCTGCCGGACGGGCTGATCGCGGCGACGCAGGGTGGCGTGGCCCCTGGATATCGCGGGCTCTGCTATCTGGTGGTCGAGCAACTGCCGCTCAACCGCTTCGGCAACCGCATTCCGCATCTCAGCGTCGAATTGTGCCGGGTGGTCGGCGACCTGGAGCCTGACATCACGGCCGTGACGGTCATCCCCGGCGCGACCGAGTTCGGCTACGACCCGGCGCCGCGCGTGCGCATTGCCGGGCGCGGGCAGACGCTGGGGGAAAACACCCATGTGTCGGCATCGGTGAGCGACTGGACGGCATCGATCGACGAACTGGTGGCGCTCTGCCCCAATCTCGAACATGTGTCGCTGGTGGTGGCCTGGTTCGGCAACGACCTGCGCTGCGGCGAGTGCACCATCGGCCCGCGGGTCGAGGCGGCCGAGCGGACTGTGCTGGGCACCGAGTGGCGCGTGATGGGCCTGGGGCGGGGCGATGTGCCTGTCGTGTCGAGCCACGAGGGCGGCGCGGCCTATGGCGGGACGCCGAGTGATGCCTCGGTGCTGGCGGCCATTGCCGACCTCAAGGCGCGCGGGCTCAAGGTGACGCTCTATCCAATGGTGATGATGGACATCCCTTATGGCAACGGCCTGCCGGACCCCTATGGCGGGGGTGGGCAGGCGGCCTATCCCTGGCGTGGGCGGATCACCTGCCATCCGGCGCCGGGGCGGCCGGGCACGCCGGACCAGACGGCGACCGCGGCAGCGCAGGTCGCGAGCTTTGCGGCGCGCTATCGACAGATGGTGCTGCACTATGCCGGTCTGGCTGTGGCGGCAGGCGGGGTCGACACGCTGATAACAGGCTCGGAAATGCGCGGGCTGACGACGGTGCGCGGGGCCGGCAACAGCTTTCCATTCGTTTCGGCGCTGGTGACGCTGGCCGGCGATGTCCGGGCCGTGGTGGGGGCGGGCACAGTCCTCACCTATGCAGCGGACTGGAGCGAATATTCGGGCTATCAGCCCGGTAGTGGCGAGAAGTTCTTTCACCTCGATCCGCTCTGGGCCTCGCCCCATATCGACGCGGTCGGCATCGACAACTACATGCCGCTGGCCGATTGGCGCGACGGGCAGGGGCATTTGGATGCCGCACAGTCGGCGTCGGGTCATGACCTCGATTACCTCGCGGGCAACATTGCCGGCGGCGAGGGATATGACTGGTTCTATGCCAGCGAGGGCGATCGACAGGCACAGCTGCGGACGCCGGTCACAGATGGCGCGCATGGCGAGCCGTGGGTGTGGCGGTTCAAGGATATCCGAAACTGGTGGAGCCATGCCCATCACGACCGCCCGGGCGGGGTGCGCAATGGGTCGCCCACGGCCTGGATGCCGGGGTCGAAGCCGGTGATCTTCACGGAAATCGGTTGCGGCGCGGTCGAAAAGGGGGCCAACCAGCCCAATGTCTTCGGCGATCCCAAGAGCGCCGAAAGCGGGCGACCGCATTTCTCGACGGGCCTGCCCGATCCGCTGATCCAGCGGCAGGTGTTGCGGGCGCATCAGGCCTGGTGGCGCGATCCGGCCAACAATCCCGCCGGCATGGTCGATGTGACGAGGATGTATCTCTGGACCTGGGACGCACGGCCCTATCCGGCCTTTCCGGGACTGACCGATGTGTGGGCCGATGGCCCCAACCACCGCAACGGCCACTGGCTGACCGGGCGGCTGGGCGGCGTGGCGAGCGACGAACTGGCGGTGGCGGTCGCCGCCGATCATGGCGTAGCGCTGAGCGCGGAACCAGCCGCACCGCTGGTGGGCGGGCTGGTGCTGGGAACGGCGACGACGGCGCGCGAGGCCCTGGAGCCGGTGATGGCGACGAGCGGGCTCAGCCTGCGCAACCGGGTCGAGGGCTTGCATCTGGGCGTGGCCCGGCGCGGCGACGCGGTGGCGATTGCGGCGGAAGGTCTGGCGGCGGGGGAAGGCGCGACCTTGTCGCGACGGCGCGGCGATCCGGCCGAGGCGCCGGGGCGGCTGGCACTGACCTATCTCGACCGCGAGCGGGACTACCTGACCGGAACGGTGACGGCGCTGAGCCGCGCCGATGGGCCTTTGGCGGGCGAAACCAGCGCCATGACGCTCGATGCTTCCGGCGCTCGGCTGGCGGCGGAGCGGATGCTCGATGCCCGCAATGGGCAACGCGAAACGCTCGATTTCACCCTGCCACCATCGGCGCTGGCGCTGGAGCCAGGCGATCTGGTCGAGATCGAGGGCCTGGCAGAGGGGCCGTTTGAGATTGCTGAAATCCGCGACGGACTGGCGCGACGGGTGACGGCGCGGACCCTGCCGTCGGGTACTTCTGTCGCGACCGGTATTGATCGGCCACTGGCTGCGGGCGCGGGGCCGGCGGTGCGGTCCCTCCCGCATGTGGTGGCGGCGCATCTACCGCCATTGCCTGCGGACACGGCGCGATCACGGCTGGTGGTTGCGGCCTATGCGCAGCCCTGTCCGGGCAGTGTGCAACTGGTGGACGACGCCACTGGCGCCTTGGCAGTGAACCTGCCGCGGCGCGGGTTGGTCGGGACGGTCGTTACCTCAATGCAATTGGGTCCGACCGGTGTGTGGGACCGTGCCGGTATCATCGAGGTGATGCTGCTCGCGGGGCATCTGAGCTCAGCCGAACCGCTGGCGGTGCTGTCGGGCAGCAATAGGCTGGCCATAGAGACCGATGCGGGCGGCTGGGAGGTTATCGGTTTTGCCCAGGCCGAACTGGTCTCGCCCGGGCGCTATCGGCTGAGCCGGTTGTTGCGCGGGCTCGAGGGGACCGAGGCGGGTGCGGCCGCCGCTGGTCGATCCGTCATGGTGCTCGATGCGCGGGCGATGACGCTGCCGGTCGAGCAAGGCTGGCTCGGCGAAATCAGGGACTTCCGCGTCTATGCGGGGGCTACCGATAGCGAAGGCGTGGTGCTCGCGGTTTCGACAGGTGTCGCGGCGACTCTGCCGCTGCCGCCGGTGCATCTGCGGGCCGCGCGGGCTGGCGGTGGCGACGTTGCCATCCACTGGGTCCGACGCAGCCGGGCTGATGGCGATGGCTGGGGCGCTGCCGACAGCCCGCTCGAGCATGTGCCGGAGGGATATCGGCTGACGATCTTCAACGGCACTTTGGCGGTGCGGAGCTTGGTCGTGGCCGGGCCCGCCGGCCTCTACACCGCCAGCGACCAGGTCGCCGACTTTGGTGCGCTGCCTGATGCCTTCGCCTTCACGGTGGCTCAGCTCAGCCCGGTTTTGGGCACGGGGCACGCCGCACAGGGAGAATTCCATGGCTAGGAGCCGGTTCGACATCTGCCTCGATGAGGTGCTGCGGCACGAGGGCGGCTATGCCGATCACCCTTCCGATCCCGGTGGTGCCACCAATCTGGGCGTCACGCACAAGACCCTGGCGCGCTGGCGGCTGATATCGCCGTGGTGGAAGCTGCCAAAGAGCGCTGTGATGGAGCTGCAGCGTGGCGAAGCGGCGAAGATCTATCGGGCCAGCTATTGGGACCGG
Source organism: uncultured Devosia sp. (assembly GCF_946479885.1). The sequence goes on from NZ_CAMLHM010000022.1 coordinate 43,035, forward strand.
GTTCAGGGCGGACAATTGCCGGATGGACTCGACCTGGCGCTGTTCGACTTTGCGGTCAATTCCGGCCCGGATCGCGCTATCCGCACGCTGCAGGCCGAACTCGATGTGGCGGCGGACGGTCAGATCGGCCCGCTGACGCTCGATGCCATCGACGCCTACGCTGACCGCAAGGGACTCGGCACCCTGATCGGCGCCTTCTGTAACCGGCGGCTCGCCTTCCTCAATCGCCTGCCGACCTTTGCCACCTTCGGCAAGGGCTGGACGGCCCGTGTCGCCGCCGTGCGCAAAGCGGCACTGACCGCGGCCAAGGCGACGTCAAATCCTCAAACCACGATTTCCCAATGGAGACTGCTCATGGACATGCTCAATGGCTACAAGACCTACATCGTCGCCGCCTTCATGCTGTTGGCGGGCCTGGCGCAAGTGCTCGGCATCGACCTGCCGGCGCTCGACGGGGGCTCGGCCGGTCACCTGATCATGGAAGCGCTGGCCGTGCTGTTCCTGCGCAAGGGGCTGAAGGGGGATATCGGCCGGGCGTGAGTCTAGAGCGGGCAAGCCTGACGCAAGGACTTGAGACAGCCGCTTCTTGCGCTATATTCCATGCCGAACCGCCACGGTTTCGGAGCCTGCATGAAAAAGCTTCTGGTTACTGCCCAATGGGACGATGAAGCGAAGGTGTGGGTGGCGACGAGCCAGGATATTCCGGGGCTGGTCACCGAGGCTCCTAGCCTCGATGCATTGCTTGAGCGGGTGCTGGCGGTTGCCCCCGAATTGCTGGAAGACAACGCCCACCTCCCTGACGGGGCAGGTCATCCTGGCGACCTGATCGATATGCTTATTGAGTCGCAGTTCCGTCCCGACGGGGCTGGCGCTCACTAATGGGGCAGGGCTTCTACCGACAGATCGTAGAGGCCCTGAAAGCCGCTGGCTGCGAGTATCGCCGGCAGGGTAAGGGCGACCACGAGATCTGGTACAGCCCGATCACCGACCGGACCTTTACGGTGGACAAGGGCTCGCTGTCGCGTCACACAGCCAACGCCGTGATGAAGCAAGCCGGGATAGAGCATCATTTCTGAATTTCTGGCGGAAATTGCCGCTTTGCCTCATTCATGTCCCATTCAGCAACAGCGCCCTATGGTGCTGTCATGAAAACCTTGACCTCAAACTTCCTTGCTTCGGTTGCCGTCGCGCTGGCCATTGGGCTGGCCGGCGCCGCTCCGGCTTTTGCGCAGGCATGCCTCGATAACCGTCAGATTCAGGAGGCGGTATCGTCGGGCCAGATCATGTCGCTGGCCGATGTGCTGGCTTCGGCGGGCATCGATGGCAGCGCAGAAATCCTTTCCGTTCAGGTATGTGACGAAGGCAGCGGGCTGGTCTATATTATCGGCGTACTGAAGCCTGACGGGGAAGCACAGAACCTTGTCTTGAGCGCGCAGTAAGACGCACCGGGGGCCTGCAATGCGTATTCTAGTTGTCGAAGACGATACCAATCTCAACCGGCAGCTCAAGGAAGCGCTGACAGAGGCGGGCTATGCCGTCGACGTCGCCTTTGATGGCGAAGAGGGACATTTCCTCGGCGACACCGAACCCTATGACGCTATCGTGCTCGATATTGGCCTGCCGCAGATGGACGGCCTCAGCGTGCTCGAGGAATGGCGCCGCGCCGGCCGGACCACGCCGGTGCTGCTGCTGACGGCGCGCGATCGCTGGAGCGACAAGGTGCAGGGCATCGATGCCGGCGCCGACGACTATGTCGCCAAGCCGTTCCACATGGAAGAAGTGCTGGCTCGCATCCGCGCTTTGGTGCGCCGCGCCGCCGGCTTGGCGTCCAACGAGATCGTCGCCGGTTCGGTACGGCTCGACGCCCGCTCGGGCAAGGTGACGGTCGACGGCCAGTCGGTGAAACTCACCAGCCACGAATTGCGGCTCCTGAGCTATCTCATGCATCACAAGGGTAAGGTCATTTCGCGCACCGAACTGACCGAGCACCTCTACGATCAGGATTTTGACCGCGACAGCAACACGATCGAAGTGTTCGTCGGGCGCCTGCGCAAGAAGCTGCCGGAGGATTGCATCCAGACTGTCCGAGGTCTCGGCTACCAGATCGCTGAAGACTAAGCGCAGGAGCGCCTGATGCGGAAGGGCTCCATCGCGGCGTCTTTGTTCTGGCTGTCGGCTGGCTGGCTGATCTTGGCGCTGGTTGCTACCGGCTTTCTGTTGACCGATCTTTATTCGCGGGCGCTCGATAGATCGCTTTCCGACACGCTGGACTTCCACGTCGAGACCCTTGCCGGCGATCTGCTGGAGGCGGGCGATCCGTCCAGCCCCGATATCGCGCTGAGCGATCCGCGTTTCGAACGGCCGCGCTCGGGCTGGTACTGGGCCATTCGCAATGCCGATGGCACACTCTACAACCTCTCGACCTCGGTCGTCGGCATCGACCTGCCCGTGATGACGGGCGCGTTCAATGGCGGGCGCCGCACGGCCATCATGGATGACGTGTTCGGCACGCGGATGCGCGTGGTCGAGCGCTCGGTGACCCTGGCGCCGGATACCTATCAGATCGTGGTGACGGGCAATCTCAGCGAAATCCTTGACCTGGTGGGCAATTTTCGCGGCCAGGCCTTCATCGTGCTCGGCGCGGTGGGGGTCATGCTGGCCATCATGAGCGCTATCGTTGCCCGCTTTGCCATGCGGCCCATCGACCGGCTCAGCGCCGCCATCGAAAGCGTGCGCGAGGGCGAAAGCGTTGCAGTGACCGGTACCTATCCGCGCGAGATTGCGCCGCTGGCCGAGGAGGTCAACGAGCTGCTGCGCTCCAACGCCCAGATCATCGAGCGGGCGCGCAATCAGGTCGGCAACCTGGCGCATGGCCTCAAGACGCCGATTGCCGTTTTGCGCAACGAGGCGGCCAACAAGAAGGGCGCGCTGGCCGACGTGGTGATCTCGGAAAGCGAGAAGATGAGCACGATGGTCGCCACCTATCTCGAGCGGGCCCGGCTTGCCGCACGCACCTCGGTGGTGGGCAAGAAGGCCGACCCGACCATGATCATGCTGCGGCTGACGCGGGTGATGCGCAAGATCAACCCCGACTGCACCATTGCCTTCCAGCGCCCCGATGCGTCGCTGCCCTGGTTCCGCGGCGACGAGGCGGACCTCGAGGAAATGGCGGGCAATCTGCTCGACAATGCCTGCAAATGGTCCAAGGGTCAGGTTGGCGTGCGGCTCGACGCCGAGCGCAGCAATGTCGGCACCATGCTGTTGATTCGCATTGACGATAACGGACCCGGCCTCAGCGAGGCCGACGCCGAGAAAGTGTTGCGCCGCGGTGTCAGGCTGGACGAGAAAACGCCCGGCAGCGGCCTGGGGCTCGATATCGTCAAGGAACTGGTGGATGTGTATGGCGGCAGCCTGGCACTCAAGCGCTCGGCGCTGGGCGGGCTGCTGGTGGAGTTGCGGCTTCCCACGGCACGCCTGGGCGCCATGGCCAGGCCCAACGCGGCCTGACGCACTTTCGCCGCATTACGACAACAAGAGCCTCTGACCGATCACGAGATTTGCACCCATGAACCGTTTCGCCCTCATTGCCGCGCCGCTGCTTGCTCTGACCCTGGCCGGTTGCGCCAGCACCGGTCCCACCCAGGTGGCGCAGGCCCCGGTGGTGATGGCGCCGGTGACCCCGCAGCCGCTGGTGGCGAGCCCGGCGCAGACCACGCAGCAGGCGCTGCTGACCACCAGCGTCGCCAATGGCTTCGTCGATCCGGCGGCACTGGCGATCATGACGGCCAAGGACTCGGCTGAAGCCAACAGCGCCCAGTTCTATGCCCTGCAGTTCGGCCGTCCCGGCGCGCCGCGCCAATGGGCCGGCGACAAGGGCACGACCGGCACGGTGGCGGTGGGGCCCTATGTCCGCGTCAATAATCTCGATTGCCGCGACTTCACCCACACGGTCAAAGCCGGTGGCAAGGACTATGTGAAAAAGGGCACGGCCTGCCGCGAGCAGAACGGCAATTGGGCGGTGGTCCAGGGCGCCGCCTGATTCACTTGGACGGCCGGCTGATAAGGATTGTTTACCAACGCGCTTTAGTGTCGGAACTGCATAGTTTCCAAACCCGCTGCGTTAATGTCTCAGGCCGCCAATCAAACTGAAATGCCCGTCGCCGCGGCTGCCCGTCGGGCTGGCCGCGGCGCGGTCCGGCCGTTTGCCGGCCTGATCGACGTTGTCCTGGTGCAGGACCCGGTACCATTTCCCTTTGCCGGTTCTGTGTCGCGCAAATATGCCGAAGCCGGCTGGACCTGGATCCACCGCGATCTCTGCCCCGACCTGATTTCGGCCGAGGGCGTTGCCAACGGCAATTTCTCGGCGGCAGACCTCGAAGTCGTGCTGCCCGAAGTCCTGACCCGCACGAAGAACGCCCTGGCCGTTGTCGCGCAAGACCCCGAGAAGGATCGGCGCCTGCGCTCGGCGCTGGGCAGCACCGAGGCGCGCGACGCGCTGCCTATCATGATGATGGCGCTGCGCAGCCGAACCCTGCTGGCCAAGGCGCAGGCTTTCGGCAAGGCCATCAACACCATAGCCGACGACGCCGCACTGGGCGTGGCCCTGCAGTCCATGCCGCTGCAGGACCCGCCGCTGGCCTCGCTGCTGTTCCATGCCGCCATCGGCCAGATCGCCAATCCGACCCGCCTGATCACCACGCTGATCCGGCTGGCCGGGAACGCCACGGAAGCCTCGATGATCCGCATGGGGTTCACGCCTGTGATCGACGCGATCCTGGCGCATGCGCAGAACCAGCTGCATGTGCTGCAGCCGATGGGCGCCTTTGCCGATATCGACCTGGTCTGCCGCAGCCTCGACCGTTTCCACCGGCTGGTGCGCTCGCTGACCGGCTACATTGAATTTGCCCGCGGCAGCCGCTGGGCCATGGTGCTCGCGGCGCTGACCAAGCAGGCCTCCGACCGTATCGAGCCGCGCCTGCGCGACGTCGTCTCAGACCTCAACCAGGCTCTGCGTCGTGGCCGCGAGGGCAGCGACCGGCTCGACGACGACCGCATCCTGGCCGCCATCAACGGTGTCTATCTGCTGGCGACGATGCGCGAATGCCGCGACTCGCTGGCACTCAACGCGCTGTTCGAACAGGCCTGGAGCCAGACGGGACAGGCGCTGGAAATGCACCTGCAGCGCAATCTCGACCTGATCCGCCAGCATCCGGCCGATCCGGTGATCGGCGCCAGGCTCGACGCCGGCATCAAGATGGCCGAGGTGCGCTTCAACCCTGAATATGCCGAAACCCTGCGGCGCGCCCGGGCCTCCGCCGAGCGTCGCAGCTAGGACGCGCCAAGCGTGTCCAGCGGCATGCCTTCGCGATAGGGGGCGACCAGCCTGATGCCGACAGCACGGCCGGGCTCGCGCACGCTCGCGGCCTGGTCTTGCTGGCCGGCGACCAGCGCAACGGCTTTCCCCTCGACAATCCGCACGACCACGCCAATCGCCTTGAGCGGGTCGGTTTCGTCTGCGTCACGGTAGATCAGCGCGCCGACATCGAGCACGCGAGCCTCCCTGGGTATGACGACCCACAGGCTTGCGCCCTGGTAGCGGCCGCGGAGATAGACAGGGGGCAGGGGGACCGGCTGCCGCTGCGGCTGGTCGTCGCCGTTGCTCTCGATGACCACCATGGCGACGCGTTCCTGCGCCACGATGCCAGCGCTGGCCGCAGGGATGGCGCCCAGCTGCACCCCGGCCGCGATATCGGCAATGTCGAGCGGCTGCGGCGTGTCGGCGAGCGACCAGCCGGGCGTCGCCGGCGCAAATGGCAGCCAGTTCGGCCAGCGCGACGCCTTGAGACGCGGCCGCTCGATGTGGCGCCAGCCGCCGTCGAGATAGGCCGCAGGCGCAACTTCGTCCGGGGTGTCGCCGATCGGCGCGGGGGCGTCCGGCGTCTCGTAGATCGGATCGATGAGGTGTTCCTCGACGGCACGGCGCTGGCGCCCGATCAGGGCGTCGACCGCATCGCCACCGCTGGCGACGCAGGCGCTGCGGCTGAGCCAGCCGCCGGCGCTGCCCGCCAGTGCAATGCCCGTAAGCATGCCGCGGGGTTCGAGGCGTGCCCTGGTCGCGCTCCAGGCGCTCTGCCCGCCGGCCATGTGCCAGAGCGTCAGGTCGGGCTGCCAGCCGCCGCACACCACGAGCCGGTCGGCCGGCAAGGGCGGCTCGCTCCGCGTAAAGCCGCCAAGCGCCACCTGCGGCGTGGCCACCAGGCTCCGGCCCTTGGGCCCGGCAGCGGTCGAGGCGATGATGGTCCCCGCCGCCAGGGTGATGCCGTAGGCCTTGGAGAATTCGATGAAGCGCGACTGCGGATGCGGGCGGGAATCGACGATGCGGGGCACGGTGATGCCGGCGTCCGATGCCAGCATGGCGAGCCGATAGGCGGGACTGCTGCTGGTGGCGACAAGGGCGGACGTGCCGGCCCAAATGCCGTAGCGCTGGGCCAGCTCGAACGCCTCGAGCGCGCCGATGGCGCCGGGCAGCCGGTTGCCTGGGAAGACCGGCAGCCGCTCAAGCGATCCGGTGGCCAGCACGATATGGGGCGCCCGGATCTCGATGACGCGGCCGGTGGGCGCGCCGTCAGCCATCTCCACCTGATGCAGCCGCACCACGCCGGCGCGCAAGGCAAACACCTCGGCATTGGTGAGCACAGTGATGGCATCCGACTTGGCGATGGCGGCGGTCAGGCGCCCAATCTGCTCGTCGGGCGTGTGCTCGCCCTCCAGCGTGCCGAATAACCGGGAGTTGCCGCCGAGCACCGGGCTGGCCTCGATCAGCGTCACGCGCAGGCCGCGCTTGGCCGCAGCCAGGGCGGCCGAAAGGCCGGCGACGCCACCGCCCACCACCACCAGGTCGGTTTCGGCCCCCGCCTCGGCCGGGCTGCCGATCCATGGTCGAGCCAGGGCATCGGCACGGTCGAGGTCGATATGGAGCGAGTGGCCACCCTGTCGCAGCAGACGCCCCAGCGGATTGCGACGCAGCTTGCGCGCCGTGGTGACATAGTCAGCCCCCGCAGTGGCCAGGGTTCGCTCCATGGGCAGAGTGCGCTGGGGATCGGCTGCAAGGGCGGCGAAGCTGATGGTCGGGGCATGGCGTTGCGACAGTGCCAGGGTTGCGCCATCGCGCTGGCCGATCGTGTCGACGCCCGAAGCCAGAACGGCGCTCAGCACCGTGTCGCCGGCAAAGCCCGACACCACGCGGCCATCCAGCCGGAACTGCAGCGGCCGGCTGCGATCGATGGCGCTGCCTTGCAGATGATGCTGTCGGTCTATGCCGAGGCGATTGGGCTGGCCCTTCATGCGGCGGCCCCGAATTCGGCAACCGGGGAAGGCGACGCCTTGCGGTCCACCAGCCGCGCTGCCAGCCAGTCGTTCTCTGCCGATGTGGCCTTGCCGCAGAGCCAGCGGGCAATCGATGGCGCGAGAAACGCGCCGGCCGGCCCGAGCCCGGCCAGCACGTCGGGCCCGGTGCCTCGCAGCCGGCCGACCACCGGGGCAGCATCGGCGGCGAGAAGCGTTTCATAGCTCGATTGCCCCGCCTGGCGGAACTGGCGCTCCTTGTCGAGCAAGACACCCAGGGCGGCCGCAAACGGATCGATGGCACCCGGACCCATGGCGGCAATTCCCCGGCCGGCCTGCTGCTGCACCAAGGTCAGGCCGGTATCGAGCCGGTGCATCACCGGCGCGGCTATCGGCCGGGTCGGCTCGGTCAGGATGGTGCTGGCGACGCGGCGCACCAGCAAGGCGGGCCATTGCGCCGCGGGAATGTGCGCGATGATAGCCGGGTCGTCGGCCAATATGGTTTGGGCGATCTCGAGGCGGTCTTCACCCGAGACGAGCTCGGCGCTGCCATCGGCCCGGACGGTCAGCACCTCGTCGTCGCGCTGGCGACGCACCCCGTGCTGGTCCATCCACTTGTCGAGCGCCACCTCAAGGCTGGGGCGATGCAGCAGAACCGCGTCGCGCAGCATCAGGCCGTCGCGGCCCGGCCCTATGGTCTTGGCGGCAATGCGCTCCGCCGCATGGCCGAAGGCAAGGGCCATATGGCGGATATGGGCCAGGGCCTCCTGGCCCGCCGCCGCTTCGCTGAACAGGATCGGATCGACGCGCGACCAGAACCGGCGGCCGCCAATGCGTGAGATCAGTTTAACGGTCTCGGGCAGGCCCGCCTTGAGCAGGGCCCAGGTATCGGGGCGCGTGATCGGCGCGACGGACAGGTCGACACCTCGTGGCAGGCGATAGCCGGATTGGCTTTCGCCTGAAAACACCACGCTTTTGCCATGCGCCGACGCCAGCAGCCCGGCGATCAGCCGTGCGGTTGGGGTCGATCCGACGATGGCGAAGTCTGCGCGGGCTTCGGTCATGCCGCGGCGCTTGCCGGTGGCAATGCGTCCGCCCGTCCGTCTACCTGTGGCAATGCGTCCGCCCCGCGATCGCGTGTTTTGGTGGTTTTTCGCTGCATTGGGCTTATAGATGGCGCTCTCTTGTCGCGCGCCGGCGAGAGGAGCCTTGCGTGATCTGCAACAGCCAGATCATCGGCTCTAGGTTTTTTTATCGCAAGGTTATCAGCGAAAAGCCGGTTCCCACCTTTTCGCACCTTGCTTGAGCGTCCAGGGGCCATGCTTTTCTGGTTTATCGCCATCGCCGTTACCGCCGTTGCGTGCGCTGCACTTTACTACGCAGCCGGCTGGCGCGTGGTCAACGCGGCGCCCACTGAATCGGACGATGCCAACAACCATTTTCGCCTGGTGCTCGCCGGGATCGACGCCGACCTCGCCGTTGGCAAGCTCGGTGAAGGGGAGGCGACTGCCGCCAAGGGCGAACTGGCACGCGAAATTCTCCGCCTGAAGTCCGAAGCCGGCCGCGTGGTTGGTACCGGATTGGCCTTCGGCAGCGGCGCACTGCTCGGCGGGCTGGTGCTCGTTGCTGGGCTGGCGCTGGGCCTTTACGCCTGGCTCGGCAGCCCCGATCTGCCCAGCCAGCCCCTGAGCGGTCGCGCCGATGTGGCGGCGCAGGAGCTCGATCTGGATACGGCTATCGCACGGATCGAAGCCCAGCTCACGGCCAATCCTGAAGACCTGCGCGGCTGGACGGTGATTGCGCCCGCCTATGTCGAACAGGCGCGCTATGCCGACGCCGTGCGGGCCTATCGCCGGATCATCGACCTTGGCGGCGCCACCCCCGACCTGCAGACGAGCCTCGCCGAGGCGCTGCTGCTGGCGGGTGACGATGCGGGCACGGACGAAGCCATCGCGCTGTTGCAGGCCGCCGCAGCCGCCGATCCCGCCCACGTCATGTCGCGGCTTTACCTCGCTTCGGTACTGACCGGCGTGGAGCGCTATGAGGAAGCCGTCCCGATCTGGAAGGACGTCATGGCGCTCGCCAAGGGCGACGAGCCGTGGCTGGCCAGTGCCCGGCAGGGGCTTGCCGTGGCCGAGAATGGCGGCGCGGCTCCCGCCAATGACCAGGAGACCGAGATGATCGGCCAGATGGTCAGCGGCCTTGCCGACCGTCTCGCCGCCCAGGGCGGCAGCATCGAGGAATGGACCCAACTGGTCCGCGCCTATCTCGTGCTGGGAGACACCGAACGCGCGCAGGCCGCGTTCGACGCCGCCGTCGCCGCCTATCCGCAGGCCTTTGATCGTGGCGACCTCGATACTCTGGCGCTCGGCGCCGGCCTGACCATCAATGGAGCCCAGCCATGACGACCGAGACCGCCATCCGCAAGAAGGGCTGGTCGCGCAAGCAGAAGCGCCTGGCTGTGATCGCCGGGCTCGCCGTGGTCGTGGCGCTGGCGACCACGCTGGTGCTGACGGCCCTGCGGGACCAGATCGTCTTCTTCTATGCCCCGTCCGACGTCGTGTCCCGCCAGGTTGCCCCCGGTGTTCCGATCCGGCTGGGAGGCCTCGTCAAGGACGGCTCCTGGGTTCGCGACGGGCAGGACAACAGCTTTATTGTCACCGACGGCGCCACCGACATTGCCGCCCGCTATACCGGCATTCTGCCTGACCTGTTCCGCGAAGGGCAGGGCGTGGTGGCCGAGGGGAGCCTCGGGCCGGACGGTTCGTTCGTGGCCACCAACGTGCTGGCCAAGCATGATGAGAACTACATTCCCAAAGAGGTCGTGGACGCGCTGAAAGCCAGCGGCGAATGGCGGCCGGAGGGCGGGGAGTGAGCTTGGTGCGGTATCGGGCCCCCCATTACCCCCACCCTCATTCCCTCCCCACAAGGGGGAGGGAAGCCTGCGCAGTGTTCACCCGGATATCGTGCGCACCGGTGGTGCAGTCATCTCCCTCCTCCTTGTGGGGAGGGATCAAGGGTGGGGGTGATGCCTCAGCAACATCCACGGCCGGGGCCGCCTACCGATGAGCATCGAACTCGGTCACTTCGCGCTCATCCTCGCCTTCGCCATCGCCACCGTGTCGGCGATCGGCGGATTTGCCTTCTGGCGCTCCGGCCAGCGCATTGCGCTGGTGCTGAGCCAGGGTGCGGTGCTGCAATTCGTGCTTGTCGCCGCCGCCTTCGCGGCGCTGATCCAGGCGTTCGTCACCTCCGATTTCAGCCTGTTGCTGGCCGCCAACAATTCGCATTCGCTCAAGCCGCTGGTCTTCAAAATATCGGGCGTCTGGGGCAATCACGAAGGCTCGATGGTACTGTGGATTTCCATCCTCGTGGCCTTCGGCGCCATGGTCGCCGCCTTCGGCCGCCGCCTGCCCAGTGACCTGCTGACGCTAGTGCTGGCGACGCAGAGCCTGCTGACGGCGGCCTTTGCCGGCTTCACCATCTTCACCTCCAACCCGTTCATCCGGCTGATCCCGGCACCCCTTGAGGGCAATGACCTCAATCCGGTGCTGCAGGATATCGGCCTCGCCATCCACCCGCCGCTGCTCTATGCCGGCTATGTCGGCTTCTCGATCTGCTTCTCCTTCGCGGTCGCCGCGCTGGTTTCGGGCCGCATCGACCAGGCCTGGGCGCGCTGGGTGCGGCCCTGGACCATGCTGAGCTGGACCTTCCTGACCCTGGGCATCGCCATGGGCTCCTACTGGGCCTA
>NZ_CAMLHM010000023.1 GCF_946479885.1 uncultured Devosia sp.
TCGCCAATTCCAACCTCGTGCCGCATTGGGCGACCTGGGAGCACTTCAACGAGCTCGATCGCCAGGGGCTGATGATGTACGGCCAGATGACGGCCGGGTCGTGGATCTATATCGGCTCGCAAGGCATCGTGCAGGGCACCTACGAGACCTTCGTCGAGGCCGGCCGCAAGCATTATGGCGGCGATCTCGGCGGCAAGTGGGTTCTGACTGCTGGCCTGGGTGGCATGGGCGGCGCGCAGCCGCTGGCCGCGACCATGGCCGGGGCGGCATGCCTCGCCATCGAATGCCAGCAGCAATCGATCGATTTCCGCCTGCGCACCCGCTATGTCGACCTGCAGGCCAAGGACCTCGATGAAGCGCTGGCCATGATCGCCGACGCCGTTGCCAACCGCAAAGCCATCTCCATCGCCCTGTTGGGCAATGCCGCGGAAATTCTGCCCGAAATGGTCCGCCGGGGCGTCCGTCCCGATATGGTCACCGACCAGACCTCGGCGCATGATCCGCTCAATGGCTATCTCCCCATCGGCTGGAGCTGGCCCGAATATCGCGAGCGCGCCGCCGCCGATCCGGCGGGCACCACCGCGGCTGCCAAGCAGTCCATGGCCGTTCATGTCCGGGCCATGCTGGCCTTCCACGAGGCCGGCATCCCGACCTTCGACTATGGCAATAATATCCGGCAGATGGCCAAGGAAGTGGGCGTCGCCAATGCCTTCGATTTCCCCGGCTTCGTCCCGGCCTATATCCGCCCGCTGTTCTGCCGCGGCGTCGGCCCGTTCCGCTGGGCGGCTTTGTCGGGCAATCCGGATGACATCGCCAAGACCGATGCCAAGGTCAAGGAACTGATCCCCGATGATCCGCACCTGCACAACTGGCTCGACATGGCGCGCGAGCGCATCGCCTTCCAGGGCCTGCCGGCGCGCATCTGCTGGGTTGGTTTGGGTGATCGCCACCGACTGGGCCTCGCCTTCAACGAAATGGTCGCCAATGGCGAGCTCGAGGCGCCCGTCGTCATCGGCCGCGACCACCTCGACTCGGGCTCTGTCACCTCACCCAATCGCGAAACCGAGGCGATGAAGGACGGCTCCGACGCCATCTCGGATTGGTCGTTGCTCAATGCCCTGCTCAATACCGCCAGTGGTGCCACCTGGGTGTCGCTGCATCATGGCGGCGGCGTCGGCATGGGTTTCTCCCAGCATGCTGGCATGGTGATCTGCGCCGACGGCACGCCAGAAGCGGCCAAGCGTATCGCCCGCGTGCTCTGGAACGATCCGGCAACGGGCGTGATGCGCCACGCCGATGCCGGCTACGAGACCGCCCAGGACTGGGCCCGCCAGAAGGGCCTCGACCTGCCGTCGCTGGCGCGCTGATGCGCAGCCAGCTGCTCGGCCCGGATGATTTCCGCTCCATGCCCTGGCGCAATGGCCTGGGCACCACGGTGGAAATGGCGCGAGAAGACGACGCGAACGGGGAGATGCTCTGGCGTGTCTCGGCGGCCGACGTTGTCGAGCCCGGTGCGTTTTCGCTGTTCCCGGGCATCGACCGCATCCTGACCCTGATCGAGGGGCCGGGCTTTGAGCTCGACTTTCCAGACCACGGCCGGGTCGTACCGGTTGAGCTTTTGCGGCCGGTGGCGTTCTCCGGCGACTGGGCGACGCGGGCCCAAACCGTTCGCGGCCCCTCTCGCGACCTCAACGTGATGACCGCGCGCGAAAGAGCGTCGGCAAAAGTGCATGTTCACCGGGATGCGGCATCGAGCGTCCATCTTGGCGATCGCAGTTTGTTTTTCTGTCTTGCCGGGCATCCCATCCTGACTATGGCGGATGCGGCATACTCGCTTGATACGGGCTGGCTTGCCGTGATTTACGGCTCCGCCGAAAGCGCTGGCTCTCTCTCGGCCGGGGGCACCGTTGTCCAAATCGACATCACCTTCTCGGCAGCTCTGGCCGGCCCCACCAGCCCCATCCCACTTTTTGGCGGCGTCACTGGCATCTCCACATCGGCAGACGAATGATCAAAGGCTGGCGGGGGCGGGTAGGGTAAGTGCCCGCCCGCCTCCGCCTGCACCACCATTAGCGTAAGCTCTTAGCCCTCGACCGCGAGCGAGCTCGAGAGATCGCGCTGGGAGTCGATCTGCTGCTGCAAGACGACGATTTTCTGCTCTGCGGCGGCAACGGCATCTGCTCCCGCCAGGAAGCGGCGTGGCAGTTCGGGCTGGTTTGTCAGCGTGATCAGCGCTTGTGCGAGTTTGGCGGGGTCACCGCCCTGCTTGCCGTTGTGGGCGGTGTAGAACTGCTCGATCTGAGCCCGGCGCTCGGCGTAGTCGGAAATCGCGAGGGTAGCGAATTGCGTCGACTCCGGGGTGAGGAGCTCGGTGCGGAAGAAACCCGGATTGACGATCATCGTCTCAATGCCGAACGGCGCGACTTCGACCTGCAGCGACTCGATGAAGCCATCGAGGCCGAACTTGGAGGCGGCATAGGCCGTGCCGAACTCGAACCCGCGAATACCGGCAGTCGAGGAGATCGGGATGATCTTGCCGGACCGCTGCTTGCGCATGACCGGCAGGAAGGCGCGGGTGACGTTCATGGGGCCGACTAGGCTGGTTGCCAGTTGCAGATCCATCTGCTCGGGCGACAGCTCCTCGAAGTAGCCGGCGAGGAAATTCGCCGCGTTGTTGACGAGCACGTCGATGCGGCCGAACCGGTCGATGGTGGCCCTGACAGCAGCCTCGGCGGCATCAGGCTCGGTCACGTCGAGCCTGACGACCAGCAGGTCGGGGGACGTTCCGACGGCCTTGGCGACCTTGTCGGTGTTGCGGCCTGTTGCGACAACCTGGTGGCCGGCCGCCAAGGCGGCCCTGGCGATATCCAGACCCATGCCGCGACCGGCGCCTGTGATGAACCATACGCTCATTTCTAACTCCTGTTTTTCTGCCGCCAATCTAGGCCGCTGCTGCGCGGGCAATTAGCCGGCATGATCCGCATGGGGTCAGCGACCCCATGCATGAATGCGTTGGGCGTGCCGCGTTACTGCTGCGGCAGACCTTCGGTGATGATGAGGGTGCCTTCCGACGCGGCGAGGCGGAACTGCCGGGCGGCTGTGTATTCGGGGGAACTGTAGAAGGCCTGTGCATCGGCGAGGCTCGGGAACTCCGCGATGGCGATAACCGAGCGCGGCTCGCCCTCGACAGCCGTTGCCTCGAGATTGAACACGATCACGCGGCCACCGAACCTGGCCAGCAGTTCCGGCGTGGCGGCCTGCAGATACTGCTGGTAGCCGGCCCGGTCGTTGACGTCGTAGTTTGCGATCATGTAGCCGAGCGGCTGAGCAGCGCCGGCATCCTGGGCATGGGCGGTCGAGCCCATGGCGAGGGCAGCAATGGCGCCTATGACGAGCTTTTTCATCTTGGTCTCCTTCTGTCGACCGCGGTCGCGGCCTTGATGACAGGAAGGTAATCGAACCCAGCGTTAGAGATAATCCGGCATTATTCTCTGAGGTCTAGATATCGCATGCATGAATGCCACTCATTAGGCGTGGTGGTGGCGTAGTGCCGCAATCAGGGCCGTCAGCGCCGGCGGGCTCTGGCGCCGGCTTGGATGGTAGAGGTAGTAGCCCGGGAAGGATGGGCACCATTTGTCCAGGGTCCGCACCAGCCTGCCGGCACTGAGATCGGCTGCCACGTCGTCTTCATAGACAAAGGCCAACCCCTGGCCCGCCAGTGCAGCCTCGCGGATGAGATCGACATTGTTGAACACCAGCGGACCGCTGACCCGGACCTGGAAGGGGCGGCCGTCCTCGACGAAGTCCCAGGCATAAAGTCCGCCCGATCGCATGAGCCGATAAGGGATGCAGCGATGCTCGGACAGCTGGCGAGGCGTGTCGAGTGGCGGACTGCTCTCGAAATAGGCGGGAGCGCCGACCACGGCCATCCGGACGTCGGGTCCGATGCGGACGGCGATCATGTCCTTTTCGACAATGTCTCCAAACCGGATCCCGGCATCGATGCGCTCCGCCACGATATCCATCAGCCGGTCATCGATGATCAGTTCGAGCTGAATGTCGGGGTTCGCGGCGAGGAAATCGGGAAGCACCGGCATCACCACCGATGTCACCGCGTGCTTGGTGGCGGTGATGCGGAGGGAACCCGACACCTTGCCACGCAGCGCGCCGACCGCATCAACAGCGTGGGAGATTTCGCCGAGTGCCGGCGCGAGTGAGCGCAGGAGCCGCTCGCCCGCATCGGTGACGGACACCGACCTTGTCGTTCGCGACAAGAGCCGCACACCCATGCGCTCCTCGAGCGACTTGATGGCGTGACTCAGCGCCGACTGGGACATCCCAAGTTCGGCCGCGGCACGGGTGAAGCTGGCCTTCTCGGCAACGACGGCGAAGGCTGCCAGGTCGTACAGATCGTCCCGTTTCATTGATGCGCCTCGCACATAGGCCCAAGCGAATTGTATGGCCTAATCGCAAAACGGGACAAGGGCTACTTGTTATCGGCAAGAGCCGGAAGGCTGCTTAACCCAGGAGAGCGACCTTGAACGACGCTGAGGCCAAGACCTTTATCGACACCATGGCGGAGATGATGTCCCACTCCAGCCGATCCCCCATCCTCCGGCGTCCGGACGAATACGGGCTCGTCTACGAGGACATCTTCTTTCCCTCGCTCGACGGTGTGCCGCTGGAGGGCTGGTTCATCCCCGCCCACTCCGATCGCCTCGTGATCGCCAACCATCCCATGCCCTGCAATCGCTACGGCTTCCCTGGCCATCTGCCGCAATGGGGCTATTTCGGCGGGTTCGAGGTGAACTTCCTGCCGCAGTACAAGGCGCTGCATGATGCTGGCTACAATGTCATCGCTTACGACATGCGCAACCACGGGCGCAGCGGCACCGGCAGCGGTGGCATCAACGGCCACGGCACGCTTGAGTACCGCGACGTCATCGGTTCACTGCGCTACGCCAAGTCCCGCCTCGACACCAAGGACATGAAGACGGCGTTGCTCAGCCGGTGCCTTGGCGCCAACGCGACCATCGTCGGGATGAAGCGGCACCCGAACGAGTTCTCGCACATCACGTCGATGATCGCCGTGCAGCCGGTCTCGCCGAAAGTGTTCGTCGAAAAGGCAGTCGAGAATGAAGGGATAGAGGGCGGGCTGGAGATGTTCAGCACGGCCTTCCACGATCTCACCGGCCAGAACCTCGACGAGACCTGGGCGATCGAGGACGCGCGGGCGGTCACGGTGCCGACGCTGCTGACCCAGGTCCACAACGACTTCCGCACCAAGCCGTCGAACGTGCAGCACATCTTCGACCTCATCTCGGCAGAGGACAAGACGCTGTACTGGATCGAAGGCACCGATGAACGATTCCAAGGCTACAACCACTTCAACGAGCATCCCGAGATGATGCTGGATTGGTTCGACCGTCACCTGTGACGTCGCACGACGCGACGCGGTATCAACCGTTGCGCTTGCAAGCCCCTCCGCGGGCGAGCCGGCAGCCTCCCTCCAACCCAACGTCACGAGGCATTTCGATGATATCGAAACGCTTTGCCATGCTCGTGGCAGTACTCCACCTCGTCGCTCTCTTCGCCCTGCAAGCCAGCGCCCAGGAGAGTCGCATCACGTTCCCCGAGGCGGTTGGTTACTCGGGCAACCCGGCCGCAACCATCAAGACGACAAGCTTGCCGTAAGCCTCCCGGTAGGCAGCGCTGCTGTTCTTGTCTGGAGGCGGCACGTTGCGCGCGGTCGAACCAGGTCTCATTTCCAGAGCCACCGCCATGGCCGCCTTGGCGTCGTCGGTCCGGCCCAATTGCTGATAGGCCGCCGCCAGAGCCATATGCGTGCGCCCACTGCCCGGCGCGATCGCGATAGATCGCTGCAGCCAGGGCAGGGACTCTTCCGCGCGCCCCATCATAAGATATGCCCAGCCCGCGCCGAGCGCCCATGTCCAGCGCGCGACCTGGGGCGTATCGAACCGATCCGCCTGCTGGAATGAGGCGAGCGCGTCGTTGAAGCGGCCCAGGAAAAGCTGGGACAGTCCGATGAGGTATAGCGCAAGTCCGTCCCATGGATCGTGGGCGAGCACCTTGCCGCACACCACCAGGCTTTCGACGAACTGGTTGGTCGCCGACAGAAACCGGCACTGCGTTTCCAGCACCGGAATGTAGTCGGGCCGCGCGCGCAGCGCGCGTGCCATGATCGTGCCGACACTGTTCTCGACCGTCTCGCGCTCGGCAGTGGGGAACCAGACCATCTGAACTCCGCGCAGTTGAAACCCCGCCAGCGCGACCTGCAGGTCAACGTTGTCGGGATCGTCGGCGAGAGCTTTCTCCAGTATCTCCAGCGCGGCGCGAAAGCGTTCTATCGTCGTGTTGTTGATCGAGGCCGTCGCCTGTTCAATGGCGGCCTTGGCGGTGCCGGTCGGCGAGCCTTCGGCGGCGCGCTCACCTGCTTTCAGCATTGCGTTGATGCGCAGCGCCAGCGGGTGACCCACGCCAGCGGTCAGGCGGGTCTGCTGAAGGTGCGTATCGGCGTCTGCGCGATCAATGGACAGCGATGTCGTCCACTTGACCGCGCCAGTGGCCGGTTCGGTCATCCGCAAGCGCAAATTCCAGGCGGTCTCGGTCTTTTCCAGTTCACCGCTGACGACATAATTGGCGCTCGTTGTTGCGCCGGACGGGAGCATCACGCGGATTGTCTCGATGGTCGCCAGCCCATCGGTCAGGTCGCGTGTCACCCCCGCAGCCATCCGGGCCGCCAGCGGATCCTCGGCCGCCGCTGCTATGGGCATCACGGCGACAGTCACGGGCGAGCCAGAAAAGAGCCGTGGGGCCCACATCGCCGCCGCCAGGGCCGATATGCCGAGCCCCGCCCCGGCAACGAGTGCGGCGCGGCGGCGCATGCTGAAGTCGCGCCGGCCCGGTGCCATCTTGTTTTCGGCTTCGGTTCCAATTGCTGCGTATGCGACGTCCGGGACGTCCGTATCCGCCTCGTCCGACACCGTGGCCGCAAACAGATAGCCCCGACCGGACATCAGCTTGATGATCTGCCGCTGCTCGTCGCCCAGCGCGGTGCGAAGCTCGCGGATGGACTGGAAGAGGCTGTCCTCCCCAACATGGATCTCAGGCCATACGGCCTCCATCAGCTCCCGCTTGCTGAGAACCCGCCCAGGATTGGTGGCGAAGACCTTGAGCATTTCGAGGCTTCTCAGCCGAATCCTGATGACAGCGCCATCTGGCCCACGCATTTCGGCCCGCTGCGGGTCCAACTCAAATCCTAAAAACCGCAGCACGTCTCGCCCTACCCCCCAAGGCCGCTAACAACGGCTCTATCCTGAAAACCGCAGAAGCACCTCCGATTATCTTAAAAACGCAGCCCTGCGCGGTCCATTCAGAAAATAACGGAAACGTTCAGAACATCGCAGCCGCCGATTCAGGACGTTTCCGGCGCGCGATGGCAGGAATAACCGACAACGAAGTGGGCGAAGGGTGAATTTGGTACCCGGCGGCCGCGCGTTTCTTTGCCGGCCGGGGAACCATGGACACAAGACTATCTTCGACTTCGGCGCGCGGCGTCTCATCGCTGCGCTGCGTCGCCTCCCCGTGTGCAGGTTCTTTGGTCGGCCCGTTGCGGAAAGCCTTGCTGGCGTCGACGGCTTTGGCGGTGGCAATAACATTGGCCGCGGGGTCGGCGCGGGCACAGGACGCGACCTGGCTGACCAATCCGGTGTCAGGCTACTTTTTCAACGCGTCGAACTGGAACCCGGGCGTTCCGACGGGAACGGCCAGCTTCGGCGTCTCGAACACGACGGCACTGACGCTGGGCGCCAACGTCTTCGCCTTCAGTGGCTGGACGTTCAACGCCGGGGCCTCGGACTACACCATCGATATCTCTTCCCCTTTCAGCGCCCTGTATAGTTTCACAGGAGCCGGCATCATCATCAATGGCGGCAGCGCCACCATCAATAACAGCAAGAACCTGTCCTTCCTGAACGGCAGCACGACGAGCAGTGCGACCATCAACAATCTCAGCGGCGGTTCGCTGTCCTTCCACGGCGGCAGCACGGCGGGCGCCGCCGACATCACCAACAGCGCTTATCTGAATTTCTACAATGCCAGCACGGCCGGCAGCGCCGACATCACCAATAACTTTGTCACGGAATTCTACACCATCAGCTCGGCGGGCAGCGCCACCATCAC
This sequence comes from uncultured Devosia sp., assembly GCF_946479885.1. The sequence continues at coordinate 8,203 of NZ_CAMLHM010000023.1, forward strand.
CAATAGCAGCATCCTGCGGTTCTACGACTCCAGCACGGCTGGCGGCGCTGATATCACCAACAACAGCACCACCCTGGAATTCCATGGCGCGAGCACGGCAGGAACTGCCGTCATCACCAATAACAACCAGCTGAGTTTCCACGACGCCAGCACCGCGGGCGGTGCCACCATCACCAACCATGGTCTGGTGCAATTCTACAGCAGCAGCACCGCGGGCGATGCCGCACTTATCAACACCGGCGACCTGCGCTTCTACGGCAACAGCACGGCTGGCAACGCCGCCATCACCAATAATGCCGGTGGAACGGTCGACTTCTCGGGCAGCACCGGCCCGGCCGGTGATGGCAAGCTAAGCGCCGGATCGATTGCCGGGGCCGGCACCTATGTCCTCGGTGCCAATGAACTGACGGTCGGCTCGAACAATCTCTCGACCGAGGTGAGCGGCGTGATTTCCGGCACCGGCTCGCTGGTCAAGATCGGCACCGGCACGCTGACCCTGTCCGGGGCCAACACCTATACCGGCGGCACCACCGTCGACGGCGGCACATTGCAGCTTGGCTCTGCCGGTGGGGTCGGCTCCGTTTTGGGGGCGGTGACCGTGGGGAGCGCAGGCACGTTCAATATCGTCAATGCCGACACCAGTGGCATCGCCACGATCTCGAACAGCGGCACCACCTATTTCGGCAATAATACCACCGCGGGCAGCGCCACCATCACCAACAGCAACATCATGGGCTTCGTCGACGCCAGCTCGGCGGGCAGCGCCTCGATGACGAATGCGAATACGAGCAGCCTTGCCTTCTACGGCACCAGTACGGCGAGCGGCGCCGCCATCACGAACAACGGGACCCTCGGCTTCACCCACTCCAGCACGGCGGGCAGCGCCACCATCACCAATAACGCTACCATGAGCCTCGCCGGTATCGCCACCGCCGGCGGCGCCGCCATCACCAATAGCGGCCTGTCCAGCACTCTGGAATTTTTGAACTCCAGCTCGGCCGGCGGCGCCACGATCGTCAATGACGGCTTTCTGTATTTTCGGGACACAAGCACGGCGGGCAGTGCCAGCATCACCAACAATGCCTATATGCGCTTCTTCAATAGCGGTACGGCGGGCAGCGCCAATATCACCAACGCTGGTAGTTTGAATTTCCTGAACTCCAGCACCGCCGGCGGTGCCACCATTGTCAACACTGCTAACATGCAGTTCCACAATGACAGCACGGCAGGGGGCGCCAACATCACCAACGCCGGCCTAATGCTATTCGACCACAACAGTACGGCTGGCGCGGCAACCATCACCAATGACGTCGGTAGTCTGGTTTTCTTCGGCGCCAGCACGGCGGGCAACGCCACGATCACCAACAACGCTCTTCTGAATTTCAACAACACCAGCACGGCCGGCAGCGCTGCCATCACCAACAACAGCCAGCTGAAATTCTTCAACGCCGCCACCGCGGGCAATGCCACCATCACCAACAATGCCACCTTGGAATTCCACGATACCAGCACGGCTGGCAGCGCCACCATCGCCAACAATGCCGGTGGAACGGTCGATTTCTCTGGTAGCACCGGACTGGCCGGTGATGGCAGGCTCAGCGCGGGATCGATTGCCGGGGCTGGCAATTATCTCCTCGGCGCCAATCAGCTGACGGTCGGCTCGAACAATCTCTCGACCGAGGTGAGCGGCGTGATTTCCGGCACCGGCGGCGCTCTGGTGAAGACCGGCACCGGCACGCTGACCCTGACCGCCGCCAACACCTATACCGGCGGCACCACCATCAACGGCGGGACGCTACAACTTGGCACTGCCGGCAGCGTCGGCGCAATTCTGGGGACGGTCACCGTTGGGAGCGGAGACACGTTCGATGTCGTCAACGCCGACACAAGCGGCATCACCGCGATCACGAACGACGGCTTCACCTATTTCCGCAATGGAACGAGCGCGGGCAGCGCCGCGATCACCAACGACCGCCTGCTGCAATTCTACGACACCAGCACGGCTGGCAGCGCCGTCATCAACAACATCAACGCCCTGGAGTTCTTCGACACGAGCACCGCCGCAAGTGCCAACATCACCAATAGAGACTCCATGAATTTTCGTGGCACCAGCACGGCGGGCAATGCCACCATCACCAACCTTGACTCCTTGCGTTTCCTCGACGCCAGCACCGCCGGCAGCGCCACCATTGCCAACAACGCTGGTCTTTATTTCTCCGACACCAGCACGGCCGGAAGCGCGACCATCACCAACGCCAACACCCTCAATTTCCTTGACACCAGCACCGCCGGCAATGCCGCGATCACCAACAACGCCTCTGTGTATTTCTACAACACCAGCACGGCCGGCAGCGCCACTGTCACCAACGCCAACACCCTGGATTTCGAGAACGCCAGCACCGCCGGCAATGCCACCATCACCAACAGCGGTTTCCTGCGGTTCGCCAACACCAGCACGGCCGGCAACGCCGCTATCGCTAACGCCGGCACCATGCGGTTCTACCACACCGGCACGGCGGGCAGCGCCGCCATCACCAACAATGCCACCCTTGAATTCTACGACACCAGCACGGCGGGCAGCGCTGTCATCACCAACAACAGCACCCTGAGATTTGACGACGCCAGCACGGCCGGAAGCGCCACCCTCATCAACAATGCCGGTGGAACGGTCGATTTCTCGGGCAGCACCGGCCCGAACGGCGATGGCAAACTGAGCGCGGGATCGATCGCCGGGGCCGGCAACTATCTCCTCGGCGCCAATGAACTGACGGTCGGCTCGAATAATCTCTCGACCGAGGTAAGTGGCGTGATCTCCGGCGCCGGCGGCTCACTGGTCAAGATCGGCACGGGCACGCTGACCCTGTCCGGCGCCAACACCTATACCGGTTCGACCACCGTTCTCGGTGGCCGGCTCAAGGTCACCGGCACGCTTGCGGGAACCCTGGACATTTTGTCCGGCGGCAAGGTCGGCGGCAATGGCACGCTGGGCACGGTCAATGTCGGCAATGGCGGCATTCTCTCGCCGGGCAATTCCATTGGCTCGGTTACCATCGCCACGCTCAATGTCGGGGCTGGGGCCTTCTACGATGTCGAGCTGGCCAATGGCGGCAATACGCCAGGGGTTCATAACGACCTGATCAACGTCACGGGTGTCGCGACCTTCAATTCCGGTCTTACCATTCGCGTCACGCCCGAGAACGGTACCGACAATGGCAACACCTATGTGCCGGGTACGATCTATACGGTGCTGAAGACGACGGCGCCGGGTGACCTGACCTTCAATGGCGCGCTGGACGTGACCGACAGCTTCGCCTTCCTCAACTTCACCGGCAGCCACGATAACCAGAACCTGTATCTGACCAGCAGACTGTTGGCGACGACCTTCTGCCAGGCCGGTTCGGGCGCCAACCAGTGTGGAGCGGGCGACGCCGCCTTTGCCCTGGGCTCAGGCAATGGCGTGTTCGACGCCATGCTGGGTCTGGGCCATGACGATGTGGCGGGGGCGCTGGCGTCGATTTCGGGCGAGGCCCATGCCTCGGTACAATCGGTCATCGACCAGACCTTCGCCCAGCTTGGCCGGACGCTGGCGGGCCGCGGCTCAGATGGCGTGGTGGCATTGAAGGCTGCCATGCAGCCGCTTGGCTATGCGGCGAGCCCCTCCGGCGCAGGTGCTGCCGCCATCAACGGCGCCATGCTCTCGCCCGTCCTGGCCTCTGCCTGGCTGACGCCGCTGGGCGGTCGGGGCCATGTGGCTGCCGATGCCAATGCGGCGGCGCTCGATTGGTGGCATGGCGGCCTTACCGGCGGCTATGAGGTTACTGGCGAGAATGTCCTGGCTGGCCTGGCCTTCGGCTACCAGCACGGTTCGGCTTCGGTGGCGGCCCGTCAGTCCCAGACCGCGCTCGACAGTTTCATGTTGGGCACCTATGGCGCCCTGACGGATGGTCCCAGTGCTCTCGCCGGCGCCCTTACCCTGGGCACCAGCCACGTCTCGACCAGCCGCACGGTGACGGTCGGCGGCCTGAGCAACGAAGCCCGCGCCGAATACTGGACCCAGTCGGTCGGTCTGTCGCTCGAGGCCTCGCATGACCTCGACCTGGGCAGTGGCACGACCCTGACGCCGCTCGCCACGCTCGACCTCGGCTGGTCCGGCCATGGCGGTTTCACCGAGACCGGGGCAGGCGCCTTCAACCTCACCGCTGCCGCCAAGGGCGCAATCTACCTCGATGCCGGGATCGGGCTGGGCCTCAGCCATGTGATCGAGATGGAAGACGGCGCGCTGACCGTCTCGGCCCGTGCGGCCTGGGAACATAGCTTTGCCGAAACACCTGGCCAGTCGATGACCTTTGCCGGCGGCACCACGCCCTTCGCCATCCAGGGGCCCTCGGCGGGCAGCGACCGTCTGCACCTCGGCGCCGGCCTCTCCTTCGACGCCAGTGACGGCCTCATGATGGACCTCAACTATGACGGCGGCTTCTCCGCCAGCGAACAGGTCCACAAGGCCAGTGCGTCCATCGGGGTTCAGTTCTGATTTTGGCAGCGGCGGCGGGTTCCGCCGCCGCAACGCGCGAGACAACACGCATGGCATGGCTCTACATCAAACTTCCCCGCGGCACCCTCAAGATCAAGCCGCGGTCGCACCTGCGCTCGGACGAAATGGCGCGCCGGGTGCCGGTTCTCGATCTTGGGCTGGTGATCCTGTCCTGGTGGAGCCGGGCTCGGATGGAGCGCGATCTGGCCGAACGTGGCGTTGGCGCCGCGCAGCCGCCTGCCTCCCCGCCAACCGGCAACGGACCGGCTCTTGATCTGGCGTCCCCCGAGACGCTCCCACATTTCTCTCATCCTGATTTTTCTGAAGGACGGTCCGATTGAGCACTTCCAAGACGAGCCTGTTGCCTGTTGCGCTCCTGGCGCTCTTCTCGATGCCAGCAGGGGCGCAGAGCCTTCCGGGGGGCGCAAGCGCGCTCAACGAAGTGCATGGTGACTGGGCGGTCGCCTGCGCTACCGAGGCCCAGACGGTGCGCTGTGCGCTCACCCACAGCCAGTTGAGCAATGATGCCAACCGCAGCCGGATCCTCGGCATCGAACTGGCGGCGGTCGATCCGGATGGGGCAATCAGGGGAGCCATGGTCCTGCCCTTCGGCCTGCGGCTCGACGCCGGGATCACCATCGCGGTCGACGAGCAGGCGCAGCACGCCGCCCGCTTCTCCACCTGCCTGCCGGTGGGCTGCATCGTGCCGCTGAGTTTCGACGCCGGAGTCCTGGCCGTGATAAAGTCGGGCAAGATCATGACGGTTACCGCGACGATCGACGACAGCGGCCAGGAGACCAAGTTCTCTGTCCCGCTCAACGGAATGGCCTCGGGCCTGGAGCGTATGAGCACGCTCGGAGGCGCCGCGCAGCCGCTCTGACTTCTCGTCGGCGGACCACCGATACTCACGCCCGCAGGGGGCAGTTACACGCCGCGCTGTGCGTCGATCGTTTGCTGCGCCGTCGCTCGCCTGATCAAGGGTTGGGTCACCCGTGTCCCTTCGCAGGAAAAGGACATCGAGTGACCGGTGTCAGGCGCTTGCCCCGCGATACCTCGCGAGGGTGGCGGTGGCATTCTCGTTGCGGGCGAGGTTTGCCACTTCGATGGGGACGACACGGCGTCCGACCGGCCAGAACGACAGGGCGGCCAGTTTGAACGCCTGGAGGCCAAACGGAATGCCGATCAGCGTGAGGCAGCAGAGGATGCCTGCGAACAGGTAGGCCAGGAACAGCACGATGCCGAAAGTGCAGGCCCAGATCACGTTGACGATGAAGCCGATGGTGCCGGTGACGGCGGTCGTTGCCGTCAGTCCCTTGTCATCAAGCTCCCGGACGTGAACCACCGTCCGACCGAACGGCCAGGCCGAGAGCGACGCCATCTGCAGGGCCGCTATGGTGAGGGGAATGCCGACAATGGACAGGGCGAAGAGGGCTGCGCCAATCAGCCAGAGCAGCGCGATGTACCAGCCGCCGAGGACGAACCAGATGATGTTGCCAGCGAAGCGCATTTTGTTTTCCCCAGGCGCGGAGGGCGCTGAAGATACATGGTGCTGCGCGGGGTTTCTGGCAAGCTGGACTAGGCTACCGCTTGCCCGGTGGAACGGCGCGCGTGATATCAATCACCTGAGCAGACGGGCCTTGAAGCCGAACGGTCGATTGAGCTCTGCGTTTCAATTCAAACACTTGAACATCCGGCAAGCTGAACCAACCGCTAGGTAAGCCGCTAAGAGATTCGACGTCGTTCGGCGACAGCACTATGTCCCGAGCAAGTTCTGCCTTCGACATCCCACTCTCAATCAGCGCCCGGAAAATATCGGCTAGTAATGAGGGCTTTTGGAGCGGCCATACATCATCATACGGCTCTCCCTTGGAATAGCCCTTAGCACTGTATGACTTAAACAGCCTGGTCGCAGTCTCTGAGGAGATAATTTCGAGCTGGCGGAGACGCATGATCTGCGCCTTCATAGATACTTTCCAACGGGTTTTCAGTCGCTCTAGACCCCACATGGTAGTGTCAGTGACGTCCAACGGAAATTGTGCTCCAGGAAGTAGGAAGGCGGACGCAAACCGATTGGCCTGGCTCTCGATAACCTCGAAATTTGCCGCTAGCTCTGCTTCGCTCACGTGGCGATGAAGAACGATATGTCCGAGTTCGTGCGCGCAGTCGAACTGGCGGCGAGCAAACGACTGCTTGTCATCGGCAATTAGCATGTAGGGCCGACCAGCACTGGCGTCCCACGTGCTGATCCCGTCTAGACGCGTTGTGTCCATTATCTCAGTCGCAACCACGATACCGTTACTTTCCAGTAGCGTAATCATGTTGGGTACCGGCTTTAGGCCAATCCCCCAGTGGTGGCGGAGCTGGGCGGCGACACCTTCGATGTCTTCTTCACGAAGCGATTTGAAGCCGACGCCGTTCGCGATGTCCGGGAGTGAGAGTGTAGGTAGGTGTGCGTAATGCTCAGCCACTTCCGTCACGTCCATTAGCCAGCGGAGTCGGACGGATTGCCGTTCTCTGTCTGCAACCAATGCAGAGGCAAAAGATCGAAAGAAGCCCGTTGTCGGCACAGCCGAGCGCGGGGTCAGAAAGTATTCTACGGGGAGGGACAACGCCCTAGCGAGTTCGCTGACCGCCGCCGGCTCTGGCCAGGACTCACCGTCCTCCCAGCGCCCTACGGTGCTGGGCGCTCTCGAGAGCATGTCTGCCAGAGCTTTTCGAGACGTGATTCCACGAGCTAACCGGCCTTCCGCTAGCTTTGAACCAATGAACTCCGAAACCCCTGTTCTCACCTGCTACTCCTTACTATCAGGCGGCGACTACTCGCCGCTTTCGTCTTTCGCTCCCAGGTCTTTGCGGTTCCTAAATGACACCACATTGTCCTTGAGCCGGATTGGCACGTCTTGCCCCTTGCGCGCCCCATATCCTTCCAGGAATTGATTAATTTCCACTTGTGCCAAGTACTCGCTAATGATCGGGTCAGTCATGGCAACCGTGATTGACGCGATTTTGCCGATATCCCAAACGTCGCGCTGAATCATTACGAGGGCGAAGCGCCGCCTTGTCGAGAAGCCTTCCAGATGGTCCAAAAGGTCTGGGCCGAGTCCACGATTCATAGCGCACAAGAGCCGTCGGGATTGGTTCGGGCTCGGAAGATCATTACCGCTCCGGTGCGACGCGAACCCGATGTCGGTATTCCCGAAGCGAGCAACTGTTATGAACAGACGCCTGTCGGCAGTTTTGCCGTCGGCACTCGTCACCGAAATGGTGCCCACCAGTTCGCCGCCGTGCTTCACCGCGGTCTGGTCGAAAACCTCATCATAAACCTGGTGCCGTACCAAACCAGCCGCCTTGTGACCGCGCGCTAAACTCAGCCGGATCATCTCCGTCGATACGGCGGGTTCTAGCACCGATTTTTTCGCTTGAGCGGCCGCCAGTGGCAACCGCTCCTGCAGGTCCAAAAAGAACTCGCGACGGATGTCATTGCGAATGCCTGCCAGCAGTTCTTCACTACGGTCGAGATCGGACATGACGTACCCATATGTTGCACTAAGACGGATTTAGATCATGAATTTTTGCATTTTGCAAGATTGGTATGAAGAAAGGCCCGGGTTATCCCGGGCCTTCAAATGTCAGCGTGAGCCGACTACGGTGGTGGGTGGTATCGCCAGCGCTCAGGTTTGCCTTGGGACACGAAAATTCGTTTGTTAAATCAAAGGACTAAGAATCTAGTTCGCCTCAACTTGGCAGCGAAACACTCAACAGTTCGCCTCACTTGGAAAATGGAAGGCAACAATTCGCCTCAAGCTACTTTTTGGCGGCGGCACCGGCTTCTCCACATTGGCAGATGAGATCAAAGGCCGGTGGGGGCGGGTAGGGTGCCTGTCTCGCCAACGCGCAGTCGCGATCGGTGACCCCGGGGAGCGGTACCCCGGAAGGCAATGGCGCTTTAGGTTTTTGTAAAGTCGACTCGTCCATTCGGTGCGCCCCCCAAATCCTGGACGCGAGACGCCGATGCCAAAAGCCGCCCTGACCCCTCGAATGATTTCTGACTTCTGCCGCCTACGCTTGGTGGATGTCCTCGAGGAAAGCGAACGGTCTGCGGTGTGCCGGTACCTAACCGATCTCCTCGAACTCCTCGCGTTTCCGCCTTATCGGGGCAGGTGGATCGATTGGGCCGAGGTCGCCATTGTCGCGGGGATTGAGAAGGAGCGGCTGCAGGGGGCCCGTCACAGGCTACAGCCGGTGTTCGATGCCGTGTCCCGCGCGGTTGCCCTGCAGGATGTGGCTCCCGCGCTGAGAACTCCGCCCAAGGACATCGTGTCAGCCGATAGACCAGCCGTCCAATCTGGACGTTCGCGCCGGACCGAGTCTTCGCCGGTCGAGGCAACAACGCAGCGTAAGCGAGGGCCAAAGCCCAAGCTGATCGTTGAATATCCCGAACCACTGTGGACCGAGTGGGAGGAGCCGGAGACCCTTTCCGAGGCCCTCAACCTGCACATGCGGCGGCACGGCGACAGCGTGCGCCACTTGTTCCTCGCGCTCGATGCGAAAGGCGACGCCCGAGACCAGCGAACCCTGATGAAATGGTGCACCGGCCAGCTGGTCCCGCGCACCGTTCAGAGCTTGGCGGTCTTGGCGAAGGTGGAACGCCGCTATCGACTGCCTGACGGTTATTTCAAGTCGAAGATGCCGAACCGCGGGCGGGCTACCTACGGGCATGGCCTCGAGGGAATCTCCGCTCAAGAACGGCGTCGACTTGCGTGGCACCTGCCAGATGACTTCCTGAGCCGGTCAAAGGCTGAGCAGCAAGAGATTCTGACCTGGGTGCGACGCGTCATTATCACCGGATCGACGGACTACCGTCGCTATCAGGCGGAGGCCATGAAACAGAAGTACGCCGTGCGTTTCACCGCATTCCTCGGGCGCAAGCGCAAGCCCATTACGGCGAACGACAACCTAGATCACGAACTCGACGACTTGGATGCCGAACTGGATTCCGCAGTGGTGGATGCCCCCGCCGCGCTGGATCGCGAAATGAACGAGTTACTGCGGTTTAAGACGGCGACGCTGACGGCGTTCGGCTTGCAGCGCAACGGCGTCTGGAACGAGGAGACCGCATCTCAAAAGGTCGAGCACCTCGGCCTCATGTTCGGTTCGTTGGCCTCGGATCCACGAAGCACCGTAAAGGGCTGCGGCGTACCGCTCGACAGCCTCTGCTTCGCCATGCTGGTGTTTCCTGCCGTATGGGATTGGTACCTCCAGTGGCGCGAGCGCCGGCGCGGCTTCTATACCAAATGGGAGGTCGATATGCTCAGCGTGGTTCTGGGCATGACCCGGGCCGATACGGGCTGGATCCGGCAGACGCCGGCACTGGCCGATCGCCTGCGGCCGATACCGGGCCTGATCTCCGAGCATGATATCGAGTTGGTCCGAAGGGACTGGGATGCAGCCTGCGAAGCGTTCCAAAAGCACGCCCGGCATCGGATCAAGGAAATCCAACGCGTTGCTCGGATTCATCGCGACCCATTCGAGCCTATCCTGCCGGTGCTCGAGGCCGACAGCCCGGTCGGCGAATACCGAAAGATCACCGAGGAGATTATGCGCCTGATGCCAGACGAGCGCCGATACCCGCGAGCCGCCGCGGAGGCTGTAAGGTCGTTCCTGCTGCTACGCTTAGGGATGCATCTCGGGCTACGTCAGCGGAATCTGCGCGAGTTGTTGGTGTGCGCTAAGGGACGCATGCCGACGTCTGAACGGCACCTCGAGGACCGGAAGCGGGGCGAGTTGCGGTGGAGTGATCGTGAGCAAGGCTGGGAAGTTCTCATTCCCGCTGTCGCCTTCAAGAACTCGACCTCATCATTTTTTGGATCGAAGCCGTTCCGGCTTGTGCTCCCCGACCTGGCGGGCCTCTACGAAATGATCGAGGCCTATCTTGATCGTTACCGTGCCCGTCTGATCGGGGACGCTGCCGACCCAGGCACCTTCTTTGTGAAGTCGGTCAAACGCATCAGCGCCGACGCGTCTTACAACCAAAACACCTTCTATGAAGCCTGGCGTCTCACCATCCAGCGGTATGGCATCTACAATCCCTACACGGGGCGGGGCGCGATCCGGGGACTGTTGCCGCATGGACCGCACAATGTTCGGGACGTGCTGGCCACGCACATCCTCAAGCAAACTGGGTCATATGAGCAAGCGAGCTACGCCATCCAAGACACGCCTGACATGGTCGCGAAGCACTACGGGCGCTTCCTGCCCCAGGACAAGGCTGCGATCGCGGCGAAGATCCTCAACAGAGTATGGGAGGCGGCGTGAATGCCAAGCTCTGAACAGTGCCGACGGCTCAGGTAGCGGACCGTTCACGTTGGTGACGGCCGCCAAATGCAGATCTTCAAGTGCACGCATGCGGACGTCCAATTTGGGGCCGAAAGCGGCCCGGCAGCTTTCGGCGTCCGCCCCGCGAATAGCAGACATTCAAAACGGTGGGCGGAGTACCCTATGCGCCCCGGCCACAAGGCCGGGACGTGGAGATATCAACCTCGCAAAGCCGGCTCCGGCCCGCTTGCCATGGGCACGATGATTGCATCGTCTAGTTGGCTAAGGGCTGCCTTCAAGGCGTCAATCGTGGTCGTCACGCCGTGACCCGAACGCCTAAGCGCCGGGGCGCCCCGGACGGCATTGAAGTCGGACGACCAGAAGGCGAGTAGGGCGCGCTTGCGGGCCAGCGAGAGGGTCGCGTCGGCGACGATCTCGCGCGGATGGAAGTAGCCCACGAGGTCGCTGCGCGACACCTTCAATTCGTCGATGTCGCCGTAGGCTCTCGTCTCGACATCTAGCAACATTTCAGTCTCCTGACTGGATACCGACGCGGCCGCAGCCGCCTAGAGGGCTCAGTGCACATTGCCCTGACCATTGATCTCAATCCGCTTTACCCTTGACTGGGCCGAAGCGGATTTCGGCAGGGTGACGGTAAGCAGACCGTTCCGGAACGAGGCTGCTACCTTGTCCTCTTCGACCTCGAAGCCGAGAGGAATCCGGCGCTCGAAGCGGCCGTAGTAGCGCTCGGAGAATTGACGACCCTTGTCCTCGCTTTCCGATCGCTTTTCGCCACGGAGCGTCAGCACGCCATCGTCGAGCAGGACATCAATGTCCTTTTCCTCCAGGCCCGGTATCTCGGCTGTGACGATGATCTGGCTGTCGCTCTCGGAGATTTCGACGCTGGGCCAGACCGACCCGAGAGACGAGAACCGGCCAATCGAGGGAAGGCGGGTATCGAACTCGCGGAAAACGTCGTCGAACAGCCGGTTTACTTCACGGTGCAGCGAAAGAAACGGATGCTGCTCAGCGTCACGATAAGTGGATGGAGCCTGACTTTCGTTGCTACGGCCCCAGGGGATTAGATCACGAACATTCATCTCTGTTCTCCTTTCCAATGCGGCCCACTGCGCCGGACCGCCAGGAGGGGCGCAGTGGTCGTTCAGGTGTAGCTAAGCGGCGTGCTTGTCGGTCTCGAGTTGGCGCGGTTCCACCGCGGCGTCACCGCCAGCACCCGTACCGATCTCGATACGCCGAGGCTTCATCGCTTCGGGAATTTCCCGTCTCAGGTCCACGGACAGCAGCCCGTTGACCAGGCTGGCGCCTACCACCTTGACGTGGTCGGCGAGCTCGAACCGGCGCTGGAACGGCCGGCCGGCGATACCGCGATGCAGGTAGTCGCCCGTATCTTCAGCCGACTTCTGACCCGTGACGATCAGCAGGTTGGGCTCCTGGGTCAGCGTCAGGTCGTCCTGGGAGAAGCCAGCAACCGCCATGCTGATCTGGTAGTCATCATCACCGGTCTTGGTGATGTCATACGGTGGCGAGTTATCGATCGACTGCAGGCGACTGGCATTCTCCAGCAGGTTGAACATCCGATCAAAGCCAATGCTCGATCGATATAGGGGTGCAAAATCGAGGGTTGTCCTCATAGCCATATCCTCCTTGAGCAACATGGATACGAGAGGCGCCCAAGAGGAACGCCTCCCAGACTTGCCGGGCCCATTGGGCCACCGGCACGATTGATTTTGGAACGACAGAATCACTTTCAAGGGCCCTAGTCGAAATTTTTTTGAGGCGATTGAACAGGCCGGCGGGGCGGTTTTAGAGGAGGTCGGAGGCGCTGCCGCTGGACTGCCCTGGGGCACCTTGCCCACTGCATTTCCAGGGAACTTTTGATCGGATCATCAATTACGGGCGTCGCCAGCTATCTTGGAGTCCATCATGAACCTGTCGTTGATTGTTTCGGGGGCGCGGACTGGTATCCACGCAGCAGCGTTGGCCATAGCGGTAGGTTTTTCCTCGCCTGCGATCGCCCAGGCAGCTGCGGCCGCCCCTATTCCAACTCTTGCCGATGTCGTGGAACATGCTGTCCCGGCCGTCGTCAGCATTGCCGTTGAGTCTGTAGCGCCGTCCGCCACCAATCCCCTCTACAGCGATCCTTTCTTCCGACACTATTTTGGATTGCCGCAGCCTCAGCCGGAGGTCCGGTTGAGCGCCGGCTCAGGCGTCATCGTTGATGCCGATGCCGGCTACGTCCTGACGAACTATCACGTCATCGCGGACGGTCAGGAAATCACCGCAACCCTGGCCGACGGTCGCACCCTGGCGGCCCGGCTCATCGGCAGTGATCAGGCTACAGATATCGCCGTCCTGCAGATCGATGCGGAAAATCTGACCGAGATTGGTATCCGGGATTCATCGGAGCTGCGCGTCGGCGACTATGTCGTCGCTATCGGAAACCCGTTTGGTATTGGCCAGACCGTGACTTCTGGCATTGTGAGCGCTCTTGGGCGGTCCGGGCTCGATATAGAAGGGTATGAGGACTTCATCCAGACCGACGCTTCGATCAATCCGGGCAATTCGGGCGGCGCCCTCATCAGCCTGGACGGCAAACTGGTCGGCATCAACACGGCCATTCTCGCGCCAGCAGGCGGCAATGTCGGGATCGGATTTGCGGTGCCGAGCAATATCGCCACCGCGGTGATGACTCAGATTCTCGAACATGGCGAAGTCCGCCGAGGGCAACTCGGCCTCAATGCTCAGGACCTGACGCCTGAGCTCGCCGAGGCGCTAGGCGCCGATGGCGTGCGGGGGGCACTGGTGTCGAGTGTTGCGTCGGGGTCCTCTGCGGACCAGGCCGGTGTCGAACCTGGCGATATCGTGATCGCTATGGACGGACGCCGCGTGGCCTCCAGCGCGGATCTGCGTAACCGGATCGGCCTGGCGCCAATCGGAACGACCGTGCAACTGCGCGTCCTGCGGAACGGCCGCGAGCTTGAGCTGAGTGCGAAGATTGCGGAGGCTCCTCAAGCCTCAGCGATCTCGCTTCCGAGGCGGCTTCAAGGCGCCACTCTGCGAGATCTCACGCCTGAAGAAGCCGCTCTTGGACTGTCTGGCGTCGTCGTCTCCGAGGTTGCCCCTGGCAGTCCCGCGGAGGCTGCCGGCATGTTGGCCGGCGACCTCATCGTCGCCATGAACCGCTCACCTGTTGGCAGCGCTCAAGACTTGTCGTCTAGCCTGTCTAAACAATCTGGCACCTTTGCCTTGCAGATAATCCGCCGCGGAGCGCCCTTGATCCTGTTCTTGCGCTAGGTACCGCTGACCCACCCGGCCGGGTGGGTCACGCCGGACAATCCAGAAGCTGAACGAATGCCGTGAGCCATTTGGTCGCTTATTGATCCCCCCAGCGCATGCGGGGCGGGGCGGAAATTTCTGTCGCTGACCAGGGCACCGGAAAAAGGTGCTGCCGGGAGCGGCCAATCGCTCCCGGTGCACTTAGGCTACCAGATTTTGCTCGGGGGAATGGGGGCCAAAAGCTGAGCCGCTGCGCTCGAGGGCCTGAAGGACCCGAACAAGCGCCCCCAGCTCGGCCTTCCAGGTCCGAAGCAACGGCACTGCCAGGGCCTCGTCCGCGCCGAGGTAAGCGTGAGCTGCAATCTCGGCGTCGATCAGGTCGATCCAGCACTCGGCTTCAGCCAGCGTCCATGGATCGCTTCGCCCGCTGTCCTTGGCTTGCTGCGTCTCGCGCTTCAGCCGCTCAAGATCGGGCTGCCAATCCGGCAAGGCCGCGCCCAGTGGGCTCACCGAGGCTGACTCGAGCAGCCCCTCATGGAAACGGTCAAGACTCATGCTGCCAGCCCCATGAAAGTTCGGGTGCGGTTCGGTTCCCCGCGGAGGAACTGCCTAATCGCTTGCTGGTGAATTTGGCGGCAAACTGCGCTTGTTGACGCACCAAGTCCCACGCCGCATCGAGATCGGGGCGAAACAGTTCAAGGCCGTGCGAGGCGCCCGATTCATTGCCTGAAACGGTGTCCAGGATCGCCGAACTGCGCTGATTTGCCTTGCCGCTCGGCAAGACGGGACCTTCGCTCGCTGCGAACATGGTGCGCAATTCCAGCCAGTCGAGCCGACCGGGGTTATCGATCTTGCCTTGCGGTTCTGCGCCCGATAGCGGGGCCGCAACAGTCAGCGCACAGAGGCTCGCCGCGGCCGCAGTCGTAAGAAAGTTTCTCATAACCATATCCTCCGTAGAGCAACACAGATACGAGGGGCGTCGCCCAAAGGCGTTACCCCATGGACATGCCGACCCAACGAATGTCGGCGAATTTGATCTGTGACTGGTCCAGTTCGTCGTCAAGGGCTGGCCGCAAAAAAGCTTGGCGAGCTTAGATTGTTGGCTCAATGCTGGTGGTCCTTTCACCTGGTCTGCGGCCGGGCCAAACCCGAAAGGAACTCGTGGTCAGGGTGACGAGCCGCACCCGTTGACTGCCGACTTGGCGGCTCCCATGTTTTCATCGGCGCGGCACCAGCCGTATCGCTGAAATTGGAAACGGGTGGTGGAGGTGCGTGGCCATCAGACCCGCTTTCCGCAGGACCTAACCGTCCTCAACTCTTGGAGCGGACGCGATGAACATCATTGAAGTGTTTTTGCCGCTGGATACGGGTCATGGAGCCCCCATTCCACTCGAAGTGATTGAAGGACTGGTGGCCGGGCTCGCCGACCGCTTCGGAGGCGCTACCGCCTATACGCGTGAGCCGGCCGAGGGCCTCTGGAAGCGGGCCACCACGATGGAGCACGACCGGATAATCGTGGTCGAAGTGATGGTCGAAGACGTCGATGAAACCTGGTGGCACGACTATAGACAGCGGCTTGAGAGCGAGTTCGAGCAGGAGAGCGTTATGATCAGGGCTACGGTCTGTCGAACGGTCTAGCTCTTCAATCGGGAGCGCGCCGACCAAAATCCTTTCGGATTTCAGTGAACGGTGATGATGCCGTTGACTGCGCGAAATTCACTGGGGCGAATTAGTCTTTGGTGCGCAACGCAGACCGAATGCAGCGCTCCGTCGATCTCGCGACGCCAGAAGTCGAGAAACTGCTGCAGCGTCGGAAAGCCCGGTGCAAGGTCATATTCCTGCCAGACGTAGAGCTGTAGCAGCGAAGGCTGGTCCGGCAGGCGGTAGTGTATCTGCGCCGTGGTCAACCCGTAACCGTCGAGCTGTTTGATGAAGCTACTTTCCACTATGGACCATGTCCTTTCATTGCTCACTGCAGAATAAGTGTAATCCAACCAACCAGTTGAGACCAAATCAGCACTCAAGATCGATGAGTGCCAAAAATTTTGCGCCGGCCTCTTGAACCTTGCCACACAGCCACCAACTGATTTTGCGCTTCCTCCGGGATGCCCCTGGGGGAGGCCTGACATCAGTGTTTGATATGGAGGTATGGATGGCTTTCCGTCCCTTGCACGACCGCGTGGTCGTTCGCCGCATCGAGGCCCATGAAAAGACCGCCGGCGGCATCATCATCCCCGACACCGCCAAGGAAAAACCCTCCGAGGGTGAAGTCATCGCCGTCGGTCCGGGCGCCCGCAACGAGAAAGGCGAGTTGGTAGCGCTCGATCTCAGCACCGGCGACCGTGTGCTATTCGGCAAATGGAGCGGCACCGAAGTCCGCATCGATGGCGAAGACCTCATCATCATGAAGGAATCCGACATTCTGGGTGTGATCACGACCGCTGAACCGGCCCGCCAGGCCGCTTGAGGCGGTTGTTCATTGTAGGAGCAGAAGCAAAAAATGGCTGCAAAGGAAGTCAAGTTTTCATCTGAAGCCCGCGAGAAGATGCTGCGTGGCGTTGATACGCTGGCCAACGCGGTCAAGGTGACCCTGGGTCCCAAGGGCCGCAATGTCGTCATCGAGAAAAGCTTTGGGGCGCCCCGCATCACCAAGGACGGCGTCACCGTCGCCAAGGAGATCGAACTGGAGGACAAGTTCGAGAATATGGGCGCCCAGATGGTCCGCGAAGTTGCGTCCAAGACCAATGACCTGGCAGGCGACGGAACGACTACCGCAACCGTGCTCGCCCAGGCCATCGTCAAGGAAGGCGCTAAGGCCGTAGCCGCCGGCATGAACCCGATGGATCTCAAGCGCGGTATTGACCTAGCTGTCGAAGCAGTGGTCGCTGACCTAAAGAGCCACGCCAAAAAGGTCACCTCGAATGGCGAAATCGCCCAGGTCGGCACCATCTCGGCCAATGGCGATGCAGAGATCGGCAAGTTCCTGGCGGAGGCGATGGAAAAGGTTGGCAATGAAGGCGTCATCACCGTTGAGGAAGCAAAGACGGCCGAAACCGAGCTGGAGGTGGTCGAGGGCATGCAGTTCGACCGCGGCTATGTCTCGCCCTACTTCGTGACTAACCAGGACAAGATGCGGGTCGAGCTGGAGGATCCCTACATCCTGATCCACGAAAAGAAACTGTCCGGACTGCAGCCCATGCTTCCGCTGCTCGAAAGCGTCGTACAGTCTGGC
Source organism: uncultured Devosia sp. (assembly GCF_946479885.1). Next base: position 25,578 of record NZ_CAMLHM010000023.1, read on the forward strand.
AAGCCATTGTTGATCATTGCCGAAGACGTGGAAGGCGAGGCGCTGGCCACTCTTGTCGTCAACAAGCTCCGCGGTGGCCTCAAGATTGCGGCGGTCAAGGCCCCCGGCTTTGGTGATCGGCGCAAGGCCATGCTGGAGGACATCGCCATTCTCACTGGCGGCAATGTGGTTTCTGAAGATGTTGGCATCAAGCTCGAAAACGTCACGCTGAATATGCTGGGGACGGCCAAGAAGGTCGTGATCGAGAAGGAAAACACCACGATCGTCGATGGTGCTGGGGCCCGATCCGATATCGACGGACGTGTCGCCCAAATTCGTCAGCAGATCGAGGAAACCACGTCCGACTACGATCGCGAGAAGCTCCAGGAGCGGCTAGCCAAACTTGCTGGCGGCGTCGCCGTGATCCGTGTCGGTGGTGCGACAGAAGTCGAGGTCAAAGAAAAGAAGGACCGTGTCGACGACGCCCTGCACGCCACCCGGGCGGCGGTGGAGGAAGGCATTCTTCCCGGCGGCGGTGTTGCCTTGCTCCGCGCCCTCAAGGCGCTCGACAAGCTGGCGCCCATCAATGCCGACCAGAAGGCGGGCGTCGACATCGTTCGCCGCGCCATCCAAGTTCCCGCCAAGCAGATCGCGCAGAACGCTGGCGACGATGGCTCCGTAATCGTCGGCAAGCTCCTGGAAAAAGATGAGTACACCTGGGGCTACAACGCTGCGATCGGCAAATATCAGGACATGGTCGCCAACGGCGTCATCGATCCGGCGAAGGTGGTGCGCACTGCCCTGCAGGACGCGGCATCCGTAGCTGCCCTCCTGATTACCACAGAGGCGCTGGTGGCAGAGAAGCCGAAAAAGGAAGCAGCTCCCGCCCTGCCGGCCGGAGCCGGCATGGATTTCTAAGTCGAAAGTGGCGCCCGGTTTTCGGGCGCCACTGCAAGGCGAGGACCGGGAAACAGGTCGGACCATCCTGGCCTTCTGCAGCCACTATTATGTCTGCTCGCATGACGCGCAGCTACAGCTCGAGCTGCTAGCATTTCACCTTGGGTGGAGCTTCGATTTCTATGCTGGCCGGGAGCACATGGCGGGACGGCTGAGATGCACGGTCTGCGGTTAGTATCATCCTACGATTTCGCTCGGACATGCCACTAAAGCCGTCGGCTTCGCCGGCACCCACAGTGCTGGCTTTCCAGGCGTTGCCGTCAGAAACGCTCGCGCTGCTGGAGGAGAAGCGAGCCATCAGCGTTTCGACGAACTGCCTTGGGTTGGCATCCGACGTGGTCCGCTTTCGGGAAGCATCTCGGGTCACGTTAACGGCCGACATGGGGCGCGAAGCAGTCGGCAGCCATCGGCCTAATTCGTTGATAGAGCCACTCAGTCACCGCCAGGGTCGAGGCGGGCTCGCAGATAAAAGGTTGCCGGTACCGCCTCAGGTTCAAATGCTGGAACGATACCAGCCATATCCAATTGAGATTTGAGCGCCCTAAAATGTAGGCCTCGCTCTCGGGCGAGCCCCATTAGCGACACATAGGTCTTCATGAAAGCATCGATATCCTCGGGCAGCACCACTCTCGAAGGCAGGTTGCTGATCGGGTTGACCTCAAGCATGGAGGGGAGGTACCCCCGATCAACCAAAGCTTTTACGACTTGGGTGCTCGCCTTGAGCCGATGTTCGACGTCACGCAGGCTCAGCGATGTGCGCTTTGCATGCAGGTGCCCGCGAACCTCATCGAGGTTGACCAGGATCGCCTTAAAGCCCCGCTCAAGCGGATCCAACCTGATCTGCATTAGTTTGCCATCGAACAGCAGCGTGAGAATGTCGAGCAGCGGCCTGACGCACTGCTTGGACGCTTGGCCAAGCCACACGTATTCACCGCCGTCGGCCTGCTCCTGCGATACCCTAGCGACGAGTTTTGTCATCAACTCATCCAGCGCCTGCTGCGGAAAGGCAAGGCGGTGTCCGCCGCGAGGTGAGGGGACTTGGACCGGGGTGATGAATGGTAGCGCCAGAACGGTGCGATCATGCGGCCGGGGAATATTGAGATAGTCGCCTGCGCCTTTCTGCGACATGGCTGAGCCAAGCAGCCCTAATACGTCGATCGCTCTCTCTGCCTCAAAGACCACCCGGTGATCGCTCAAGTGGTCGGCCAGCGTGTCGATGACGCCAAGGGCGAGCAGCTTCCGCCTTAGGGGCTTTGGGTGAAGGCCGGTTTCACGGGAGGCGGAGTGGATCGAATGGAGGTGCCGCCGATCCAGCCTGTATCCCAGCACCACCTCGCCAGGAGGAATGGCGAACGTTGCCAGAATGTGAGAGCGCAGCAGAGTGCGCAGCGAGTCGTAGGCCACATCCTGATTGTGATGGCTCAGAAATTCATAGAGCTTGCCGAAGATGACCTTGGCGCCCCATGAGGACTGGCTTGCCGCGTGGGCCCGTTGAACCCGTTCAAGGTAGTCGCGAATGACATCGGGCCCGCCCGACAAGACCTCGTAACCCGCAATCCCGGCTACATGCCAATCATCGTCCGAGAGCGAATTCCAGCTCGCGTGGATGCCGTGGTTGATTGCGGCGCCGACGATCTCAGCCGATTTGATAGCAGCGTAAAGCGGCATTTGGTCCGGCCATTGCGGAGCGGCACGCCCGGCGAGACGATCCATGACATACGCGATCAACCCACCCGATGCCCGGCTCTCTGGCACAGCTACCGAAGCTGGCGCGTTCTCCCTCCTCTGAAGGTGCCAAGCGAAATCATGTACTTCCTGTTGTGAATCTGTGGCGAGGGGCTCCAGGCGCCGATCGTGACGTGGACAAACTCGGACAGCTTCAACCAGCCATTCGGCCCGCATGTATGGCGCCAGTACGCCATCGGGGCCGCGTTGATCTTCGGCGAGGCATTCGGGACATGCGCGAAGTTCGGCGCGCTTCATGGTGTCACGCGTAAGCTGTTCGTTACCGATTGAAAACAGACGGTCGCCGACCCGCTGAACGGTTGAGCTAACAAAGTGGGCCTGATCGGCACCACAGGTTTCAAACAGCGTCGCCAGAGCCAGGGAATCTCCGTCAACTATTGACTGGAAATCGGTGCCGCAGTCCGCGGCGAACTGGCGGGCCGTACGGCCATGTTTGCGGGCGACCCGCGAACAGTAGCTCGCTGGCGTTTCGCCCGGCTGTGGCGACAGAGTAAGGGTGTGATGGAGGCGCACTACTTTTTCCTCGACACTGGTTGGACCTCAGCCGCTGCTTCGCTGGCTTCCTCGTCGTGGCCGTTGGTGAAAAACTTCGAGACGTTCACTGACAAGAAGTCGCCGGACACCAGGAACACGTTGTTGGCGTCGTCGGCACCCGTCCTGCTAAAAGCCACGGCGAAATGCGATGGCGCAAGGGTGGGGGAGCTGGCTCGCAAAGCTTCCTGGATCGCGTCGATGGTGAAGTCGATCGCGATGCCGAGCCGGTAGAGGGATCCATGCATCAGGCGATGGATCACTTCGTCAGTCAGGACCGCGGAGGGGTCGAGACCGGCCTTGTCGGCGGCAAAGAAGCGCATCATGGATCGGCACAGGTCGGCATCGCGTGCGAACTCCAACTGCCCAAACTTGACAAAACGGGCGCGCCGCCAGACCTGCACATCTGCCTCGAAAATCTTTCCGATCTCGGGCAGGCCCGTCAGCATAAGCCAGACAGGCCATTCTGGCGTTTGCAGCAAACGCTTGAGGGTGTTCTGGATTTTTGGGATTTCAGCGACGTTCTTGTTCTGAATGACGTGTTGCATCTCATCGATGTGGATGAAGCGAACGCCGCGGATGGCGAGGTTCTGGCGGACCAAAGTCCAGACCTCATTCTCTTCGATGGACGGACGCGGGGTGTAGCCCATGGCTGTTGCGATCGCGATGCCCAGTTGCTTGAGGGTGCAGGGTGATGGAGCGATGATCGAAACCAGGGGACTCATATTTTCATGGGGGGTGTCGCTATACCCCGCAAACTCTTCGCGCTTGAAAATGGCACGGCGGAAAGTGCTGGTCTTGCGGGTTCCGGACTGTCCAACACCAAGGAGAACATACCCCTCTGACTGACGCCCCAGATGACCGGAAGTGGCATTGACGCCGGCTGCCGCGTCTATGGTCTGGAGGAAGTCATCGAACATGTCGTCCAACTCCTGATGCAGTTGCATGTCGCTCGCGGTACCGAAATAGCCGGCCTTTACTTGCAGCATCCGGGCGGAAACATCGCTCCGGGACGAGGACCTTAGAGCGCGGATGCGCTCTAAGGAGTTAGTGGTGACGTTGGGGTTGTTCGCGGTCATGGGTCTTACTCGGTGAAGAAGTCTTGTTTGACGGCGGTCAAGCCAGGCTCGCTGGCTTCTTTGACGCTGTGGGGCACATCGTCGGCCGGTACGATAGTCGCTGGGCCGTTCTCGGCACGGGTCATGCCGAAACCCAGGGCAAGCTTTTTGTCGAAGGCGACCATACGCTCAGGGCTCATGAGAGGCGTCGGAATGCCCGCGGCCTCGCGGGACCGGTCTATGGCGTCGTCGATGTCCTTCATGGCGCGATGAACAACGTCCTCCGACAGCTTGGCGACCGACGCGTTCTGGCGGCGGAGGCTGGCCTGGGCCGCCTCCCAGGCCGAGAGGGGTTTGCCGTCGAAACCTTTGGTGCGACAGGGAACCACGATCCAGCCCGTGTCGATCTTGACCGACACATGACCGATATCGGTTGGGTCGACGCGAACCAGAACCTGCTTGTTGCCTGTTCGACGCCGCGCATTCTGGAGTTCGAGCGACTGATAGAAGAGGCCAAATACCTTGATGCCGTCGTTGCGAATTGGAGCCTGGGCCGGCGTGCCGAGGACGTGGCGGATGTGGTCCTTGTTCGGAGGAGGGATCACGCCAAAGCGCTGCATGGCCTTTTTCCAGGCGTTTAGAGGGGTTTCGCCACCGAGCCCGGCGTGAGGCTTGTTGTGGTAGATATCCACAAAGTAGCGGACTGCCAGCCGAGCGACCTCTTCGATGGCGGCCGACACGTTTCCTAGAGAGTCGTAATCGCCCTTTGCCAGGATATTGCAGAAGGTGCGACCGCCGAAGTTTGAGAAGAATTCTTCGTGGTCAGTCCCGAAGGAGCGCTCCACGCCACCTCGCGCTTGCGGCAGCCCGGCGGGCGTCAGCATATGGGTGATGCCGAGGTTGAGGCAGGCCTCCCGGAATCCTGCGGCAAGGTACGGTTTTCCATTGTCAGTTACGATCATCTCGGGAAGCCCGAACATGCTCCATGAGGTTTCGCACATCAGCGCCTGGGCAAGTTCAGTCTTATCCTCGAGGATCATTCGGATGGTCGCCAGGGCGCTGGCCGTGGTGGGAGACGAAGTAATGACAAACCCGAGCACCACCTTGGTCGCCACGTCCATGGCTTTGGAATACCACCAACGACTTGCCTTCACGCCTTCCTGAATTGCGCGAGGAAGGGTTTCCCAAAGGCCGGCGTCCTTCAGCATGGCTTGGAGGGGCATCAGACACTCGTCCATTTCCACGCGCTCGAGAGGGCGTGTCACCAGGAGATTCTGCCGCACGGCGTAGAGGAGCTTATGGGCCTTTGCTTCGCCCTCGCGGGCCGCCAACACATGAAAGAGGTCCAGTTTGTCGACGGCACGAGAAAAAGCGTTCCGCGATGGCACGGGTGTGCCGGGCAGCCGCTCCGCAAACAAGCGGGTCATCTTGCGGTAGAGGAGAGCCTTAGTCGGCTTCAGATTGCTCGCGTATCCAGCGGCAACCTCCTCCATGAGTTCACGCGCCGCGCCGACGATGCGGTTGTCGCGGTTGCCCGATCGCCCGTAGCCGTCCACGAGCACCAGTGGGTCATGGTAGTTGGCTTCGAAACGGGCGATCTTCTTGCGAAGGGCTGTTGGGCTGTAACCCTTGCCAAGATTGATGACCGTGCCAGCCCGGGTCTGATCCTCTTCGGCAAGTTGGGCCGCGTGGTCACGGACGAAACGGCGCATGTCACCATCCGAGCGGGAGTATCGACCCTCCGCTTCCTTCCGCAAGAAGTCCTCGACCATGCGCAAGGTCGCGGCCCACGTGTCCTGTCGTTCCGGGGAAAGGTCGGCGATCACCGAGCTGGGGTTCGCCAGTCGACGTGCTGCGCTGACCGAGCTGTAGTGATTGGCGGTGACCGCAAGGCGCCCGTCCTTATGAAGGCGCTCGAGATCCTCGAAGGTGAATTCTTCATTGGCCCATGGATAGCTCATCTGCTTGAGGACGTAGCCGTGGGGAGGCTTCCTATTAATGGTCCGCTCGTTGCCATCGATGCAGATGAGGTCGTACTCGCCGAGTCGAAAACGGGTCCCGGTGTTAGCAAGGGCGGGGGCGGGGGCGGCAGCGTTGTGGTTCGTGGTCATTTCAGGATTCCTTTGAGGAGCGCTTAGAAGTGATTGGTGATGACCAGGGCGCGCGTTGCGTCGCTGGGGTCGGAAGTGGGGGAGAAGAGGGCGGGCGATTGCGGTCCACCGGTCCAGCGAACCATCGTCCGCCGGGTCAGGCGTTCGGGCTCCGATGGCTCGAGGGCGCCCTGCTGGACCAGCAGGATGGCTGCCGCGAAACCCACACCATCGTCCCGATAGAACCCAAGCAGGGCACCGATGCTCAGCCGGCCCACGGTCTTGGCAGCAATCGCTGCCAGCTCATCGACATGGGTGGCGTTGCAAATGCGAGCGCTCCGCAGGACCAGCCGGGCGTTGTGGATGGCCGTCTCCGAGATGTCGGCATCCGTGCGGACGAAGACGTCGTCGGCGAAGTCCGGGTTGTCCCGCTTGACCGCAGCAACCATGGCGTCGACACCGCTCGTATCGCGACGCGCCTCTGGCTTGATTGCGATGGCATACTGCTTGCCGGAGCGCATGTAGGCCATGATGTCGAAAGTGGTGTGTCGCTCGACGCCGTCCTCGTCAAAGTACGGGACAGGCGTGAACTGCACGTCCACACGCTCGACATTTCTGTCGGCCATAAGCACCTGAAGCCCGCAGAATTCGCCCAGGCTTTCGCCGAAGATTTCCCGCCCATGCTGGTCGAGGCCGAACACACGAAAGTTCGTTGCGCTTTTGGCGCTGGGGCGGCGACTGGCATTGGAACGTTCAAATTCCTGCCAGGACGTGCCGTATCGATCCTCGTCGAGCGGGCAGGGTGTGGGAACGGACAGATGTTCCGGTGGGAGTTCACCATCATGGCCCGGACGATCGATCATCGCGGTGATGAGCACCGGTGCGGACGGGATCACCAAGCCATGATTGGCACTGGCGTTAGGGAGTTTTTTAGACACGACTTCTCCTTTGCCGTGCCTTTCTCAACCGCCTCCTGGCTCTTGACGGAAGAGCGATCAGGATGCATGTTGAGGGTGCACAGCCCATTTGCTTTGGGGGTGTTGGCCGCTTGGTTTTTTGCAGGACATGGGCGACCGTTTTGAATTCGAGCGTCTCAGGCTTGCCTGAGACGTTTTCGTTTTCCGGCTATGGCGACATAGAAATCTCCTTCAGTTTCAGATATTTGACTGCGCTGATTCGACCTTGAGTTCAGGCAGATTTTGCCGCTCGCCGACGAATGGGTGTCCAGAACGACAGCACTGTGCAGACATCGATCTGCAGCGTGCCATCGGCGATGAGGGCCAGGAGCTCGTCGGCGGTACCGGCCGCGTCAAGAATGGCGCGGAGCAGCTTGCCGAGTGTCGTTGGTCGCTCGTCGGCTGTGAGTTCGAGGGCTGCCATTCGAGCTGGAAGCGTCACCTGTGTGTTACGCTTTTCCCAGATCATGCGAGCATTATCGAAACCTGGCAGCGCCGTGGTTTGCTCGCGTGTCAGCACTCGATCGAAACTTGTCTTGTCGTCCTTTCCTGTTGGCCGGCCGATACGGATGGTTTCCCAGCGCGCACCGACTTTTCGGCGGTAAATGCAGTCCTGACCAACGTCGGCGCCGTGAGGCGGGAGGTCGGCAGGCGCCAGCTCCGATACCCGCTCATCGAGCGTGTCCAGCACCAGCACGATCCGGCAATATCGGTGCCGGTAGTGGATGGCCTGCGGCGCCTTGAAGGACCGAAAGCCGGGGTAACGCAGACGAAGCGCAGTATTTTGGTCGAGCGACATCATTGACTGAATTCCTTCAGCAGCCCCGTGCTCCGACCCTTGCAGCTCGGGGCTGGCCACCAGGGCAGTCTCTGGATGAGATTTGAGGAAAACCGAGAGGTCCCGGTTCCCGACGGCGATTGTGTTTCCGGGGCGAATGCCCGGTCAACAACCGAGAAAACAGCTCAAGTTCTGAACAGCTATTTCAGAACGATCACCACTTCCAAACCCATCGGGTCTCTTCCTTCTAAGTCAGGTGAGGATAACTTTTGCGAATACGCGGAGTGCCTAGTTTTCTCACATAACCCATTCAAATTTCATGCCTTTTTGCTCGCGTCGATACTGCTGTCCGGCGCCACTCCAGACGGAGTGACATCGGTCCTCTGCGGGGCGCAATCAGCCTCGCCACGGGCGCCGTTTTGGTGCCCTATGGTTTTGCTGAATGCGGATGTGTTGTGGAGGTTGGGCATGGCCCGACGCTCACGCCGGTGGCGTGCTATCGCTCTTGGTGGCGATGACGAGCCGGCTCAATCGAGCCGATGGTCACCGGTCATATCTGAGGGGATAGAAGCGTCGGTCAGCTAACCGTGACCAAAGGAGGGACACGGTCGTTCGCGACAACGACGAGCAGCTTTTCGGGGCTTGTTTCGGCATATGCGGGCATGGCGTCTCTCCTTTCTTGAGTGCAGCCTGCCCGAAACATTTCCGTCTGACCATCCGGAATTTCGCTTGTTTCGGAGTAGCTTAGCGGTGGGTTAACAGGCCCTTGCAGAAATCGTTGGTACGCAACGAACCACGAGGCAAGCGGAATGGGCGGCAATAGAGCAAAATGCCACTTGCATTTGTTCATGCTATGTTCCAGATTTCAGGTGCTTATTGCGCAAGCAGCGCGCGATGTCAGAGCGAGGCTTGGCCAATGCTCTGGGCGGTTCACCAACATCCATTGACCGCGCCCGCATCGGGCAAGGAGCTGCACCATGAGCGATACCCGGAAGTCTGCCCTCCAAAGAGGCGGCAACGCCACGTTGGATTCATCCCCAGGTCGAAACCTTGCGACCGAAATGCTGAATGGTCTTCGACGCCGGTTGGCAGGTAAGCTAAAGCTCGACGCCGGCGGCGAAGGAAAAGCCGCAGCGATCGCCAAGAGGGTCCAGGCCAACATGCGGCTGCCCGTCGACCAAGCGGCATCTGCAATCGCGTTGGGATACTGTCTCGCCCCACACTTTGCGACGATGAAGGTGTTGGTTGCGACCAAGGCGTTCGTGGTCATCAGGACGCGCAACGGAGATGATGCTGCCACAGTGGGCGATGTGCTGGCCGACGCGGCCGCCTTCGAAGCGGGCCGGGTGGCCTACAATCCGCACTATGGGTTGGGCGAAGGTGATCGTTTCGTTGTTCTAGGCGATGCCAGCGTTCGACATACCCACAGTTCGGTCCGCGTTATCGCCGAGGCCGCCGAAAAGCAGCTTCCCATTTTTTGCACCCTGGCAGCCGACGATCCAAGGCCGGACGCACTGGCGGGGGCCGACCTTGAGGTGCACGTACCGCCAATGACTCCTGAAATGTTGGCACTGCTCTTCGAGGCGACCCACGACGAAGTTCCGGCTGGCGTCCTGAGCTTCTCCTCCGCGGAGAAGCTGCGCGTCCAAAACCTGGTGGCGCATGTTCGCCGGGGCCGGCCAGCGGCCGAGTGTCTGTCGGGCCTACAGCAGGTCGTAAACCCAGCAAAGGCGGCGAGCAGGGCCGAGACCATCCTGCTGGGCGACCTGGCGGGGTACGGCGCAGCCAAGACGTGGGGGCTCGAATTGGCCGAGGACTTGAACCTTTGGCGCGACGGCCGTCTGAACTGGGCTGAGGTTGACCATCGCGCAGTCGTGCTCGCGGGCCCGCCGGGCACGGGAAAGACCTCATTTGCAGCCGTCTTGGCCGCCACCCTCAAGGTGCCGCTGATAGCGACCAGTGTGGCGGAGTGGAATGCACGAGATAACCTCTCGGGCACGCTAAGGGAGATGCAAACTGTGTTTGAACAGGCAATAGCGCAGGCGCCGTGCGTTTTGTTCATTGATGAGCTCGACGGAATTTCGAGCCGCGATGCCATTGAGGGGCGCTACAGAGAGTACTGGTCGCAGATCGTCAATCGAATGCTCGAGCTCGTCACGAGCGCCTTGTCGACGGAAGGGGTGGTGATCGTCGGCGCCACCAATCATGTCGGCCGAATTGATCCAGCGCTGACGCGCTCGGGACGCCTCGATCAGATTATCCAGATCGCGCTGCCGGACTCCGAGGCCATTGCCGCGATCCTGAACCGGTATTGCGGGCTCGATATGCCAAGCAAAGAGCAATCCAAGCTCGCCGAGCGACTTGTGGGCCGGTCGGGCGCGGACATCGAGAAGCTGGTCCGGGCGGCCAAGGCCTCAGCGCGCAGGGCAGGGCGGACCTTTTCGGTCAGCGATCTCCACACGCAGATCGCAGATCCGCTTGAGGCATTGCCGCCACGCGCCCGTCGCCGGGTCGCGGTCTATCGAAATGGCCAAAGGATCGTCGCCCAAGTCCTCGGGCTTGCAGACATGATGGTCGAGGGGCATTCAGGCCTTCGTCAGCTTCTGGCGAAGGGCCTGTCGGAGGAGCGCTTTCCAACCGAGCAGCTCTGCAACGATGTCCTATGTGTCGTCATGGGCGGCCGTGCGGCGGAGGAGATTGTTTTCGGCGACGTTTCTGTGTTTGGCGCGGCCAGCTCGGACTCGGACTTTGCCGCAGCGACGATGATCGCGACGGACATGGAGTTGAAGGCGGGGTTCGGCGAGACTGGTGTGATCTATCTGGGCGAACTCAGCCCGGCGTCGACGCTCTCGACCGCAGCCATGGCAAGTGTCCGCAGGCGCCTAGAAGGGGCGTTGGCTCGAGCTTCTGCCTTGCTGATCGACAACGTGGAGGAGTTGGAGCCGACCAACCGCAATGGTGCGCTGAGCACCAGTAGCGCCGTGGAGCACGTCAGATTGCTGAACTAGGATACGATTGGTCCATCGGGCTGGCCAGAACGTCAAAAGAGAAGGGTCGTGGCAGCCGTGCCACGGTCCATTCTGGGGCCGGAAACAGTCTGGCTGCTTTCGGCATCCGAATGCGAATAAACGGACGTTACCGCCGGTGAAACTGGTCGCATTCAGGCAGCGGACTGCAAATCCGCGTACTCCCGTGACGTGCATGCCTTTGGGTCGGTCGGGAAAATGTGCGGGTGAAATCAGCCGCAAATTCTCATGCCGCTGCAGCGGCAGTACGCGGGAACAGTTTCAAAACGCGAAGCAGCTGGTTCTTAGCAAGAGAGAAAATCTCGTCTTCCTTGGACTGAACCCCTAGGTCCGGGCAGAGTTTCACGCCGCCATGCAGTGGATCGGAGCCACCTACATTATCAACCTGGCAATCATCGATGACATAGAAAACTCGTGGCTTTCCTTCGATCGCGATATCCCGGATGGCGGAGGCTAATGGCGCGAAGACCTCTTTCAGCTTCTGTCCGTTCGGAACAGTTGCGGCAATCTTGTCTACCGCGGCTTGGTATTCACCGTTGTTGCCGGTGCCGCCTCGCCACACTGATAGGGTACCGTTTAGAAGGTCGTTCGCCTTAATAACGGACCCCTTCACCCGACCCTTGTCGTAGTGCATCGGATCGCACGCCCCCCGGCAAACGATCTCCTCATCCGCAACGAGCCCCGGAGATGCGGGGTGCTGCTTCCTCGATTCAAAGCCGTGAGGGTCGTAACGAACCATGCCTAAGCAAGCACACCAGCAAGCTCTAGTGATCCAACGATACCGACGTCGTCGGTCACGTCGTACTTTTTCGACCAGGATTCGGCTGGGTCCGGGTCCGCAATTGTACACACCACCTTGCCATTCCCGAAGAACTCGAGGGACGCTAGGCGTTCGTCAACCATCCATATCAAGGAGGTAACACCATCGTCGTCGACATGTACCTCTGGAGCCTCAGCAAGATTGATTACGGACAATACGTCCGCCACGTCGGCCTGCACTGCCGCGGATGGCGCCACGGTTCCCTGCCCGTTCCATCCGTCTACAAGACGGCCCAAATCGCCGAGGATGCCGTCAGCGACTGACTCCTGAGCAGAGGCACCTTCCCTCTGGGATTGGAAAATGGAAATGCGAAATGGCTGATGCGGCGCGACGCTGCCCGCGCCTATACCCACCACCTGACAGCCTGTAGCAAGCACCGCGCCCGCCATTGCAAGCGCAGGGAGCCAAGTTGCTATGGTTTTGTCTGAGCCAATTCGACCGACGATGCCGGGCAAAGAATGCGGAGACATAGTGGTGGAAGCGGTTGCGGTCACTGGTGCAGGCCAATCTGTTGTGCCGTTTCGGCAACGAGAATCTTGCGAAGCAGTTCCTTATTACGAGCATGCATCGTTTCCAACACACTTGTAAATGCCGGTCCAAACGACTGCTTCAATGCGGATATGGTCATCGGCGCCTTCGGGCGAAAGTCCTGCGCATGCGTTACGTTGATGTGGGCGTCCGCGTTTTTGCTTTCGCAGATATCATCTGAATGCGCCGACATTACCGCCAGCGTCGTCAGCGTGTCGGATTCGACGTCGGAATCGAACCATGCTGCGTTGGAGTGCCAGACTGCGCCTGCATCAAAACACTTGGCCGCCACAAACTCCGTGGGCCGAAGGATCTCAGCAAGTGCGTATTCAGACCTATCGCCGAACCACACGAAGTCATCGCGCATGACAAGAATGGTCTGAACCAGATGGTGCTCCGGGCACCAGTCGGCGACGAGATCGACGAACGCCTGTATATGCTGTTGAGCCTGGCCAAACACACTCCGCCAACGTGTGTATCGGGAACACTCGACCATGACGGTATTGCCAAGAACGCGGAAAGCCCAGGCAGGACGGCCATCTGGCCGGAGAAAGGCAAACTCAATGCCCTGTGTCTCATGCGTACTGTGGCCGTTTTCATCGATCTGAAGATCGAAGCCCCTAGGAGTTTTATGAGCTGGAAGGTGAGCCGTCCACTTACCGGCGTTCTCCCGCACCAGTTCGAGCACTTTGTCATGGAAGGGCTGGGAAAACACGAGCTGAAACAGCGCGTTGGTCACGGAGTGATCCGAATTGACCGGTGCGAAGGGCATTGATCCGCCTGACATACGCGATTGATTGGGGTGGGGCTAACTCAAAACCATCGGACAACACAAGCTATGTCTAGTAAGATTCGGTTAATTTTCCCTAATCTCCGGGGGCATCAGCCAGGCGCCACCTCACAGGCCGATGAAACGTCCCTAAATCTGCCATCGTCCGGTCGGCACCAGGCCATTACAAATTGGCTGTTCATCCCACGGAGCATATGAAAATCGCTTTGAAGGACCTGATGACCACCACGAACGTGGTCGCCTATTCGAAGGCAGCAATTGCGCTGTCGCGACGTGTGTACCGTCTCAAAGATGATGGCTATGGCGCCATAGTTGTCCCGAGCCGCGGTGCGGTTCCGGTTCTGCACGCCGCGCAAGCCTATTATCGGGCGATTGTCGCACCGAACATGTCCGATGCGGACCGGGACGCCAACCGCATGAACCTGCTGTTCAATCCTCTTGTAACAGAACTCGACATGCCCTTCACCGCTGATGCGGGCTCCATGGGTGTCGAGGGTCTGACGACAGCTCACATCCTGTGCTTCGCGGATTAGGTGGCATGTCGGCGCTGTACTGATGGGTGTGTGGCCGCAACCCAGGACATCGCGCGGCTCTAGCCGAGCCGGGGGCGTCTTGGTTCGTCGGCGAGGCCGAGATCACGGCGCAGATGTATGTTGGTCGGTACCGCGGCGGGTAGGCGCGACCGGAAGGGCATAAGTAGGCGCTGCACCCAGTTCGATCGTGGCCTGGGGGGGCCAGATAAAGTTCGAAGTCTTCAATCATCGTATTTTCCTTGGGATGAGGTCGGGCCGGCATGTGCCGGCCCGACGCGCTCCTTAGCCCACGGGCACTTCGCGCTGCGGCGCCGAACTCCGAATGAACAGCAGCGTCGCAGCCGCGCCCAGGAAGGCGGTAACCGCAGCACCGAAGAACGCAGTCTGGAAACCGGGCAGCAGGTTTCCGCTCTCGGTTGCCCCATGGGGCGCGACCGACGCCGCCAGCGCCACCATCACGGCCAGCCCGACTGCAGATCCGACCTGGTAGGTGGTATTGATGAGACCCGAGGCGAGCCCGGTGTCCTCGGGCTTGGCCCCGGACATGCCCGACATTGTCGCCGGGATATAGGCGAGAGCCATGCCGAGCGCAGCCAGCAGCGAGGCCGGCAGCACGTTGATCCAGAAGGTCCCTTGCTGCGGTAGGCCAGCGAAGAGCATCAAGGCCGCGCCCATCAACAGCAGGCCGGTGACCAGGTTGGTCTTGGCCCCGAAGCGGCCGATAAGGCGACCCGAGAAGCCGACCATCACCACCATGATCAGCAGCGTCATGGGCAGCAGGGCAAGGCCGCTGGCGAGCGCAGAGAGGCCCAGGATTTGCTGCAGATAGAGGTTGAGGAAGAACCAGAGCGGGATCCAGGCAGCCCCTAGCAGGCCCATGACCAGGTTCCCCGCTGCGAGGTTCGGCGCCTTGAAGATTGCCAGCGGCAGCAGCGGCTCCCGGCGCCGGGCCTGGATGACCAGGAATATTACCAGCAGCACGGCGGCGATCGCCAGCAGGCTCAGGATCTGGACTGAAGCCCAGCCGACCGCTTCCGCGGTGACGATGGCGTAGACGAGGGTGACCAAGGCGCCGGTGACGGTGATGGCACCGAGCCAATCGACCTTGCCGCTGCTGCGGACGGACTTCCGCAATACCGCAGGGACCAGCGCCAGCACCAGCAGCCCGAGGGGGACGTTGATGAGGAAGGTCCACGGCCAGGTGAGCCACTCGGTGATCACGCCGCCGAGGAACACGCCGGCAGAACCGCCAGCCGCGGCCGCAGCGCCCCAAAAGCCGAAGGCCTTGCCCAGCTCGGCGCCATTGTGGGCGAAGAGGCGCATCAAGATGGTGAGCGCCGCGGGAGCGATCAAGGCGGCGCCGACGCCCTGCAGTGCCCGCCCCGCGAGGAGGACCTCCTGACTTGTGGCGAGCCCGGCAAGCAACGAAGCAGCCGTCAAGACAACAAACCCGGCCGAGAAGATGCGCCGGGCGCCGAAAAGGTCGCTCAGGCGACCGCCCAAGAGCAGCAAGCCGCCGAAGGCGATGACGTAGGCGTTGAAAATCCAGCTCAGGCCGCCGGGGCTGAAGCCGAGTTCGGTCTGGATCGCGGGAAGTGCCACGCCGATGATCGAAGTATCGAGAATGACGATGAACTGGGCCGCGCAAAGGAGCGCGAGCGCCAGCCACCTCTTGGGGTCAGGTCTTGAGAGTTCCATTATGAAGTTCCTTTGCGTCGGGTTCCGGGGGATCCGGAACAACTTGAAGCACGCTGGTTTGCGTGACTTTCTCGACGCCTAAGGCTTCCAACTCTTGGAGGGTCAATAGGGAAATTGACGGGGGCCTCGAAGGGGGTGCCAGATGGCGCCGCCGGCGTATCGCAATCAGGATTGGCTAGAATGGAGCAGAAGACGGGATTCTGGACCAAGGTGAAGTCTTGGGCGGGGCGCCTCAAGCGCGATGTGATGGCCCTTTGGCTGGCCGCTGGGGATCCGCGCACGCCTTGGTACGCTAAGGCCATGGCGGGTGCAGTCGCCGCCTATGCCCTGTCCCCCATTGACCTAATCCCCGATTTCATTCCGGTCCTGGGGTACCTGGATGACCTCATCCTTCTGCCGCTGGGCATCGCCTTGGCCGCGAGGATGATTCCGCCTCCCCTGATGGTCGAATTTCGGAAAGCCGCTGAACAAATGCAGCGACCCAATAGCATGTGGGGTCTGTTCTTAGTGTTGGCCGTCTGGCTGATCGCTGCCGCTTTGACAGCATGGTATGCGGGCCGGCGCTATTGGTCGTAACTTCGTAGGCCGGCCGCGGATGTCGATATCGCAGAGGCGCAGCCGGCCTACTGCACGTGCGCCCGATCCGGCGTGATCCCCGTGACGCCAAAGCGTGGCTGCCGCTTCTTTGGCGTCGGCGCCGCCGCCGCCGCGAACCCTTCGATGATCGGGCAGTCAGGACGGTCGTCGCCATGGCAGTGGTCTGCCAGGTGCCGCAAGGTCTTGCTCATCGCCTGAAGTGCTCGGGCCTTCTCATCGAGGGCCCGAATATGCTCGAGTGCGATCGACTTAACGTCGGCGCTTGCGCGACTGCGGTCCCGCCACAGGGCCAATAGGCTCCCCATCTGCTCCACCGAGAACCCCAGATCGCGGGCCTGGCTGATGAAGCGCAACGCGTGGACGTCGTTGTCGGAATAGACCCGATATCCTGCCTCGGTGCGCAGGGGCGCTTTGATCAGACCGATGGATTCGTAATAGCGGATCATCTTGGTGGAGACGCCGCTCGCCTTGGAAGCTTCGCCGATATTCATGTTGCAGGCTCCAGAATGTCAAAACCGTCGGAAGCGGAGGCACGCGACTTACGCGTCTCCTCGGTGAGGACGAGGGGCGCCGTGAACCGCCGCAAGCGCAGCGCATTGCCCAGAACGAAGACGCTCGAGAGGGCCATGGCGCCGGCAGCCAGGATTGGCGACAGCAGCGTCCCGTTGATGGGGTAGAGGATGCCGGCGGCAACCGGGATCAGCGTCACGTTGTACGCAAAGGCCCAGAACAGGTTCTGCTTGATGTTCCCGATCGTCGCCTTGGAGATGGCGATCGCGTTGACCACGCCGCGGAGGTCGCCGGACATCAGGACGACGTCGGCGCTTTCGATCGCGATATCGGTACCGGTGCCGACGGCGAGGCCGACCTCGGCTTCAGCCAGGGCAGGGGCATCGTTGATCCCGTCCCCGACGAAGGCCACGGTGCGATTTCCGGTCCGCAACTGCTTGATGGCATTCACCTTGCCGTCCGGCAGCACCTCGGAGACCACCTCGTCGATTCCGAGCCGCTTGGCTACGGCCTGGGCAGTCCGGGCATTGTCGCCGGTGATCATCGCGACGCGCAGGCCGAGATCGTGTAGGGCACGGATTGCGTCGGCCGAGGTTTCCTTGACCGGATCGGAGACGGCGATGATGGCGGCGAGTTGACCGTCGACGGCGGCATAGAGCGGGGACTTGCCTTCGTCACCGAGAGTCCCGGCGACGCCGGCGAACTCGGAGACGTCAATCCCAGCCTTGGCCATGGCCCGGTCCGCCCCGACCAATATACGCTTTCCGGAGACGGTGCCGGCAACGCCGAAGCCGGGCTCGGCCTCGAATGCGGTGACTTCAGACAGCGCGAGACCAGCCTGGTCGGCCGCGGCGACGATAGCCTCGGCAATGGGATGCTCGGACTTGGTCTCGATGCTGGCGACCAGGCGCAGCACCTCGTGGCGATCGAAGCCGGTCCGCACCGTCAGGTCAGTAAGTTCGGGTTTGCCCTTGGTGAGGGTGCCGGTTTTATCGAGCGCCACCACCTGGGCCGACCGCAGGGTCTGCAGCGCCTCGCCCTTGCGGAAGAGGATGCCGAGTTCCGCGGCACGACCAGTGCCGACCATGATCGAGGTCGGGGTCGCCAGACCCATGGCGCACGGGCAGGCGATGATGAGCACGGCGACGGCGTTGACCAGCGCGAAAGTGAGCGCAGGGGATGGACCGAACACGTACCAGGCCGCGAAGGTCAACACGGCTGCGCCGATGACCGCCGGCACGAACCATGACGTGACCTTGTCGACAAGGGCCTGGATCGGCAGCTTGGAACCCTGGGCCTCTTCGATCATGCGGATGATCTGGGCCAGGACGGTGTCGGCGCCGACCTTAGTGGCCGCATAGGTAAAGGCGCCGGTCTTGTTGATGGTGCCGCCGACGACCTCGGCGCCCACGGTTTTGCGCACGGGCACCGGTTCGCCGCTGATCATCGACTCGTCAACATAGGAGTCGCCTTCCAGCACCGCGCCATCGACCGGCACGCGATCGCCCGGCCGGATCTCGACGCGGTCGCCCACGACGACCTGCTCCAGGCCTAGTTCGACGACGACCCCGTTCCGGATCACGCGGGCGGTCTTGGGCTGCAGGCCGACCAGGCGCTTGATCGCCTGGCTGGTCCGGCCCTTGGCCCGGACTTCGAGGAAGCGACCCAGCAGGATCAGCGTGACGATGACGGCGGCGGCCTCGTAGTAGACATAGGCCGTTCCGCTTGGCAGCACCGAGGGCAGGAAGGTGGAAACGATCGAATAGAACCAAGCAGCGCTCGTGCCGAGCACCACCAGCGAGTTCATGTCCGGGGTGCCGCGCAGAAGGTTCGGGATGCCCTTGCGGAAGAACCGCAGGCCAGGCCCAAAGAGGACGACCGTGGCCAGTGCGAACTGGATGTAGAGATTGGTCGGCATGCCGATATTGGTCATGATCCACATGTGGATCGCCGGCACGTAATGCGAGCCCATCTCCATGACGAAGAGCGGGATGGTCAAAGCGGCCGCAATAGCCAGGGATCGACCCAGCGACCCGATCTCGGCAGCACGGCGGTCCTCGGCGTCGTCGCTCTTGGCGCCCTCGGCGCTTTTGATGACGTCGTAGCCGCTGACACGGACGGCGTTCTCCAGCATCGAGCGGGTCACCGAGCCGGCTGGATAGCGCACGACAGCACGTTCGGTCGCGAGATTGACGGCCGCCGAGGTGACGCCGGGCACTGCTGCCAGGGCCTTCTCGATCCGCGTCACGCAGGAGGCGCAGGTCATGCCTTCGATCTGAAGCTCGGCTGTTTCTTCCGGGGTCACATAGCCGGCCTTCTCGATGGCGGCAATGATCGCCTGGGGATCCGGTTGACCGGAAAAAGCTACGGTTGCCTTCTCCGTCGCCAGGTTGACGTTAGCGGACGCGACGCCTGGAACGGCGCGGATAGCCTTTTCAACTCTGGAGACGCATGAGGCGCAGGTCATTCCCTCGATCTGAAATTCGGTCGAGGGAAGTTTAAGTTGAGTCAGGTCAATCGATCCTGATTGCGAGGCCATTTCTGCAGTCCTTTATCCAACTGCAAATCTAGATAATCCTTCCCACCATTGTAAGGTCAAGGCCCAATCCTCGAAACACGATTGGCCGCCCCGGAACGAACCCGGCCGACGCTTGACCGCGGCGCCGATCAATTGCCCCGCAAGGCGTCGTAGCGTTGGATTTGGTCGGCCGTGAGGAGGGCTGGAGTTGAAAGATGGGCCAACAGATGAATGTACCGGAGATCCCGTTCGGCGTTCGCGATCTGGTCAAGCGCCGCGAGCAACGCTTCAGCCTCCACCTCGCCGGCGGCGAACGTTTCGTCGAGGGCCAATTCCAGGGCGATCAACTTCTGACCGACGGCGATTGCGTTCGTCTTCATGTCCAGCCGGATGGCTTCGATTTGCATGCGCTGCTCCGGCCGTAGTTCGAGCTCTTCCGCGAGTTCCAGGACATGGGTTGGCCCCGGCGCTCCATTGAGTTCTGCGGGCTTCGCCATGCCCCGACCGGCGCCCTGGAGCAACTCTTCGACATCGTCGGCCGAGTAAGATTTAGGGACCGAGAATTCTGCGGTTTCATGCGAAGCAGGGGAATGGTGCGGTGTCTCTTGGGCGACTGTTGGCAGGATGAGGATTGCGAAGGAAGCGAACGAGATGATGAGTGTCTTCATTAGGATGTTCCTGGTTATCATAGCTGCACCCTTGCAAACCTCTCGAGCCGCAAACATGATTGAGATCATGTCCATCGAACTCTTAGGTTTCATGTCCGGCCTCCGACACCGCGTCCTGGCTTTGGCGCGGGGGCAGTCCGTGTTCTTCGCCGCGGACCCAGTCACGACATTGTTCGCCGTGGTCGAAGGGGGCGTGGACTTGATCCGGACGCAGCCGGATGGCCGGCGCGTGGTCCTGCAGCGGGCTCGCGACAACCAGGTTCTGGCGGAAGCGTCGCTATATTCAGACCGCTACCATTGCGATGCGATCGTGATGCAGCGCACGCAATGTCTCGCGGTGGAGGTCGAAGCTTTTCGACGGGCCGTGGCCGAGAACGAAGCATTCCGCCAAACGTGGGACGCGCATTTGGCTCGGGAGCTGATGAAAGCCAGGCAACTAACCGAGTTGCTCTCCCGACGCACGGTGCGCGACAGGCTTGATGGTTGGTTGCAGTTGCATGGCAATGCCTTGCCCAAGAGGGGGACCCGCACCGAGCTGGCCGACGAGCTGGGCGTCTCGAACGAGGCTCTCTATCGCGAGATTGCCCGCCGCGGATTGACATGATGATGGATGATGGCAGTTGCTCAGGCCTCTTCGGCGCCCGCTGACGCCCGCCTGTTCCAGCCATATCGCGTCAGTCCCCGCGGCTTGTAGACCGATAGGATTGCGGCACCGAGAAGGACCAGAAGCCCGCCACCCGCGTGCAAAACCATGGACGCACGCGCGGCGGCTAATTCCGGCCCGTCGGCACCGATCGGCTGCATTGCCAGCATCCGAATGTTCCCGGTTTGCATCCCGAGCACCGCCACCACGACAAGGGTGAGGATCAGCTTCACCACCACCCAATAGTGCCTGATCAGCCCCCAAGGCGTGACCAATGACTGAAAGGTGCCGATTGCCAGACTCATCAGCGCCAGCGGTACGATGAGGTAGCCGGTGACCAAGTCCATCGCGGGGTAGACCGGCGGCCCGTCGGCACCTGCGGAGAGGCCGACAATGGCCAAAGCCAGGAAGGACGCGACGGCGCCCACCAATCCCATCGACGTGATGATGTGAAGCGTCAGCAGCAGCTTGCGAGATGCCGGTCCGACCCTCATTGCGCTGTCTGGTCCTGCATCATGTGGCGTCCAGGACCGTGGTTGCCCCCAAGCCCTCCGGCCATCGCGATGATCACAAGCACCAGGACGATTGCGGCGGCAATGCCGAGCCCCTTCACCCATCTCGGTGTCGAATACCCGCCCGTGGCGGGTTTGCGGTTTTGATCGGTCATAAAGCCCCTCCTGTCGACTCCATTTATCGAGACAGTGTGTCTCTGTCAATTCACACTGTATGGACGATAGTCGCTTTGTCCGATATGACGCTGCTATGCCAAAGCTCTGGAACGATACGATCGACGCACACAAGCGCAACGTCAGGGATTCGACCCTCGACGCGACGGCCGACCTCGTCACGCGAAAGGGCCTTGCCGCGGTGACCATGTCGGAAATAGCGCAGGAGACCGGTATCGGCCGGGCCACGCTGTACAAGTATTTCCCTGACGTGGAGGCGGTGCTGCTTGCCTGGCATGAACGACAGGTTCACCGGCATCTGGAGTCCTTCAGGGCGATCGCGTCAGGGAAGGGCTCACCTCTTGTGCGTCTGCGCAATGTACTCGACGCCTATGGGCTGATGGCTCACGACCACGAAGGTGGCGGGTTGGCGAGCGCCCTGCACCGTGGCGGACACGTGGTTCATGCTCGAGACCACCTGACGGCATTTCTTTCCGCCATCATCACCGAGGCCGTCGCCGCAGGCGAGGTCCGAGAGGACGTGCCCGCCAAGGAACTGGCGGTCTTTTGCCTCAGCGCGGTGGCGGGCGCGGCCGAGCTGCGATCGAAACAGGCGGTGGAGCGGTTAGTCTCGGTAGCGCTGGCAGCACTTCGGCCGCTGTGAAGGCGATGCGAGAAAAGTGATGATCGGCCCTTGACCTTCCCACCGTTGGAAAGTCCACATTGTGACAATCCATCGAAAAGGATCACGAGATGTATGATTTTCAAGTCAACGACATGACCTGCGGCCACTGCGTCGCAACGGTCGAAAAAGCCGTCAAAAGCGTCGACCCCAGTTCGAAGGTTGCGATCGATCTGGGCTCGCACGCCGTCAAGATCGAAAGCGACAAGCCGGCGGCCAGCTTTGCCAAGGCCATCGAGGACGCTGGATATACCGGCGAGTTGCGCGGCTGACCAACGTAGGCCCGACGCGTGCGTCGGGCCTTCTGCTCGTTACCTCCCGTCAGTCGTGGTCGACATAATCGCCACTTCAGGCCTGGCCGGCGGAAAGCCAATTGGCAGCGCCACCCTTCAATCGCGTCGCTGGACCTAGACGTCATGGCGCAGCCGCTTGGAGGTCGATCTCTGACGTTCCAACCGAGGATTCGCCCGCCGCCAGCGGCAGCCGCCAGCCTTTGAGGAGAGCGTAAATCGTGGCGACCGATTGAGCCGCAAATGGCATCGACAGCAGACCCACCATCAAGACGACAGTTAAGAGCATGGAGGGCAGTAAACGAACCTTCGCGCCCAGGCGAGCGTATCCCGAAGGGAGATGCACATGCCGCGCGGAGTTTGGCGTCGAAGTCGTCATCGCAAAACGCTCTCACGAAGGTGGCCCGAAGTAAAGTCGCCCGTAGCGGACGTGTGGTCGCATCTGAGTGCGCCGCAAGGCCGCCATTTCGATATGATGGCGTTACCGGTCGACTTCAGAGCCAACCGGTCTAGGGCAGGGACCGCGGCATTGTGCGCCGCGACCACTTGTGCCGGTCAGGACCGTCCTGGTCACATTTCCGTCCGCGCCACGCTCCGAGCCGGTAGCTCGCGGTACAGGTAGAGGCCGGTGGTGACGACGGTCAGAAAGGCGAGGGCGGCGCTCAGAATGCCCGTCCCCTCGTAAAAAGCGGTCGTCGCGGACGGGGACCAGAGTTGTATCGCGGTTGTGACGATTTCCTCCTCGCTCCCCGGCAGAAAGGTGATGTTGTCCATGCCGGCGGCTTTGGCCACGTGATCGAGAAAGCCGTCCAGAAGTCCGAACCAGAACACGACCAATGCCGCGTAGAGGGTGTAGGCCCAAAGCAGCGCTTGCTTACCGGTCCGGGCATAGAGAACCCAGAGCACAACCGGCACCGCTATGCCGATCGCCGTGGGTAGAAGCAGAGCCGGGCCGAGGCGGAAGATATGGTGAATTCCGGTGGCGATGAGTGTGGTGACGAGCGCCACGAGAGAGGCGAAGGCCATTGACGTTTTGGACATTGATCAGATCCCTTGCTGACGGATGGGCTATCCGCTACCGAACAGATGTTCGGAATCCCACATGGTGTCCATCTAGGGGTGTCCGCTTCGGAACGGATGAGAGGGAAGCGTTCGGGAACGATGGATCGTCGTGTCAGAAAGACCAGGGAAGCTCTCTATTCCGCCTTCGCCGCGCTCGTCGCCGAAAGGGGTTATGACCGGCTATCTATCCAGGACATCATCGACGAAGCTGATGTCGGGCGCACCACGTTCTACGCCCATTTCAAGACCAAGGATGACCTGCTGCGGTTCGGTTTTGTCCGCCTGCGGGAGCACCTCGAACTCCTGCCGCGCTCAACGCCAGAGGACCGCAGGGCATTCCTTGCGGCTCTGCTTGGCCACGCCAAATCGCATGCAGGGCTCTTCGCCGCGCTTGTCCGTGGTGGTGGCGGCGGGCTTGCGGAGGCAGAGTTCAGCTCGATCATCGAGGCCGTCGCGGCGGGCGAAGTGGGGACAGGTGAGCGCCGCGGCATCATGCTGGCAATGTTGAGCGGCGCCCTTGTGACCGCGATCCGCCGTTGGGTCGATGCCGGAGCCAAAGGGTCAGGGGCAGAGATTATCGAGGCGTTCGAAGTGCTGCTCACGGCGGCGCAATAGAGCCTGGATCTGGTGGCGCCCCGCCGAATGGCAAGTTGGTTCCCGCGGGTTCGGCACCTGACGTATCGTCCGGCTGGATGGACGACGCAGCTCCACAGCGGACCAAGATCTCGCCTTGTACCCACTTCATGGCCGCCGCCAGGTCTGGAGGCAGATCCAGGACCTCGGGCCCCAATGAATAGAGGCGTTCCTCCAGCGCTGGATCGAGTGGCTCGGGCGGTACCACGGCAACATCGCACCCCGCAGGCATGTTCTCCGTCGTCACCGCATCGGGGGCTGGGAACTCGATCGCCACATAGTATTCCGGATCATTGATCGCCATGTGAAGGGTATCGCGCACTCGGTAAGAGGGCTGGGGTGCCACTTCGAAACTCAAGGTAACGCGGCCGTCGTCGATGGCGTAAGTCGCCGGGAGATCAGTTCCGAATGTGAGGGCATGGTCTTCTTCGAAGGCGTAGGTGTAGTACTCGAACTGCGAGAGACCCACCATGTTGTCGTCGGCTCGCGCCTGTAGCTCCTCAGGGGACACCGTCCCGTCCCGGTCAGTATCGATGCCCTGGACGGACCAGGCGCTGAAGGCGGGGTCGAAGGTCCAGCTGTGACGCACCGCAGATACGGCGCCGCTGTCGTCAAAGACAATCGTCGTCTCGGCATCGATCATGATGTGCGGGTGTGCCTGGACAGCAGAGATCCAAGCGAGGAACAGCACAACCGCCAGGAAATGCGAACTGATTTTAGGCACCACGTGGCTCCGCTTCAACGTCAGCCTGCCGACCGATAGCTACATCATCCGGGACAAGAATGACCGGTCGTCGGTCCAGCGCCGAATGGCCGAGGCGACATGCAGCCCAGCCAGCCCAAGCAGGACATACCCCAGCCATCGATGCAGCACACCAGCCAGTTGCGGCGGCACCAGGCCAAGCGTCGGTATTTCGAGGCCGCCGAGAACAGTGGCCCGAGGCAGAAACGCGGTGTTTTGCACCGCGGCCACTCCGGAGACGAGCAGGCTGAACAAGACGACATAGAGCGCGGCCTGGGACAAGGCAGAGGGCCTTGAGCGATAACCCGCCGGGCGGGCCGCCACTGCCCGGGTCAACAGCCGAACCAACAAGACCACCAGCAGTGCGACACCAAAATTGGCGTGCGTCTCCGACGAGCTGAAGTGGCCCATTCGACCAGTGAGACCCGTATAGAACAGCGGCACCAGCAGGATTACCGTCACCCAATGCGATAGGCGGACGATCCAATGCCATTTGCGCGGAGAGCTCGCCATTCGTTCACTTTTCGATTGGGCCGCTCAGCGGGAGCAGCCTGTGACTAGGCCTCGAAACTAACCTTGCCGGCCTTGTCGAACTCGTAGACGTCATCCCGGAAGCTCACCGTTCCCTGCCGGTTTGCCCACGCGGAAATGTAAGTGAAATGCAGCTCGACCGGGTTCTTGACCGAGACATCGAGCCGCTCTCCCGATGCGAAGACATTGCTGATCTCCGGGGCGCCCCAGTCACCATTATCCCGCAGAACCCAGGCGACGAAGTCTTGCACCTGGTCCACACGCACGCAGCCCGAGGAGTAGAATCGGGAGTTCTCGCCGAACAGGCCCTTGGTCGGCGTGTCGTGCATGTACACCGCATGCTCGTTGGGAAAGTTGATCTTGACGTTGCCCATCGAGTTGTTGGGCCCCGGGTCCTGGCGGAAATCGTAATTCACTGCGTCCTCGGTCGCCCAGTTGATATCGGTGGGCTGCAGTTCGGTGCCATTGCCGTCATAGATGCGGATGCGCTGCTCGGTCAGGTAATTCGGATTTTCGTTCATGTATTTGATGAGATCGCGCCGAATGATGCTCTTGGGCACGTTCCAGAACGGATTGAAGTTGATCTGGTGAATATTGCTCTTGAGAATGGGCGTCTGACGGTCGATGCGGCCGACCACCGCGGTGTGCCGCCGCGCGACCATGCCGCCCTCGACCGTCTCGATCGAGGCCGCTGGGATGTTGACGACGACGTAACGGCCGGCCAGTTGCGGGGCCATCGCCTGAACGCGCAAAAGGTTCAGCCGAAGCTGGTGCAGGCGCACTTCGGCGGGCACGTTGAGCGCATACCAGGTCGCCTCATCCACCTGTCCCGATATCTGAAGGCCATGCCTCGCCTGAAACCGTCGCAGGGCGGCGTCCAGCGGGGCATCGAAAACGTCGTCGACCCGATCGGCCATCGCCAGATCAGCCGAAGAGATCAACCGACGCTTCAGGGCAACCACTGCTGGGCGTGAATTGCCGAGGATGAGCTGATAGGCCTCTTGAGGCACCTCTTCCCAGCCACCGGCGACAACGAAGGGCTCGTATTGGGCAATAGCAAGCAAGAGGTTGTTGGCCGTGTCGTAAGACAGGACGGGCTCGACCGTGTCGATCGCCTGCATCGCGGCGACGCTGTTCGCCTCTCTGTCCGCTTCGTTAAGGACGCGGCCGCGAGCCATCATGTCCCAGATTGAATCGCCCTCCTGGGCGCGGGCGATCAGTGGCACCAGCCCGCCTGCGGCGAGCGAAACGAGGCCGATGAAATGTCGGCGTTTCATGGGGAGCTCCTAAGATTTCGCATGTGCGGCGTTGGCATTTTTTGTCCTCGTTCGGAATGTATCCGGCCGACATTCACGCTCTCTTGATCGCCGGCGGGGCGTCCAGCGAGCATAAGCCGCCGCTCCCTTGGGGGGCGACATCGGCCAGATTGAATGGGTAAGAGCGGGGGTGCGCCTGGGCGCACTCCCCGCCGACATTACTCGCTGGCGCCTTCGCCCTCGAGCCAGGAGACCATATCGGCGATCTCCTTCTCCTGGGCGTCGATCACCATCTGGGCCATGTCCTTGGCCCACTGGTTGTCGCCATGCGCCAGCTCGGCCTTGGCCATGTTGATGGCGCCCTGGTGGTGGGCGATCATTCCGCAGACGAAGGCGACGTCGATATCCTCGACCATCATGCCGTTCATCATCTGCTTGTTGGTCTCGTCCATGCCGGCCATCAGGTCCATGTGGGCCTGATCCATTTCGTGCTCCATGGTCATGGACATCTCACCGGCGACATCGCCGGCCGACATACAGATCTCCGGCTGCGGGGCGGCCATCGCACTGTCGCCTCCCATGGTGGACATATCGTGTCCCGCCGTGGCGTCCTGGGCGAAAGACGGGCCTGCGGCGGCCAGGAGGGCGGCGGCAGTAAAGAAAGAGGTTTTGAAGAGGGTCATTTTCCTTGAATCCCTTGTTCGAATTGCGGTTCAGACTGCAACTCACAAGAGATCCTTCGGAGGTCGATCAATGCGGCTCCGCGGCCAGCGTGGCGCCATGTCAAGGATCGCCGAGCCCTCAGCGGCATGCAGGGGCGCCGCGAGCGACGACTGCGATGCCGCTGGAAGCCCTGACAAGCACAGTCCTATGCCGCAGCAAGCCGGCATCGAGTGCGACGGGCGAGCGCAGTCTGACCCGCAATTGGCCTCGTGCTCATGATGGCTTACCTGCTCAATCGCGGTGTGGGTGGATGCCATAGCGCCATGATGCAGGGTCAAACTGGAAACCACGGCCGCCATGATAATGAGGATCATGCGCAGTCGGACCCCGGCAGCGAGCGTTTTGGCGTCCCGTAGCATCTGTCGAAAACTCTTCACGCCTGTCGCGGTTCCCCAAACAGCTGAATCAACCCTCATGGGCGACCCAGATCGAGAAGGTAGGTGGCCATATCGTCCAAATGTTGGGCGAGGAGGAATTTCGTGCTGCCGTGAACCACCTCGGCCATGGAGCCACCAAAAACGTCGCCGTCCGGGGTTATTCCGGTGCGCAGGGCCTGGACCAGACTATCCTTGGTGTAACCGCGCGACGTCAGGATCTGCGGCGTAAGCGGCGGGGAGGCGCCCCCATCCTGCATTGCCTGATCCCCGCTGAGAACCTGGTTGCCCGGCAGGCCCCCGACCGCGTTCCGGGGCGCGTGACACGCGGCGCAGTGCGCAGGGCCCCAAACAAGGTATTTCCCCCGATTCCATGCCGCGGGCCGGCTCTCGTCGGGAATGTAGGCCATGGGCCGCTCGAAGAATGTGCGCCACGCTTTGAGGCCACTGCGAACGCTGAACGGGAAGCCTATCTGATGTTCGGTCGATGGCTTATTTGCAGCAGGCGTGGCCTGGATCGCCGCCCACAGGTCGGCCATATCCGTGTCGGTCAGCGTGGCGTAGAACTCGTAGGGAAAGGCCGGATAGTAAGGATCGCCGTCGGGAGACACGCCCTGGCGAACGGCGCGGACGAATTGCTCGAAGCTCCAGCCGCCGATCCCCGCTTCCGGGTCGGGCGTGATGTTGGGAGCGTAGAAAGAACCGAACTTCGAGACCAAGGCAGCGCCGCCCGATAGCGGGGGCGCCCCGGCAGTCGTGTGGCAGGTGATGCAGCCGGACAGACGTGCCAAATAGGCACCGCGCTTGGCGTCCCCCTGTGCCCGGCTGACACCCACTGGACCCGGCAGAGGCCAGTTTTCAACAGCGAGTACGCCCAGGGCGGCCATGCAAAGCGATGCGACAACAACCAGAGTCAGGCGGTTCATGCGTCACCGCCGAAACGCAGCGTGGCAGGACGCGCAGGTCGCCGTAATGTCCGCATAGATTTCGCCGACCGGGCGGACGGCGGGGGTCCCAGTGGCGACGGCGTCGGCCGGGATCGACGCGGTGATCTGCGGGTCGATAAGGGCAGGGGGTGGAGCA
>NZ_CAMLHM010000024.1 GCF_946479885.1 uncultured Devosia sp.
TGACCGAGGTGGTGCCGCGCACGATGGAATCGTCGATCAGCACCACGCGCTTGCCCGCGATCTCGGCCCGGTTGGCAGAGTGCTTGAGCTTGACGCCAAAGGCGCGGATCGACTGGGTCGGCTCGATGAAGGTGCGGCCCACATAGTGGTTGCGGATAATGCCCAGCTCGAACGGAATGCCGCTGGCCTGCGCAAAGCCGATTGCCGCCGGCGTGCCGCCATCGGGCACCGGCACCACCACATCGGCTTCGACCGGGGCTTCCTTGGCCAGGTTCATGCCCATGCGCTTGCGGGCCGAATAGACGCTGCGGCCGGCCACCACGGAATCGGGGCGGGCGAAATAGACATATTCGAACAGGCACGGCCGTTCCGGCTGCGGCCGGGCCGGCTTGCGGGCCTCGACAGTGATCGAACCGTCTGGCTGCAATTCGCAGACGACGACTTCGCCATTTTCGACGTCGCGGATGTACTTGGCGCCGATCATGTCGAGCGCGCAGGTCTCCGAGCAGAAGATCGGCTTGCCATCGAGCTCGCCCATCACCAGCGGACGAATGCCGATGGGGTCGCGCGCCGCGATCAGCTTGGTGCGCGTCATCGCCAGCATGGCATAGCCGCCTTCCATCTGCCTGATAGCGTCGATGAAGCGGTCGGTGGTCGAGCTGTGGCGCGAGCGCGCCACCAGATGCAGCACCACTTCGGTGTCGGACGTGGACTGGCAGATGGCGCCGGTGGCGATGATCTGCCGGCGCAGCGTCAGCCCGTTGGTGAAATTGCCGTTATGGGCAATGGCGATGCCGCCATCTTCGAGCTCGGCGAACAGCGGCTGCACATTGCGCAAAGCCACTTCGCCCGTGGTCGAATAGCGGGTGTGGCCGATGGCAATGGAGCCGGGGAGCTTGGCCAGCAAGGCGGGGTCGGTATAGTGGTCGCCCACCAGGCCCATGCGCTTCTCGGTGAAGAACTGGCGGCCGTCAAAGCTGACGATACCCGCTGCCTCCTGCCCGCGATGCTGCAGGGCATGCAGCCCCAGCGCCGTCAGCGTCGAGGCGTCGCTATGCCCCAAAATGCCAAACACGCCGCACTCTTCGTGCAGCGTGTCGCCTTCAAGATCATCGAAAGAGTCATCGCTCGGATGGTTCACCGGGCTCTCCATGCCAATGCTGTCTCAACTGCAGGCCAGAGCGTTTTCAGCGAAAGTGAACGCCACTTTTGCGGTTCGAAAACGCGCCTCATAATTTTCGTGCCGCCAATGGCGACAGGGCCAGAAGGTGAGTGGGTCCCACCCCATAGCCCATTTCTCGTAGCCAGACCAATGCCTCACAAGGCGGTCAGGGTTGTGGCGAGCGCGCCGCGCTCACCACATTATGATCAGGTCTGCGTCGCGGGGGCAGCAGCCGGGGGCGTGGTGGCCGCCGGTGCGGCCGGCGCGTCCACGGTGCCATCCTCATTGGCGTCCGTGCCTTCTTCGACCGGCACAGCAGGCGACTCGGCGTCGTCAGTCAGCCCAGTGCCGCCCTTGAGCGCATCGGTAACCTGCTCTTCCAGGCCTTCCGGCAGCAGCGAGATCAGGGTCTGGCCCATATTCTGCAGGTGCGGCAGCGACTGCGATTCCGCTGCCCAGCTCGGCAGGTTGTTGGGCAGCAGCCAGGTGCCGAAAATGGTGATGACGATGGCGATCAGGATGCCGCGCAGCACGCCGAAGACGAAGCCCAGCGTCCGGTCGATCGGGCCGACGCGGCTATCGACCACGAAATCGGCAATGCGCATGGTCAGCAGATGCAGCACGATCAGCGCCACGATGAAGGTGACCACGACCGTGGCGATATCGGCCACGATCTGCTCGGCAATGTACTGCCGGGCGATCTCAGGGTGATACTGCCACATGTAGATGGCGATGGCGGCCGAGCCGGCCCAGGTCGCCAGCGAGAGCACTTCGCGGGTCAAGCCGCGCGCCGTCGCGAGGATCGCCGAAATCAAGACAAGA
Source organism: uncultured Devosia sp. (assembly GCF_946479885.1). The sequence goes on from NZ_CAMLHM010000024.1 coordinate 1,985, forward strand.
ACGCCGACGCCGACGTCGAATGCGGTCAACATGAATCTGGGCCCGCCCAATGCAAGTTCTGCCCCCGTTTAGCCGCTTCTGCTGTCAAAGCCAAGCGGGTGCAGGGGCCAAGCGGTTGTGATGTCCACCGAAACGGCGAAGCTGCAACACCCCCCTTCCCATTTTCATGGTAAATGGCCCAGACTGCCCCCATGCCGCAGCTCAGCACCTTTACTGATTCCGATCTGCCTGAGGCGCATGAGCACCAGATACGCTCGTTCATTCGTCTGCATTGGCATGACCAATACCAGTATAGTCTCGACGGCCCGCTGGTCCCGCCCGAACGGCACCCCACGCATATCGTCATGGCCGAACGGCATGCTTTGTTCAGCCATGCCCGCGTCATCTGGGTGCCCTTCAAGCATGCCGGCACGACCTGGCGCCTCTACTGCCTGGGCGATGTCTTCACCTATCCCGCCTTCCGCCAGCGCGGTTACGGCGCCGCCGTCACTGCGGCCGGCACCGAGCGGATACGGGCCGACGAGAAGGCCGATCTCGCCATCCTGTTCTGCGACCCCGACAATGCAGATTTCTACGCCCGCCACGGCTGGGTCGCCGCCCCCGACCTCCGCGCCACCAAGGGCTTCGGCAAGGACCGGGACGCCCAGGAGGGCCTGCCCATGCTGCTGATCCTCTCCGAGCGGGCCCAGGACTTGCGTCCCGATCAGTCCGGCCAGACCTGGGAGCTGCCCGGCTACGGCTGGTAGCGGCCGGTTGGCGACGCTATGCTCGCGCCATGAACAGCAAGAACAACCAGCGCCTCTACGCCATGAGCGTGGCCAGCGTCTATCTGCTCTACCTGGCAAAGGTGGAGCGGAAGGGCCGGACTAAAGCCGAGGTTGATGAAGTCATCCGCTGGCTGACGGGCCACACCCAGGAAACGCTGGATCGCGAACTGGCCAACAAGACGACCTTCGAGACCTTCTTTGCCGAAGCGCAGCTCAATCCGGCGCGGGCGCTCATCACCGGCTCGGTCTGCGGCGTCAAGCTCGCCGAGATCGACGAACCGCTGATGAAGGAAATCCGCTACCTCGACAAGCTGATCGACGAACTGGCCAAGGGCCGCCCCATGGCCAAGATCCTGCGGCAGCCGGTCGAGGCTTAGCCTACCACTCGTCCCGCTCCGGCTCGCGGGGCTTGCCATTGGCGGCGATCCGCCCGACCAGCTCGGACAGGGTGCTGAACTCCGACACGTCGAGCCCCGAGGTGCGGTCTGCCGTGCCCAGGCGCCCTGTCGACACCGATTTGAAGCCCAGCTTTTGCGCCTCGCGCAGCCGCAGCGAACCATGCGCCACCGGCCGGATGCCGCCGGCCAACGAAATTTCACCGAAGTAGACGGCGTCGGTGGGCAGGGGCGAACTGGTGAGCGACGAGATCAGCGCCGCCGCCACCGCCAGGTCTGCCGCCGGCTCGTTGATCTTCAACCCGCCCGCCACGTTGAGGTAGATGTCATTGGCGCCGATGCGCACGCCGCAGCGCGTTTCCAGCACCGCCAGCACCATCGACAGGCGCGAGCTATCCCACCCCACCACGGCGCGACGCGGCGTGCCCAGCGGGGAGGGCGCCACCAGCGCCTGGATTTCGATCAGCAGCGGGCGCGTCCCCTCCATGCCGGCAAACACCGCCGACCCCGCCGCGCCCTCGTCGCGCTGGTCGAGGAACAAAGCCGACGGATTGGCCACCTGTTCGAGGCCCAGCTCGGTCATGGCGAAGACGCCGATCTCATCGGTGGCGCCATAGCGGTTCTTGACGCCGCGCAGGATGCGGAAAGTGTGGCTGGCATCGCCCTCGAAATAGAGCACGGCATCGACCATGTGCTCGACTACGCGCGGCCCGGCAATCTGGCCGTCCTTGGTCACATGGCCCACCAGCACCACCGCCGCACCGCTCTTTTTGGCAAAGCGGGTCAGCGCCTGCGCCGAGGTGCGCACCTGCGTCACCGTGCCGGGTGCGCTGTCCACCCGGTCGGTCCACAGCGTCTGGATGGAATCAATAATCACCAGGTCCGGGGCAGGGCCGTTCTCGAGCGTGGCGAGGATGATCTCCACGTTGGTCTCGGCCGCCAGCATCACATTGGCCTCGCCCAGCCCCAGCCGCTGCGCCCGCAGGCGCACCTGAGCCACCGCCTCTTCGCCCGAGACATAGACGACGCGCTTGCCCTTGTTGGCCAAGGCGGCCGCCGATTGCAGCAGCAGGGTCGACTTGCCGATCCCCGGATCGCCACCCACCAGCAGGGCCGAGCCCTTGACGAAGCCGCCGCCGGTCACCCGATCGAGTTCGGAAAGGCCGGTCACCACCCGCGCCGCGCTCTCGGTTTCGCCCGAGAGGGGCACCAGGTTGGTCGGGCGGCCATTGGCCTTGGCTGATTTCGGGCCGGCACCGACGCCGCTATCGGTGATTTCCTCGACGATGGTGTTCCAGTCGCCGCAGGCGTCGCAGCGCCCCTGCCATTGCATGGTCACGGCGCCACAGGCCTGGCAGATGAAGGTGGATTTCGATTTTGCCAAGTCAGTCTTCCCCGTGCTCGCGCGCCGCCGCCTTGGTGGCGAGGCCCTTGAGCGTGTTCCAGTTGCGGGCAGTCACGGTGCCCGATTTCTTCTCGATGACAGCAGGCAGGCGCGACGACGACACCGGCGTGACATAGTCCACCACCAGATGCGTCCCCTCGATGCGGATTGTCTCCGTCCCCGCATAGTCGTCGACCCAGCTGAAGTCAGGACGCGCCTTGGCGAAGAAGTAGACGGCCAGTGCCTGCGGGTTGGCGACGGCGGCATCGGCCAGCGGATTGGCGGCGAGCAGTCGCTGCATCTGCCGCGCCGTCCGCACGACCGCCGTGTTGCCTGGCCCCAGGCCGAGTTCGATGACGATCTCATTCATCCGCCGGGTGACGTCGGCAATGGCCAAGTCGCTCTCGACAATCATATTGCCCGTCGCGACATAGGTTTCCGGATTGGTGAAACCTGCCGAAGCCACCGCCTCGCGCCACTGCGCCATCGACATGATCTTGTGCGTAGTCGGCCCAATCGCACGGAGAAGAACGACGAAGGTGGTCATCATGCCCCTTTCAGCTCACCAGAGCCCATAGGGCATTAGGTACGGCAAATCAAGAACAAAGCATGAACCGTAACGGCTATCCCGGCGGCAAATTCCCGTCGCCGACATAGTTGCGGCTGTAGCGGCCCTTGAGCGAGGTGAGAATCTCGTAGCCGATGGTGCCGCCGGCATCGGCCAGGTCGTCGACGCCGAGCAGGTTGCCCAGCACTTCGGCGCCCTCGCCGGGATTGGGGATATTGTCTGGACCCAGTTCGGTGATGTCGACCGTCACCTGGTCCATCGACACCCGACCGATGACAGGGCAGGCCTTGCCGCGGATCACCACCTTGCCGCCCGGCCGCGTATTGCTGGCCGAGAGCGAGCGCAGGAAGCCGTCGGCATAGCCATGCGAGAGGATCGCCAATCGGCTGTCGCGCGACAAAGCGTGGGTGGCGCCATAGCCGACGGTTTCGCCGGTGCGCGCTTCCTTCACCTGGACGATCGGCACATGCAGCGTCACCACCGGCGCCATCGGGTTCTTGCGGCCGCTGACCGCGCGGCCGCCATAAAGCGCGATGCCGGGACGCACCATCTGGAAGTGGTAGTCGCGACCCGTCATCATCCCGGCCGAATTGGCCAGCGAAGCGGGAATGCCGGGGAACTGCGTCATCACGGACCCAAACAGCGCCAGTTGCGTCCGGTTCTTTTCGTGGCTGGGCTGGTCGGCGCAGGCCAGGTGGCTCATCACCATCTGCGGCGCATAGCCCAGCGTCTGGATGCGGTCGCGCACCAGCGTCGCCTCATTGAGGCGGAAGCCCAGCCGGTTCATGCCGGTATCGAAGTGGAAGGCCGATGGATAGGCCTCGTTGCGCTCGACGCATTTGGCCAGCCACTCTTCCAGCATCGCCATCGAGGAGATGATCGGCATCAGGTTCTGCCGGATGTAGAGGTTGGCCGCGCCGGGATAGAGCCCGTTGAGGATGAAGATATGTGCGTCCGGCACCGCGGCGCGCACCGCTATGCCCTCGTCGGGCGTCGCGGCGAAGAAGAACCGCGCACCGGCCGCATGCAGGGCCTTTGAGGCCATGGTAATGCCAGTGCCATAGGCGTCGGCCTTGACCACGGCACCCGTCAGCGCTCCGGCGCTCACCTTGTCCAGGGCCCGCCAGTTCCGGGCCAGAGCCCCTAGATCGATACTGAGTTGCCCCCCGAGCCCCGACGTCAGCGCCATGCCTATTCCATACGTTCGGGGAGGTAGTCGGCGCGTGCAAGGTTGCCGAAGCGCGTATACTGCGCCTCAAAGCTCAGCTGCACGGTGCCGGTAGGGCCGTGGCGCTGCTTGGCGATGATGACTTCGGCCTTGCCGTGCACCTTTTCCATTTCCCCCTGCCAGGTCATGTGCTCTGGCGTACCCTCTTTGGGTTCCTTGTTCTTGAGATAGTACTCTTCGCGATAAACGAAAAGCACCACGTCGGCGTCCTGCTCGATAGAGCCCGATTCGCGCAAGTCTGCCAGTTGCGGATGCTTGTCGTCGCGCGCTTCCACCTGACGCGAAAGCTGGGACAAAGCCACGATCGGCACTTCCAGTTCCTTGGCCAGGGCCTTGAGCGTGGTGGTGATTTCCGTCAGTTCCTGCACGCGGTTCTGGCTCGAGGCCTTGCTCGAACCAGAGAGCAGTTGCAGGTAGTCGATGACCAGGAAATCCAGGCCCTTCTGACGCTTGAGGCGGCGAGCCCGGGCGGCGAGCTGCGCAACGCTGATGCCGCCAGTGTCGTCGATAAAGAGCGGCAGCTTGCTCATCATGTTGGAGACGTCGACCAGCTTGGAGAACTGGCTGTCGTGAATGCGGCCACGACGGATGTCGGATGAAGAAATCTCGGCCTGTTCTGCCAGAATTCTGGTGGCAAGCTGCTCCGAGCTCATTTCAAGGCTGAAAAAGCCGACAATGCCGCCGTTGACGGTCTTGTTGTGCCCGTCCGGCGTCACCTCGCCCTTCCAGGATTTGGCGACGTTGAAGGCGATATTGGTGGCCAGCGAGGTCTTGCCCATGGCCGGGCGACCGGCAAGGATGATCAAGTCCGACTTCTGCAGACCGCCCATCTGGCGGTCGAGGTCGTCGAGCAGCGTGGCGACACCCGAGAGCCCGCCATCGCGCTGATAGGCTTCGCCAGCCATCTGGATGGAGGCGCTGAGCGCGCTGGAGAAATTCTGGAAGCCGCCATCGTAGCGGCCCTTTTCGGCGAGCTGGAACAGCTCGCCTTCGACCTTTTCGATCTGCTTGTTCGGCGTCATCTCGACGTCGGACTCATAGGCGACCTGCACCATCTCCTCGCCAACGAGGATCAGGTTGCGACGGATCGCCAGATCATAGATCGCCTGCCCATAATCGGCCGCGTTCAACACCGTGGTGGCTTCCGCCGCCAGCCGCGCCAGATACTGCGCCATGGTGACATCGGGCAGCAGCTGCTCGGGCAGGTGGGTCTTGATCGTGGTCGGATCGGCGGATTTGCCGGCGCGGATGATCTTGCCGGCCAGCTCATAGATATCGCGGTGGATGGGCTCGTAGAAATGCACCGGCTCGAGGAAATCCGAGACGCGATAGAAGGCATCGTTGTTGAGCAGCAGCGCGCCCAGCAAGGCCTGTTCGGCCTCCACGTTGTGGGGCGCAAGACGGAACGATTTGTCTTCGGCCGGATGGAGCCGTGCGATTTCTGCCATGATGCCTCGGGGGAACCGTTAACCTTTCTTAACCACGCGACTCGGGCGGGAGTCTTGGCCTATCGGGAGGCTGGTTAACGACCCGTCACCCCGCCCTGTGAACACTGTGGACAACGGGGAATGTGACGATCACATGTTGCCAAGCCAGGGTGGCCGGAAAGTGGCGAGTCGCCAACCCGTGTCTGGTCGCGGTCGCTACTTGGTCTTGGGCGCCGGCATGGCGGGCAGGGGCGTCGTCCGCGCCGTCGCGAACTTGGTGCAACCCTCGAATTGTACCTCGCCGGCCAGCATCGTCAGATCTTCGGAAACGGCGCCATCGAGCGCCACCGCCGTATACCCCTCGGGCTGCTCGATCCAGGAGCCTGGCTCCATGTGAACGCCGCCTTCACTCCGGGTGATGACGAGCTCGTACGAGCCACGCGGCACGGTCTTGTTGTCCTTGTTCGGGCCGAAGGCAAAAATGCCGGTCCACTGCTCGCCATCCGGCTCGATGGTCAGCGTGAGCGCCGTCAGTCCCTGGTAGCACATATAGCTGCCCACCCATTCGCCGCTGAGCGTATCGGCGGCGGTGGCCGGCAAGGCAAAGGACGCGCAAGCCAGGGTGAGCGCCATGGCTGCGCCGCGCCGCGTAAAGCGATTTTCCAGCATCTACCTCTCCATGCGCCGCGCCTGAGAGCTTACCGGCGGCAGCACGCCGGTGGAAAGCAAAAAGGCCGGGCAATCTGCCCGGCCTTTGAAATTGCGATAGTGCCTGAACTCAGACTGCGTCGTCGAAGCGGTCGTCCTGCTGCGCGTCCTTCTGGCCGGCGGCAAAGTCGCCTTCCACGTCGTCTTCATAGACGGTGACGGTGACGTCTTCACCAGCCGACTGGCGGGTGGCTTCGTCGGTCGAACGGGCGACGTTGACGGTGATCGACACAGCAACTTCGGCATGCAGGTTCAGCGACACGGTGTGTACGCCAACCGACTTGATCGGGTCGGCGAGGTCGACCTGCGAACGCTGGATGGTGAAACCATCGGCGGCCAGGGCTTCCACGACGTCACGCGAGGCAACCGAACCATAGAGCTGGCCGGTTTCGCCGGCCTGGCGGATGATCACCACTTCGCGGCCGTTGAGGCCTTCGGCAATGCCGGCAGCCGCATTCTTGCGGTCGTCGTTGCGCTTCTCGATGTGAGCGCGCTCGGCTTCGAACTTCTTGCGGTTGGCTTCCGTGGCGCGGAGAGCCTTGCCCTGCGGCAGGAGGAAGTTACGGGCAAAGCCGTCCTTGACGGAGACTTCGTCGCCGATCGAGCCGGTCCGGCCGATGCGCTCGAGGAGAATGACTTTCATTTGGGTATTCCTTGTGGCTGTCCCGTCTCATGGACGGTTAGGAGAAGCGGACCATCCGCTTCCCCAGCGAGCAGTTCAGCAAGCCTGCGGCTTACTGGACGGCGTAGGGCATGATGCCGATGAAGCGGGCGCGCTTGATGGCCTGGGCCAGTTCGCGCTGCTTCTTGGCCGAAACGGCCGTGATGCGGCTCGGAACGATCTTGCCGCGCTCGGAAACGTAACGGCTGAGCAGACGGACGTCCTTGTAGTCGATCTTGGGCGCGCCTTCGCCCGAGAACGGGCAGGTCTTGCGGCGACGCTGGAACGGACGGCGGGCCTGGGCGGTGGTAAGGTCTTTGATTGCCATAGCTTTTATGTCCTTGAATTAGAAACGACGCGGACGGCGTTCGCCGCCGCCGAAGCCACCACGGTCGCCGCCGCGATCCGGACGGCCGCCTGCGCGGTCGCCATCACGGTCGTCGCGATCGCGCTTCTGCATCATTGCCGACGGGCCTTCTTCCAGCTCGTCCACGCGGACGGTCATGAAGCGCAGGATGTCTTCGTTGATGCGCATCTGGCGTTCCATCTCGGCAACAGCGGCAGGCGCTGCTTCGATGTTCAGCAGGGTGTAGTGCGCCTTGCGGTTCTTGCGGATGCGGTACGAGAGACCCTTGAGGCCCCAATATTCGTTCTTGGTGACCTTGCCGCCGCCGGAAGCGAGGACTTCGGTCAGGGCAGCGGTCAGCTCTTCAACCTGCTGCTGGGAAACGTCCTGGCGAGCCAGGTAGATATGTTCGTAGAGGGCCATGAATGCGCCTTCCTTCGTGGTTTCAAACACAGCAATGCCTGGCGCGGAGCCTCCTTGAAGCCGGAAAGGGCATCAAAGCAGTCTTGCAAAGAGCGGGAACACGGGAGGCCGGGCGATTGCCCTATTCGTCGTTCATTCAAACGACAAACCCTCCGTTCAGCCCCCGGCCAAACGAATTGCTGGCGCGGCTATAGGGCCAAACGCGCCACCGATCAAGCAGAAATGCGGGATTTGGGAATGGTGAGCCGGGCGGATCGAACGCGTGTCCGGCTCACGGATGGCCTAGTTCGGCTCGTCGCCGACGGCCAGGATATTGCCTTCGGAGTCCTTGAACCAGGCGGCGTGGAACTTGCCCATGGTGGCAATGCCGTTCACGGTCTTGAGGCCCGGCATGTCATAGTCCTCGAACTTGACGCCGTGCCGGCGAAGGTCCTGCACCTCCGCTTCCACGTCATCGGTGGAGAACGAGAGCAGCGTATTGGGCGCCTTGCCGGCATTGGCCGTGGGGTACAGCATGAAGCTGGTGCCGCCGCCGAGCCGGTACATGCAGCCCAACTCGTCTTCCAGCGCCGGAGTGAGGCCGAGTTTGTCGCGATACCAGGATTTCGCGCGGTTCATGTCTGCAGCCGGGATGGTTGCGTAGGCACGATGATCTGTGAGCATAACTTCCTCCCTTTCTGAGAGACTGTCACAGCTGAGAAGTTACGCCTGCCTCGCCCGCGTGTAAAATGCCATATCGCCCTGCGCCGCGCGCTTGCCGCAGGAACTGGGGATGGTATGGCGCCTTCGTGGCCCGATGCCTTGACTCCGCCACACACACCGGCCAAACGCCCCGCAACTGGACAGCCGCCTCGCGGATTGTCTAATTGAGACAACGAGGGGCCAAACATGACCAAGCGCGCATTCACCTTTCCAGGGCAGGGCAGCCAGGCCGTCGGCATGGGCAAGGATCTCGCCGCCACCTATCCGGAAGCCCGGGCGGTGTTCCAGGAGGTCGACGAGGCCCTCGGCCAGCGCCTCTCGGCGATCATGTTCGAAGGTCCCGATGATATCCTGCGCCTGACCGAAAATGCCCAGCCCGCGCTGATGGCCGTCAGCGTCGCCGTCATTCGCGTGCTCCAATCCAAGGGCATCCGCCTCGCCGATCACGCCGCCTATGTCGCCGGCCATTCCCTGGGTGAATATTCCGCGCTCTGCGCCGCCGGTACCTTCTCCCTGACCGATACAGCCCGCCTGCTCAAGACGCGCGGCCAGGCCATGCAGAAGGCCGTACCGGTGGGCCATGGCACCATGGCGGCCCTGTTGGGCCTCGATGTCGCCACCGCCCAGGAAGTGGCCTCCGAAGCCGCCCAGGGCGACGTCTGCGACGTCGCCAATGACAATGCGCCCGGCCAGGTCGTGGTCTCGGGCGCTACCGCCGCGGTCGAGCGGGCGGTCGAAATTGCCAAGGCCAAGGGCGCCAAGCGCGCTCTGCTGCTGCCGGTGAGCGCCCCATTCCACTGCTCGCTGATGCAGCCGGCCGCCGACGCGATGGCCGCCGCGCTTGCCGAGGTCACCATGCAGGCGCCGGTCGTGCCGCTCGTCGCCAATGTGCTGGCCGCGCCTATTTCCGACCCCGCCGAGATTCGCCAGCGCCTGGTCGAGCAGGTCACCGGCGTCGTCCGCTGGACCGAGAGCGTCACTTGGCTGACCGGGGCCGGCGGCGTTACCCATCTGGCTGAGCTTGGCACGGGTAAGGTGCTGACCGGCCTCGCCAAACGCATCAATGCCGAGGTCGTCGGCACCGCCGTCGGCTCGCCCGCCGACATCGACGCTTTCGTGGCTGAACTATCGGCTTAACATCCTGAATCAACCCATCAAGGGTTTGAATCACTATCTCCGTGGGGGAGCACTAAATGTTTGATCTGACTGGCAAACGTGCCTTGGTCACTGGCGCCAGCGGCGGCATTGGCCGCGAGATTGCCAAGGCGCTTGCTGCTGCCGGCGCCACCGTGGCGCTGTCGGGCACCCGCGTCGGTGCGCTGGAAGACACCGCCAAGGAAATCGGCCAAGAATCTGGCGTCACCTGCCCGATCGTCCCGGCTAACCTCTCCAAGCTCGACGAGGTCGACAAGCTGGTTCCCGCCGCCGAGGCGGCCATGGGCGGCCTCGACATCCTGGTCAACAATGCCGGCATGACGCGCGACAACCTGTTCATGCGCATGAAGGACGAAGAGTGGGACGAGGTCATCGCCGTCAACCTCACCGCCGCCTTCCATCTCAACCGCGCTGTACTGCGCGGAATGATGAAGCAGCGTTTCGGCCGCATCATCGGCATCTCCTCGGTCGTGGGCGTCATGGGCAATCCGGGGCAGGGCAACTATGCCGCCTCCAAGGCCGGCCTGATCGGCATGAACAAGGCGCTGGCCCATGAAGTCGCCAGCCGCGGCATCACGGTCAATTCCATCGCGCCGGGCTTCATTGCCTCGGCCATGACCGACGAACTCAACGACAAGCAGCGTGAGTCGATCCTCTCGACAATTCCGGCTAACCGTCTGGGCACGGCCCAGGAAGTCGCTGCCTGCGCAGTCTTCCTGGCCAGCGACGCGGCCGGCTACATCACGGGCCACACGCTCAACGTCAATGGCGGCATGGCGATGATCTGACGCCACTGCGGCAACGAAAAGCAGCGGAAAGCCGTTGAAAACCGGCATGCGGGCTTCTGGCGGACCCTCGCCAAGTGTGATACTCGCCGCCGCTGACACCCGTGGCGGACCGCCTTGCAGGCGTTTAAAAGCGCGCCTACATTGCCCCGAAGTCAGCCAACACGGTGCTTGAAGATTTGGCACTCCGCCAATAAGAAGCGAAACGAAACCTCGATTTCGAAAAAGGAAGTCTAATATGAGCGATGTCGCTGATCGGGTCCGCAAGATCGTTGTGGAACACCTCAATGTGGATGCCGAGAAGGTTGTCGAAAAGGCCAGCTTCATCGACGATCTGGGTGCGGACTCCCTTGACCAGGTCGAACTGGTAATGGCCTTCGAAGAAGAATTCTCGGTCGAAATTCCCGATGACGCTGCCGAGTCGATCCAGACTTTCGGCGACGCCGTCTCGTTCCTCACCAAGGCCGTCGGCTAAGCCCCGCGGCTAGCCGAGATAGGCAGAACAGTATGGAATTGCGCCGCGTCGTCGTCACCGGGTTGGGCCTTGTTACGCCCCTCGGCTGCGGAGTTGAAGCCACCTGGGCCAACATCCTGGCCGGAAAGAGTGGGGCCAAACGTATAGACGACTTCGAGGTCGATGATATTGCCTGCCAGATCGCTCATCGCTTGCCGCTCGGCGACGCCGCCGACGGCAAGTACAATCCAGATGAGTGGATGGACACCAAGGAACAGCGCAAGGTCGATCCCTTCATCGTCTACGCCATGGCCGCTTCCAAGCAGGCCATCGACGATGCCGGGGTTGAGCCCAGGACTGCTGAAGAGCAGGAGCGCATCGGCGTCCTGATCGGCTCGGGTATCGGCGGCGTGGGCGGCATCTACGATGCCTCTATCACCCTGCACGAAAAGGGCCCGCGCCGTATCAGCCCCTTCTTCATTCCGGGACGCCTGATCAACCTGGCCTCGGGCTATGTGTCGATCCGCTTCGGCCTCAAGGGGCCGAACCATTCCGTCGTCACCGCCTGCTCCACCGGCGCCCACGCCATCGGCGATGCGGCACGCCTGATCGCACTCGGCGACGCCGACGTGATGGTGGCCGGCGGCGCCGAAAGCTGCGTCAACCGCCTGGCGCTGGCCGGCTTTGCCGCCGCTCGTGCCCTCTCGACCAATTTCAACGACAATCCCGAGGCTGCCTCGCGTCCCTATGACAAGGATCGCGATGGCTTCGTCATGGGCGAAGGCGCCGGCATTGTCGTGCTCGAGGACTACGAGCGCGCCAAGGCCCGCGGCGCCAAGATTTACGGCGAAGTGATCGGCTATGGCCTGTCGGGCGACGCCTACCACATCACCGCGCCGTCGCCCGATGGCGATGGCGGCTTCCGCGCCATGAGCGCGGCGATCAAGCGCGCCGGCATCAATGCCTCCGAGATCGACTATATCAACGCCCACGGCACCTCGACGCCTCTGGGCGACGAGATCGAACTGGGCGCAGTTACCCGCGTGCTGGGCGATGCGGCCTCCAAATCGGTGATGAGCTCCACCAAGTCGGCCATCGGGCACCTGTTGGGCGCTGCCGGTTCGGTGGAGGCCATCTTCTGCCTCCTGGCGATGCGCGACAGTGTCGCCCCGCCCACGCTCAATCTTGATAATCCCTCGGTCGAAACGGCGATCAACCTGGTGCCCAAAAAGGCATTCAAGAAGGAGATCAACGTGGCGCTGTCCAACAGCTTCGGCTTTGGCGGCACCAATGCGACCCTGGTTATGCGCAAGGTCCACTGACTTTTCCCGGATCAAATGGAGGCACATCGCGTCGACGCGCGATGTGCCTCTTGTCTTTGCGGCCGGGCGTGAGAACAATGGCCGCCGCCATACGGCTGCCGAAAACAAGTGAACAAGACCCGGGGCATTCCCATGCGCACGGGCTTCGAGGGTGATCCAGCACGATGAATGATCGCAAGGTCCGGCGCCGCCGCCGTTCGAGCAACGGCTTCATTGATATCCTCAACGGCCTGCTGACCCTGCTGGTCCTCGGCCTGCTGGTCGCCGGCGGCATCCTGCTCTACGGCGCCTCCCAGTTCTATGGCGAGGGCCCGCTGACCGAGGAAACCACCTTCCGCGTCGAGGCCGGGTCCGGCCTCTCGTCCATCGGCCCGCGGCTCGAGGAACAGGGACTGATCTCCAATCAATACATTTTCCTGGCCGGCAGCCGCGTCGCCAATATCGAAGGCACCATCAAGCAAGGCGATTTCCGCATCCCTGCCGGCGCAAGCATGGCCGACATCCTCACCGAGCTGATCGAGGGCGACCCGATCCGCTATGCCGTCGTGATCCCCGAAGGCTGGACGTCGTGGGAGGCCGTACAGCGGCTCAATGCCGACAGCAACATAACGGGCGAAATCTCGACCCTGCCGCCGGAAGGCTCGATCCTGCCGGGCAGCTATGACTACATTCCCGGTGACACCCGCCAGTCCGTGCTCGACAAGATGCAGGCAGCCATGGCCACCGAACTGGCTGCCGTCTGGGAGACGCGCAAGCCTGACCTGCCGATCGAGACCCCCGAGCAGCTGTTGGTCCTGGCGTCGATCGTCGAGAAGGAAACCGGCGTCGCCACCGAGCGTCCGCAGGTTGCGGCCGTGTTCGTCAACCGGCTGCGCGAAGGCATGCGCCTGCAGTCCGATCCGACCATCATCTACGGCATCACCAAGGGGCAGTCGACGCTCGGCCGTGGGCTGCGCCGCTCCGAGATCGAGGCGAAAACGCCCTACAACACGTACCAGATCGATGGGCTGCCGCCGACGCCGATCGCCAATCCGGGCATCGATGCGCTCAAGGCCGTGGCGAACCCCGACGACCACGACTACCTCTACTTCGTCGCCAAGGGTGCCTCGCCGCGCGAGGGGCACGTCTTTGCCGAGACCTATGCCGAGCATCAGGACAACGTCGCCCGATATCGCGAAATCGCCGCTGAAGCCGCCGCCCAGGCGGAGGCTGACGCCGAGGCCGCGCGCCAGGCGCTGGAAGCCGAAGAGGCAGGCGAGGCCGGCGCGGCGCCGGCCACCGAGTGAGCCAGTCGCTCGCCAGCATGACCGGCTATGCCCGCGCCACCGGCGCAGTGGCAGGCGCTTCGTTTGCCTGTGAGGTTCGCTCGGTCAACGGCCGCGGGCTCGACATCCGTCTGCGCCTGGCGCCTGGCCTCGACGCCCTCGAAAGCGATATTCGCCAGCTCATCGGCAAGATGATCTCGCGCGGCTCGCTGACCTTCAATCTCAGTGTTGAGCGCGAGGGGGCAGGGGGCGACCTGCTAATCAACCGGCAGGCACTGGCCACGGTTCTGGCTGCCATCGACGAATTGAGCGGCGCCGTGCCGGCCGCCCCACCCAGCCTCGATGGTATTCTCGGCCTCAAGGGCGTGCTCGAGCAGCGCGATCGTCCCATGAGTGCGGATGCCGAGGAGGCCCTTGCCTCTGCCATCCTCGATGGCGCCTCCCAGGCTTTGGTCGATCTGGTGCTGGCTCGCCGTCACGAGGGCAGCCAGCTTGCCGCAATCCTGCGCGACCGCCTCGATGAGATCGAGGTGTTGGTCAAGCGCGCCGAATCCCACCCCGCCCGCAGTCGCGATGTGATCCTGGCCAAGCTGCGCCAGCAGGTCGCCGACCTCTCGGCCGATATCGCCATTCCCGAGGAACGCCTGGCGCAGGAAGCGCTGCTGCTGGCCACCAAGGCCGATATCCGCGAGGAGCTTGATCGGCTCACGGCCCACATCGCCACGGCCCGCCAGCTGATCGGCGGCGGCGGTGCGGTCGGTCGCCGCCTCGATTTCCTGGCCCAGGAATTCAACCGCGAGGCCAATACGCTGTGCAGCAAATCCAATGCCGTGGAGCTCACCGCCATCGGCCTTGACCTCAAGGCGGCGATCGATCAACTACGCGAGCAAGTGCAGAACATCGAATAGGATTAGGCGATGGAATTTCAGCGTCGCGGCGTCATGCTGGTCATCGCTTCCCCCTCGGGCGCCGGCAAGTCGTCCATCTCGCGCTCGCTGTTCCAGCAGGATCCCAATATCCGCCTGTCCGTATCGGTGACGACGCGGGCCCGGCGCAGCGATGAGGTCGAGGGCACGCACTACTATTTTGTGGACGTGCCCACCTTCAACCGCATGAAGGCCGATGGCGAATTGCTGGAATGGGCCCAGGTACACGACAATTTCTACGGCACCCCTCGCGCCCGGGTGGAGGAGCAGCTCGCCGCCGGCAACGACATCCTGTTCGATGTCGACTACCAGGGCACGCTGCAGCTCTACGAGAAGAGCCGCAAGGACATGGTCACGGTGTTCATCCTGCCGCCGACCATCCGCGAGCTGCGCGCCCGGCTGGAACGGCGCGCCCAGGACAGCGCAGGCACGATCGAAAAGCGGCTGCGCAACGCCAAGGTCGAGATGCAGCACTATTCCGAATACGACTACATCATCATCAACGAAGATCTGGAAGCATCCACCCAGAAGGTCCGCTCCATCCTGGCGGCCGCTCGCCTGGCGCGGCCGCGGCTGACCCAACTGGATAACTTCGTCAAGGACTTGCAGAACCAGATCGACTCTCTTTGAGAGGCGCTTGATTCAGGACATGAGGCGACGCCATGCGCGCCCGCTAGTCCTGCCATCTCCCCATAAGGGTGAAGTCAGTGTTAGCCCTGCCGCAAGCCGGGCAGGGCCCGGGCCATGGCGAGGAAGGCCGCGATCGGCAGGTCCTCCGCCCGCTCGTCGCCCTTGAGGCCGGCGGCAACCAGTAGGCCCTCGACCGGCACGCCTGCGGCCTTGAGGCTCTGGCGCACCATCTTGCGCCGCTGGCCAAAGGCAGCGCGCGTGATGTGTTCGAGATTCTTCACCGTCACATCGTCGCCAACCGGCTTGGGCACCAGGTGCACCACGGCTGAGGTGACATTGGGGGGCGGCACGAAGGCTTGGCGGCCAACATTGAAGGCGATGCGCGCCTCGGTCCGCCAGCCGGCCAGCACGCCGAGACGACCATAGGGATCCTCACCCGGCTTGGCGCAGATGCGCTCGGCCACTTCGCGCTGAAACATCAGCGTCAGGCTTTCGAAGAAGCTGGGCCACGGGTCCAGCGTCAGCCAGCCGGTCAGCAGCGGCGTGGCAATATTGTAGGGCAGGTTGGCGATGATCCGCGTCGGGCCATCGGCGAGCTGCCGGTAGTCCATCTCCATGGCGTCGCCGCTGATCACGGTCAGTCGGCCCGGATAGGCATCGGCAATCTGCGCCAGCGCCGGCAGCGCCCGCGCGTCGCGCTCGATGGCGATCACTTCGCGGGCGCCCTCGGCCAGCAGGGCCCGCGTGAGCCCGCCGGGACCCGGACCCACCTCGATGACGCGAACGCCCTCCAGCGGGCCCGCCACGCGCGCTATGCGGGCCGTCAGGTTCAGATCGAGCAGGAAGTTCTGCCCCAGCTCCTTCTTGGCGCGCAGGCCATGCTCGGCAATCACCTCGCGCAGCGGCGGCAGGTTGTCGATCTGGCTCATGGCGAGGCCGTCATGGCGTCGGCCATTTCGATGGCCGCCAGGAAACTGGCGACCGAGGCCCGACCAGTGCCTGCAAGGTCGAAGGCGGTGCCATGGTCCGGCGAGGTCCGCACGATGGGCAGGCCCAGCGTCACATTCACCGCGTCCTCGAAGGCCACGGTCTTGATCGGGATCAGAGCCTGGTCATGATACATCGCCACCACAGCGTCAAAACGGGCCCAATGCGTAGGGTAAAACAGCGTATCGGCGGGCAGGGGGCCCTCCACTCCGATGCCCTCGAACTGCAGCTGCGCCACGGCGGGCCCGACAATCTCGAGGTCCTCCCGGCCGATGGTGCCGCCCTCGCCCGCATGGGGGTTGAGCCCGGCCACCCCGATCTGCGGATTGGCGATGCCGAAACGGAGTTTGAGATCATGGGCAACCACGCGCACGGTCTCGACGATCAGTTCCTTGGTCAATAGATCGGGCACGTCGCGGATCGGCACGTGGATGGTGACCGGTACCGCGCGCAAACCGCCATGGGCGAGCATCATGACCGGCAGTCGCGGCTTGCCGCCGCCGGCGCAGAGCTCTGCCAGGAATTCGGTATGCCCCGGATGCTTGAACCCGGCTTGGTACAGCGCGCCCTTGTGAATTGGCGCCGTGACCAGCGCCCGGCAGGCGCCGGTCAGCGTCGCCGCGACGGCCGCTTCAATCGAACGGATGACGGCGCCGGCGGAAACGGGCGACGTCTGGCCTGGGTGATCGGGCACCAGGCCCTCGATATCGGCGACGGGCAATGCATGACCAAACGCGTCGTTGGCCCCCTCGGGCCCCACCGGCGCGATGTCGACGGCAATGCCCAGCCGGTCGGCACGCGCCTTGAGGAATTCAGCGTGCCCGAACACGCAGAATGGCGCGAGCTTCAGCTCGACCCGCCGCGCATGCAGCGCCAGGATGATGTCGGCACCCACTCCCGCGGGCTCGCCCATGCTGATGGCAAGCGGCTTGTCCATCTCGGCCCCCGTCGGTGAACATGGCGGGGCCCGCCAGAGGCGGGCCAGTCTGTTTAGTTGAAGATGATCTTGGCGCGGCTGCGCAGGTTGGCCAGGTAGCTCTCCACCTCGCCCTCCAGCGCCTGGTTGCCCTGTTCGGCGCGCAGGTCGCCCTTGATGAAGGTCAGGTCGGTTGCCTGGGTCTTTTCGCAGACCGCCAGCATGGACACACCCGATTCCACGACGCGCGGCTTGGTGATGCCGCCGACATTGAGGCCGGCCAGTTCCTTGGCGATTGCCTCGGGCAACTGGGTGGCGTGGCGACGGCCGACATCAACCACCGCTGCATCCGTATAGGCCAGCGACAGGTCAACCGCCGTGTCGCAGCCCGCGAACTTGGAGCGGTAGCTGTTGGCCTGGCCAGAGCGTCCGCTCGAGCCCGAACCGACAAAGATGACTTCCTTGAGGATGTAGTCGAAGGTCTGGAATTCCTGCAGCTGGGTCGCAGCCTGCTGGTCCAGTTCCAGGTCGGAAATCTGCACCTGCGGCATGATGGCCCGCTCGGTCACCGCATTCCAGGCGATGGCCGCACGCAGGCGGTCCTTCAGCGTCTCGGTGCTGACGCCACCCTGCTGCAGCATGCTGACCAGCTTGTCCTGGCTCACATTCATGTTGCGGGCGATCTGCAGCAGCGCCTCGTCGATCTGCGCGTTCGTCACGGTCACGCCGAGGCGCTTGGCTTCGGCGATCTGCAACGCTTCGTTGATCAACTGTTCGGTGGCGCCGCGCGAACCTGTGCCGTTGCCTTCGATGGCAAACAGCTTCACGCGCGCTGCGATCTGCAGGTCGGTGATCGGGGTGCCGTCCACCGTTACGCGGACATTCTGCGCAAGCGCGGGAAGCGCTGCGGCGAGGCTCAGGACCACGCCCACGATCATGGCGCTGGCAGCGCGCCCCCAAACAGTCTTCGCCATTGTCAGTATCCGCCTCGCGTCAATCCACCCGCCCTCAATGCGGCGGGAACAGCGTGCTGTCAATTGCCCGATGATTGAGGCCAAAATCGGTTTGCTGCCATAACCCCAGCGCCGACGCGCTGCGGTCACAACCCGAGATTGAACCCGGCCGGCGCCTTGAGGCGGAACGTCGCCGTCAGCCGCGTGTCGTTGGGGGTGGTGTGGGTCGGGCCGGTGCGGGTCGCATTGGCGCCGAGCACCAGATAGCCATCGTCGTAGACGATGCCGCCGCCAACCTGCAGCCAGGTATTGGCCTGGATGTCCCAGTAGCTGCTGGCCTTGATCGACCAGTATTCGGCCACCGGCACCGTTACCTCGCCGCCGATTTCGTGCTGCGGCAGCACCATGCCCTGGCCGGGATTGGCGGCGCGATAGGTGTAGTCCAGCGAAAGCGCATAGCCATTGTTGGCGAAGGTGCCGCCAAGACCAGCACGCATGACATTGGCCGTCGCGCTATCGACCTGCAGCTTGCCGCCGAATCTGACGCCGGGCGTAAAGGAACCATAGGCGCCCAGCACGGCATACGATGCCGTCGCGCTCAACCCGGCGCCCACAGCCGTATTGGCCTGTCCCGGCGTGGCGAAGGCGTTGGGTCCCGCCAGCTGAAACGACTGCCCGGCAATCAGCTCGATATAGCCGCCATCGGCGAAATTGGCCTGGTAGCGGCCACCGATCGTCGCCCGCAGCCCGGTCTCCTGCCGGTCGCCGCCTGAGAAGCGGTTGTAGCTGAACAGGTTTGTGTCATCGAAGACGAAGCTCTGGGCGTCGTCATTGGTAATGCCGACATTGGTCGTGTTCGAGCCGCGATAGGCCAGCTGCGCGATGGGTTCGATCAGGTGCACGGTGGAGCCGTCGCTGGCGGCCAGCGGGAACCGCACATCCATGGCCGCGATCGGCGTGGCGCTCCACAGCGTTGTCGCGCCGGGCAGCAGCGGGCTGGTGCCGTCATAATAGGCGACGTCGGCGCGGCCACCCAGATAGGGGGTCGCCACGAAGCCACCGCCGCCGATCCACTGGGTCTGCCAGCCGGCCTGCAGGCTCAGATGCTGCTTGTTGCCGGCATAGCCCCAGGTATAGGGCACGCCGTTGACTGTTGAGACCGAGTCGATGTCGCGCTGTACGCCGAGCAGACGCCCGCTGATCTCGATGCGTCCGTTGCCTGGCCCCAGATCTTCCACATGCTCGAAGCGCAGCGAGGGCAGGGCCTTGCCCTGCTGCCCCTGTGATGCCGCGGTGACGTCGCCGAGCAGGTTGAACTGCTGCACGCGGGCATCGAGGAACGTGTCATCGGTAAGGTGGGTCGCATAGACCTGGTTGACCGAGGACTTGGCCGTGGTCAGCCGGTAATCGGGCAGATAGGCCGCGTCGGTGAAGGCCGCATAGCTCCAGCCCACCGTCCAATCCTCGATC
This sequence comes from uncultured Devosia sp., assembly GCF_946479885.1. The sequence goes on from NZ_CAMLHM010000024.1 coordinate 21,457, forward strand.
GGGGTGAACTCGCCCGACGTCTGGACGGCGCCACGCCAGTCGCGTTTGGCTTCGGTGAACGTGAATGCGGACTGGTCAAACTGGTAGAGGCCGGACGCCTTGATCTGGAACGATCCGCGATCAAATCGCTGCACCCACTCCGCCCCGAGCAGGAAACCCTGCCGCGTCATGAAGGTGGGCGTCAGGATGATATCGGTCCAGCGGCTGGAATAGGCCGCGTAGGGCACCACCAGCGTGTGACCGGTCTTGTCGCTGTAGTCGTAGACCGGGGTGCGGACATTGGCGAGCGCCAGGTCGCTGGTATCGGGGAGCCACAGATAGGGCAGCCAGGCCACCGGAACCCCAAGCAGCGACAGTGTCGGCTGCTCGAGCGCCACCGATCCGTCCTCGGCATTGTAGGTGATCCGCGACGCGGTGACCGCCCAGCCGATCCGGCGCCCGGCGTCGTCGACACAGTCCCCGCACGGGGCATAGCTGGCGTCTTCCAGCAAGGTGCGCAACGCGGCGTCATAGTCGACGCTGTCGGCGGTGATCCGCGCCCCGTCATAGGTGGTGATGGTCAGCGCGTTGACGAAGGCCTGCTTCATGCCGCCGGAAACATCGAGGTCGGCCATTTCGGCCAGGTTGCCCGAGGGATCGCGCACCGTTACCCGGCCGACAAATTTGAGCGACCGGCTGTTGCGGTCGTAGACCAGGCTCTGCCCGCTCATCGTGTAGCCGCCCTGGCTCAGTACGACGTCGCCATTGGCAGTGATGATATTGGTGCTGCTGTCAAAGGTCAGCGTGTTGGCCTCGACCGCAGCGGGTGCGGAGGCGTCGATGGGGGCGCTGAAAAAGTCAGTGGGAACAAGGCCTTGGGCGAATGCGCTAGTGCTGAGGGCAAGCGCAAGCAGCGCGCTGGCACAGACCAGGCGGCGTGGCGACTTCCCCCTTTTCGCCTTCATATTCACGCGCGTCCGTCTTCCTTGTGCAGCAGCACCGTCACGCCGATGACGATGGCCACAAACGCCGGTCCGACTGCCGCAAACGTGGGGTCGAGAACGCCGGTCGACCCGGCACGGTCGGCCATCTCGGTAATCACGAAAACAACGAATCCGAGCACGATCCCATAGAGGACCGCCGGACCATAATTAGAGCCTCTTCGATAACCTGCGGTAAACGCAAAAGCAATGAACAGGGACCCCGTCAACACCAGCGGCAGGGCCAGCAGCTTGATGAGGCGCATCGTCGCAGCAGTGCGGATGCTGGGGTCCGCCACGCCCTGCTGCAGCAGCCGAGCCAGCTCAAAGAAGGTGAGATCTTCGGTGGACGCCAATTTGAGGCCGAGTTCGGCCGGCGACGAATCCGTCGGCACCCGGTAGTCGAAAACGGTGTGCGCCTGCTCGTCCGGATTGCGGACGATGGCCGCCGGAAACACCCATTCGCCATTCTCCAGCCTGGCCTCGGAGGCCTCGATGCGGGCCTCATCGCTGTCGCCCAGGTGGAACAGCGTTACCTGGCCCAGCACGGTGCCTCCCGCCTGCATGCCGGTTGCCATCAGCACGTAGCGCGTGTCGCCGCTGCGCTGCTCGAGCCAGACCTCGCCCGCCGGTGTCAGCATGGTGGCCTGGCCAGGCGGCGTCGGGCTGAGGACGCGGTTGATCTGCGTGCTGAGCGTTTCGAGGCCGAGCCCGACCACGAGGCTAATCACCGCCAGGACGATCACCGGCGCCCGGACTGTCCGCCAGATCGATATGCCGCTGGCCTGGATCACGGTCAGTTCGTGCCGCGCCTTGAGATCGAGGAAGCCCAGCGCCGCGCCCATCAGCACCGTCACCGGCAGCGTCTTGATGGTCCACTTGACGGCGCTCATGGCGAGCATGACCAGCGCCATATGGAGGCCATGGGCCTCAGCAACGAAGTTGAACCGCCACGTATCGAGCGATTCCACCAAGCCGATCAGGCCATAGAAAACCAGCACCGTGACGCCGATACGGCTGCCGAGCCGGCCAAGCACCAGCCAGTCGATCCGGCTCATGTCGGCACCAGCGGGGGCAGGGGACGCGGCCGAATTCTCACCAGCAGCGCAATTCCCGCCACCGCGATCATGGCCAGCGCCCCGGTCGCGGTGCCCAGCGGGCTATAGGCGCTGATACCACGTTCGCCGAAAGCGATAAGCAGGACGCCGGCTTCCATGGGTACGGGGATTCGTGCCCGGCGACCGCTTGGAAAGCCCATCATGGCCAGCATCATCATGGCCATGCCGATGACGCGCAGGCCTTCCGCCGAACGGTTGGCCAGCAGCACGAGCAATTGCTGGCTCCACTCTCCGCTGCGCGTCGCTTCGGCAACCAGCGTCAGGCTGTCTTGCCCCAGCATCGGATCGGCCTGGCCCATGGGCTGCGACAATTGCTCGACGCTCACGTCGTAGCGCCCGAAGGTGACTTCCGAGAAGCGCCCGTCGCTGCCCTGGTATTGCAGCGAACCGTTATGCAGTTCGAGCACGTAGTTCTGCCCGTCGCTCGCGACGCGTGCCGATTCCGCAATATAGGTGCGCCGCATGTCCGGTTCGCGCCGGTCGTCGGCGAAGAACTCGCGGATCGCGCCGTCCGCGCCGCGTCCGCCGATCAGCAGCACCACGCCGGGCGTCACCTGGGTGAACCGCCCCGGCCGCAGCGTGGAACTGACGAGGTCCGCGGCAATGCTGGCGCTCAGCGCGTTGAGCCGGCGATAGGCGAGAGGCTCCACAAAATTGGAGAGAAGCAGCACGCCGATAACACCGGCGCCGGCCACCACGCCCGTGGCGCGCCACAGCGAGCCGAGGCCGTAACTGGTGTGGATGATGTGCAGTTCCTTATTGGCCTGCAGCGCCTGCAGCGCTCGCGCCAGGCCAATGCCGACGCAGACATAAAAGAAGGCGATCGCCAGCGGCGGCATGGTGTAGAGCGCCTGCACGCCCAGCACCAGTACGCTCTGCCCCTTGACCGAAACCACGTCGAACGAGCGCAGGCAATTGACCAGCCAAAGCAGGAAACACACCACGCCGAACAGGATCAGCGCGTCCGCAACGAACATGCGCGCCAGATACGCGGTCAGTCTTTTCATACGGTGCTACCAAGAGAAATCCGGACCATCGTGCCCTGTTCCGATTATCCGTCGAGGAATTGCCGCCCTTGCCTGGCGGGACCTTGGTGTAGTTCGCCGGGCCACACAAGCGCGCAGCGCCCCATGCGCGGATTTGCCTGTGGTCCTGTTGCGGGATTGACGCGGCCGCCAAACCCCCCAATGTAACCGCTTGACGCCGCCAGCGGCGGCCCCGCCCGATTTGCCACCAAGGCCTTCAATGTCCCAGACCATTTCCATCCGCGTCGCCGCCCTTGTCGGCGCTTCGGCGCCGCTCACTGTCATTTATGCCGCCGAGGGCGAGGCGCCGGCGGCAGCCGCAGCACCCGTCTGGGCGACCACCGGCCTGGCCTGGCCGGAAGCGGCCGAAGCCGGTGCCTTCAAGGGCAAGCAGGGCCAGGCGCTGGATGTGCTCGGCGCCCAGCGCAAGCGCCTGCTGGTGCTCGGCAGCGGCAAGGCCGGCGCCGATATCCCGCTCAACGGCTGGACCGACCGCGGTGGCTCGCTCCTGGCCAAGATCGCGGCAACGCGGGCCGCTGATGTGGCCGTGGTGGTCGACGAAGCCGGCGCCACCCCTGCCGCCATTGGTGAACTGGCCGCCGGCCTGCGCCTCCGCCATTATCGGTTCGACAAATACAAGTCCGTCCGCGCCGATGAGGGCCCCTCGGCGCTCACGGTCACCCTGCATGTCGCCGACCCGGCTGCTGCCGAGCAGGCCATCGCCGACCGCGGCGCTACGGTTGCCGGCACGCTGCTGGCACGCGATCTCATCAACGAGCCGGCCAACGTGCTCGGCCCGGTCGAATTCGCGGCCCGCGCCGCTGAATTGGCCAGTATTGGTGTCGAGGTCGAAATCCTCGAACCGGAGGCGCTCGAAAAGCTCGGCATGGGCTCGCTGCTCTGCGTCGCCCAGGGCTCCGAGCGCCCGGCGCGGCTCGTGGTCATGCAATGGCGCGGTGGCGAGACGGCCGCCGCGCCGCTGGCTTTTGTGGGCAAAGGCGTCGTCTTCGACACCGGCGGCATATCGATCAAGCCCGCTGCCTCCATGGAAGACATGAAGGGCGACATGGGCGGCGCCGCCGCTGTCACCGGCCTGATGCTGGCGCTCGCCACCCGCAAGGCGCCCGTCAATGTCGTGGGCGTTATCGGCCTGGTTGAAAACATGCCCTCGGGCAAAGCCGTCCGCCCCGGCGATATCGTCAAGGCGATGAGCGGCACCACCATCGAGGTGATCAATACCGATGCCGAGGGCCGGCTCGTGCTGGCCGATGCGCTCTGGTACACGCAGGACCGCTTCAAGCCGCGCGCCATGATCAATCTGGCCACCCTGACCGGCGCCATCGTCGTTGCCCTCGGCCACGAGCATGCCGGCCTTTTTTCCAACAATGACGAACTCGCCACCCGCCTGCTCAATGCTGGCCTCAGCGCCAATGAAAAGCTCTGGCGCATGCCGCTGGCGACGGCCTATGACAAGCTGATCGAGTCCAAGTTCGCCGATATCCGCAATTCGGTTGGCCGGCCCGCCGGCTCCATCACGGCGGCCCAGTTCCTGCAGCGTTTCGTCAACGACGTGCCTTGGGCGCATCTGGACATCGCCGGCACTGCCTTTGGCGCCGGTTCCAGCGAGGTCAACACCTCCTGGGCCCCCGGTTTCGGCGTTGCGCTGCTCGATCGTCTGGTGCGGGATTATTATCAGGGCTAGTGTGCCGCCATGGCCGATATCCTCTTCTACCACCTCGAACCGCGCCCGCTCGAAGCCGTCATTCCCCAGCTCCTGGAGAAGACCCTCGAGCGCGGCTGGCGGGCGGTCGTCGAGGCCGGCTCGACCGAGCGGGCCGAGGCGCTCGATGCCCATCTCTGGACCTATCGCGACGACAGCTTTCTTCCGCACGGCCTTGCCGGTGACGAGACCGACGCCCACCAGCCCGTGCTGATCACCACTGGCACCGACAATCCCAGCGGCGCCAATGTCCGCTTTTTCGTGGATCGCGCCGTGCCGCAATCGGCCGAGGGCTATGAGCGCATCGTCTACATGTTTTCGGGCCACGATCCCGACGCGGTGGCCGAGGCTCGCCTCGCCTGGAAGGCGCTGCGCGAGGGCAATGCGGTGACCTACTGGCAGCAGGAGGCCGATGGTCGCTGGGTCAAGAAGGCATGACGCCTGATCTTTCGACGCCCAGCCGACACCGCTTGCACGAAGACATCTTCGCCATGCTCATCGGCACCATGCTGGTGTCGCTTGGCATCGTCTTCTATGCCCAGGTGACGTTGACCACCGGCAGCACGGCCGGCCTGGCGCTGCTGCTGCAATATGTGACGGGCATTCCCTTCGGCTGGCTGTTCTTCGCCATCAACCTGCCATTCTACGTGCTGGCCGTGCTGCGCATGGGCTGGCCCTTTGCCATCAAGACCTTTGCCTGCGTGGGCCTGGTCTCATGGTTCACCGCCAGCATTCCGCACTGGCTCGACATTTCCAGCATCCACCCGTTGTTCGCGGCTCTCGTCGGCGGCGGACTGATGGGCCTGGGCATCCTGTCGCTGTTCCGCCACAAGGCCAGCGTGGGCGGCATCAACATCCTGGCATTGTACCTGCAGGAGAATTTCGCCATCCGCGCCGGCTACTTCCAGCTCGGTGTCGATGCCGTGATCCTGATCGCAGCCTTCTTCGTGCTGCCCTTCGATCGGGTGGCCTATTCGATCCTGGGCGCACTGGTGCTCAACATGATCATCGCCACCAACCACAAGCCGGGTCGCTATGTGGGGTTCAGCTAGGGCAGGGTGATCGCCCGCCACCTTGCCGTGTCAGAACTTGGAGGTCTTTTCCTTGCCGACGCCTGTCTGGCGCGGCACGGGCGCCACTTCGTCGGGCATGCTCTCCTGGTAGAGCTCCATATAGTCGGCCATCAACTCGTAGCAGAAGATGACCTCGACCGTCTCCGGATCATAGAAGGCATTGGCCTCGCCGCAGCGCTTGGCATTGAACTGCACTGGCTCGCGCAGGCTGTAATTGTCGCGCAATTCGGCGGCGACCTGGTCGAAGACCCCGCTCGATTTGAAAGCGTCGGCGGCGGCCTTCAACTGTCCACCGGCGTCGTGATAGGTCACCACCACTTCCGTGCCGCCATTCTTGTGGCCCCGCCCGCCGAGAAGACCCTGCAGCGCGCGGTCGACAGTGTCATAGTCCCAGTAGCAGGCGTCCTGGCGGTCGCGATCCATGCGATATTCGTTGGCGATGGGGCGGAAGGCGTCCTCATCCATGCCCACCATCAGGCAAACGATCTGGTAGGCCCGCTGTTTGTCGAGGCTATGGTTGGCGGCGTAGTCGCTTTCGTCGCCGCCGCTGTCATAGGCGATGCCGCTGAGGATCCAGCCCTGCGCCGCATCGGCCAGCACGCGATCGGTCTCCGGCGTCCGCTTGTTGAGCAGCGTCCAGGTGGCCATGTTGTCGGCCGCGTCTTCTTCCCGACCCAGGATCGGCAAGTCCAACTGGTGAAACAGCAGGTGCGCGACCTCGTGATAGAGCACGAACAGGCTGTTATTGTAGGCAAACCGCCGGATTTCGGCGCGCTGCGCCTTGGTCAGGTCCTGTGCCTGCGCCAGGCCGGGAATCCACAGCAGGCAGAGCAGCAGGGCAACAACCAGCTTGGAACCAGGGCGACGCATGGTGCACTTTCAGCGACTTTGGTGATGCCAGCAAATTGCAACGGCGCGTCCCTGTCAACGGGGCGGCCCGCATTCTAATCTGTTGCATTAACGGCAGGTGCGGCCCACACTTCCCCATCGTCTATGGACCGGCTTACGGGGAAGATCATGGCGACGTTGCACATCGAGCACGCAATCACCGATTTCACCACCTGGAAGGCAGCTTTCGACCGCTTCGCCGAGCGGCGAGCCCAGGCGGGCGTTATCGGTCACCACCTGCAGCAGCCCCAGGACGATGCGGCTTACATCGTCGTGCGGCTCGACTTTGCCAGCGTCGAGCAGGCTAGTGCCTTTCGCGATTTTCTCGAAACCCGGGTGTGGTCGGTGCCCGAAAACTCTCCGGGCCTGGCCGGGACACCGCGCGCTCGCATTCTGGTCGACACGCCGGCGCAATAGGCGCCGCTAGGCCTGGCCCGGCGCCCAGTCCTTCTCGGCCAGCTCGAAGCCGGAAAATTCAAAACCCGGCGCCACCGTGCAACCCACCAGCGTCCAGTCGCCCGTGCTCACGGCCGATTGCCAGGCCTGCGTCGGTACCACTACCTGTGGCCGTGCGCCGGCATCGAGGTCTGTGCCAAGCACGTGCTCGTCCACCGTATTGCCATCCGAGATGCGCAGCCGCAGCGGGGCGCCGGCATAGTAGTGCCATACCTCCACCGCATCGACGCGGTGCCAATGCGAGGTGTCGCCGGCTTCGAGCAGGTAATAGATCGCCGTGGAACGGGCGCGACCGTCGGTCTTGTCGCCGTCTTCGAAGGTGCGCGCATACCAGCCGCCTTCGGGGTGCCGCTGCATCCCGAGGGTAAAGATTACATCTTTGGCGGCGAGCTTTCTCATACGCGCTCAGCATCCTCCAGCTCGGCACTCAGGGCCAGCCATTGTTCTTCAGATGTCTCTAGCTCGGCCGCAAAGCGCGCCTTGTCCTTGCCCAGCGCTATAAGCCGCTCGGGTGGGCCGTTATAGACACTGGAATCGGCCAGCTGGGCGTCGATTTTGTCTATTTCCACCTTCAAACGGGCGATCTTGGTTTCCGCATCCTTAATGGAATTCTTCAACGGAGCGATTTCGGCCCGCCTGGCGGCGGCCTCCTGCTTGCTGAGCTTGCCCTTGCTCGCGCCGCCACCGCCCCCCTTGCCTTCCTTGGTGGAGGTGATGTTGCGCTGGTAGGTATCGAGATCTTCGTCCAGCTCGCGGATGGTGCCGTTCTCGGCAATCCACAACGTGTCGCAAGTCGCCTCGATCAGGTGGCGATCGTGGCTGATGATCAGCACCGCGCCCTCATAGTCGTTGAGTGCGTGCACCAGCGCGTCGCGGCTATCGATATCGAGATGGTTGGTCGGTTCGTCCAGGATCATCATGCCCGGCCCGCCAAAGGTGATCAGGCCCATCAGCAGGCGCGCCCGCTCGCCACCCGAAAGGTTCTTGGCTTTTGTATCCATGCGCGATTTGGTCAGGCCCATCTGGCTCAGTCGCGACCGGCGCCGCGCTTCGCTGTCGGTGGGCATCATGTCGACCACATGCTCGAACGGCGTCCATTCGGGCTTGAGCTTGTCCATCTGGTGCTGTGCGAAGTGGGCGATTTCGAGCTTCTTGCCCTTGCGCAATTGGCCGCCCATCGGGGCGATGTCGCCGGCCAGCAGCTTGGCAAAGGTCGATTTGCCGTTGCCGTTGACGCCGATCAGCGCGATGCGATCGTCAGGGTCGATGCGCATGTTGATATTGCGCAGGATGGCCTTGTCGCCATAGCCCGCCGATACGCCATCGAGCGAGATCATCGGCGTCGCCTGATCGGCCTTGGGCTGCTGGAAGGTGAAGGGCGCCGCATACTCGTCGAACATCGCCGCCGGCGGCTTCAGCTTCTCGATCATCTTCATGCGCGACTGGGCCTGCTTGGCCTTGGTGGCCTTGGCCTTGAAGCGATCGACGAACTTCTGCAGATGCGCGATCTGGTCCAGCGACTTGTCGCGGCTCTTGTTGTTGAGCTCCATCTGCATGCGACGCGTGGTTTCGAACGTGTCGTAATTGCCCTTGTAGAAGGTGAACTTGCGGTGCTCGAGATGGATGATCGAGTTGACCGACTTGTTGAGCAGGTCACGATCGTGGCTGATCATGAAGACGGTATAGGGGTAGGTGGCCAGGTACTTTTCCAGCCACAGCGTGCCTTCGAGATCGAGATAGTTGGTCGGCTCGTCGAGGAGCAGCAGGTCGGGCTGGCTGAACAGCACGCCGGCCAGCGCCACGCGCATGCGCCAGCCGCCCGACAGTTCATGCGTCGGTGCCATCTGCCGGTCCTGCTCGAAGCCCAGGCCCTTGAGAATGGACGAAGCGCGCCCCTCGGCGGAATAGGCGTCGATATCGGCGAGGCGGGTGTAGATGTCGCTGATCCGGTGCGGGTCGGTGGCGGTTTCGGCTTCAGCCAGAAGCGCCGTGCGCTCCTTGTCGGCCGCCAGAACCACGTCCAGCACGCTTTCATTGCCGGCCGGCGCTTCCTGTGCCACGGCGCCGATGCGCGCCTTCTTGTTGAGCTCCATCGAGCCTGAATCGGCGCCGATATGGCCCTGAATCAGGTGGAACAGCGTGGTCTTGCCCGTGCCGTTCTTGCCGACAAACCCGGTCTTGGACCCCGTCGGCAACACCACCGACGCGTCTTCGAACAATTCGCGGCCCTGGATGCGATAGGTGAGGTTGGTGATGGTCAACATGGTCAGGCAATCTATGGGATTGGCAGGCTTGTGGCTGGAACGGATGTAACCGCGGCAGCGGGCCTGCGACAAAGTGTTTGGCGTTGGATAGAGTTAAGCAGCCCTTATGGCAACCGGCTTCGGCGCATGGCAGCATGGGCCAGCGGACCAGGTGGTCCGCATGAGGGAGAAACAGAAATGCGTCGTCTTGTTCTCGCCGGGCTTCTTGCCCTGGCATCGTGCAGTTTCGCTACCGCCCAGGATGTGGGCGGCAGCTACGCCGTCGAAGGCACCAATATCAACGGCTCGCCCTATACCGGCACCGCCGAGATCACGCTGCTGAGCGAAACCACCTGTGCCATCGAGTGGACCACGGGTCCGACCACTTCGACCGGCATCTGCATGCGCAATGGCAATGCCTTCTCGGCAGGCTATGTCCTGGGTGATGCCGTGGGCCTCTTGGTCTATGAAATCATGGAAGATGGCTCCATGGAGGGCATCTGGACCGTGGCCGGCCAGGATGGCACCGGTACTGAGACGCTCACGCCGCAATAAGCCGTCGCCATCTGCCCGGCGCGCGCTGCCTTGTCGCGGCGCGCGCCGTCTTGCCTCCGTCAAACTCTGACGCTACAAGGCGCGACCTTTCCAACAGACCCATTCAAGGATCGACCCTCATGGCGCTCGAACGCACCTTCTCCATCATCAAGCCCGATGCCGTCCGTCGTAACCTCATCGGCAAGATCGTCGCCAAGTTCGAGGAAGCCGGTCTGCGTCCGATCGCACTGAAGAAGATCCACATGACCCGCGCCCAGGCCGAAGGCTTCTACGGCGTGCACAAGGATCGCCCCTTCTTTGGCGAACTGGTCGAGCAGATGATCGCTTCGCCCGTCGTCGTGCAGGTTCTGGAAGGCGAAGGCGCCATCCTCAAGAACCGTGAAGTCATGGGCGCAACCAACCCGGCCAACGCCGCTGAAGGCACCATCCGCAAGGAATTCGCCCTCTCGATCGGCGAAAACTCGGTGCACGGTTCGGACGCCCCTGAGACCGCTGCCCAGGAAATCAAGTTCTTCTTCAACGACGACGAACTCGTCGGCTAAAGCCCACTTTCTATTCCTCTCCCCGTCGGGGAGAGGTGGCCCGGCGCAGCCGGGTCGGTGAGGGGAGGCGTGGTTTGCCCAAGGACACTTGGCTCAACCACAGCACCCCCTCGTCCGGCGCTGCGCGCCACCTTCTCCCCGACGGGGAGAAGAATAAATGCAGCCCCCAATTCCTAGGCCGCCCGCCGGGCGGCCTTTTTGCTTGTTTGTGCTATAAGCACCTATCAGGAACTCCTGCGCAGCTTCCCGGAGATTGAGGGGGAGGTTCGGGCTGGCGTTTCTCACCCACCCGAAAGAACCGCATTGTCCCTGCCTGACACCATTCTCGCCCCGCTCGCCCGCGCTCTTGCTGCCAAGGGCTACGAGACCTTGACCCCGGTCCAAGCCGCCATCATCGAAGATGAAGCGGCCGGCCGTGACCTGCTCGTTTCCGCCCAGACCGGCTCGGGCAAGACCGTCGCCTTCGGCATGGCCATTGCGCCGACCCTGCTGGGTGATGCCGAGCGTTTCACCGAATTCGGCGCCCCGCTGGCGCTACTGATTGCCCCGACCCGCGAACTGGCGCTCCAGGTGCAGCGCGAACTCGACTGGCTCTATGCCGAAACCGGCGCTCGTACCGCCTCCTGCGTCGGCGGCATGGATGCCCGCACGGAACGCCGCGCCCTTGAACGCGGCGCTCACATCGTGGTCGGCACGCCCGGCCGCCTGCGCGATCACATCACCCGCGGCGCCCTCGACATGTCGGCCCTGCGCGCCGTCGTGCTCGACGAAGCCGACGAAATGCTCGATCTCGGCTTCCGCGAAGACCTCGAATTCATCCTCGACGCGGCCCCCGAAGATCGCCGCACGCTGTTGTTCTCGGCGACCGTCCCCAAGCCCATCGCCCAGCTCGCCAAGACCTTCCAGCGCGACGCCCTGCGCGTCGCCGCCACCAGCGCCAACGAGCAGCATGCCGATATCGACTACAAGCTGATGCTGGTCCCGGCGGCCGAGCGCGAAAACGCCATCATCAACACGCTGCTCTACTTCGAGGCCGTCAACACCATCGTCTTCGCCTCGACCCGCGAAGGCGTGAAGCACCTGTCGTCGCGCCTACATAACCGTGGCTTCGACGTCGTCACCCTTTCGGGCGAGCTCAGCCAGGCCGAGCGCACCAATGCGCTGCAATCCATGCGCGATGGCCGCGCCCGCATCTGCGTCGCCACCGACGTCGCTGCCCGCGGCATCGATCTGCCGAACCTGGACCTCGTGATCCACGCCGACCTGCCGACCAATCCCGATACGCTGCTGCATCGTTCGGGCCGCACCGGCCGGGCAGGGCGCAAGGGCACCTGCGTCATCATCTCGCCGATGCATCGCCGCAACGTCGCCCAACGCGTCCTCAAGGTGGCCAAGCTCGACGTCACCATGATGGCGCCGCCCTCGGCCGAGGAAATCGAGGCCCGTTACCGCGAGAGCATTCTCAGCGCCGAGGGCCTGACCCGCCCGGTCGCCGATGACGAGGCCGAATTCGTCGGCCAGCTGCTGGCCCGCTACACGCCCGAAGCCATCGCCGCCGCCTATCTGCGCCAGCAGCTCGCTGCCCGTCCGGCGCCCGAAGACGTCTCCGACGCCCCGGTCTTCGACAAGCCGGGCGACAAGGACCCGCGCACCCGCGAGCGCTTCGAGGGCGGCACCTGGTTCAAGGTCACTGTCGGCCGCAAGCACAAGGCCGAGCCGCGCTGGCTCTTGCCCATGCTCTGCAAGGCCGGCAACGTCACCAAGACCGCGATCGGCTCGATCCGCATTTTCGATACCGAATCCATTTTCGAAGTCGCCGCCCCCAAGGCCGATGCCTTCGCCAAGTCGATCGAGAAGAATGGCTCGGGCGAACGCGGCGTGACCATCTCGGCCGTCGACGGCCCCGGCGAGCGCCGCTCCGGCCCGCCACCGAGCCAGCGTCGTCCGCCCGGTCCGGTCGAGCGCTACGACCCCAACGCCCCGCGCCCCGAGCGCAATGACCGCCAGCATCGCTACGGCTCAGCCGGGCTGCGCCCCGACGATCTCGAAGCAGCGCCCGCCACCGGCGGCTGGAACCCGGCAGCCGAGTCCGAAGCCCCGCGTGCCCCGCGGCCCGACTTCGACAAGCCACGGCCGCCCAAGGTCGCCAAGGCGCCGCCGAGCAAGGACAAGGGCAAGCCCAAATGGGCCGGCAAGCCTGCCGAGGGCGCACCCTTCGCCAAGAAGGAAAAGCCTGCCAAGAAGGACCACAAGCCAAAGCGCAAGCCCCAGGTCTGATGGGGGCTAGACCTCATGGTGAGCCCGTCGAACCACGCGGTCGGGAACACAAATCCAGCCACGACCTCGTCCTTCGACAAGCTCAGGATGAGGTCTGTTGCGATCTCACGGATTGAACCAGAGCGATGACACTGCCCACCATCTTCAGCTTCTGGCATGGGCCGATGAGCTGGCTCGAGGCTTTGTCTATTGCCTCGTTCAATCGCCAGGGGCATCGCGTCGAGGTCTATTCCTACGATGCGATACCCGGCCTGCCTGATGGTGCGGTGGCGCGCGATGCCGCCGAGGTGCTGCCGCGAAAGCGGCTGATGTTTTACAAGGGTCGGGGCACGCCGGGCGTATTCTCCGACCTCTTCCGCATGACCGGCCTGCGCCAGAACAGGGGCGTCTATGCCGATCTCGACGTCTATTGCGTCCGCCCCATCGCCGGCCCGCCCGACTACCTGATGGCCTATGAGCGGCCCGGCTCCGTCAACGGCGCGGTGCTGCACATCCCGGCCAATGCCCCGCTGCTCGATGATCTGCTCGGCATTTTTGCGCCCGGCCCGCGCCCGCTGCTCGAGCCGCATCTGCCCATCTTCCGCCGCCTCGAAGTCGGGGTGCGCCGCCTCTTCGGCGATCCCGTCGCGCCCGAACACATGCAATATGGCGCCACCGGCCCCATGGCCCTGACGCACTATGTGCAGCAGCGTGGCCTCGCCGGCCACGTCCTGCCCAGCTCGGCGCTATACCCGATCCCCTACGAAGGCATCCCGGGGCTGATGCAGCCCGGCTCCAGCGTCGACGCGGCCATTGGCCCCGATACGCTGGCCATCCACCTCTGGCGCAGCCAGCTCACGCGCCGGGGCAGGGCCGACATGCCGCCGCCGCCGCCGGGCAGCGCCATGGCCGAACTCTGCGCCCGCGAAGGGCTGGCATTGGCCTGAGCGGCCGCCGGCCCCTGTGAGACGCTATCGATCAGGCGTACAATGCCTCCACCGGCCGTCCGGGCCGGATGGGAGGACATCATGACGGCCTACAATATCGTGCGCATGCGCGTTAAGCCGGGTTTCGAGAAACAGTTCATCACCCATCACGATACGCTGCTCGCGGAGGTGGCGGAGGACTTCAAGGCGGCCGGCCTGCAGCGGTTCAGCCTGGTCAAGACAGGCGAACGCGACTTCTGCGTGCTGGGCGAATGGAACGACTTCGACAGCATCGTCAAAGCCCGCCCCGTCATGATCCACTCGCTCGATGGCCTGCGGTCGATGCTCGAGGACCTCGGCAACGGCCTCGGCGTCACCGACCCGGTCTCGGGCGATGTCGTGGCCGAATACGCTGTGTGACTGACTGCGCGCGATAAAGCCGCAAGGTGAGTTGCCACCCTCCGGAAATCCCATCAGGATGCCGGTCGGGCGCGCTTTGCCTGTGCGAGGACAGAAGATGAGCGAGAACTCGAACCCTTTCGACGGCGAGATCATGCGCGACGCGCATTACCATCGGGCGGACATGGCAGGCTCCAACTTCGATGGGGTCAACCTCGCCGAAGCCAGGTTTTACGCCAACCTCAGCGGCGCAAGGTTCACCGATACCAACCTGAGCCGGGCTGCGTTCGATGACGTCAATCTGGCCGCGACGACGTTCAACGACGTCAATCTGTCCGGGATCACTGTGACCAACGCCAACCTGTCCGGCGCGGTGTTTGATGGCGTCTCGCTGGCCAATGCCGCGATCAGGAACGCCGACCTGGCCGGAATGACCATTGATGGCGTCTTGGTGAGCGACCTGCTCGCCGCCTACGCCCGCATGCCATCCTGACTACCGCGTTTTCCGCGCGTGATACGTTAGCGCCAGCGCGATCATATGCTTGAGCGCGGCTTCGTCCGGGGCCTCGCCCAGGATGACGCCGCGATCGCCGTCATAGCCGAAGCCATCCGGATAGAGCGCGCGATAGCGGCTCAGCAGGTCCGTCTTGCAGTTCACATAGATCCCCGGCTTGCCCGACCGCTTGTCCCGGCCGATGCGCACCGTCGTGCCACTGCCGCTGGCCGAGGTCAGGTAGCTGACCTCGCCCCATTTGAGCGTCTCCTCCAGCGGCCCGACGCCGTCGGTCGCAGCCGCGGTCTCCGCGATCAGCGCCCGCAGCCCCATCAGCCTCTCCCGCAACGGCGCGGGATAGGCGTCCAATACGGCCGCGACATCAGGGTCCATGCTACTTCTTGCCCTTGATGTCGATCTCGGGCTTGGCAACGCCAGTCCCGCTCGTCACCGAAGCCGCCAGCCCATCCAGCGTACCGCCGCTCAAACCCAGTTCGCCCATCAGTGCATCGATCAGCGGCGCCTGGCTGCGATAGCGCAGAGCTGCTGCCACCGCCTGGTCGGCCAGCCCGCCGCCATTGGCCGCCACGCCATCGCCGCCGCCATTCTGGCTCGAACCGTTGAGGCCATCGACATGCAGAATCTTGATCCCGTCGATATTTTGCATCGGCTTGACGCTCTCGGCGATGATCTGCGGCAGCGCCTCGATCAGCCGCATCCGCACCTGCATGGCGATCTGCTCTGCATTGAGCGTATTGCTGGCCTCGTTCACCGAGCGCTTGCCTTCCGCCTCGACCTTGTAGACCGCTGCCAGCGCCTCGGCCCGCAGCTTTTCGGAATCGGCCGAGCCCTTGGCCGCCACGCGGGCCTTGTCGGCGTCTGCCGTGGCCCCGATGCGGACCGCCTCGGCGCGGTCGGTCGCCGCGGACTTCTCGGCCTCGGCCGCCACGGTGATCGAAATCGCCGCCTGCTCGGCGGCCTTGCGCGCTTCGATGAGCTGGATGGCCTTTTCGCGTTCCGCCACCGCGGTTTGGCGTGAGGTCGTCACCTCTTCCGCCGCCCTGGCGGCGACGGCGCGCGCCTCGTCGGCGGCCGCGTCGGCAACCGACTTTTCCTTGCTCTTGACCGCAATGGCGATGTCGCGCGCCTGTTCGGCCAGCGCAATCTGCCGGGCTTTGTCCACCGCCGCCGCTTCCACGGCCAGCGCCGTGGCGATTTCGCGCTCCTGCACGATCTGGCTCGAGGCGATGTCCGCTTGGCGCACCTGCTGCGCTGCCAGAATGCGCGCCTCCTCGGCTTCGCGCTCACGCTCGGACTGCTGCTGCTTGATCAGCGCAGATTGCTCGGCCATCCGCGTCTGGATTTCGCGTTCCTGCTCCAGGCGTGCAAACTCCTTGTCGCGGGCGATCTGGTATTTCTGCGCCTCCGCCTCGAAATTCTTGCGCTCGATCAGCACCTGCGTTTCCTGCTCGATATCGTTGCGCGTCTTGCGCCGCTCCTCGATAGCCTGCGTCAGCTTGGTGAGACCTTCCGCGTCGAAGGCATTGTCCGGGTTGAAGAATTCCCGGTTGGTCTGGTCGAGCCCGGTCAGCGATACCGATTCCAGCTCCAGCCCGTTCTTGAGAATGTCCTCGGAAACCGCCGCCTGCACCTTCTGCACGAAGTTGACGCGCTGCTCGTGCAGCTCTTCCATCGCCATCTCGGCAGCCACGGCGCGCAGCGCGTCGACGAACTTGCCTTCCACCAGCTCCTTGAGCGCGCCCGGCTCCATGGTGCGCCGGCCCAGCGTCTGGGCGGCGTTGGCGATGGATTCGATCACCGGCTGCACCCGCACGTAGAATTCGGCCTGCACGTCCACACGCATGCGGTCCTTGGTGATCAGCGCCTGGTCGGCGGCGCGGCGCACTTCGAGCCGCAGCGTGTTCATGTTGACCGGGATCTGCTCATGCAGGATCGGAAACACCAGTGCGCCGCCATTCATGATCACCTTCTGCCCACCAAAACCGGTGCGCACGAAGCTGACCTCCTTGGACGAGCGCTGGTAGAGGCGCGAAAACACCATGCCGATGGCGAACAGCGCCACCAGGATCACGGCGATCATGATCAGGATATCGTAGAGGGACTGGGACACGGGGCTGAACTCCTGGACCGGGGTTGGCGGCGTTGCTTGGATGGTGGTCGTTGTCGTGGCGGGGGCAGGCGGATCGGCACTGGCCGGTGGTGGCGTCGCCACCGGCGTTGGGCCGGTCTCGATCGCCGCTGGTGCCCGAAATGTCTGTGGCATCAGCTGGCCGGTTTGAGCTTGCTGATGGCACGATAGACGGGTCCCTGCTGGCGGATGATGACAACCTCGGAGCCTTCAGGCATGGCCGGCTCGCCGTCGTCGGGTTCGATCAGCAGGTAATGGGTCTTGCCGTGGATGTCGGTCAGCTTTGCTTCGGCCGGGGTGCCGGGCCCGGCAACGCCGCGAAACACGGTCGCCACCCGGCCGACAAAGGCCTTGGTGCTGACCGCCTCGGTTTCTTCCTTGGGCATGATACGGGCAATGGCCAGCCCGACATGGCGCGTCACAAAGGCGGCGCCGATCGCTGCCGGTACGCTGGCGAGCCAGGGATCGAGCGCGAAGCCGAGCGTCCGCCGCAGGGCTTCCTGCAGGGCGAAGCCGCAGAGGCCAAAACTGGCCAGGATAAGGATCAGCACCACAAGTGCCGGCAATTTGCCGAAGCTGAGCCAGCTCAGCGATTGGCTCAGCGGCCCTACTTCCATGTCGGGGATATCGGCGTCGAGATCGGGCAGGGCGCTGTCGACCATGGCCGATGGCTGCGCCCCCAATAGCAGCCCCAGCAACTCGATGAACGCGATGGCGAGCGTGAGCCCGATGGCGACGGCGAACGGCGCGGTTTCGCTTGCAAACACGTCCATTCGGCTAGCCTCCCGCTGGTCGATTGGGCCTGATTGTCCGCGCGGCGGACTGTCAAACTTCAATATCGGGACTTGGTGCGCCCCGGTCAAGGCAAGTGGACTTCACCCCACGCAATTGTCGAAAATTGTCGGCAGGCCGACCCGGCCATCAGACGATTGGTCAGACGGGTTCTGCATGCTTGCGGTTGGCCGCGATCTGTTGCGCCAGCAGCGCAATATCGTCCGCGAATTTGTCCGCCGCCTGCTGGCTGTGTTCGGACCAATGGCCGAACTTGCGCAACAGGGGCATGAACGCCGCCAGGTCCTCCGGCGTCCAGCCACTGAGGAAATCGCCCATGATCAGGAATTTATAGGCGCGCACGGCCTCCACGATCGTCCGCCCGGCATCGGTCAGCTCGATAATGGTCCGCCGCGCATCGGCCTGGCTGACGGCCCGCCGCGCATAGCCCAGCTCAACCATCTCGCTCACCACCCGGCTGGCGCGCGACGGGTCGATGTTCAGCCGCTCCGCCACCGTCGCCACCATCGTCTCGGTGCCGAGCGTCTCGCCGAATTCGCCCACTGGCGCCTCGATGGCCACCAGCACGTCGAGCTGTGCCAGATCAATTCCGATCTTGAGGTCGACCAGGGCCTGGTGTCCAAGCTCGCGCTTCATGGCGCGTCGGCGCCAGTTTTGCAGCAAGGCGTCTATGCCGATAACGGCGTCCACGGTGTCCTGGGCGATCCCCGCCTTCCGCAGCAGGGCATTGATGTCGGTCGTGCCACCGGATTGGGGCATGGCAGTCCTCGCAATTTCACATGCTTTCAGCAATTGCATGCTATTGACATGTAATTGCTACCGGCAGATATATGCCGCAACAGTTCATACCACAAGTGGGCGCGACTCCCGGCGCTCCAAGGATCATTCAATGTCTCCAGCTGCACAATCCACCCAAGAGCCGCAGGGCCAGTCGGTGGGCCTCATCATCGGCGCCGTGGCAGTGACGCTGCTGCTGGCCTCGCTCGGCCAGACCATCGTCTCCACAGCGCTTCCCACCATTGTCAGCGAGCTTGGCGGGCTTGACCATCTGACCTGGGTGGTCATCGCCTATCTGCTCAGCTCCACCGTCGTGGCCCCCGTCTATGGCAAGCTCGGCGACCTCTATGGGCGCAAGATCGTGCTGCAGGTGGCAATCGTCATCTTCCTGGTCGGCGCCGGCCTCTCGGCCTTTGCCAATTCCATGAACTTCCTTATCTTCGCCCGCATCGTGCAGGGACTGGGCGGTGGCGGTCTCATGGTCGTGGCCATGACCGTGGTGGCCGACGTCATTCCCCCGCGCCAGCGCGGCAAGATCCAGGGCATTTTCGGCGCCGTGTTCGGTGTGGCCACCGTGGTCGGCCCGCTGCTGGGCGGCTTCATCGTCGAGCATTTGAGCTGGCACTGGATCTTCATCATCAACCTGCCGCTGGGCGTGCTGGCCTTGGCGGTCATCGGCTTCGCCCTCAAGCCAAAGGCGACGCGCGTCGCTCACAAGGTCGACTATATGGGCTTTGTCCTGCTCACCACGGCACTGTCGGCTTTTGTGCTGGCCACGAGCCTGGGCGGCAACACCTTCCCCTGGCTCTCGGTGCAGATCGTCGGTCTGGTCGCCTTGGCCGCAGCTGCCTTGGCTGCCTTCGTCTGGGTCGAGGCTGGCGCCGCCGAGCCCGTGCTGCCGCTTCAGCTGTTTCGCAACAACACCTTCCTTGTCACCAACGCCGTCGGCTTTCTGGTCGGCATGGCGATGTTCGGCTCCATCACCTTCCTGCCGATGTATCTGCAGATCGCCAAGGGCGTTTCCCCGACCAGTTCGGCGTTCCAGCTGCTGCCCATGATGGTCGGCCTGATCGGCGCCTCGACCCTGTCGGGTTTCGTCATGAGCAAGACCGGGCACTATCGCATCCTGCCCGTCGTCGCCACCGCGACCCTGTTCGTCGGCTTGCTGCTGCTGGGCATCATGCAGCTCGACACGCCCGATTGGCAGATCGCGCTCTACATGTTCATCGTCGGTATCGGCATCGGCCCGGTCAACAGCGTCGGCGTCACCGCCACACAGAATGCCGTGCCGCGTGAACTGGTCGGCGTCGCCACCGCTGGCACCACGCTGTTCCGCCAGATTGGTGGCTCCATCGGCGTGTCGGTCTTCGGCGCGATCTTCTCCAGCGGCCTCGCCAGCCAGCTCGGTGACGCGGTCCCGTCGGGCGGCGGCTCATTCAATGCGCAGGCGATCCAGGCGCTGCCCGAAGCGGTGCGGGCCCAGGTGCTCGAAGGCTTCGCCGCCGCATTGCACCCGGTCTTCCTCACTGCCGCCGGGGCCGCGGTCATCGCCTTCGGCCTCTCCCTGCTGCTCAAGGAGATTCCCCTGGCAACCACTCTGCGCAAGGAGCCGGAGGCCGAGTTCGCTGCCGAGGAAAATGCCACCGCCGCCGCCGTTGGCGCCCCGAGCTGATTCACGCGTCCCCGGACCATCCGATGGTCCGGGGACCTTTTCGTGGTCGCTCAACCAGAACCTCCATCTCCGCCCGCTTGGGGATGACCATTGCATTTCAATGACTTGAGTCCGTCGACGGAATCGCCGTGGCATCGGCTTGAATCGACGCGCGAAGCCTTTGAATCAATTTCTCAACCCTCCGTGCCTGTTGCAAAAAAGCTGAGGTTGCGCGTCAACGCGCCGGCCTCCCAAAATTGTTAATGGCCAAATCAGAGAAGCTTGCTAGATTCCGCGCATAAATGCCGATTTAGCGTCGCCGGCCCCATACATTGGAGAGCAAATAGTGCCCTTGCGCTGGCAGGAAGTGGCTGTGCCACTGTTCGTTATCGTCTCGCTGATCGTGCTGAAATACGTTCCCTTTACCACCGGTCTGCCGCTCGCCCGTGCCGCCGGCGTCGTTGCCTTCGGCTATGCTGCGTTTCTTGCCTTGCGCCTGGTGCAGAGCGAAGAGGCCGTGAGCGTCGAAGGCTGGTCCGAGCTTCGCCCCTCGATGGTCGAGTATTTCGCCTGCTACGGCGCCGCTGCGCTCGCGGTGGTGCTGATGAGCGCCATTATCGTCATCGGCGGCAGCAAGCATGTGGAGGCCACGCAGATGGTAGCCACCTTCATCGCGTCCGTGATGCTCGGGGCAGGGGCCGTGGCCATCGGCCTGGGTGGTCTGTTCACCCGCGTACGGTGGAACAACACTCTGCTCGAGCACCGCAGCGCCCTCGGCCGCGAGACCAAGATTGCCTGGTCCGACGTCCGCGCGGTTCGTCCCAATTGGCGCGGCGTGACCATCGCCACCCACGACGCTCAGCGCGTTACCTTTTCGCAGTTCCATTCCGGCGCGGCCCAGCTGGCGCTTCACGCCACCAACCGCGCCCGCCGCAATGCCGAGACCTCGACCAAGGCCTTCGCCACGCTCTGAGGGCCGCCAAGCCGCCAAAAACAATGGCCGTGTCCAGGAAACATCCCGGGCACGGCCATTTTCTGTTCGCCAGCGCGAGGCGCCGGCCGCATTCGCCGCCTATTCGGCGGGGGCGTGAGTCTGGAATACCGGGGCGGGAGCCGGGCGCACGGTGGCCGCATGCTCGGCGCGCCAGACACGGTGCACCAGATACGCCTGCACCAGCAGCAATCCGAGTTCGCAGACCCAGAGCACGCCGACCAGGCCCGGCACGCCGTTGAGAATGGCGTTGAGCATGGCGATCGAGAAGAACGTCCGGACGGCGACGTCGGTCAAGCCATTGGCCCAGCTTGGATTGATCAGCCGCAGCACGGCCCAGATCGAGATCAGCGACCCGAGGAAATTGATGAACATCATGGCCAGCGGCGACAGGTCGCCCACATGGCCGCCAAGTCCAACTGCGCCGTTAAGTGTATCCAGCACCATAAGATACAGGCCGGCGACGCCGGGCAGGGCGAGCGGCAGGCAAGTGACAAGATCGTAGACAGCGCTGGTCTTGACCGCGCGCGCGAGCTGAAGATTGAGATCGGCCATCGACATTCCCCTCAAAGCAATGACGACCGGAGTGTACAACTTTACGATTGCTTTACCATAACGACATCTTAAGATCGTTAAGATCGGGCGGTTGCCGCTGGCGCAGACGCATTCATGCGGCGAATGGCGACCATCACGCCAATTCAATTGAGCCCCGGCGCCGCCTCCGTTACTTTGCGTCTCATGAACCAGTCTGTTGTTCTCCGCACCGTTCGTTCGGTCTGCCCGCATGATTGTCCGTCGGCCTGCGCGCTGGATGTCGACATCATCGACAGCAGCACCATCGGCCGGGTCCGCGGCGCCAAGGACGACCCCTACACCGCTGGCGTGATCTGCGAAAAGGTCGCCCGCTATAGCGAGCGTGTGCACCACCCACAGCGCCTGATGCATCCCCTGCGCCGCAGCGGACCTAAGGGCAGCGGCCAGTTTGAGCGCATCTCCTGGGACGAGGCGCTCGACGAAATCGCCGCACGCTTCAGCCAGATCGAGGCCGAACACGGCGCCGAGGCGATCTGGCCCTATTACTATGCCGGCACCATGGGCCATGTGCATCGCGACGGCATCGATCGCCTGCGTGCCGCCAAGGGTTATTCCCGCCAATACGACACCATCTGCACCGGCACCTCCTGGCCCGGCTACATCGCCGGCACGGGCATGCTGGGCGGCGTCAATTCCGAGCAGATGGCCGAGAGCGACTGCGTGGTCATCTGGGGCACCAATGCGGTGCACACCCAGGTCAATGTGATGACCCATGCCATGCGCGCCAAAAAGGAGCGCGGCGCCAAGGTCGTCGTCATCGACATCTATGAAACCGCCACCATGGCCCAGGCCTATCTGGGCCTCGTCCTACGCCCGGGTACTGACGGTGCGCTCGCCGTCGCCGTCATGCATGTCCTGCTGCGCGACAATCTCGCCGACCGCGCCTATATGGCCAAATACACCGACTTCAGCCCCGATTTCGAGGCGCATCTGGCGACGCGCACCCCGGAATGGGCCGCCGAAATCACTGGCCTCACGGTCCAGCAGATTACCGCCTTCGCCCACCTCGTCGGCACCACGCCGCGCTCCTACTTCCGCATGGGTTATGGTTTTACCCGCCAGCGCAACGGCGCCACCGCCATGCATGCGGCGCTCTGCATTCCCGCCATGACGGGCGCCTGGCAACATCGCGGCGGCGGGGCGCTCCATTCCAATTCCGGCACCTGGCAGCTCGACAAGTCGGCCATATCAGGCGCGTCGATGCAGAAGGGCGATCCGCGCTGGCTCGATATGTCCGAGATCGGTCCAATCCTCACCGGCGACAGTAAGGCGCTCAAGGGTGGCGGGCCGGTCAAGGCCATGATCGTGCAGAACACCAACCCGGCTTCGGTGGCTCCCGACCAGACCCTGACCCATGCCGGCTTCGCCCGCGAAGACCTGTTCCTCGTCGTGCATGAGCAGTTCATGACCGAGACGGCCGAATTTGCCGATATCGTGCTGCCTGCCACCATGTTCCTCGAACACAACGACTACTACACTCGCGGCGGCCATGTCCGGGTGCTCTATGGCCCTGCTGTCATCGAGCGCCCCGGCGAGACCCGCTCCAACCATGAAGTCATCAACGCCCTGGCGTTGCGCCTGGGTCTCGACGACGACAGCTTCAAGACCGTCGACCGCGACGTCGTCGCCGAAACCTTCCGCCGTTCCAACTACCCTGACCTGGCCGAGGTGGAAAAGACCGGTTTCGTCGACCGCGAGCGCCCCGACGCCGTGGCCCGCTTTGCCGATGGCTTCGCCTGGCCCGACAAGTGCTTCCGCTTCGCACCCAATTGGCAGGATGTCGCCGACAAGAAGGGCTATCTCTGGACCTGCGACCCCGCCGATATGCCGCGCTTCGCCGACCACTGGGCCATCACCGAAGCCACCGATGCCGACCACCCGTTCCGCCTCGCCACCAGCCCGGCCCGCGCCTTCCTCAATTCCAGCTTCAACGAAACGCCCGGCAGCCAGAAGCGTGAGGGCGTCCCTTCGGTCTTCATCCATCCCGATGACGCCGCCCGCCTCGGCATCGAAGAGGGCCAGTTCGTCACGGTCGGCAATAGCAGGGGCAATGTGGACCTGACGGCTCGCGTCCGGACCGGCTTGCCGACGGGCGTGCTCATCGCCGAGGGCCTGCACCAGAACAAGGCCCACCGCCGGGGCAAGGGCATCAACACCCTGACCAACGCCACCCCAGCGCCCCCCTTCGGCGGCGCGGCCTTCCACGATGCCGCGGTGTGGATCAGGCGGGCGGATTGAGCCCTCTTCCCCTCTCCCCTTGAGGGAGAGGGACCACCTGACGCGTTCAGCGGAAGGTCAGGGTGAGGGGTGCTGCGACATCCCATGCCGGAAGCCCAGAAAGAGACCCCTCATCCGCCCTTCGGGCACCTTCTCCCTCAAGGGGAGAAGGGAAGAGCACTGCGCTCAGGCGACATACGCCCCCCAGAAGAAATACCCGGTCATCACCACGCCATAGACAATCACGGCCATCCTTATCCACTGCGTGGGTATCCGGTGCGCATTGCGTGCCGCGACGTAGCCGCCGACCGTTACGCCCACCAGCGCGATCGAGCCGTGATACCAGTCGATCGACCCGCTGAGCGCAAACCGCGCCACCGCCACCACCGCCACGATGCTTGAGACGTAAAGTTTGAGCCCGTTCATGGCGTGGATATCGCTCATCCCCGCGGTGGCGAGGAAGGCCAGCAGCAGGATGCCGAGCCCGGCATTGAAGAACCCACCATAGACGCAGACACCGGCCAGGAACGCCATCAGCAGCACCGTGCCCGCCAGCTTCATGCCGCGCCTGCCACCGCTGCGCGCCGCGACAAAGCCGTTGATCCGATTGCCAAAGATGAACAGCAGCACCGCGAAAGCCATCAGCCACGGCACGACCAGCGAGAACAGCTCGTCGCTGACCACCAGCAGCAACTCGGCCCCGACATAGCCAAAAACCGCCGCCACGATGCCGTAGAGCACCAGTCGATCCTTGTACTTCGCCATGGCGTGCCAGTAGCCGAAGGCGCCGCTGGCATAGCCGGGCAGGGCGGCATAGGTGTTGGACGCATTGGCGATGACGGGCGGCACGCCGACGAACAGCAGCGCCGGAAACACGATGAACGAGCCACCGCCGGCCAGCGAATTGACCGCCCCGCCCAAGAGGCCCGCAATCAATAGGAACAGCGTTTCAATCATGATCCGGGCCTCGGCTCCCCTGCCCCTTGAGGGGAGGGCGGGGTGGGGGTTTTCACGTTGGCACATACGCCGCAAAACACGCTCAGCCCAACGCAAATCGCTGATCGCCCCATCAGCTGGATTGATCGCATGCCCGCCATGCCGTTGACAAAGCCGGTCCTCGCGCGCATATCGCCCCCAGGTCGCTGGCACCCGCCGCTCGCCGGAAGCAATTCCGATGGTGAAGTCCAGTCTCCGAGCAAACGAACCATCGGTTCTTCCTTGCTAGGCGCATCATGGCAACGCGAGCCCCCATGGAACAGTCGCCTCATTGCAATGAGAGACCTATCATGTCGTTTTCGCTCGATACCCCTTCTGCCCAGACCCTGAAATCGGAAGCCAAGCAATTGCGCCAGCAGCGCGCTACGCTTGGCGAGACCCTGTCGCATGGCGCCGCCCTCGAACAGGTGGCCCGCGCGCATGGCTACCGCGACTGGAACACCGCCCGCGCGGCATTGCCGGAGCGCGTGGCCGTGCCCTTCCAGGTCGGTCAGCGCGTCAAGGGGCTCTATCTCGATCAACCGTTCGCCGGGATGCTGATCGGCGTGCAGCTGCTCGGCAATATGCAGAGCTACACGGTTACCATCCAGTTCGATGAACCCGTCAACGTCACGCCCACCTTCATGTTCGCCGCCTATCGCCATCGCGTGGTGTCCACCATCGACATCCACGGCACGTCGCTGGCCATGCGCGGCAATGGCAATCCGCAACTGATCGTGAAACGGGTATGACGATCTCCAAACCCGGGCGAGGCGGCAACAAGCTGCCTTGCACTTCATCGTAAAACGCCGATATATCTCGTTCGCGCCAATCAAGAACGGAAC
This sequence comes from uncultured Devosia sp., assembly GCF_946479885.1. Next base: position 47,101 of record NZ_CAMLHM010000024.1, read on the forward strand.
CGGCAATGACCACCCAGACCAAGCCGATCGAAGCCTATTCGCTGCCCACCCCCAATGGGCAGAAAGTCCACATCATGCTCGAAGAGCTCGGGGTGCCGTGGAATTACCATCGCATCGACATCGGCAAGGGTGACCAGTTCAAGCCTGAATTCCTCGCTATCTCCCCCAACAACAAGATCCCCGCGATCGTCGATCCGGAGGGTCCGGGCGGCCGGCCGATTTCGATCTTCGAATCGGGCGCCATCCTCAAATATCTCGCGCTCAAATTCGGTCAGTTCTACCCCACCGACCAGCGTAGCCAGGTCAAGGTCGACGAATGGCTGTTCTGGCAGGTCGGCGGTTTCGGCCCCATGCTGGGCCAGAACAACCACTTCAACGTCTATGCGCCCGAAAAAATCCCCTATGCCCAGAAGCGCTACAGCGATGAAACCCATCGCCTGTTCCGCGTATTGAACACCCAGCTCGAGGGCAGGGACTACATTGCCGGCGACTATTCCATCGCCGACATCGCCTCTATCGGCTGGGCCCAGTCCTGGGAGCGCTACGGCATCTCCAAGACCGAGTTCCGCAATTTCGCCGCCTGGATCGAGCGCCTCAATGCCCGCCCGGCCGTCGAGCGCGGCCTCAATTGGGGCAAGGATGTGCAGTCCAAGCCGCTCAACGAAGACAAGGAAGCCCAGAAGGTCCTGTTCAACCAGCGCTGACTACTGCGCCACCACCTCGGGTTCGGGGATCACCCGGACCCAGTCCTGCCCCTGGCAGACGATGTTGTAGAGCACGCAGCCATTGAGCCGCAGCTGGTCAGGCCCCAGCATCTCGACATAGCCCGAATAGATATTGCCATCCTGCGGGTTATAGATTTCCCCGTCATAGACATTGGGCTTGGTGCTCGGCAGCAGCGTCAGGATTTGCAGCCCCAGCATGGGCCGGCCGCGCAAGGTCGGGTCGGGGTTGCGCATATCGGTGAAGCTCTCGACCGGCATGGCCTGTGCCGCGGCATATTCCTCGTCGGTCAGCCCTTCGCGCGGCACCACGATCTTGCTCAGCGTGCCGCAGAACCCCTCCGGGCAAAGCGCGATCGTCACCTCCGACAGCTCCTGCGTCTGCCAGATGCCTTCGATCGGGTCGAGAATGCGGTTGGGGTCGACCACCGCCTCCTGCGCCCCGGCCGATAGCAGCCCGGCCAGAATAAGGCCGGTGCCGATCACAATCCCCAAGCGCCAGTTAGTCATGCGTTTCACCTGCCGCTCGAGGATCGATCATGATTCGATTTTGCGGGACGATCTAGCCGCCATTTCCCGATGGCATAAAGCAAATACCGCAACAATCGCGCCGCGCCGTGGGCTCAGCCAAAAACCGCTTGCCATCCCAACCCCCGCCCGCTATCCACCCCCTGCCGGAGAGGTGGCCGAGTGGTCGAAGGCACGCCCCTGCTAAGGGCGCAGATGGTGATGAACTGTCTCGAGGGTTCGAATCCCTTCCTCTCCGCCACTTTCCCCGGCCATCTAAGCAGGTTGAATGCGAAGGCGCGGTTCGGTGGCGGCCGCCCGCATGGTCCTGCTCAGCGGACTCCGCACCCCAGGTGCTCCTAATACCGGAATTGCTCGCTCAGCACGCGCTCTTCAAGGCTCGTGCCCGGGTCGAACAGCAGTGTCACCCCTCGGCTGCGATCCTCCCGCACCGTTACCTCAAGCACGTTTTGAAACTCGATATTGTCGGCCACGGCGCTGACCGGGCGCTTGGCCGCTTCGCGGGTGATGAACTTGACCACGGCGCGATTGGAGAGAATGGCGCCGCGCCACCGGCGGGGGCGGAACGGCGAAATGGGCGTCAGCGCCAATAGCGGTGCTTCGATCGGCAGGATGGGGCCGTGGGCGGACAGGTTGTAGGCGGTCGAGCCCGCCGGCGTCGACAGCAGCGCACCATCGCAGATCAGCTCGTCCAGCCGCGTCTCGCCATCCACGATGATCTGGATCTTGGCGGCCTGGTACGTGGACCGGAAGAGCGAGACCTCGTTCAGCGCCAGCGCGGTCTGGGTCTTGCCCGACGTGTCCAGCACCTCCATCGACAGGGGATAGATGCGCGTGCGCTGCACCGATTGCAGTCGGTCCTCGAGTTCGTCCTCGGAAAAGGCATTCATCATGAAGCCGACCGAGCCGAAATTCATGCCGTAGACCGGGGTGTCGAGGGGCATGACGCGATGGAGCGTTTGCAGCATCAGACCGTCGCCGCCCAGCGCCACCACCACATCCGCGCTTTCGAGCGCATGAAGGCCATAGCGCGCCGACAGGCGATGCGCGGCGGCATCGGCGTCGGCCGTACCATTGGTGACGAAGGCAATACGGGATGTGGCTGAGCTGCCCACGGTCGTCTCCGAACAAGGTCGCGCTTGCCTAGCACGTGCAACCCGGTGGGGCCAGCGGATGTCCGCCGGCCGACGACGCGCCGCCAATTGATACAATTAGCCCGGCTTTTGAGGCGAATTGCCCCTCCCGTTTCAACGGTCCGGCCGCGGGGCAGTCCTATTGAGCATGGGACAGCCGGGACCGGAATCTTGGCAATTGAATAAAATTGTACCGAATTTTCGAATTCGGCAGCAATCGGCTGCGTGCATCCTGCTGACATCAACCTCATCAGGGATGGCGTAAATGAACACCAAGTTTGCAGCAGTCGTGACTGGCCTGACCATGGCCGCCACTTTGTTCTCCGTTGGCGGCGCGGCCGCCTATACCAACCAGGGCGCAGTTTCGAGCCATGGCCTGGTAACCCAGTATGCCGCTATCACACCGCTCTCGCTGCAGTTCTTCTGCGCGCAGAACAAGAGCGAATGTGCCAGCAGCGGTCGTGGCCAGGTGACGATGTCGCCGAACCTGATGGCTGTGCTCAAGCAGATCAACAGCCACGTCAATCGCTCCATCCGTCCGGAGCGCGACACGGCCGACGTCTGGGAGCTCAACCCCACCAGTGGCGACTGTGAGGACTACGTGCTGTCCAAGCGCAGCGCCCTCATCCGCCAGGGCGTGTCGGCCGGTGCCCTGCGCATTGCCTACACCCATACCCGCCGCGGTGAACCCCATGCGGTTCTGGTGGTGCGGACCAGCGAGGGCGACTATGTCCTCGATAACCTCACCAACAGCGTAAAGACGCTGCGGGCCTCGGGATACAATATTCGGTCGATGTCTTCGCCGAACCCAACTCGCTGGGTTGCCGGCTAAACACTTAAAGCAAGTAACAAAGGGGCCCGCGCAAGTGTCGCTGGGCCCCTTTGGCTATGCAGGAATGTGCGTTGCCCTATGCTTGCGGCGCATGGGCCAAGGCGATCGTTAACGTCTGGGATCATGGTTTACGCCCGCATTACAAGGGTTTAGCGGGGCAGGGGCTGGGCGAATTTACAAATCAGGTGCTCTACCAACTGAGCTATACCGGCACGTGCCGCCTCCTAGC